>NZ_JAAKDW010000010.1 GCF_011038845.1 Enterococcus sp. ZJ1622
CGGGCAATGTCCACATTGTTGACGACCCAGTCTTGCCACACATCGCCACTTTGTCCCTTGATGTTATCTACACCTGTCGAACCGCGGTAAAGCACCGTTACTTCTTTGACTGCCAGTCTTTCCGGCAAAGGCGCAACCTGAGAAACGAAACGGTCCGTGTGGGTGATGACAAAAGACTGTTCGCCGGAGGGCTTGTTGATGACTTGGGAGATAATCCCTAAAAATTTACCATCTTCAAGATATACTCCGTATCCTAATTTCCAATCTTCATACTCTTTCGCCGCAATCTCTACATGTTCTTTATCACTATAATAACGTAGACTCACCTATTATTCTCCTCCCGTAGCATTTTACCTAATTCTCCAGAATTACCTGAGATTACATATTTACTAGAAAATTTACCATTATTGTCTTTATCTAAACGGAAAAGGACGATTAAGTCTTTATCCTTATTTACAATAAATTTCCCATTTATCCCACCCATCGGATTATTTTCTATACTGTCGTAATCGATTTCATAAGTTCGTATCACTCCTTCTGGGGTCAGTGCTTTGGAGTCCAAGTTCTTCAAACCTTCTTCAAAGACCTGTTTTGCCTCCTCACTTTTTACGACTTTGATCATTTCTTCTTGTAGCTTTTCTGCTTTGTTTTGCTTGTCTATCATTAGTTTTCCTCCTATCCCTAAAAGTATGAGTACGCCGATCAATGGGATCAGCCACCATTTTTTCTTTTTCACGCTGGACTCCTTTTTAGTTTGATTTATCTCGCTCGTCTTTCCGGCAGGGGCGCAACTGGAGAAACGAAGTGGTCCGTGTGGGTGATGACAAAAGATTGTTCGCCGGAGGGCTTGTTGATGACTTGGGAGACGTAGCCGATTGATAAGGTTCCCTTGTCTATATCTATTTTATTTTTTATTTTTAAATTATCGTACTCTTTATTAGCTAACTCTACTTTTTGTTTATCATTCATTATGATTTACCACCAATAGCTCAGCTAATTTTCCAGAATAACTAATTCCGCCAGCTTCCAGTTTTCCATTGTTTTTATTAAGAGTATATTCTATGGTTAATTCTCCATTATTATTAATTATTAGCACTACGTTAATTCCGCCCATTGGATTATGTCTCACAGTAGTATAATCAATTTTATAAGTTTGGATTAATCCGCCAGACATAAATGCTCTTGAATCTAAATTTTTACATACCTCTTGGAATTCCTGTTTTGCCTCCTCACTTTTTACGACTTTGACCATTTCTTCATGTAGCTTTTCTGCTTTGTTTTGCTTGTCTATCACTAGTTTTCCTCCTATCCCTAAAAGTATGAGTACGCCGATCAGTGGGATCAGCCACCATTTTTTCTTTTTCACGCTGGGCTCCTTTTTATCTTTTATGTTGAGTTTATCACAATCAAAATTTGAACAATAGAGCAAAAAAGGAATTTCTGATGTTATTTTATGAAATTATATGAATAAATAAGAAAAAAGCAAAAAAAGAAACGCCGAAACGCTTCTTTTTTGCTTGAATGGACTGACAGTAGTCAGATAGCTTGATGAGCTGAACGCTTTTCTAGGTATTTCTGCAGTTTTTCGATACCGATACATATCCCCCAATAGATCAATGCGACCAAAATATACAATGAAAAATAATCGAAAGTCCGTCCGCCAACGATCTTTGCCTTTTGGAAGATTTCTGGGACAGTGATAGTTGCAGCCAATGAAGTGCCTTTGATAAGATCCATCGCTACATTGCTGAGTGCTGGGATAGAAATACGAAAAGCCTGAGGTAAAACAATATGTCTCAAAACACCTAGAAAAGAAAAACCTGAAGCTAATCCAGCTTCCCACTGCCCTTGAGAAACCCCCGCTAATGAGCCGCGATAGATTTCTCCGATAAATGCACTGCTACTGATCGTAAAACAGATGATCGCCGCTGTAAGTGCACTTAATTGGTAAGGTAACCCGAAATATAAAAGAAATAATAACACAAGTGCAGGGACGCCGCGAAAAAACGACAAGTACAGCCGGACTAGCAGATTCAAGGGCAACCACTTGACCAACCCTAAAACAGTCAATACGATGCCTAGCAGATTGCCTAATATGAATGATGAAATACCGATTCCCAGAGTGTAAGCTAATCCTTGCAGAACAAATGGCAAGGACGACCACATCAATGAGAAATCAATTACTGGCAGATACATTATTCTTCCACCGTTTCAATGATTTTTTCTTTTGGCTTCACAGAAACATCCGTCTGGAAGTAAGTTTCTGAGATTTTTTTCATCGTTCCGTCTTCCTTCATTTCCTTTAAGATCTGGTCTACTTTGTTTTTTAGTTCATCATGCCCTTTTTTGAATAAAAACCCGCTATGATTTTCATTGAAGTAGACGTTTTCCAGGATCTTTACAGGAATATTAGGTAACGCCGCAACCGACATTTTTTGTAGATAATAATCATTCAAAATGACATCTGTCCGTCCGTTCGCGACATCTGTCAAGTACTGGTCGTTGGTCGCATTGTCATAAGTGACGAGTTTGGCGCCGTATTTTTCTGCCAAGCGCATATAGCTCGTATTTGGTTCCCCTGCTGCCTTTTTATCTTTTAGATCTTCTAGCGAATGGATACCTGAATCGTCTTTTTGCCGGACGATCATACTGTCAAAAGAATATTTGAATGGTTCTGAAAGGGAAAATTTTTTCTCTCTTTCTTTTATGATACCGAAATCATTTGCAGCAAAGTCAGCTTCTTGTTTGGATACAGATGTAATCTGACCATCTACATTGTATTCTTTGAATGAAAGATTTACACCTAAACGCTTCGCTACTTCTTTTGCGATATCGACATCGTACCCTACCAATTGGTTCTGATCGTTATAATAAGATGCAGGAAACAAGGTGCCCGAGGTAGCAACGACAAGTTCCTTTTTTTCCTTGACATTCCGCCAGCTGTTGTCTTCTTGACTAGCTGAAGCGGCATGGCAGGCGGATAATAGCACGACCATCAATAGGCTCGATATAAAAATAAATAGATTTTTTTTCTTCATCATTTTCCTCCGTGTCCACTAGCCCTTGTCTTCGGGTAAGTGAAATTGTTGTTTTTGTTCAAATAGATGTCCGACTTGAAAAAGCAGATCTTCTCTTCCTCTTGCTGCCATAAATTGAATCCCCAAAGGCAGTCCTTCTTTCGTCAAATGGGTGGGAAGACTAATAGCCGGCTGTCCTGTTAAATTGGCTAACTGCGTATATGGCGTGAGTTGTAGACTTTCTTCAAACATAGATGAAACAACCTCGAGAGACTGTTTTTCAGAAAACTCGATGATGTGTTCCATTTGTGTTCGGATTTGATAATTTTGCAGATCCGCAGTGATTTTGGGTGCAGAAAAAGCAGTTGTAGGCGAAAGAAACAAATCGATTTCTTGGAACAGCTCTTCCATCGTGACGGCTGCTTGGTCCCACAGCTGCAGAGAATGGATATAAGTGGCTGCAGATAGTTTTTTTCCATATTGCAGCAACGTCCAAGAGATCGGTTCCAATTCATCTTGCCGTATACTTCGATTCAAATCATTTTCGATCGAAGCAATCATTGCCGCTGTTTCAGCTCCGTTCATCTGATAATAAGAATGGATCAATTCTCTTCCGTTTACCGGATAATTTATCTCGATCAGTTCGTGGCCTTCATTTGCTAAAAATGCAACGGCGTTTCTTACGGCTAGACGGGCTTCTTCACTGATTTTCGAGCCGATCGGTGAATCGATGCAAACAGCGATTTTCAGTCGCTTCTTCTCCGGATGTTTTTTCCACTCAGCTGGGGCAGACTGATATGGCGCTCCTGAATGGATACCACGCATACCATAAAACAATGCTTCTGTATCTCGCATCGAAAGAGTCAGGCCAAAATCGATGGACGCTCCTTGCCAGCCTCGAAAAGCGTAAGGTCCTACTGGCATGGTCCCTCTGGAAGGTTTCAGACCAATCAGTCCGCAAAAAGAAGCTGGGATACGGATAGAACCTCCTCCATCACTGGCTCCTGCTAATGGAAAAATGCCTGAAGCGACAACGGCTGCTGCTCCTCCGCTTGAACCACCAGGAGAATAGTCTGGATTCCATGGGTTTCGTGCTGTACCATAAAGAACAGGATCTGTAATATTTTTGAATCCGAATTCTGGGGCATTCGTCTGACCTAGCGGAATCAGTCCGATTTTTTCTGCTTGCTGGACATAGGTCGAATCATTTGCTGCAAGATGATCCTTGAACAATCGGGAGCCAGATGTCGCAGACCATCCCTTTTTTTCCTGTCCAAGCATTTTTAAGGGGAACAAAACGCCAGACAATGGTGATTTTTGTTGCCGAGCTACTTTTTCGTATGCTACTTGCGCTTGTGCTGGATCAAAAGATACAAGGGCGTTCAAAGTTGGATTTTTTTTCTTGACCTTCCTTTCTATCTCTGTCAGTAATTCTTGAAAGCTGATTTTCTTTTCTCTTAATTCGTTCGCTAATTCAATTCCGTCTTTCATCATTTCCTCCTTTTGCCTCCGTTATTTTGCCATAGATTAGTTTATCACACAATGGATACGCTTGCATATAAATAAACAGACAAGCGTTTTTTTAAAAAAAGAGACGTGACAAAGACTTGTCACACCTCCTCTTATTGAATAAACAGTGATCCACCGGAAATCATCTCTTATTTTCTTGAAACTTTCCGCTTCTGTCACGACCACGCTTTCACGCTTCGATCGTACGCAATTTTCCACGAAACTCGTCAATTGATGTATAACCTTTTCTCTGCATGATTTGTTCCAATTCTTTCGTGATTCGGTTAAAGATACTTGGCCCTTCTTTATGCAGTTCTGTTCCGATCTGCAACATGCTCGCTCCACAAAGCAAGTGTTCGAATGCATCTTGGCCTGTACGTATTCCTCCAGTACCAATGATTTTGATTTCAGGATTCAGTCTTGTGTAGAAGGCTCGAACATTAGCTAATGCAGTCGGTTTGACGTATTCTCCGCCCAATCCGCCAAAGCCTTCTTTCGGTTTGATGACAACAGATTCTTTTTCGGTATCGATATAGAGCCCATTCCCTACACTGTTGATCGAGTTGACATATGTGAGCGGGAAACGGTTCAAGATCGTAGCCATCTGATCAAAATGAGCAAAGTCGAAATAAGGAGGCAGCTTGATCCCTAAAGGTTTCGTGAAGGTGTCGAAGACCTGTTCCAGCAAGTTTTCTGTTGCTTCGAAATCATAAGCCAATTGCGGTTTCCCCGGGACGTTAGGACAAGAAAGATTCAGTTCAGTTATCCCTTGAAACTCACTTTTTTCAATCATTTGGAGCATTTCCAGATTTTCTTCACCGCTCATCCCAGCAATCGAGAAGAACAAAGGCTGGTCGCCCGCATTTTGTTTTTCATACTCCAGTGCATAATCCAGATAATAAGAAAATCCTCGATTTGGCAGTCCCATTGAATTGATACTACCTAGCGGAACGTCATAATAACGTGGCTCGGGATTACCAGAGCGTTCGTTGATCGTGCAGCTTTTTGTAATAAATGCCCCGGCTTCGGACTGGGCCATTTCATCTAATTCGCGAACAGACATACAGTGGACGCCCGAAGCATTCATAAACGGGTTGGCAAAGACGTGATTGGAAAAAGTGGTTTCTAAACTCAAGATAATCGCTCCTTATGATAAGTTATTTTATCTAGTGTATCATGTCTGATGAAAAAAGCAACTTCTCTCTGACTTAGTCGAACGTTAGTCATCTTGTTCCGTAGATAAAACTTCTCCTGACTGACTGTTGATTTTGACTTTTGTTGCTTGATTGCCGTTTTTCACTTTGACTTCCCAGTATGTCGTACCAAGATCTTTATCGAGATCCCAATCTGTGGCGGTTCCGTTCCCTACTTTGTCTACGGCGATCTTTCCAGCTTCTTCTATGCTGATCAGTTTATCTGTATCCAGGCCATCTTCTTTTTTCTTTTGTCCGTTCTGCTCATCCTGATCCAATGTCTCAGGTGCTTCTGTTTCCATTTTTTCATTATTGGCATCGATTTTTGCTTTGTATTCGTTCTGATTATCTACACCTTCTACTTTGTAATAATAGCTTCCCCAATCGCTATCCAATTCCAAGCTAGTGATCGCCGTATCGGAATATTTCTCTTTGAATAACTGGATCGCACGCTCAGCAGACACTTTGATGTCAGAGCTTGTCGCAGAAGTACTAGAGCTATTCTGTGATTGGTCATTGGAACTTGAAGCTGACTGAGCAGAAGAAGACTGACTTTCTGAAGCACTTGTCTGGCTGCTGGAAGGAGCTGGAGCCTCTTCGTTTTGGGTTTGGTTTGATTGACAGGCAGCGAGGAACAATGCTGCGAATAGACTAGAATAAATAACGGTTTTTTTCATAATTTTCTTACTTCCTTTCATGCAAAATTCTTTTCTTTCTTTTTCATTTATAAGTATAACGGAGTTGAAAAACTTTGTCATCTAATAGATAAAAGAACGTCAGTCATATGTCGAACAGATTCGGAGAAACAAAAAAAGACGTTCCAAAATCAGGGTTTTTGATTTTTGGAACGCCCTACAGTTTACACTTTTCTCATCTATTCAGTTTGTGTTGTTTTACTTTATCGCTTTAAGCTCTGTGCATTGGGATTTCATTATTTCCAGGTTGGACCAACAGATACTGGATCACATCGATATTGCTTGATTCAAATGAAGCAGCACAAGCTTGTAGGTATAAGTCCCACATTCGGTAGAACGAATCCCCCATCTCTTTGGTCACTTCTTCTTGTACTTTATGGAAGTTTTCCGTCCAGTGTTCCAAAGTCAACTGGTAATCGCGACGCAAGCTTTCCAGATCGATCAATTGCAGATCGTTTTTAGTAATATTGTCCACTAATTCAGTGACACCAGGAACATAACCGCCAAGGAAAATGTATTTATTGATCCATGCATTCGTTGCTCCGCCTTGTTGACGGCTGATACCGTGGATCAATGCAGTCCCTTTAGGATTCAGTAAATCTTTGACAACTTTGAAATAGCCTTCCAGATTATCTGAACCGACATGTTCGAACATCCCCACACTGGTGATGTGGTCGAATGTTTCCCCTTTTAGTTCACGATAGTCCATCAATAAGACACGGCATTTGTCTTCTAGGTGTTCTTCTTTGATTTTTTTGCTGATAAGATCATACTGTTCTTCGCTCAATGTGATCCCTGTAGCTTTGACATTGTATTCCTTAACAGCTGTAAACATCAGTGTGCCCCATCCGCATCCGATATCAAGCAAACTTTCGCCTTCTTTGATGAATAGTTTGTCTAGGATGTGATGGACTTTATTGATTTGTGCTTGTTCCAGTGTATCTTCCGGTGTTTTGAAGTAGGCACAAGAATAAGTCAACGTTGGGTCTAGCCAAAGTTTGTAAAAATCATTACCCAAGTCATAATGCGCATGGATATCTTCTTTGTTTTGTTGTTTGGTATGTTTTTCTTTCTTAGGCAGCCATTTCAGATAATCTTTTCCTCTCAAAAAGCTGTTTGCCTGTTGATAAGCATCATTGATAAGCGCCTGGATACTTCCCTCGATCTCGATACGATGATCCATGTAAGCTTCGCCTAAAGCAAGTGAAGCATTACTTGTAATCTCTTTCATAGGGATTTCTTCATGGATATTGATTTTGATTTGGGGAGGATTGTCGGTATCTCCGTATTGTTTTGTGGTACCGTCCCAATAGCTGACTTCGACAGGCAGTGAGAAAGAACGTGAAAATAATTGATTGTATAAAGTTTTCTCTAACATGATTTTCCTCCTTAAAAAAACTACCTTATTACGTTAATACTAAAAATCAAAAGAATCAACTAAGAAGTTTGTTTTTTTCAGAAATTTTTCAAAAAACACTCTATTTTTTCATTTTTCACGTCAATTGTCTCATAAAACCTGTTTTTATGTCAGGAGATACGCTCATCCTTGAAACCAGTTTTTGCGAAGATCCATAACAGCAACAAGACAGAAATAACCGACTGGATACCTAACATCATCACTAGATCAAAATGGATCAAACCGAAAATCGTTGCAATGATCGAACCAACACCGAGTATATTCAGCATGAGCACCGCACTTTCTTTGAACGAACGGATTGATGAAAAACGGCTTTTCCTCGTCAGCCACAAGAAAAACGCAGCGCCAAACAAAAGCAAAGCAGTCATTAGAAACAAAAGGATACCGAAACTCAGACTATAGGACAAAATGATCATCGGTCGATTGCTCGCATAAAATTCTTTTTCCAAAAAACTTGCGAACTGTTCAGGTGAAGTGACAGAAGACGGGATGAAAGACGGATGATAATTCATCGTGTAACGTCGTACGTCCTCCCCTTCTTTTTGTTGGATAGTCCATTGTTTTTTCTCGAAATTGATGAATGCGTCCCGCTTTTTTTGCTCACCTTTAGATAAATCTACTCCAATCACCAAGTCGGCGTTGTCCGCTAATATCCTCTTTTCTTCCTGGGTCTGTCCATCGATGACTTGGATCTTAGCGAATTGTTCGACTCCTTTTTGATCGATCAGACGATCGACAGAAAGGAACTGCTCGATTGGGATCGAATCTAGCTGATGACTGTAATAAAGCGTGACAGGCATGACCATCAGCGAAACCAAAAACAGAAAAATCAAACAGAATTTCGGCCAAGAAAGCTGTTTTCTTCCTGAAAACAAACGTACAGGTGTACTTAGACTTGCGAAGTAATTCAATGGGAATGGCTGCATCTTTTTTATGCTCCTATCCTTTTGTCCCGCCAGAAGTCAAGCCGGTAACAAAGTTTTTTTGTAAAAAGAAGAATAACAGACAAATCGGTAAAGCAATCAGGATCGCTCCTGCTGCAAAAAGGGAAACTCGCTGATTCGTTACATCCGAAATAAATGTCTGCAACCCTACCGCAACCGTTTGATTTTCCGGTGTGCGCAAGAGGAATTTTGCCAGCATGAAATCACCGAATGGCCCCATGAATGCCCATAATGCCTGAACAGCGATCATTGGTTTGACAAGTGGCAAGACGATTTGTAGAAAAATCCTCAAATGACCGGCACCATCCAACTTTGCCGATTCATCCAAGTCGATCGGCACTGTATCGAAATATCCTTTCATCAGCCATGTATTCATCGGTATGCCGCCACCGATGTAGATCATCGTCAAAAACCAGTATTTGTCTAAGGCATCAAGTAAAAAAGCCATGACATAAAAGGCTGTCAGAGCCGCCATCGTTGGCACCATCTGGATCACTAAAAAGAACATCAAACTGGATTTTCGTCCAATAAAACGATAACGACTGTACGTATAACCAGCCAAAGTCACTACTGTTACTTGAACGATCATCGTCAATACTGAAATAATCAAGGTGTTTTTGTACCAAGTGCCATAGAGAGTCTCACTGAATAGCCGCGTAAAATTATCCATCGTCCAGTCACTAGAAAAATCTAGGCTGAATGCAGCGATATTACCGGATTTGAATGCAGTACTTGCTGTGATCAGCAGCGGATAAATGATAATGACTGACAACAGCAATAAAAATACATACGTAAAGAAATGAGCGACACGTTTCTGGAAACGTGCACTTGTATTGATTTTTTTCATCGGCTAATCCTCCATATTGAATGCCTTAGTCTTTTTGAAGACAAGTAAAGAAACACAAATCACAATAGCAGAGATGATCAACGTGATGGCTGAAGCCATGGAATATTGAGGCGAAGTCCCTGTCGTCAATTTATAGATCCATGAGATCAATATATCTGTTGAGCCTGCGCCCCCGCCAACGCTGCCTGGACCGCCATTGTTGAAAAGATAGATCATCGAAAAATTATTGAAATTGCCCGTATACTGAGTAATGAAAGTTGGTGCTGCAACAAGAAAAACAGCTGGAAGTGTAATATTTGAGAATCGCTGCCAAGCATTCGCACCGTCGATTTTTGCTGCTTCGTACAGATCCTCTGAAATCGATTGTAAAATACCAGTAACCATGACATAGATATAAGGGAATCCTAACCAGCCTTGCACCAAAATAATGGCTACTTTCGTCCAATTAGGGTCTGTCTTCCAAGAAATCGCACTGATGTCGATAAAAGGAAGATGGTTCAGGAAAGGAATCACTTGGGTATTGATCGCACCTACACTATCATTGAAAATATTCGAGAAGCTCATGATCGTGATAAATGCAGGAACTGCCCAAGGCAAAAGAAAGATAATACCGAAGATACGTCGGAATTTGATGAACTTCTGATGGGCGATCACAGCTGTGAATATGCCTAGAGTGATTTGAAGTGTAGTCGCGCATAAGGTCCAGATCACCGTCCATGAGAATACAGCGAAAAAGGTATTCCGATAGGAGCTCAAAAAGAAAATACTGAAAAAGTTCTTGGTTCCGACCCAATCGATCAAGCTGGCCGGCGGGATATGGTTGAAATCGTAATTAGTGAAGGCAGTGAACAAGGTGACCAGTACTGGGAAAATAATCGTAAAAACCATTAATAGATATGCCGGAAGGGTCAGCAGATAAGGAAATCCTTCATCGCCGACGTTATGTAATACTTCCTTCATTGTTCGATTGATTGTTTTGCCATCTTTACGCATGACTGCGACACGCTTGGCGTCTAGAAGGTTCAGCCCGTAAAAAATCAGAAAAATGATCGTGATGATCAATTGTAAGGTGCCTTGAATCAGAATAAACAACGAATGGTCTTCCATTGGGATACTCCCCAATGTCACGAGTCCGATCAGAGAACGAAGACCACCTAATGCCATCTGGATGAGAAATACAAGAAAGATACTGAAGAAAACAAGTCCTTTGAATGGCTGACCGTTAGCAAATTGCCCCATTCCTGGGACAAGAGAATAAAGTGTCGTTTTTCTGACATTAACGTTACTGGATGTTCCGGAATGCTGCATGATAACTCCCCCTAATCTAACCTGGAACAAAGAAACTGCGACAAGAATTCATTACTTATCTATACGATCTCGTACTTCACCGCAGTCCCTTTGCTCAGGTATGTTTCATCTACGTTTTTTACGTTTTTCTGACTTCGAAGTGCATTTTCCTGAGATTTATTGTTAGAAAATGCTTACTTCGTTGGTTGCTTAATATTTTTGTTCGATTGCTTCATGGATCGTTTTTACTGCCGCGTCAGCAGATTCTTTTGGTGTTTTCGATCCAGATGCAGCATCGAACATCAGGTTTTCTGCTCCTGTCCACACTTCGCCCATTTCTGGGATGTTCGGCATTGCTTGTGCTGTTTCATATTGCTCGATGACGGCAGTGGTCAGTTCGTCATTTTTTGCTTTAGCTGTTTCTCGAGCTTTTTGGTTTGCCGGGATTTCATTGACCATTTCAAAGAATTTTTCTTGATTTTCTTGGTTTGTCACATAATCTAGCCATTTTTGTGCTACTTCTTTGTTTTTGGAATAATTGCTGACTACCCAGCCTTTTCCTCCGCCAAATGGCTGGTAAGATTCCCCGTTGTTTAAAGTCGGGATCTTTGCTACACCATAGTTGATATCGTTCTCTTTATAGGTTTGGGCCTGCCATGGACCATCGATGATTGCAGCTGCTTTATCTGACATGAATTGCTGACTGACAAAATCCCCAGCACTTTTTATATCCTGCATCCCTTTTGGCCAGACATTTTGGAACCAGTCTGTCGCATACGAAATGCCTTCGACAGCGCCTTGGTTGTTCAACCCGATATCTGACGGATCTGTTCCATCCTCGCCAAATACATAGCCGCCATAACCGGACAATAAACCGTAAGAATAATAGAAATCAGTCCATTTGGCTAAGAAACCGGTATTTTTTCCTGTTTCAGAATCAAATGCAAAACGGGGATCTTTGGCAAGATTCTCTAAATCTTTAAATGTAGCCGGTGCAGCATCGACTAGGTCTTTGTTGTAATACAAAACAAGTGTTTCTATAACTGCAGGTTCTCCATAGACTTTTCCTTCATACGTGACCTGTGCCTTGTCTGTTTCATCATAATCTGCTTCATTACCTAGTTTTACTTCTGCCAGATGGCCCTGCTGTCCAAGTGCTCCGATTCGGTCATAGGCAGACATCATCACATCCGGGCCTTTTCCTGCTGGTCCATCGAGTGCTAAGGATTCCAATTGATCGAACATGTCTTTTTCTATAAGCTTGATCTTCACATCGTTGTCTTTTTCAAACGTTTCTTTTATCTCATTTACATAATCTTTGTAACCCGGGTCGACGGAGACGGTTAATGTTTTTCCGTCTTCTTTGTTGCTGTCAGATGCTGAACTACCGTTTCCACAAGCAGTTAACCCTCCAA
Source organism: Enterococcus sp. ZJ1622 (assembly GCF_011038845.1). Lineage (GTDB taxonomy): Bacteria > Bacillota > Bacilli > Lactobacillales > Enterococcaceae > Enterococcus_B. The sequence continues at coordinate 12,325 of NZ_JAAKDW010000010.1, forward strand.
GGATACCTAAAGAAAGTAGACCCAATCCGATCTTCTTCACACTTTTTACATTCATTTTCGCTTCCTCCTGCTCTTTATCTTGCTGTTTCGAATCAATTATACTGTTATTGAATTTATCTTTGCAAGCGCTTACCTGCTGTTACCGGTAACAGTTTTTAACAAGTGATCAAAAATCCGTGTTTCTTCAATTCTGCTTTTCCATCTTCCAGTAGTTGGCATTGCTGGCTGAAAAGTGGATCCGATCCTTGTTCGATCAGATAGGGTTCTTCTGACAAATTGAAATAAGCATGGATGGTCTGACGGTTCCATTTAATAACAAAAGCGAGCTGATTCTTTTCATCGTCGATCATTTCCCACTCTGTTTTTCCTTCTGTCACGAATGACTGGAGTCTTTTTCGCAAAGAAATCAGTTCTTTCATGAAGTCAAGCAATTCTAAATCTTGTTCCTCTTGTTCCCAGACCATACATTTGCGGCAATCTGGATCATCCCATCCTGTCAATCCGATTTCTGTTCCGTAATAAATACAAGGCGCACCTTTTTGAAGAAACATAAAGGTCATGACTGCCTTCATCAATTGTTTGTTTTCTCCACATAAGGTTAGGATCCGCGCTGTATCATGCGAATCAAGAAGATTGAATGTCCCTTCATTGACTTGATCGCGGTATAACATTTGCTGATGGTTCATGCCACTGATCATTTGTGAAGCCGAGATTTTTTGATGCACGAAATAGTCTTTGATCGAATCTGTAAAGGCGTAGTTCATGACCGCATGGAATTCATCCCCTTGGAGCCAAGCCTGCGACGAATGCCATATCTCACCTAAAATATAGATGTCCGGTTTGATTTTTGTGACAGTCTCCCGGAATTTTTTCCAGAAATGGTGATCGACTTCGTTTGCCACATCTAATCGCCAGCCATCGATATCGAACTCCTCTACCCAATAAGAGGCAATATGGAGCAGATATTCCTGTACTTCAGGATTAGCGGTATTGAGTTTGGGCATCATCGGCGTAAATGCAAAAGTATCGTAAGGAAGATTTACAGCTGTTTCCGGAATGTCTGTCAGTTGGTACGTATCTAAAGGAAAGGAATGGATGTGGAACCAGTCTTTATAAACCGATTGCTCTCCATGCTCCATGACATCTTTCCATTGTGGTGAATCCACCCCCATATGATTAAATACAGCATCCAGCATGATCCGGATCCCTCTTTGATGCGCTTGGTGGATCAGTTCTTTCAAAAGCGTTTTGTCGCCAAAAGAAACATCAACTTTCAAATAATCGATCGTGTCATATTTATGATTGGAGGTTGCTTGAAAAATTGGACAAAAATAGATTCCTGTGATCCCCAATTCCGTTAAATAATCTAGATGATCGATCACTCCCTGTAAATCGCCGCCAAAAAAATCATCACGATCTGGTGCCTTGCTTCCCCATGGCAATGTTTCTTTCGGATCGTTCATTGGATCTCCATTGGCAAAGCGCTCCGGGAAAATCTGATACCAGACCGTTTCTTTTGCCCATTTTGGAACGGTGAAACGATCAATCTGATGAAAAAAAGGTATCCGGAAATAATAATTAGGTTCAGACACTACCTCCCTTCGATAAGGAAAAATCCCCTGATCGCCATAGAAACATTCGATCCCATCGGTCCCTACTACATGGAAGCCATATTGCAAACGGCGTGTAGAGCTAGATACTTCGATTTCCCAATAATCATGGAGTGTCGTACTCAGTCCTTTTTCCATCGCCCTTTCTTCTAAATACCATCGTTCAGTCGTGATCGTGTAGGGATCACCTTTCAGCACATAGACATTTTTTACATCATCTTTTTTTGTACGCAACCGCAGGCGAAAGCTTTTTTCCGTATACAAAAAGGCGTATTCGCTTTCTGGACGGTGGTAGATCGCTGCTGTATCCATATCGTTCCTCCTTTTTTTATGATTACGAACACACTATAAGAGAAAAAGCGCCCGAAGACAACGCTTTCATCGAATGTTATCGGTAACAGATTCATTTCGCCTTATTTTAGGTATAGCTAATTTTTTTGTTAAAACTACTTAACTTAAACTTAAAAATACGTTATACTATGATTATAATAACGTTAAATAAATATAGGATGTGGATGAATGAAAGAAAAAAATACATTTGTTGTGACGTACTCAAAGATTATATTCGCTCTGATTATTCTTGGAATCAGTATCAATATGTTTCTTGGCCCCCATCATATCGCAGCTGGCGGTGTAAGTGGTCTAGGTATTTTGCTTGAATCGGCGATGGGCTTCGATCGAGCAATGGTCATTCTTGTGTTGAATCTGATTATGCTAGTTCTTGCTTTGATCTTTTTAGGGAAAAAAGCGTTTTTCAAAGTATTATTCGGGAGCATCGTTTTCCCTCTCGTTATTGCCACTGTTCCAGAAACCATGGTCACTTCTGATCGTCTGCTTTCTGTGATTTTCGGTAGCGCGATTTTTGCTTTCGGTGTGGCTATCTTATACAAAAACAATTCTTCAAGTGGCGGTACGACCATTCCTCCGCTTATCTTCAAAAAATATTTTCACTTGAATCCCTCTATCGGCTTATTGTTTACAGATGCTGTAGTCGTCTCATTAAATTTATTTGTTTTCGGATTTGAAGAATTTTTATACGCGATTCTTTCGATTGCGATCACTTCCATCGTGATGAGCTATATCGAAACGGGAACGAACCGAAAGAAATCAGTCATGATCATGAGCGAAGACTCGCTTGAAGAGATCCGGTTACGATTGAGTAAAGAGATCGGACGCGGGCTGACTTTGCTGGAAGCAAAAGGCGGGTATAATCGTAATCCAAAAGAAGTGCTGCTGATTGTCGTGACCGACCATGAATTTACACGTGTCAAACCGCTGATCGAAGAAATCGATCCGACTGCTTTCGTCATTGTGAGCAGTGTAGCTGAAGTGTTGGGAAGTGGTTTTACTTATCATCCAATTGAATGATCCTCTATGCGCCATATTTTTTCCAAATCTCTACTCAAGCCGAATTTTTGCTATCTCAAAATAGGTTGTGTACAATTGAATTGCATAAAATATAAATCGTAGGAGTGATTTTTCATGAAAAAAATGTATTCGACAAAAATGATCAACACAGGCGGACGTGCCGGAGAAGTTCACAATCCAGACCGTTCTTTCGAATTGAATATCGCAGCACCAGGAAAACGTGTGGAAAATGCCACGAATCCGGAACAATTGTTTGCAGCTGGTTTCAGCGCTTGTTTCAATAGCGCTTTGGAATTGATCAAACAACAAAAAAATATCACTGGCGCTTCAACGATCAGTGCTCAAGTCTCACTTTATGCTGAAAATGAAATGAGTTTCGTCCTTGGCGTTGAAATCGAAGGATTCGTTGAAGGTCTCTCACTAGAAGAAACACAGGAATTGCTGGAAGAAGCGCATAAAGTCTGCCCTTATTCCAAAGCAACTGCCGGAAATATTGAAGTCACTCTGAAAGCTGTAAGCGAATAGACATTTCTTCAAAAATCCGCTATGATACACACGAGTAAAACAAGAGCGGAGGTGGAAAAATGGAAGAATTGTATTTAGCGAATCAGTTATGTTTTCCTTTGTATGCCACCTCTAAAGAAATCATTCGGCACTATGCACCACTTCTCAAACCACTGAATCTGACTTATACTCAATACCTTGTGATGTTAGTATTGTGGGAACAGAAACAAGTGACGGTCAAAGTATTAGGTCAGGCTTTGTGCTTAGATTCCGGGACGCTGACGCCCGTATTGAAAAAGCTAGAAGAAAAAAATTATGTCATGAGGACTCGCGGAGCAAGCGATGAACGTAAACTGCTCATCACATTGACGGATGACGGAGTGGGATTACAGAAGCAGGCAGAAGGTATTCCTGCTGCCATCATGTCTTCTCTTCCTCTCGAACAGGAAGAATTGGAAACCTTACAAGCTTTGACCAAAAAAATGCTTGTCCGTTTCCGTCAGCAAAATTCAAATGACTAGAAGCCGCCAAAGGATCGATTTTGAGCTAAAAAAGCCCAAAAGGAATTCTTTGGTGGCTTTTCGTCCCTTTGGCTTTCTTATTTGGACATTCTTCTTTATAATAATAACGAGTTTATTTTTACATGGAGGGTGTTTCTTTGACTGTATATCAGCGTTTTTTAGCGAATGAAAAAATTCGCCGTCTGACTGTTTTATTATCTGTTATTTTTGTTTTATTTTTAGTTAGAAGTATGATCACAACGATTCTTCTAACTTTTATCTTCACTTATCTGATGATCCATTTCGTCCAGATCATCCAACGCTTTGTCCGGATACCTACTGGGGTTCTTGCGATCATCATCTATGCCTTGATCGTTTGTCTGATTTATCTGGCTTTTACAAAATATATCCCGATGCTCATCCATCAAACATTCGATATGGTGCAGTCGGTCATCAATTTTTATGAGCATCAGCCAAAAGATGCTGACCCGGTCCTGCTTTATATCCACAACTATATCGAACGGAACGACTTTTTCGAGCAGCTGCAAAACGGGGCTTCGATTGCTTTGGGTTATCTGCAAGATATCGGGAAAATGGCGATTGCGTTTGCCATGTCGTTTATCTTGAGCTTCTTTTTTATGATCGAAAAGAAAAAAACGGTCGTTTTCTCTCGTCTGTTTTTGAAAAGTGAATTTTCCTGGTTCTTCCAGGATATCTACTATTTTGCTTATAAATTCGTCAACACATTTGGTCTTGTTTTAGAAGCACAGTTCATCATCGCACTTTTGAATACACTTTTGACTACGATCGCACTCGCTGCTTTCGGGTTCCACCAGTTGCTGAGTCTGGCGATCATGGTTTTCTTTTTGAGTCTGGTTCCTGTTGCTGGTGTTATTATCTCGTGTATCCCCCTTTCGTTTATTGCATATTCGCAAGGCGGGATTCGCGATGTCGTCTATATCTTACTGACCATTTTAGTCGTCCATCTGATCGAGTCGTACGTACTGAATCCGAAACTGATGTCCAGCAAAACAGAATTACCGATTTTCTATACATTTGTTGTTCTGCTTGTCAGTGAACGTTTCTTCGGTGTGTGGGGGCTGATCGTAGGTATCCCGATTTTCACCTTCTTTTTAGATGTATTGAAAGTAAAAGAAATCCCTAAACACACGACAAAAGAAACAACAATTCACTAAGTTATCCAAAATATACCTTTCTTGATCATCTGGCAAGAATATTAAAAAGACATCCAATGAACGTTTGAGCTGCAGTTCGCGCTTTTTTATCAACGGTCATTGGATGTCTTTTATATTGATTTGTTAAGATCTGTTTTTCTTGATTTTTCTAAATAACAGTATGGTTCCCACTGCGAATAAGCTTCCGGCATAGCTGTAAAAAGTGTTGTTTATTTGGCTTTCTCCTGTTTTCGGTAATAGTTGTTTGTCTATCTTTTCTTCTGATGTTCTCGCTGCTCCGGCTTCTTCTGAAGGAATCGTTTTTGCCATTTTTTCTGTCACTTTTTGAGGAGTTGCAGAATCAGATTGGCTGCTTTCTTTTACAGGTAAAATTGTTTCTTTGTTATTTAGTTCCTTTATCTGATCTGACGTAGATGATGTAGTCTTCTCGAACGGTTTAGTGTCCGAATTTGTGCTGTTTTCATTGATATCTGTTACTGGAACAGATTCGGATGACGGTTCCTGGTTTTGACCAGGATCTGGTGTTCCGACTGGCTGTTCTTCCGGGGCTGGCTCCGGTTTTTCTTCTGGCAAGACGATTTCTTCCTCTTTCGTTTCCTCCTCACTCGGCTGTTCATCTGGTACCAAGTCAGTATCTGGCTCTGGGGTCGGATCGGTTTCTTGCCCAGGTTTTTCTGACGGGTTTTCTCCAAGATCTTCAGGTGGTTTTTGTTCATCGACCGCTTGTTCGATCGTTTGTCTTTGGCTGTAAGGTGTCAGATGATGGTGGTCATCCGGGATTCTATCCGCTACTTTTACGGTAAAAAGCGCTGGTTTGGCAATCTCTTGATTCAATGTTACAGTGAACGTAAAAGATGCTTGTCGATGACTGATCTTTAGCGTATTTGCATCATAATCGATGGATAACGCTGGATCGACTTGTTCGAAGCGAACATCCGATTGTAGGATAGGGACAAGATCTCCTGAATAATCCACCGTAGTATGGATCGTTGCTGTCTGCCCTTTCTTCAATTGAAGAACGCCTGAATTGAAAGAAGAATGTTCATCTGTGAATGTGATCCGGTTGACATTCGCCCATTTGGATTCTGCCCATTGTGACACTTCCATCCTTGTTTCCTCTGCATTTACCTGTTCAGATGGCATAGGAAGAAAAGCCATGCTTGCTACTAAACATGTAGAGAGCAAAACTGGTATGTAGTTCATGAATATTCCTCATTTCTCATATGATTTATATGCCAGAAATAAGATAATTGAAAATAAGCAAGTGTGGTTATGATTTTTTTGTGGAAAATGACCAAAAAAAAAGTAAACTTAAATAGATATATGTAAAAAAACTGGAGGATCGTTGATGCAAACACAAGAAGCGATTAAAACTCATTTATTAAAGAAGAAAAACAAAGTCAAACTGGAGATTTTCCTTTTTTTGACTGAGCATCGTCTTTTTATCACTATCCCTTATCTAGCCAATCACTTTAAGATGTCAGAATCGAATTTTCTTCTTTACATCCAGGAATTGGAAGAAGATTTCGCTAATTTAGGATTGAAAAACATCCATATAGATAAACAAAAACATTTTTTGAAATTAGAGCTGGAAGATACAGACCTTGCTTTCTGTTATTACCGCCTTTTTGGCAGATATTGTATCGAATCGACGAATTATCAGATTTTGACTGCTATATTCAACCGACAGACCAATTCCATCATCGCTCTCAGTCAGCAGACGAATTACAGCGCCTCGTATATTTACTCGAAAATGAAAGCCATCAATGAATTTTTGTCCTTATATGGATTAACTGTCTCTTTCTCCAATAAAGGAACCAAGGATCTTTCGGGTACTGAAATACAGATCTTATATTGTCTGCTGGATGTTTATTGGAATATCTTTTCAAGCACTGCCACTCTTTTTTATCAGGAAGACCGGCAAATGATCGGATTGACATTATCTACTTACTTTAAAAAAGAAGTGCTGGAAAGATTGAGTGTTGGAATGGTTGATAAGTTATACCTTCTGCTGAAAATATGCAGAGAGAGTTTTCCGGCAACGACTTCTGGCGCTGTTCAAAAAGAATTTGAAAACTATGCGTACATCGACTTTTTCATTGACCCGATCGTCGATATTTTACGTCCTGGACTCCCTATTTGCCGTGACCAAAGGATAATGATCAATGTTCTAGCCAGACTGTCGATCTCAGAAATCGAAGATGAAGCATCTAGTCGTGGACAATATGACCTTCTGCTTGAAGCAAAAGTGCCGCATATCCTTTATTCTAAAAAACTGGTCGAAGCTTTTTCCGAAACTTTCGATCTGTCGATTCCTGAAAATTATCGGATCATCTACAGTTTGAATTTCGCAAAAAACACCATTTACAGCGGTTTTCTCAGTACAGACCAACCGAACACGCCCCTTCCGACATTCATGCTTTACCAAGAACATGCCGGACTAAAAGAGATCCAAGTCGTAATCGAGCAGTTCTATCGTGCTTTCAAACAACACCATCAAGATGAATTCGCTCCACTTGCAGAAAAAGAAAATGAAGAATGGATGATTGAAGATCTCGTTCATTTATACGACCGATACAAAAAAGAACGTCCGATCGTTATCGGTGTCAATTACACGCGAGATTTTTATATCAGTAAGGATCTGTTAGTGAAAATCGAACAGATCTTTTCAAAAGAATCGATCACGATCCAGAAAGACTTCATGGAAACATGTGATATCGTCATCAGCGATTGCCCTTTGCAACTGCCATCACATATCAAGAAGATCTATTTGCTGGATGGGATCATCACACCTCAAGATTGGCAAAAAGTAATCATGAAAATCGCGGAGTATGTGTTCGAGTTGAAAGAGAAAGTGTCTAAGTGAGAAAATAAAAAACGAAAAAGCGATTGGCTCCGCTATCGGTTGAATCAATCACTTTTTTGTTAAAATCCACCATGATAGCGATTTATATTTAACCTACTTTTTTTAGTGGAAATGCAATAAATAACAAAAATATATTGACTTCCTTCTAGATTTCTAATTATAATGATTATAAATAAATAATAATTATTGGAGGGTTTTCTTATGTCGTTAATTGGAAAAAAAGTAGAAGAATTTAAAGCAAATGCGTACCGTCAAGGCGAATTTTTAGAGGTGTCAGAGAAAGAACTTACAGGAAATTGGAGTGTCTTATGTTTCTATCCTGCAGATTTTACCTTTGTCTGCCCTACCGAACTGGAAGATTTACAAGAACAGTATCAAACACTGAAGTCACTAGGTGTAGAAGTATTTTCCTGCTCGACAGATACGCACTTTACACACAAAGCATGGCATGACACCTCAGATGCTATCGGCAAAATCGAATATACGATGATCGGAGACCCTTCTCATCAGTTGTCACGCCTGTTCGATGTACTGGACGAAGAACAAGGGTTGGCACAACGCGGGACTTTTATCATCGATCCAGATGGGGTTATCCAAGCGATGGAAATCAATGCAGATGGGATTGGACGAGACGCCAGCGCACTGATCGATAAGATACGGGCAGCGCAATATGTTCGTACGCATCCAGGGGAAGTCTGCCCTGCTAAATGGAAAGAAAGCGGCGAGACATTGAAACCAAGTTTTGATCTTGTCGGAAAGATATAGAGGACCGCTTATGTTGGATAACGAAACGAAACAGAATTTGATTCCTTATCTAAAACTGATCGACGAGCCTATCACCTTTTCAGTCAGTTTGGATCATAGCGAAGCGTCTGAAAAAATGGCAGCTTTTACACAAGAAATCGCAGATATGTCTCCAAAAATCCTACTCGAAGAAAAAAATCTTTCTCGAACACCAAGTTTTGAAATCAATCGCCAGAAAGAAAGCGGCATCTGTTTCGCTGGGGTGCCTTTAGGTCATGAATTTGCATCATTTCTGCTTGCTATGCTGCAAGTTAGTGGCCGCCCGCCTAAAATCAGTGACTCGCTGTTAAATCAGATCGAACGAATAGACAAAGATCTACATTTTGAGACGTACGTCAGTTTGACGTGTCACAATTGCCCTGATGTTGTGCAAGCGTTGAATATCCTTTCTGTCATCAATCCAAAAATCTCGCACACGATGATCGAAGGAAGTGCCTACCAACAAGAAGTTGAAGCAAAGAAGATCATGGCTGTGCCAACTGTCTTTTTGAATGGCGAGGAATTTGGTAGCGGTCGAATGACCTTGGAACAAATCGTCGAGAAAATCGTGGGTACATCTCCAGATACAGAAACATTGAATACTGAGGAACTCTATGATGTGTTAGTGATTGGCGGCGGGCCCGCAGCTAGCAGTGCAGCGATTTATGCCGCCCGAAAAGGCATTCGGACGGGGCTAGTCGCTGATGCGATCGGCGGACAAGTAGTTGAAACATTAGGCATCGAGAATATGATCGGGACTCCTTATACAGAAGGCCCTCAGCTGATGAAACAAGTGGAAGAACATTTACGTACGTATCCAGTGGACATCATGACCAATCAGCGGGCTGTATCACTAAAAAGAAAAGAGAATCGGATCGAACTTGGCTTAGCTAGTGGTGTTTCTTTGCGGTCAAAAACAGCCATCATTGCAACTGGTGCACATTGGCGTCCGATCCACGTGCCTGGCGAAAAAGAATTCAAGAACAAAGGGATCGCTTATTGTCCTCACTGTGACGGTCCTTTGTTCAAAGACAAAGAGATCGCTGTGATTGGCGGTGGGAATTCCGGCGTAGAAGCAGCCATCGATCTTGCTGGGCTAGCGAAGCATGTCTATGTACTGGAGTTCCTGCCAGAATTGAAAGCCGATCAGATTTTACAAGAGAAACTGGCCACTTTGACAAATGTCACAGTGATCACAAATGCAGAAACAAATGAGATCAGCGGAGATACACAAGTGACTGGGCTGTCTTATATCGACCGCTCGACTGGGCTGGCACATGAATTGACGGTATCTGGTGTCTTTATTCTGATCGGTCTTCTTCCTAATACGGATTGGCTTGATGGGACATTGGCTTTAAATGAACGAAAAGAGATTATCACCGATCGATATGGGGCGACTGATATGGAAGGTGTGTATGCAGCTGGCGATTGCACAGATAGTGCCTATAAACAAATCATCGTTTCTATGGGCTCAGGAGCGACCGCCGCATTAGGTGCCTTTGACTATCTGATTCGAAAGCAGTCTTGAGCCAATCAACGAACTAAGCAGATCGGAGTTCTCTCCTTTCTGCTTTTTTATTGTTGCTATTTCTCTTTTTCTTATATAATAAAAGGAAAAAGGAGTACGCGCATGACACAAAATCGTATTTTTACCACTGCTTTTGCCAGTGTCTACCCTCTTTATGTCAAAAAGGCCGAAAAAAAGAATCGAACGAAGCAAGAAGTAGATGAGATTATCCACTGGCTAACTGGTTATTCTCCATCTCAATTAGAGCAGCAGCTTGAAAAGGAAGTCACCTTTGAAGAGTTCTTTAAAGAAGCTCCTTCCCTCAATCCTGCCCGCTCATTGATTACCGGTGTGATCTGTGGGGTACGAGTCGAAACGATCGATGATAAACTTATGCGCGAGATTCGTTATTTGGATAAGCTGATTGATGAACTGGCAAAAGGAAAGAAAATGGAAAAGATCCTAAGATCGGCTGATTAAGCGATCGTATCAGCAGGATGCTTCTGGTTTCTTTCGAAGTTTTCCTGACTAATTGATAATGCTTGGTGAAATCTCTTGTTCACGGTAGAATAAGGCAAAGGAGGTTATGAATATGTTTGATACGATGAAGCAAAATATCCAAAAATATGCTTTGCTACGAGCTCTTATCTATGTTGTGCTTGGGATTGTGATTGTGCTGAACCCTTCTGCTGTTTTCCATTTTATTGGTTATCTGATCACGGCTTACTTTGCTTTGCTTGGTATCCTCAATCTTTTCGAGGCTTACCGATTCAAAAAGAGAACTGGCTCATGGAGTTTAGGGTTGTTCAGCGGTCTGTTTTTCTTGATCGTTGCATTGATCGTCTTTGCCTTTGCACCGGCGATCGTCTCTATCTTACCAATTCTTCTTGGTTTGGCAGTCATCTTCAACAGTCTGTTCCAATTGTTCTTCAGCATGAATACAAAAGCAAAAGGCTGGAGTCTCTACAGCATCGTTTTGCTAATTGGCGGACTAGTCTTATTGTTCAATCCATTCAAGAGTCTGATGGTTCTCTTCCAAATCTTCGGGTTTATTTTGATCTTCATGGGGATTTTGGAAATCATCAATTTCATCAGAGTAAGAAGAATGTATTGATTTTTCATTTTTCAAGAAAAATAGTTTGATTGGCAGTATGACGTGATTAAACCTCGCGTCATACTGTTTTTTTATAAGTATATCGCCCGAAAAATTTAATAATGTGTGTTATGCTAATGGATGAGAATATTTGGAAGGATGATTATTTATGGAATTTATAGGTATTTTATGCCTGATTCTAATCTCTACGACGATCGGTTCTCATTTATCGAGACGGATCGGTATACCAGCTGTGATTGGTCAGCTGCTGGTAGGAGTGATTCTTGGCCAGGCTGGACTGAATTGGGTACATCCTAATATACTAGTTCATGACTTTTCGGAAATCGGTGTGATCTTACTGATGTTTCTGGCAGGATTGGAAAGTGATCTTTCTTTATTGAAGAAATATTTTCGTCCGGGTATGTTCGTTGCTTTACTAGGGATTATCTTTCCTGTAGTATTTGGTTGGCTCACGGGCGAAGCTTTCCAGGTTTCAGGAAATGAAGCAATATTCTTCGGGATCATACTGGCCGCAACATCTGTCAGTATTTCAGTGGAAGTTCTGAAGGAATTGAAGGTCGTCAATACAAAAGAAGGCTTGACGATTTTAGGGGCTTCTGTGGTGGATGATATTCTGGTTGTACTGGTGCTCAGCTTCAGTTTGTCATTTCTAACAGGGGAAACATCAGGGAGTACGCCAGTACCTCTTGTTTTACTCGAACAGGTTGTTTACTTTATTTTTATCTTTCTACTGGTCAAATGGGTCGCGCCATTCTTATTGTCCTTTGCTCAGAAATTGTACGCAAATTCATCGATTATTATCGTTTCACTGGTCCTTTGTTTAGGAATGTCTTACGTTGCGGATCTTGTCGGACTTAGCTCAGTCATTGGCGCTTTTTTTGCTGGGATCGCCGTCAGTCAGACAAAAGTCAAGGAAGAAGTGTACCACAATGTAGAAGCGTTAGGATATGCGGTATTCATTCCTGTATTTTTTGTCAGTGTTGGTTTGGAAGTCGATTTTTCTAATTTTGTCGAACAATTATTGTTTATTGCGATTTTGACGATCGTAGCGATCTTGACGAAGCTGTTTGGCGGGTATTTCGGCGCTCAGATTGCTGGGTTTTCGCAACACAGTTCTTTGATGGTTGGAGCAGGAATGATCTCTCGCGGAGAAATGGCGTTGATCATTTTGCAGATCGGGCAGCAAAGCAAAGTGATCGAGCCGCAATATTACTCCCCTCTTGTCATCGTCATTTTATTGAGTACGCTGATTTCACCACTGATATTGAAATACTTCACGAAAAAAGTCTATGACGTATGATATACAGAAAGATAAAAAGCAAGACCGTACGACTATCAATCCGTACGGTCTTGTTTTTTATTGATAATTCTGATTCAGATACTGCAATAATTCTGGTGCACGTTTCGTGGCAGAATCATCGTCTTCTTTGTTTTCAAGCATACTGATGACCATGTAGCCTTGATTGTCTGGATTGAAAGCAAATAAGAAGCTGTTCTCCTGACCTTTTTCGTCTTGCTTTTCCTTGATTTCTGCAGTACCAGTCTTGGCTGCTAAAGGAATCCCAAGAGCTGCAAGAGAATGTGCCGTTCCGTTCACATCCTGAACGACATCTCTCAAGTCAGGAACGATTGTCTGGACTGCTGACTCGCCCACCACGTTTTTCTTCTCTTTTGTTTCCTTGTCCGCGATCAGCTTCGGATAGATCAGGTTGCCGTTATTGGCAAATACGGAATACATCGCTGCTTGCTGGATCGGGTTGATCAGAAGCTGTCCTTGTCCGTAGCCTGTATCCGCCAGAAGGATTTCTGAGTTGAAGCTGTCTTCATTAGAGATTTGAGCAGGATCCATGCTGATAGGCAAGTCTAGATCCTCACCAAAGATAAACTTGTCTAATCCGCTACGGAATGCTTTTTCGCCCATTTTCAGTGTTTCTTGCGCCATGTAGATATTATCAGAATAGATCAAGGCAGTTCTTAAGTTCACTTGAGAGACATCACTTACCCGTGTTGCTTGATAGGATCCCCAAGAGCTGTCTTTCTGCCATTTCAAGCCATTGATCGTCAATACTTCATCGGGGTTGATGGTTCCATTATCTAGACCGATGGCTGCAGTGATCATTTTAAAAGTAGAACCTGGTGCGTACCCTGTCGCAAAACGACTGATAAATGGATGGTTCGGATTTTCCTCGTACGCTTTATAATCTTCCGCAGAGATTCCATTCGTCATTTTATTCGGATCAAAACTTGGTGAACTAGCAAGTGCGAGCAGATCACCAGTTTTCGGAGTCGTCGCAACAGTAGAACCAGCTTTCCCGCCAAGGCTGTCAAAAGCAGTTTTCTGCGCGTTTGCATCGATCGTCAACTTGATGTCTTGCCCATTTTTTACTTCATGTTCAAGTAATACTTCTTTTTCTGTTCCGTCAGAATCGGTGATACTTAGTTTTCCTCCGGTGGTTCCCCGTAGTTCTTTATCAAAAGCCATCTCTAAACCAGAACGGCCGATTTTACCATTACTACTCAATTCTGGGTTTTTTTTGATATCTTCTGCTGTGATATCGCCGACATATCCAATTAACTGTGCTGCGGCTTCGCCTAATGGGTAATATCTGCCATCGACTTCTTGTATGGTTGCTCCAGCAGGAAGTTCCGGTGTTTCGCCATCGATGATTTTCAATGGAACAAAGTAATCAGGCTGTACCCAGCTTTGAGAGATCGCTTGGTTGATCTCATCTTCTGTCAAATCGAAGGTCTTGGCGATTGCTTTGATATTCGCCGTTTTTTCGTCTCCTTCACCTAGTTTGTTCGGAACGACACCAAGCTGCTTCAATTTTCCTGTCGTTGCTAAAGGCTGTCCATTCCGGTCCAGAATCTCTCCTCTAGCTGCCTCTTGAGTAGTTAAGCTGACTTTGTCATTTCCTGACATTGAAGGAAAGATCAGACTCGGCTGCCAATTGATTTTTTCTTGTCCGTCATCTTTTGACAAAGTCCCTTTGTAAGAAAGATTTTTCAATTCGCCTAATGCCGTACTCATAGTTGCTTTATAGTTGAATGTATAGGTTGTATCGTCTTTTTTCTTTACGTCCAGATCCGAAATTGTTATTTCTTTGATGTCTGCAGCACCGTAGATATTTTGATATTTTTCCAGGATCTCCTGTTCTGACAACGCGCTTTTTCCGTCAGCCTTTTCAGCAGTGAGTTTCGCTGCTTTTTCATAGTCAGCTTTGTTCAAAGACTGGACAAACTGATTGATCGTTTTTTCTCCAGCTTTCACTGCTTGGGTTTCCTGATGATGCTGATAATAAAAATAGCCTCCACCTGCTGCAGCAAGTAGAATTACCGCTCCGGCTATATAAGCGCCCGTCCGATTCTTCTTGACGTGCTGGTCACTTCGTTTCATCGTTTTCCTCCCGCATTCTCTCTAAGTGATAGATTCATTTGTCACTTTTACTGCTTTATTTTAACACAATAAAAGAAGCCGGAACATAACAGGAATTGCTATTTCCAGCTTCTTTATGAAATTTTCTTTTATTTTTTGCTTACTTAGTCAAAAAAGCGTTAATTGCTTGCTGATTTTTAGTGAGATCTAGTTCGAGTACACTTCCAGAAGGAGTATAATCGTTGAAATCCCAGCTTCCGTCGACTGGTACGGAAAGTGTATCGATTTGTTTGTTTTTTCCTTTGACAAAATCAAGACCGCAGTCGATCAGGACGCTTTCTGGCAGATTCGTTTGGATACTACCTAACAGTTTCCCAACTGCTTTTGGCAGCTTGAAGATAGAAGTGACATCCTTCAGCTGATCAGAGATCGCTTTGATGACTTGCTGCTGACGCCGGATCCTGCCGAAGTCTCCCTCCTCATCTTCGCGAAAGCGTGCATATTGCAATAACGTATTCCCATCCATCTTCTGCGTCCCTTTTTTGATAAATACACCATCCAAATCGAGATTTTTTTCTGCATCAATCGTCACTCCATCTGGAAACAGTTCGTTCACGCAATCGATAAAATCCTGGAATGTGATACTAGCGTAATATGGCGCTTCAAATTTGAAATTCTCTTTCAGCGTCTTGTTAAGCAGTTCGACTCCTCCGTATGAATAGGCAGCATTGATTTTGTCGAAACCATATCCAGGGATATCGACGTATGAATCTCGCATGATCGAAATGAGTTTTGCTTTTTGTGTTTTTTGATTGTATTGAGCGACCATCAAGGAATCTGAACGCCCGTTT
Organism: Enterococcus sp. ZJ1622; assembly: GCF_011038845.1. Lineage (GTDB taxonomy): Bacteria > Bacillota > Bacilli > Lactobacillales > Enterococcaceae > Enterococcus_B. The sequence continues at coordinate 28,000 of NZ_JAAKDW010000010.1, forward strand.
TCCTCTTTTGAGCGTGCATCGGAGCCGATCAAAGCTACATTTATCGTTGTTGGGATATTTTCAGGTTCTTCTTTTTTTACAGCTGCTGACTGTTTTACAGATGAAAAGCCTTGAACGAATTCGATGGAGAAAAAACCGATCACAACCGCAAACAGTAACAAGACTCCTAATATGACTTTTTGAAATGCTTTCATTTTCCATTCCTCTTTCTATCAGCATTCTAATATAAGTCCCATGCTTGAAAAATCGGCAGTTGTCCTTTATGATAATCCAAGCTGGGAAAATTCTCAGTATAGGTTTATTGTTTTTCAGGTCGATAGAGCGGCAACTCTTCGGCCTGTCTTCTAGACGAACAATTCAGCGAGAGCCCGATTCCTAATGAAAGAATCAAATAACTTGTTCCCCCATAACTGACAAATGGTAATGGCACTCCTGTCATGGGTATCAGTCCTGAGATACTTCCTATATTCATACTTGTCTGGCTGAGCAATAATGTCCCAAATCCTAAAAAAAACAGTCCTTCTTGTTGGTTTTTACATCGAGTACTTAGATAAAATAATCTCATACATAACAAGAAGAGCATCAGTAAAACGAACATCGCCCCTATAAGCCCTAGCTCTTCTGTAACGATCGAGAAAATAAAATCTGTTTCAGGTTCTGGCAGATAGCCTTTTTTCGTGATACTATTTCCGATCCCACGACCTAAAACTCCGCCGTTATATAAAGCATAGTAAGAATGACTCATCTGATAGCCTGCGCCATGTTCATCTGCAAATGGATCGCCGAGTGTCGTGATCCTCTCGTAAGCATGTTCGAAAATACTAGGGAGCCATCCTTTATTGCCTAAAAGCATCACTAAGGCTGCTGTCCCTACTAATAAAAGTACAGCTATTCCAACGACATAGAGCCCTTCTTTCACTGGAATAACCGCCGCCCAAAAGATAACGCCAGCAATCAGCAGGATCGTCAGTGCTCCAGCGATCTTTGGCTGGAACAATACGAGTAATGCTGTCCCTCCCGTGATCAGAATAGGAACAAGTATGTTTTTCGGTTTATTGAACGTATCCCGGAAAAACCAGCTTAAATAGAGGATTAGACAAAAATTGGCTAACTCTGATGGCTGGAATTGAACACCAAAGATCGAGATCCATCGTTGCGCACCATTGACAGTTACGCCAAATAGTCCGATTTTCACTAAAATCAAGAAGACAATAGCTAATGATAAGCCGTAAACTGCTAATTTAGGATGAAACAAATATTTCTTTTTCAGTGAATAACTAAAAGCGATCACTAGCCAGCTAATGAGGATAAAAATCAGTTGTCGGATCAATAAGCTTTTTGTGTCTGCACCGGCTGCTAACAAACGGTAGGAACTCGCACTATACACTTCTAAAAGACCAATCAGTGACAAGGCCAGATATGGACCTAAAATCAACCAATCGATCTTTTTCTTTTTTTTCATCGCATCACCTCCCTCTCAGTAACTGATTGTCAGGTAAAAGCAAAGAAAAACTATCGGGGCAGTCATCAAGCAATAGAAAAGGTCAGAAACCTTTTCGAACAAGAATTCTGACCTAGCATCATCTCATCGTCCGAGTTTTAGCACTATACAACGTAAAGAAGATATTCTTAGCTATTGGAAAAAGCCTTAATCCGACAGTTTCTGTTTTACCCATTGGCGACTTTCGACGTTTCTGGGCAATAGCCTATGTTTGTATAGGAGCCTCACCTAACAAGGTTATTACTATATTTTTTTGTTTTTTACGAATTCATCATATCCTTGTCGTCATTTTTTGGCAATACATTCTGAAATTAAATAACTAAATTTAAGAAAGATTAAGAAATGGACGACGTACAGAAAAACACCGGGGTCTGTTTCTGTGGATTGATAACAAATCAAGAACAGGCAGCCTCTTCTGTATTTTTTTACATCAAAGGTCGCCTGCTCGTGATTAATTTATATTTTTTTAAGTATTGAATTTTGATGCTTTAACTTTTCGGAATAAATAGTTTTAGTAATTACTTATTCAAATAGTTGAATAATCCGCCGATCGTTCGATCTTTCAGACTGATTTCTTCTCCATCATCGGCTGCTTCGACAACCATAAAATGATCTTGTAATGGCGGTACTTCTAAGTATTGTCCTTGTAAGAAAGCATTGACGTTTTCGTAGTCTTTCTCCATGATTTTTGCGTCTTCTGATACTTTATATTTGATTTTCAACATCGTTCGTTCTCTCCTTCTTGGCTGTACAAAAATAACCAGCCACTTTATGAACAGCTATATTCTATCACACTTCTCAAAAAACATCTGTTATTTTTATTCAGGACGAGGAATATTGATGATATCTCCGATCGTTGCATAATCATTTCCTGCCAATCTACTTATCGCTCCAAGCTTGACTGGATCGATCCGCCCTGTCTTCTCATCATATACGGATTCGTCTAAGTGATACTCTGTTACCTTTAGCAAGAAGAGATCAGCGGTCGTCTCTTGGTCCTTTATGATGGCAAGATGGTCATACAACCTCGTTTCGAAATGGACTTTTGCTTCTTCCAAGGCTGGGACTGCTATTGTATTGGAGTCTTTGACTGAAAATTCGGTCAGAGAAAGTTCACTTTCTTCTTGAGACAAGTTCGCCGCTGTTTTATTTGCTTCTTCTAGATTGTCTTCGTCTAGGATATGGATCACGGCCTCTTTTGTATCAAGGATATTCCGAGCGGTGTCTTTCAACTTGCCCTCTTTTCTTTGGATCGCTAGTGATAAGATCGGAGGATTCGAGCTCACGATGTTGAAGTAACTGAATGGTGCGATATTGATGATCTCTTCTTTTGATTTTGTCGCAACTACTGCAACGGGACGAGGAATGACGGAACCGATCAGCAGTTTGTAATTCTCCCGCTCTGTCAGTTCTGTCGGAGATTTTTTCAGCATCTGTCAACCTTCTCTCTATAAAATAGGCTAAAAAGCAGATTCTAAAAGGAAGGTTTCTCCATCCTTTAGAATCTGCTCTAAACTATCTATCAACATTTGGATTTTGTCAAGCAACTGCGCTGTTTTCAGTCATTTGCTTTTTTTGCGGCTTCGACATAGCTTTTCGTGATCAGCTGTGGTCGCGTGATGATCGAACCTACAACGACTGAAAAAGCCCCTGCTTCATAAGCTTTCGTCACTTGTGCTGGATGATTCGTGTGCCCTTCCATCACCACTGGCAAATCTACTTGCTCCACGATTTGCTTCAGCAGATCGATATCTGGTTCATCAGTTTTCCGTGAATAGTCAGTATATCCGGCTAACGTTGTTGATACTAAGTCGAACCCGTCTTCTTTTGCCTGCACTGCCTCTTCAAACGTCGAAATATCTGCCATTGCCAGCCTATTCCCATCATGGATCATTTTAACAAGTCCTGCGATAGACGTTTCAGTAGGCCTTTTTCGGGAAGTTGCATCAAGTGCGATGATCTCAGTTTCTGTACTTAAAAGTTCGCTGATTTCTTTTTCCGTTGGTGTGATGAATACTTCCGAGCCGTCATAATCTCGCTTGATGATCCCAATGACAGGCAGATCTACATTTCGCTTGATCTCAACGATATCATCGACTGTATTTGCTCGTATCCCAACTGCTCCACCTTCTTGGGCAGCTAAAGCCATTTTCCCCATAATAAATGAACTGTGAAGCGGTTCGTTCTCTAACGCCTGGCAAGAGACTACGACACCGCCCTTGATTTGTTTTAAAACATCCATGACATCTCCTCCATCTGATGATTAACGTTTTTATGCACATAAAAAATGTAACCCTTTTCTATTGAAGTGTCAATTCGTTTGGTTGCCAAGAACGAACGCTTCTTCATTTATAAACGACCTCAAATTCTTCGTATACGATCAGTTTATCTTCAGTAAATTCGATGCCTCGTTTTTCGCAGCATTCAGAAAAATAAGCTTCATGAACTTCACGCCAATAAGATAGACTTCTATCGCCTTCACCTTCTTTGAACGCTTGCCTTTCCGTAATCTGATTGAATGGGAGAATATCGACAGCGACATTTCTGATGATACATACTGGTTGGTTTTTCCCATCTAAGACAATCTCTAATTTGTTTTTCGCAGGAATAGATTCATGTGCAAATTCATATTCATCTAGCATGCTTGAAGTACCTGTTTTGATGCCTTCTGCTACTAATCGGCTCAGTTCATCAGCCATCTCTTCTGTATTCCCAAATGAAAAACCACTTAGTTTCTCCGCATGATACGCAGGAAATTCTAACTTGAAATTATGGATATATTCTTCGATTGCTGCAGTCATTTTGTTTTCTCCTTCTTTTAGCAGATACAAAAAAATCGTCTTACTCCTAATTGTACACTAAGAGTAAGACGAGTCACACATTTATTGGTTCAAGACAGCTAAGCTATCTTCGATGATTTGTTTTGGTGTCAAATGATAGCGCTGATACAACTCAGCTGCGGGGACACTATCTGTGAATTCTTTGTTAGCACCGAAATTCAAGACATTCATTGATGTGTTACCATAGAAACGACTGATTTTTTCACCAAATCCGCCTGACAAGCTGCCATCTTCGAATGTAAGAACTAGTTGATGATTCTCTTTCAATGCATCCAAGGTCGATTCATCTAATTCTGTAATCGTACCTGGATTGATCAAAGTAGCATTGATCCCTTCTGACTTGAAGGCTTCGGCTGCTTGCTTGCCTAATTCCAAAAAGCCGCCTAATGCAAGAATCGCTACTTTTTCACCTTGCGCTAACAGCTGATAAGCTGGTTGGCTGTAATCTTTGGCAATTGCTTCGCCATGCTGAACACCGTGAGCTGGGATCCTGATAGCCACTGGCTGAGCAGTTTGAGCGAGTGCCCAATCCAGCATTGAGATCATGTCTTCCTTCGTAGCAGGTGCAAGATACTTGATATTCGGGATACTTGACAGATATGGGATGTCGAATGTTCCCTGATGTGTCCGATCACTTGCAGAAATCGTTCCTCCACCCACTAAAATAACTGCTGGGTTTTCGTTGATAGCTAGGTCATGAGACAATTGATCATAAGCACGTTGTAAAAATGTGCTTGACTGGAAGACAACTGGGCGAACACCTTGAGAAGCTAAAGCAGACGCAAAAGTGATGGAATGCTGTTCAGCGATCCCTACATCAAAATAATGGTCTGGATGTTTCTTTTGGAATTCCTTCAGTCCGAACATCCCGGGAATAGCTGCATTGACAGCAACGATTGGCTGAGTGCTTGTTTGCGCTTTGTTATCCATATATTCCATGATGATCTGGTTGAACGATTCTCCATTGGCTACAGATTTTGCTTCCCCTGTTTCCAAATCAAAAGGCGCATGCCAGTGATATTTCATTTTATTGTCAACTGCAGGCTGATAGCCGTGTCCTTTTTCAGTGTGGACATGAAGAACGATTGGATGACTGATATCTTTTACTTCTTTGAACAAATCGATCACTGTTTCTAGATCATTCCCGTTTTCTACGTAACGATAATCGAAGCCCATTGCTTTAAACAAGTTGTTTTCGCTTTGCCCGTTGCTTTGACGCAATTCGGCTAGGTTACGATACAAACTTCCGTGATTTTCATCGATTGACATTTCATTGTCATTGACTAGGACGATCAGATTGGACTTCAACGCTCCGCCGTTGTTCAATCCTTCAAATGCCAAACCGCCACTTAAAGAGCCATCTCCGATAAATGCCATGATATTGCCAGATTCTTTTTTCAAGTCTCTTGCTTTTGCTAACCCGACAGCCAAGCTGATGGACGTTGACGTATGACCGACTGTGAAGAAATCATGTTCGCTTTCATGCTGGTTGGAATAACCAGTCACTTCATGATAGTGTCCTTCTTCAAAACCGTTCTTGCGCCCTGTTAACAGCTTGTGTCCGTAAGATTGGTGAGATACATCCCAAACGATCTTATCCTTCGGTGAATCAAATACATAATGGAACGCAATCGTCAACTCTGTAACACCTAGATTAGGACCGACATGACCGCCGAATTGGCTGTCTTTTTGCAGAATCATTTGACGCATCTCGCTTGCAAGCTGTGTCATTTCTTCTAGATTCAATTGTTTCACATCTGCTGGACGATTGATCTTGTCCAGTACGCGTAAAGCTGTGTTCATATGACATTCTCTCCTTTATCATACCTCATGCTTAAAGATAGATTTTTTAACACAGCAATCATTGTACTACTTAGAGTGAACTCCAAGTCAAGAGGATTTTAAAGGAAAATAAGGTGGATCGACTATGTATTTATTTTTCCACAAAAAAACTCCAAAAAGATCTTCGTCCTTTTGAAGTTTTTTTATCATTTTTAAAAAGTCTGCGGCGTGAACCGTTCTTTTTCAAGATGTAACGATTTGATTGAACGGCAAAGCTGCTCATCGATATTCTTCAATGAGATCTGGACCACTTTCGTTTTTTCGGTATCGAACCCTTTTTGGTAGACAGCAGCTTCACAAAACACGATTCGTTCTGACGCATATAAAAACTCTTCTGCCAATTCATCCAAATGATGATAGATCGTTGGATTGATCTCATTTTGTTCATCGATATACCCCACTAGCTTCTGACGATAATAGATTTGCTTGAAGGGATTGTCTGAAACGACAAAGATTTCTCGTTCCATAGTTTCCGACTCTTGATCAGTCGTCAGATAGATGCTCTTAACAAATTTCCGTACTAAGTTCTCGTTCCATCTGATACTAAGTTCATGTTTCTTTTTCCATGAATGCAAAATCTCAACGACACAAAGATAAAGTGCCTGTTCCTTTTCTGTCAACAAATAGATTTTTTCCGGCAGAAAAATCTGCCCATCTCCCCAAAAAGTTCGAATGAATTGCAGGAACGATCGCTTGAAAATAAAATGATCGACACAAGTTAGCTGAGTTTGTCTAGAAATCTCATTCGTCAGCTCTGTAAGTATCGGATGATTGGAGACGAACATTTCGTAAACGATGTCAAAATCTTTTCGCATCAATTCCATATTTTCATTGGTGTAATTCCTGGAGTTGAACAAGGAGAAGATATAATACACGTCTTCTTCCTGCAATTTAAGCCTATGTGCTTGTTCTTGGAGTCCTTGTGCGACTAGCTGGAACAACGGCTTTTTTTCTGCTTCGCATTTATCTTGTTCAGAGAAACTGATCGGATGATTTTTTCTTCCTAAAGCAATCTCTATCCCTCGTTGGATATACCGCTTTTCTTCCATCGGGTATCTTCTTTTGAAAAAATTTGTTTCCACATAACAGATCAGTTCCTCACAGGCTTGGCGGATGTCCCGGTTGTTATTTTCGTAGCCGTCCCAGTTGATATACTGTACTAATGCCAATAGGATGTTTCTGATGTCAAATTCCGGAATGATGATTTGCTTTGCTTTGAGATAATGGTTTTCCTTGAAAAAATCCAACACCGTTTTTTTGATCGCATAGACCTTGCTCAGTGAAATGAATTCCAGATCAGAAAGAGCTGTACTGCAAAATATGCCCTTGAAATAATAGCTTAAAAACCTTAAAAAGTACGATTGTCCGTAAAGAAATTGAGTCAATTCTGAGAGTAATATGCCGTGTTTGAAGACAATTCGATAAAGATGTTTCTTTTTCTCATGTTCTTCTATACAGTATTCCAAGCATTCGATCATACTTTCTAAGTCATGAACGATCGTAGGTGTCGATACATGAAGCAGATGAGCCGCTTCGTCAATATTGATTTCTTGAAATTCAAATAGCTGTTCACATAAATATACTTTGCGAAAGATATTTCGTTCAATATAGCTTTCCAACATTTTTGGTACACTCCTATCACGTTATCTGCTTTTTATTAAACCATAACTTAAGAAGCGTATTTTGTTTTCTTTTTGACAGAGAATCCCCTTTCTCGACCAATAAAAAATAACTGTGGTAAAAACCACAGCTATTTTTTCTGTTTTCTTTTGATAGATTCCTGATTTTATTCGAAAATATCCGCATCCAATTCCTTGATCACATCTTTTAACAACTGGATACCAGCAGCGCTGTTTCCATAAGGATCAAGTGCAGGGCTGAATACACCAATACCGAATCGATTCGGTACAGCAGCCATCAAACCGCCACCGACGCCGCTTTTAGCTGGCACACCGACATGAACTGAAAACTCGCCTGATTCATCATATAAACCGGCAGTTGTCATGATGGATTTTACGATCGTTGCACTTTCTTCAGAAACGATCTGCTGTCCATTCCAAGGAGCTACACCTTTATTGGCTAAAACAGCCGCGATTTTTGCAATGCCTGTTGCAGTCACATTGACCGAACATTGTCTGAAATAGGCATCTAGAATCTCTGTCACATCCCCTTCGATCATCTGATTCCCTTTCATATAATAAGCTAAGGAACGATTGATGTCTCCGGTTCTTGATTCAGAATGATAGATTTCTTCATTCAATGTGATACCAGGGTCATCGCAGATTTCTTTCATGAAAGTTAAAATACGTGAAAATCGTTCGTCTGCATCTTTCCCATGGATCAAAGAAGTCGTTGCAATTGCTCCGGCATTGACGAATGGGTTCATCGGATGTTTTCGATGGTTGATTTCCATATTCAAAATCGAATTGAACGCAAAGCCCGTAGGTTCTGTATTGATCGTTTCGAATACTTTTTCAAGTCCGTTGTCTTTGATTGCTAGCAGTAAGACTGGAACCTTGGACATACTTTCGATCGCAAAACGAACTTGTGCATCTCCGGCTTGGATCAGTCGATTGCTTTTCAAGTCATAAAGGGCCATTCCTAATTGTTCTGGGTTCACTTTTGCTAGCGCGGGAATATAATTCGCTACTTGTCCTGTTTGATAGTAATGAAAGTTTTTCCCAACTAATTGTTCTAATTCTTTCACATCCATATTCATAACCAGCTTTCTGTTTGTTTATTTTTGAGACGTGACTGCTTTAGCAGGATGGAACTTATGCCGACACGCGTAAATCGTGAATGGGATGACTAAAACGACCAGATAAGAGACGATCAGTATCGTTTCATAAATGCCGTGCTGTCCAGCGGCTATGCTTGCTGGCGGTACAAAAGAGATACCAAATGCAAACAAGGAAGTCAGTAGTCCAAGGCATGCAATGATCGTTTTCACGACTTTCCCACCTGGTACCTGATAAGCTCTTTCCAGATTTTCGTCAGTAAAGACTAATTTCAGATAACCGATAAAGAACATAAAGTACAACATCAGATAAATGACCACTGTCAACGACATAGCTGCTAAAAAGGAAAGATTGTTCCCGCCACCGCTCAACGTGAAAACAACTGCCCAGATCGTAGCTACGACCCCATTAGCGATCATCAAATGAGCTGGGACACCATGCTTGTTTTCTTTTGAAAAATATTCAGGGAGCAATCCTTCTTCTGCTGCTACGTGCAGTGCTTTCGAAGGTGAGGTCACCCAAGAGGCGATTTCTCCGATCACGCCAAGACAAACCAAGATAGCCAGTATTTTTGCGATCCATGCAAGCTGAGGATCGATGTGGCGCAATAAAAATTCAAGTGATTGGATCACGCCGGTATTCAAAGACAATCCTTGCTGAGGCACAGTTGTCGCAACAGTCAAACCACCGAATGTATCTAAAATGATTGCCAGAATAACTAGCACGAACATAGCCAACGGATAATCCTTTTTAGGATTTTCCATTTCATTCGCATGACTGGCAGAAGTCTCTACCCCCATGTACGCTAAAATGAACGATACGAAAACCACTAGAGTCGGCAATTTAGAAAAATCCGGAATCAGTGTTTTCATCGATAATGTCGTTTGAAGTGGTGCACCCGAAGCAACATAGTGAATCCCTAAGCCGAACAATACTAAAGCCGGTAATAAGATCCCTGCGACAAACCCGACACGGGCGATCAATGAAGTGTATTTCGTTCCTTTTAATTGGGACAAAAGGATCGCCCAGAAAATCACTAATAATATCGCTAATTTCAAAAATTTATTGTTTTGGATCGCACTGATCCCTGTGGCATAAGATAACGCACCAGTCAGAAAGTACAGCATGGTCAGATAACCGACTGTGATTTCAAACCACTGGAAAAAAATCGCAGCAAACCCGAAGCGTTTCCCTAACGTCCGGCTGACCCAAGTATAGACGCCACCTTTTTCCCAGCCTTTCACTGTCGCCATTTCTGCTGCACATAATGCAACTGGGATGAACCATAGCAATCCGCCCAATAAAAGGAAAAAGACTAAACTGAATCCGGATGTGGCGAAGGTAGGATATTCATATAACGAAACGACCATCGAGATCGTCATGGCTAAAAAGCCGAAGAATGTCAATTTTTTTGCAGGAATTTTCGTTTTGCTTTCTTGCATGAATCTTCCTCTTTTCTTTTAATGATAGTTTTCATTGAAGAAGGTGAAGTCTAATCCTTCTTCTTGTTCTTCTTTTGTAGTCGTGATCGTAGTTGCGTGCATCATCACTTTCAATATGCCTGTAGTCATCACATACGAATAAATCGCTACGACCAGTACACCCACGATCTGTACGCCCAATAAGAACCAGCTATGCGGACTTTCAAGATGTGTATTCTCAGCGAAAAGCCCGATCAAAATCGTACCAGTGAATCCGCCCATTCCGTGCACACCCCAGACATCCAGCGCATCGTCCCACTGCTTTTTCTTTCGAAAGTCAACAGCCACACGACAGACGATCCCTGCAATGATCCCAATCACTATGGCGCTCTTCGCACTCACATAACCGGCACAAGGTGTGATCGTCGCTAGACCTGCCACGGAACCTGTCAAGATATCCACAAAATCAAATTCTGCTCCTTTGAGACGTGTGACGATGAGCCAAGTGGCCATAGCAAAAGCAAGAGCGATAAATGTCGCTCCAAAGGCATTTGCTGCCTGAAAATCCGCCCGTAGCGAACCACCGGAATTAAAGCCGAACCAGCCAAACCAGAGAAGCCCAGTCCCGATTGCTGCTGCCATCAGATTACTATGCTGATTTCGTTCAGCCAATGGGATATCGCGCTGTCCTAGAGCTAGGATACAAGCCAATGAACCGAAACCAGCAGTCGTATGGATGACAGCACCTCCTGCAAAATCTCTAAATCCTACTTGGTCCAAGAACCCGCCGCCCCAGATCCAATGACAAACAGGAAAGTAAATCAACAAGTTCCAAAAAACAACTAATAAGACATAGCCTTTCAGGTTGATCCTTCCGGCAAATGCTCCAGTCATCAAAGGTACAGTAATGATGATAAACATCAGCTGATAAAGAAAAAACATCAGAAACGGAATCGTTGCTCCATGGAAAAGATTCGGATAACTGGTCACATGTCTCATCATAAAGAAATCGGCCGGATTACCGATGATCCCACCAATATCTTTGCCAAATGCCAATCCGAAACCGCCGAATACCCACATAACTGTAGTGATCCCTATCGATAGGAAAGATTGTGCCATAATTGTCAGGATATTATTCTTTCTGGCCAATCCCCCATAGAAAAACGCTAAGCCAGGAGTCATCAAGCATACCATCGCTGTACATAGAATCATAAATGCTGTATCCCCAGTGTTGATCGATAAATTGTTCATGTTCATCCACCTCCTTTCTATAGTCACGAGTATAGAGGAGGCTCTATCTGTTTTTTTCTTGAGTTTTTTCCATTTCTCCCTGGAAAATCAAAAAGAAACAAAATCGATAAAATACGAAGAAACTCTTTTATGATAACGTTAATCGAGCGTTCATTCTTTTTCCCAATCGTTGGAGAGCGTTTATTTATGTAAGAAAGCCATTTCTTTTTGTAAAATTTTTTTATTTTTTTGAAACAGCAAAAAAGACCGGGAACTAAATGTCCCGGCCTTTCCTTCTTTTATAGAATTATAATTTTCTCGCAAAGAATGAAACGATCAATACTAAAATGATTGCCCCAATCAATGAAGGTACAATTGCCATTCCTGCAATGGAAGGTCCCCATGATCCTAATAACGCTTGACCAAGCGCTGAACCAACAAGCCCTGCCACCACATTTGCAATGATTCCCATTGAAGAACCTTTATTTGTGATCGCTCCTGCGATTGCTCCGATAATTCCTCCGACGATTAATGACCAAATAAATCCCATTTTTCCTTACCTCCTAGTTTCTGATCTGCACGCTTACTGTACGCGTGGTTCTGTGTTTTCACGTACTTTTTGTGCGCCTTTGCCTACTGCTGCTTTTGCTTTATCTGTTTGTTTTGAAGCAAATTGTCCAGTAGATTTAGCAGCATCAGTGACTTTGTCTTGAACTGTTTCTTGATCTTTTTGATATTCTTCTTGAGTCTTGATATCTGCCACATTTACGTTGACTTCGATCACATCAAGATGTGTCATGTTATTCACTTCTGTACTGATCAATTCTTTGATTTGGTTGTAGATGTCTTCGATGTCTTTGCCGTATTCAACGATGATATCAAGATCGACTGCTACTTGTTTTTTCCCAACTTCAGTATTGATCCCAGCAGTTACATTGTCTGTATTGACTAGTTTTTCAGCCATGTTTGAGAAGAATCCACCGTCAAGTGTCAACAATCCGTCTACATCTTTCAATGCATAACCGATGATTTTTTGGATCACTTTGTCTTCATAAGTCAATTCGCCATTCATTGTACGATCAGCTCCTTGTTGGTTTGTTAAAGCGCCGTTCATGTTTTTCATGTCTTTGTTTTCCATATTCATGTCCTCCTATGATTTAAAAAATTGATCGAGCAATCCTGTCTGTTTTAAATAAAAACCGATACCTGCACCGATGGCTGTCATAATGATGAGTAGTAACGTTTTAAAGAAACCGACTGTCAGCCATAACACCGCTAGCAGTAAACCAAGTCCCCCGAAGATAATAGGGAGCTTGTATGCTGAAAATAATTCTTTCATTTTTTTGGCCCTCCTATTCTACTCGAGAGTGCTTGTGATCTCTCACATCCGTCTGATCCTGATACCCACTGTAAGTGACCGCCACTTTGATACTTTCTTTTGTACCAAGGACTTTTGTGACTTGCTCCTGGATATCATGCATCAATGCACCCGTTTTTCCTACCAACGAAGAAGTTCGCTTCAAGTCTCCTTTGACGTGAATGTTGATCCGGTTCTTAGTTGAATGTATCCTCACTTTTGGTGAATGAATAAATTCTTCTTCGTGTAAATGCGAACGTACAAGTCCCTCGATTGCTTTCTTGTCGATTGTCAGCTTGCCATCTTCACGCTTCAAGATGAATGTTCCTCTTGATTTTGGATAAAAAAGAATGACCAGCAAAAAGATAATAGCAAGAATCGCGAACACGACAGCCGCCCAGAAAATATATTGCTGCATGTAATAGTTAGTTATGGTAAAGAATCGAAAACGTTCCAATTGAGTGGGCAACATATACGGTGCATTGATTAACGCAATGGCTAAAAACACTGAAAGCAGCAGCAAACTGATGATTACACCAACTGTTTTTACCCCTTTATTCATTTTCCACCTCCTAAAAACTTATTTTGAACACTTTGATGGCTTCTACCAGTGATGAAAAACAGATTGACATCCAACTGAAAAGAAACTTTACGCTAACAAGCAACACAGCGTAAATGAAGCGCTACCAAAAGTTGTTGGTTCCCTAAAGTTTTTTACTGTTCCCTTGCTTGTGAAATAACATGATCTTTCCAGATGTCATTTGCTTTTTATTACTGGCTATACTTAAAGGATATTATTCAAGATTAAAAAATGCAAAGATAATGCTCAGTTATTATTACAAAAAATGTTTTTATTATTAAAATATTCTCTGAAAATAAAAAATAAAATAAATAACAATTGTAATTTTACCTGTCTTTTATCCCATGCTTTTATCATTTTCCTTCTCTAAAAGCTTTGAGAACTTTCTTTCTTCAATTCCGTATCTAAAGCAAAAAAAGCTGCACCGCTTCATACGGTACAGCTTTTCATTTGTGCTTTTTTCAATGCTTCCGGTATTTTTGGTTCGTATGTAGCAAAATGACAGCTGCCTTGAACAACTGTCAACGCATGGTCTGCTACTCCGATTGCTGCATTGGCAATGATCGTTGAAATTTTAGAACTTTTATTTCCCATTTTTTTCATCTAGAATCCATTCCTTTCTTTTTTTTATAAGGATCAGCAAGGTTGAAATAGACATGCCCAATAGTACCATCAGTCGCAAGTGATCATTCGGGATCCCGATACCGATCACTGTATCGCTTAATCCAGCCAATAACAACTTTCGATTCACATGACCTTTTTGTTTTGAATGACTCTGTGCGATAAAGGAATCTTTGACTCCTAGAATCAAGCAAATCAATAAGGCACCTAGCAAAAACATCCCTCGTGAAACAGCAATCCCTGCATGTTCTGCTAAAAAAGACAAAACAACTAAAAGGAAGATACTTTGCAGTGTACAAATCACGCTGTTGCTTGCATGATAACTACTTGTGAACATGCGCAGTATCACAAAAGCGATATGAGTGACAAACACAGCAAGTACGTTATTGAAAAGAATGGCTGCTCCATAGATAAAAATGAGTTTGATTGAGTCTACAAGTAAAATCGATAGTCCGTATTCTATTTTCGCTGTATCAAGCTCGGAGAAGTTCCCTCTTTCGCCTAATTTACTACTGATTTTTTTTGAAATTTTTTCTTCAAAAGAAATATATTCATCTGGCATTTATCTTTTCTCCCTTCTTTTTTATTATAGTAAAAAAACGAGCCAGTTATTGATAAACTCAAAAGTGCGTATGTTTACGACAAAAGTGTACATACTTCTGTTATTTACTGGTGTATTGAAAGAACGTGATGGGATTGGATAAAAAAGACAGAGCTGTGACAAAATCCTTGTCGCAGCTCTTTTTTCTCTAAGCAACGCCTAGCGATCCTCAAATCGCACCAGCAGATTTTTTAAATGTCTCGTCGAAGCTAAACAAATTGCGCCATTATTCATCGTTACGATTCGTTCTTTCCGGTCGATTTGAGCAATATTATCGATATTCACTACGAATGACTGGTGGCATCTGCAAAACGATTCGCTGAATTTTTCTATATCTTTGATTTTTCCAGTGTACTCAATGATTCGATTGTCTAAATGGACAATGATTTTATGTGGCAAAGAACTAGATTCAAAAAATAAAATCTCATCAACAAACAACTTGACCTGTACAGGCCCGCTTTTTACTTGAATTTGCTCTCTTGTCGGCAGCATCGTATCCATATATCGTTTGATCGTTACTTCGATACAATTAACCATTCTCTGTTGCAAAAGCGCATCGTCTTCTTTTACGATATAATCCAACGCTTCTACTTTATATAAAAAAGTGAGGTAAGCTAAATCCGTATAAGTCGTCACAAAAACGATCTTCGCTAAAGGATCATATTCTCTGATCCGTACAGCTAATTCGATTCCGCTCATCTCTGAATTTAGTTCAATATCCAAAAAATAGAGTCCTTCTGTTTTATTTTCACGAATGTAGGAAAGAATATCGTTGGGATTGGCGGTTTCCATCTGAAATTTGAAATCATAATCTTGCATCAGGATATAATTTTGGATAATTTTTGTCATCTTGTATCTGTACACTTTTTCATCATCACAAACAAAAATCTTCAACACGTTCTTTACACCTCGCTAATAGTGATTATTTGAATGAATTGATTTTGCTCAATCTTTGTTTCCAGATATACATTATTCGTTAAGCGAACTAACTCATCTAAATTGGCTAACCCGAGCCCGCGATTTTTTCCTTTTGTCGAAAAACCTCTTTCTCTCAACACATGAAGCTTTGGAAGAGCTTCTCGACATTTATTCGCTATGATAAACAAATAAGCATCATTAACACTCAATACTGTAAACATGATCTTGGGGTCCTCTACCATTTGGGATTCTTCAATCGCATTATCTAATATAATGCCCAACATTCGAATAAGGTGAATCGGGGGAACGCTTACTTTTCTGATTTCTTCAGAAATATTTATTTCAACTTTCACGCCTTGTTCGTAAGCAAGGTAAAGTTTGCTCAAAACGATACTTTTTATTTCCCGTATTTTTAAATTACCGATAGCTGCCATTTCAAAAATATCTTTTTCAAAAAATCCAGCTGTATCTTTAATATTGTCATAAAAGTATTCCTTCAAATCTTCGATATCTTCATTTTCAATATAATCTTCTAAAGAAATCAGTATATTTTTGTAATCATGTCTGAACTTGCGTATCTCTGTGTAATTCTTTTCGATTTGCTCACTATATTTTATTAGATATTTGATCTGATTTTTTTCTTCTTTATTTTCGTATTCTGTTTTTTTGATGAAAACAATATACATACAGATGATGGCAGATAATACGCCATAAATCACGATGAAGAAAGAATGCATATCAAGCAAATATTTTTTTAAGAAAGAGAAACGTTCCATGACAATAATTGAAAAGTATAGTAGGAAAGTAAGCGATGTACCTATTGAAGCTACGCGGATAAAAACTTTTTTTCTCATGATAATTCTATTAATAAAATGATGGAAAAAGATAGCTAATAAAAAGTAAATGATTGAGAATGAATAAAAAACTGCAATGATATTAAACTGAAAATCAAAGAACTCTGAGGTAATAACCGTAAATAAATAGTCTGCAAAGATATATAATAAAATGGTTAACGAACCATAAAAGAGCGCCGTGTAGATTTCCTCATCAAAGTAGACCAAGAGTAAACACATAAAAATCCAGAGAATTCCAGTTGTCATCACATTTACTAATTGGTAAAGAAACAAATAACATAAAGTACCACTCAAGCTGAATAATATGTATGTTGTATTTCTTAAATTCCTATCAAAGTAAGCTAAAATAAAAAACAGGAATCCTACTTGACTAGATATTATTAGTAATGTACTCATAGTTGATATATTCACTTTAGGACCTCCATAACGCACTACACATTATAAAAAATAATTACAAAAAATCTGTTAAATATCTGATTTTATCTTCCTCCTTCGTTCTTTGTTTGAACATTTCAATTATAACATGGTTTACTAACTTTTTGTAAATAATATAAATTATTTTATTGTGACAATACACCAAAAATACCGTTAGAAATAATACACAGGTGCTCATCCGATAGTTAATTTATATCTATTGCTTACTTTCCCTAGTAAAATGTGTTATAATAATAGATGTACGAAAAATATGTTATACGACACTTTAATTTGTTTTGTTGAAATTTATCCACACTGGCGTAACTACAGGGTTACAAGGATGTATTAGTGGTTAGGGAATACATTGTTTAAATGAGAAATAGTTAATTTTTAGTAATAGTCTTCACCCGCTTTAAATAATAATATTGATTCGTTAGATAGCCTTCTCTAAATAGAGAAGGCTATCGTTCATTTCCGGGGATACTCCCTTGCTTTTATCGTTTTTCGATAAATAAATATTGCAATACGATATTTTTATTGCTATATTTACTATATCAAAACATAAGAGGTGTTCAATCGATGAAATTCAAGACATTTATTTTAAAATCAGTCGTCTTAGGGTTAAGCGCCGTGTTTCTTCTATTCGGTGTACTCTTCTATACACAACTTGCTACGAGCGAAAAAGGGTTCCATTATGATTGGCAGACTCTGCTTTTTATCTCAGTCATTTTCTTTGCGCTAGTTTGCGGAATCGTGATTGCTTATTTTTTACTGGTGCTGCTTAAAAAAATCGAGCAGGGTCTTGCCTTCTCGAAAGAAAGTTTATCGATTTTGAAACGGATCCGGCAAACGATTCTTCTGATTGGCCTCGTCTTCTTCGGCTTACTGCCTAAGTTCCTGAAAGTAGCTGATTTAGACGATGCTCCAGGTTTGATGCTAGTTGGTTTAGCGATCGTTTTCCTTCCTTTTGCTGTCTGTACATTGACCAGTGTCTTGGAAAATCTGCTGGAAAACGCGATCATATTGAAAAAAGATCATGATTTGACTGTGTGAGGTGTAGATGATGGCGATTATTGTCAACTTAGATGTCGTGTTAGCTCAGAAAAAGATGAGCGTAACAGAGTTGAGCGAAAAAGTAGGGATTACGATGGCGAATATCTCTATTTTAAAAACAGGAAAAGCAAAAGCGATCCGCTTTTCCACACTGGAAAAAATATGTGAAGTATTAGAATGCCAACCTGGTGATTTGTTATATTACGAAAATGAAGATAATAAATAAAAGTTGGATGGAGAAACTGATAGTCTTCAACAAAAAGGCTACTCAGATAAAACGAAAAACTGTTTTATCTGAGTAGCCTTTTTTTATGCAAATCAGCTCAAGCAATATCATAGCTAACTAATGTTTTCTTCTATCGTTTTATACGGTTTATGCGTTTTATGGATCAATCGATGGTGGAAATAAAGCAAATTGCGAAGCTCTCTTGAATTAGGAAAAACAGAAATACCAAATACAGGGATCTTCCATGGTTCTATGAGCGTACGATTTGAAATCACGCAATCAAAAGCCGACCGTTGGATCAAATGGTTGTTCATGGAAAAATCCATGCTTATCGTAAATTCATAACGATTCCCTAAATAATCCTGTAGTTTTCTTATTATGTAGTTCACATGCACTTGTGTGGAATCGACAAGTAGCAATGCACGTATCCTCCTGTTTTTTTGCTCCATTTTTTTTAATAATTCAGGCCAGTTCGTCAGCAATTCAAAAAGAATGAATTGGCTGATAAGTTCCGTCATCTGATGGTCTTTCCCGATTGTTTGAGTGATCCGTCGAAAATAGCTCATCAACTCTTCTTTCAGATGATCGAATTCATTTTGGATATTTTTATAAATTGCACGGGTTGGATCATATAGTATATAAAACGGGATCTTGAGAAAACGTAAATCATTTGTGATATTTAAGATGATCTTGGTTTTGTCCTTACAATATAACTGGTATTTTTTTTCGATTACACGAATCATTTCCGCGAGCTCTTCATGACACTCACAACCAGTCGTTTTTGCTTCGAGCCGCCTCATCTTCAGCAGACCAAATACGATTGTATCTTCAAAAACATACTGCCAGCCTTCCCATGAAATAGCGGGGATAGTCCTTTCCTGCTTTTGGCTATCGTTTACAAGCTGGTGGAAAGTAAATCTGTCTGCTGTTTCTTTTTCCATTTCCGCACACTTCTTCTCGTTCCATCGAATGATGCGGCAGGCAATGAAGAAACATAAAAATCGATCTTCCTGTGGCTCCATTAATGCAAAAGGTTCAGATAACCGATTTTCTTGCATGAATAACTGAATGGCTCTTTTTACTTTTTTACAAAGTGAGGGATCAAAAGCTTCTTCGAATACTTGGTATTTTTCCATCAGCAAACGTACAGTCAAAATCGTAAGCATTTGGTCATCTCCGACGATTTTTGTCAGACCTTGGATACGCAAACCATATTTCTGTAACTCTGAAGCGATTTTTTTTGCCAATCGCCTCAAGGTACTTTCTGACACAAACAAATGCTCGGCCAATTCTAAATAATTATTGAATTTTCTCATTAAAATTGCTTCGAGATAAGTATATTCGATCGATTCGTTCATCACACTACGGTAGATATAATCCTCTGCGATATGGGAAGAGATGACTGCCGTGACGCCTGCTTCCCGGTCCGACTTGATCTCGATTCCTTTTATATAGCTGTTGATGTCTAACAAATCATTCCGCAATGTTTTAGAAGAACAATCAAGCAACTCTTTTAAGTCGCCAAACCGATAGACGCCTCCTTCAAACAGCAACACGATTATTTTTAGATGCCGCTGCAGTTTTTTCGATAAAAGATCCAGCATTTTTCTCCCCCCGTTCTCTGTTTGTTCTTCTGTATTCTTTGAATTCTTTCTCATTGTAATATGTACAAACAGTAGCTACAAATAGAAACGAACGTTATCAAACGCCGATTTTTTCAAAAAAAATACAAAAAAAGTTCTCATCTAAAGGGAAATTATGGCTCTATGCTTCTTTTCTCATCACTCAACAAAGAAGCGCTTGAAACATGATTGACCATGCTTCAGCGCTTCTTTGATTGTTTATTCATTTGTTTGTCGTATTTTACTGAATGTCGAGTGTTCGTTTACTCGCCTGTTTCTGTTTTTTCTTCTGCAGCAGTTTTTCTTCTCTTGTAAAGAATGAATCCTGCAGCTCCTGCCATCAGGAATCCGATAGCTGTGAATGCAGCGTTTCTCATTTCACCTGTTTGCGGCATGTTTTGAGAAGATCCGCTTTCTGGTCCTGATGGTGTCAGCTCTCCACTTTCACTAGAAGGACCATCTGTTGTCAGACTTGGTGTTTCAGGTGTTTCATTCGAAGAGGACGCCCCAGTTCCGTTGTTTCCACCGCCGTTACTTGCATCGTTGATCTGTTCTTCTAAGACGTTATAAGGAACATTCAGTTCTTGTGTGAATCCTCCATATTCTTCATTCGCTGTGACTCTTACAGTTGCTGTATTGGAGCCCACAGTCGAAGTATCGATCTCAGAGTCAAGTGCAACAGTATAAAAATTCTCGGTGATTGGTTTGCCATTGACGCGAACATTTTTGACGAATGATTTCAGGTTGATGTCTTTGGTCCCGACAGTCAATTCCACTTCATTGGCTTCCGCCTTGAATTCCCCAGTTGGCTCGAAACCATAATTCGTCACTTCATAATACGCGTATTGAGAGCCATAAGTGAAGTTTCGTTCCTGTTCATCTTCCATCAATGTGTTCTGATTGAAATCTTTCGCATGATAGATCCGAATGATGTCTCCCGCATTCACATTCAATGGCTGACCATTGTTGAAACGAGCCAATGCTTGTTCGATCGTTCGATTCCCAGTGACTTCATAATTGAATTTGCTCGTGGTATTATTTGTGTTCATCACTTCGAACTGATAATACACTGAACGATCCAAGTAGTCATGGACGACTTTTGTCAGCTCTGTATCTTTCAATGCTTGGGACGAACGGATCTCCAGTCTCTGGTTTTGATTGACAAGGCTGAATGCGCCGATCGTTGCCCCTTCGTGGTTCTTGATCCGAATCGTACTTCCCCATTGTACTTCATATGGCACTTTGACTTCCGTTGAAGCGATCCCATCTGTCGTTGTGATTTTCAGACGGATACTTTTTTGTCCGATCGTCGTCGTATCAAAAGCAGCTAATTGCTCGACTTTATACAAATCAGTTGTCAGTGGACGGCCATTATGTGTCACGTTTTCGATCAAAGCTGCCGGATCGATGTCTGCAGTCGTTTGACCCAGAGTCATTACTTGGGCAATCGCATCTGCTTTCAATTCCGCTACCGGTTCTAGCCCTTCTTCTGTCACATGATAATAGGCATAGTTCGATCCACTGGTATAATCTCTTTCCATCTCGTCCATCATCAGAACGTTCTTCGTTCCTGTTTCTGCATGGTAGACTTTGATCGTATCCCCAACATCGACAGGGAGAGGCTGTCCGCCGTTGAATCTGTCCACGGCTTGCTTGATCGTCATATTCCCAGTCACTTCATGGATATATTTGGTCTTTGGTTTATTTTCTTCCGTTTTTAATACTTCAACAGCGTAATACACACCACGGCCGAATGGATTGTTGACTGGCTGGTTGGTATCCGTGCCATCGATCCCTGGCGAAGCATAAAGTGCCAACTGATCATTTTGATTCAGCAAACTGTACGCTCCTGCTGTGATATTGTCCAGACCTTTCAGAACGATCGTGCTTCCCCATTTGACTTCGTAAGGTACTTCTAGTTCTGTCTCAGCTAAGCCATCATTCATTCTGATTCTCAATTTTGCATTTCTTTTTCCGGTCTTCGTTACATCGATTGGCGTGATTTCTTCGATCGTATAGCGATCATCGGTAATCGATTTGTGGTTGATCGTCACGTCTTTGATCCACTCTTTAGGCTCTAGTTTGCTGATATCTTGCATGAGTGTCAATTCTTGTGTCGCTGCTTCTGCTTCCATTATCGGGATTGGTTCAAACCCAAAGGAAGTCACACGATAATAGGCATGATCAGATTCATAAGTGAAATCCTGCTCCTGCTCATCCACCATGACGATCGAATGATTTTCTGCTTGTCTCGGATGATAGACTTTGATGATATCATTTAAACGTACATCCTGATATCCTTTTCCATCCCCAAAGTTGTCCAGTACTTGTTGCAGTGTACCTCTGCCTAGAACTTCATAGCTATATTGGGATGTATTGTTTCGCAATACATCAATCGAATAGTAGACAGAATGCAATGCATCTTCTCTACCTACACGTTCATCAAGTGGTGAGATCAATCCGCGAGAAGCGATCAATCGTGCAGAGTTCCCGCCCCTCAATTGCAAGGAGAAGGCACCTGCTGAACCGCCAGTGCTTGATTTGATCATGAAGGTATCGCCCCATAGATAATTCACGGAGGTTTCGGCCGATCCTTTGATCCTCTCACCAGAGACAGGATGTTTCATTTGGACAGTGATCCTGACAGATTGTTCGCCGGCAATCATATTTGATGGCTCTGTTGATTCTTCGGCGATAAATTCTAAGTCATCCACATTCACAGGCGAACCTTCAAATGTGGCTTCTTCGATATATTCTTTGAAAGAACTTGCCATCGTGGCATAGCTCTCGCCGATTTTACGATCTTCCATCGGTTTCAACTTCAATTCGACTTTCGTATCTGGCAGAACAGGGATCGGTTCGAACCCAAAAGCAGTCACTTTGTAGTACGCGTAATTCGTGCCTGATGTGAAGTCTTGTTCTTTCTCATCAACCATCAAGACAGAACTTCCGTCTGTACGCTGCGGATGATCGATTTTGATGACATCACCTAATCGGACATCGAGATAACCATTCGTATCGCCAAAGGTATTGATGACTTCCTGGAGCGTGGCTCTTCCTGGAACTTCATGGAAATACGTGCGCTCATTATTCCGCAGCACCTCGATCGAGTAATATGGAGAATCCTCTTTGCCGACACGCTGATCAAGCGGAGAGTCTAGGCCTTTGACTGCAGTGATCCGAGCAGTCGTTCCATTCCTTAATTGGAAGGCGTACGCCCCAGCGGATTGTCCATCGTGGGATTTCAACATGAAAGTGTCGCCCCATATGATACTGACAGTTGTTTCTGCAGTTCCTTTTATGATGTTTCCTGTTTCAGGATGTTTGGTTTGAACTGTTAGTTTGATTTTTTGTTTTCCAACTACAGAATAATCTGGCTCTGTAGAATCGCTAACTACGAACTCCAAGTCATCTACATTAATCGATTTACCTAAAGCTGTCGCTTCTTCGATATACTCTCTGAAATTATGCGAAAGTGTATCATAATCGCCGGCAAGCTTTCGATCTTCAATTGGTTTTAATTTCAGTGAAATTCCCGGATGGGGCAAGACTTCCATCGTGGTCGAACTTGTCGCTTCTCTTCCATCGCTCGCCGTAACTTTTACTTGCCACGTATGGGTGCCAGACTCTTGAGTACTTGCATCTATCCATTGCAGCCTATGTGTCCCATAAAGATTTGTTACTTCAAAATAATCTTCTGGTGATGGCAACGCTGCGTATTGATAGATCTCATTCGTACCATCTTTTGGTGTCACTTGCAAATGTGCCGGTTGAACCGTAAATGGTACTGTTACATTTGTTGTTCGTCCCGTCTCATCTGTGACCGTGATTTCTCCATTTACCCGTCCTACTGTTGATGTATCCGGTGCTTTTCCATCTTTCCAGCCAGTCGTGACACGACCTATAGTATTACCTGTAGTAATGTACGTTGAAGGATCAGGCAGTTCAGTTTCATTTTGAGTAAGCGTATGAGGACCAGTTTTTGCAGTAGCTGTAATTTGCCCATGTGATTGTATGATACCTGGAATGTTGATACTGATTGGACGAGTACTACCATCTAACGTAACGTCTCTGAAATACGGTGGAGAGTTAAACCATTCACCGTAAGAAACTATTATTGGTAAATTAAAGTTTACACTCGTCGTATTTAGACTTCCCCATTTCAGCCTGGTAATTCTAGCAAATATGTGATCGGCGGAATCATCTGCTTCCCTTGAAGCATATACAGTCAACCGCCAGTTCCCGCAAATCGAATCCGTTGTAGTCGACCATAGCCCAGATCCTATACCACGGCGGTCGGAATAAAGAAAAAGCAAATTGTCCTGTACAAACTCTCCCACATCAGGTGCAAACCCCCGGTCGCTACCAAAATCCCATCCTCTAGCAGTAATACGATTAAAGGTTATTGTAGTGTCCTTAAATTGGGTCGCAGATGTACTTGACACAGCACGACCTATAGCCCATTCTATTTTATTTCCAACGGCGCTTTGAATTTCAGCTCTGTTACTTTCAGATCTGCTATGATCAACAACAGTGCTTCTAACAAGACCAAATGTACTAGAATGATCATCTGATACTGAAGTAGTTTCTTGTATTTTTTCCATTCTTCCATCCATGGTCAGCGGAGTGGTTTGTGCTGATACAAAAGGAGATACTCTATCTTCCTTCTTTTCTTTCGTTGTGCCTTCCAAGTTTTCTTTTGCTTCTTTTTGCTTGATCTGTTTCTTTTCCAACTGCCTTAATGCTGGGACTTCGATGTTGCGTAAAGCAGAGGCTGCTTCGACGACGGTCCCACCGATGTTCCCAAAAAGCAAACCAGTGATAAGAGTTCCGCTCATGAGTTTTTTTAAAGTTTTCAAAGATCAAGTTACCTCCTTTATTTTCCTTATACAGACATAATTTTGTCTGTTCTAAACCGTCTAGCATCGAAGGAGGATTTCACGGCTATTTCATTCAGCTAAAAAGAGGGTTCAAGTTCTTTTCGATTAAAATCTCTGGTCTTCCTGCTCGTTCCTTGTATCCCGCAAAGATGTGACAGCTACGTGAAGCATGCGGGGTATCAAAGGAACTGACGGTCAGTCTTTTTAACGTCTTTTAAGTATTGTCTGCTTGGTGATACGACTGAATCAGCTTCAGTTATGAAATGAGTAACGATATGATTTTACTTCACGCTCCTTTTCATTTGATTGATCGCGGAAACAAACTTCCACATATACAATGTATGATGAATCCAAGTTTTTAGTAATGTCATGTTTTCCCTGTCGATAGGGAATTTTTGACAGATTTTTAATCACTAAATATATTTTTGGGCTGGAAAATTAAAATTTGTTCTTTGTATATCCGATGTTTTTTAAAATATGATTAGATAACTTTTGTAATGATTATGTGAGAGTTTACTTTATCCCTATTATTATTTTAGAATCAAACTATATAAAAACAGGAGGTCGACTATGCCGTTTATTGTTTATTTTTTCATTTCATTACTGGTACTATATATCCCGGCTCCTACTTTGCTGTTGCTGGTGAACCGTTTAGCAGAGCAGCATGATACAGTAACAGCACTGACCAAGCTATTCCTGCTTTTATTAGTCGGATTGGATTACTACACTAGCTATTATTGGCTGCGACGTGTACGTGTACGAAAAATCTATTATTTGTTTCTGATAGCGAATAACTTGGTCGAATTCTTTATTCACAGCTATTTGCTTTTCCGTTTCCAAATGCCGCATCTACTGACGATCTGGCTATTTCAACTGTTGGTTCTTTTATGTATGTTTGTTTTTCCTTTGTCAAAAAAATTCAGAGAAGCATTGTTTTATTAAAAAAACAGACTAGGCAACCACAAAATGATGTGGTCCTAGTCTGTTTTAAAAATCTTTTAAAAGTTTTTAAATCGTTCGGCCGTTCTTATAACTTTCTTGCAAAAAATGAGACGATCAATACCAAGATGATGGCTCCGATCAATGATGGCACGATTGCCATTCCTGCGATCGATGGTCCCCATGATCCTAACAAGGCTTGGCCAAGGGCTGAACCAACTAAACCTGCAACGACATTTGCGATAATCCCCATCGAAGAACCTTTATTCGTGATCGCTCCTGCGATCGCTCCGATAATCCCTCCGACGATTAGTGACCAAATAAATCCCATGTTCCATTCCTCCTACAATTCTGCTGACGTATTACTGTACGCGTGGTTCTGTATTTTCTTTGATTTTTTGCGTACCTTGACCCACGGCTCCTTTTGCTTTTTGTGTTTGTTTCGATGCAAACTCACCTGTGGTTTTCGCAGCATCTGTCACTTTATCTTGGACAGTTTCTTGATCTTTTTCATACTCTTCTTTTGTCTTGATATCGACAACATTGGCGTTGACTTCGATGACATCCAAGTGCGTCATGTTTTTGACTTCTTTCCCAATGATCTCTTGCATTTGTTCAAAAATGTGTTCGATATCTTTGCCATATTCGACTACGATATCCATATCAACGGCTACTTGTTTTTTCCCAACTTCTGTTTCGATCCCTGCAGTCGTATTATCTGTGTTGACTAATTTCCCTGCGACATTCGAGAAGAATCCGCCATCGACAGATAATAGGCCATCGACATGTTCGATTGCGATACCAATGATTTTTTGGACCACTTTATCTTCGTAAGTCAATTCCCCATTCATCGATTGTCCATGATCATTACCAGAATTTCCTTGTCCTTTTGTGTGTTCAGAACCAAGTTTCTCTTGGGCTTTTTCATGATCAGAAGTATGCTTTTCTTGTGTTTCTAATGGTTTGGAAGGATCAATTGCGTCATGCTGTTCAGGTACTTTAAGGTCTGATGAATTTGCATGAGAAGGAGCATTCTTTTCATGTTCATGTTTCTTTTCTTCTACTCCTTGCTGAACATTTGGCACGACTGGATCTGGATGCGCAGATACTGGCGCTGTTTTATTTTTTTGGTCATTTACACCATTTGATTGGTTTGGTGTAGTTGGATCTGGATGTGCAGATACCGGTTTTTGATTCTTCATATTGTTATTGTTGTTTTTATTGTTGTTCATAGATAGTTCCTCCTAAGATTTGAAATAATGATCTAAGATTTTCGTTTGTTTCAAATAAAAGCCTATGCCGACGCCAATTGCTGCCATGATCAAGATCAGTAAGGTCTTGAAGAATCCGACTGTTATCCATAGCACCGCTAGCACTAATCCGATCGCCCCAAAGATGATAGGGAGCTTGTATGTTGAAAAGAATTCTTTCATTTTTGGTCCCCCTATTCTACTCTAGACTGGTCGCTAGTTTTTTTGTTCGGCTGTTCATAGCCTGTATACTTGATTGCCACTTTGACGTTTTCCTGATCGCCAAGGACATGTTTGATTTCCTGTTCGATTTCTTTCATTACCGTTCCTGTTTTTCCGATCAATGCAGAAGTTCGTTTCAACTCGCCTTTGACGTTGACTGCGATCTTGTTTTTTGTCGCTTTGACATTGACTTTTGGCGCATGGATAAATTCTTCCTGCTGTAAATGAGAAAGTACAAGTCCTTCAATCGCCTTTTTATCGAGAACCAGTTCACCATCTTCGCGTTTCAGCAAGAATGAACCGATCGTTTTTGGATAAAAAATCAATACGAGCAACAAGATGATCGTCAAAATCGCAAATGCGACTGCTAACCAAAAGACATATTGCTGTACGTAAACATTTGTAATCGAAAAGAACCGGAATCGTTCCAATTGAAAAGGCAATGGATAAACTGCACTTAACAAAATCGCGAATAAAAGTATGGATAACAGTAGCAGCGAAACGATGACGCCAATTGTTTTAACCCCTTTATTCATCTTTACACCTCCTTGAGACAAGCAATCAACTTTTATAAGTTGATTGCTTCCCCACCAGTTACTCCGTAGATTTGAGCCGTCACATAACTTGCTTTGTTCGATGCTAAGAAGACATACACAGGAGCTAATTCAGCTGGCTGTCCTGCACGTTCTAACAAACTTTGTTGTCCGAATTCTGGGATCGAATCCGATGGTTGTCCATGGTCTAACTGAAGTGGTGTCCAGATTGGGCCAGGAGCTACACCGTTCACTCGAATCCCTTTAGGCGCAAGCTGCTTCGCTAAACCGATCGTGAAGTTGGCAATCGATGCTTTCGTCGCAGCATAATCCAATAGATGTTCACTTGGGTTGAATGCTTGGATCGATGTGGTTGTCACGATAGAAGCACCAGCTGGCAAGTGAGGAACAGCTTCCTTCACTAATGCAAACATCGCAATGATATTTACCGTAAATGTGTCTTTGATCTGTTCAAGCGGAAGTTCTGCGATCGACGGACAAGAAATCTGTTGACCTGCATTCAGTACCATTGTATCCAAGCCACCTAGTTCGCTTACTGCTTGATCGATGATTTGTTTCGGCGCTTGTTCATCTCTTAGATCGAACGGTAACAAAATAGCTTTGCGTCCCGCTTTTTCGATATATTTAGCGACTTCTTCCGCATCTTTTTCTTCACCTGGGAAGAATTGAAGCGCAATATCTGCTCCTTCTCTAGCAAATGCGATCGCTGCCGCACGACCGATACCTGAATCTCCTCCAGTAACTAGGACACGACGGTTTTCTAATTGATTGTTTCCTTCATAAGATTCTTCCCCACAGTCAGGTACAGGGATCATATTTTCCTGTAATGCTGGTGTGTCTTGATCTTGTTTAGGGAATTTGTCCGTGTGATAAAGATTTCTTGGATCGATTAATTTTGGTTCTGCCATTGTTGTATTCCTCCTAGATTTTAACTATTATTATCAAAACAAATTTCTTTGTTTTATCCACATTTTTAGTTCGTGTAATCTTTCCTATATAAATGATAACCGAGAACTGCAGCGGCGATCACAGATCCTAAGACGACAAGGACGAAGCCGAGTGTCGAGCTTTTTCCGGGAAGACCACCTGTATTCATCCCCCAGATACCTGCGATTAGTGCTGGTACGGAAATGATCAAAGCAGCCGAGTCCAGATATTTCATCAGATGATTCAGATTGTTATCCATCATCCCATTGAACAAATCACCGATACTTTCCAACAGATCACGGTAAATCTCGATCATCTTTTCTGTCTGCCGTTGTCTCAAATGGACATCATAAAGTAGTCGTTCATTATTCAAGCGCTCGATAAAACGTTCAGACTTCCATAATTTGTCCATCGTTTCTCTTTGGTCTCTCAAAGTGTGGTCGATATAGACGATGTCACGCTCTAAGTCCGCCTGCTTGTATAATTCTTCGTTTTCAGTCGTTTTTCGCGCTGCTTTATCCAATGCATCGATCCGTTTTTTCATTTCTCGAAGTTCTGAGACATAATGCGTATAGATATCAAGAGATGAATAAACGATGATCTTTTCGAAAGTATCGAGCTGTTCAGGATATTTCTGCAGCAACCGATCGATGAATTCTGTTTCACGGTCAAGACACGTGATCAAAAGACCCTCTGAAATCACGAATGAAATAGGCGTCAGTCTTTCTTCAATTCTCGTCCCTGATTTTGAAAGGTTGATCACCACCAGGGACAAAGGATCTTGAAGTTTCGTGTCGTACAAATGTTCCATCCTCGATACTTCTTCTGGATAGGTAGTTCCTACGAAAATATCTTCTGGTAGCCTGAATTTATCAATGACCTCTTGGATATCTTCCTCATTCGTGCTATCGATCACCAACCAGTTGTAGTTACGGTCATCTGTTCGGGTCACTTTATTCTTTTTATCCACAAAGTAATACTCCAGCATGCCTGCCTCTCTTTCTGGATGTTCTCAACGAATCAACTGAAGAAACAATTTTTTAATTTGATGTTGCGATCTAGCACAGTGATCTCATTTTCTAAAAAGAAACTTTCAAGTTGTTTGTTGAAATCCATATTTAAATGTCTACCTAAATAGCTTTGTTCCAATTTTGATGTATAGATCTCCAAAAATGGATGATTGATTTTTGTGACATAATCGCCAAAATCCGTTACAAAAGGGATGATCTGGAAGAAACTCCCTTTTGCACAGGCGCCTTTGTCCCTTAAAGAGGGATCAGAATCATTGATCAGCGCTAATGCGATTTTCGTATTCTTCCCTACTTTGTCGATTAACGTTTCTACTGCTTTCTTAGACATCGTGATCTCCATTTTCATTCCTCCTGTCCAATCGATTTTGTTTTTATCGTATAAATTCCGTATTTTTTTGTGCTTTTGCGTACTGTGGATATTTAGGGAATTTCGCCACACAACGGAAAGCTGTCATTCCTGCATATTTATCGTAGTACTTTTTAGAAGACCCTTTAAAGTCTTTGCTCCAAGGTTTCACATGACCAGAGAAATGGATGATATAGGGATGCTGACGTGTTTCTTCATATTCTCGTTCTCCAGCTGCTGTCGGATGTTTTTTCGCTTTTGCCATGATATAGCCTTGTGCATTCCAACGCGGATGAAGCGGCAACCAACGATCATGTAAGATCGCATTTAACGCGTCTTGATCGTGGAAACGTAATTTTTCCGGGTTATGTTCGATGAAATCAAGCACTTTTTTCGTGATATTCTCATCTAACCATTTTTTCACATTGATCAGCATCAATCCTGAGTTGAAATACTTCATTGATTTTGCCGGGATATTCATTTTTTCCAGACGTTGATGGAATCCTGCGTCTTCTACTGCTGCAACGATCGAGTCACCAAAATCGATGCGCCATAATTTTGAGATATCCTGAAGTGCGATCATATCGCAATCCATGTATAAGATACGTTCGACATCCGTTCCTCTGAACAATTCAGGAATCGCGATCCGATAATAAGCTGTTTCCGGGATGCGGTCGCTGATCACTACGTTGGAGAAGAACTTTTTATTGATTTTCAAAAATTCAACTTCTGTGTTCATACGTGCATTTTTGACTGAAAAGCGTAAAAGCTGTTTGCTTTCAAAATCGATTTCGTCGTCAATGACGTAAAACCGAACGAATTTAGATGGATTACAATTGTCTAATACCGAGACAAACAATGCAGCTAAATGTGGGACAAATTTGGTATTGCAGCTTGCTACTACTGCGATTTCTTGATTACTCATTTATCTCGCCTACTTTCGTTAGTGTACTGTGTGCTAATTTTTTTAAATAAAGATTGGTATACGGATGATCTTTCAACGTATTCCAAGGTTTGTCATGTCCAGTGAAATGAACGATCGAAGGTTTTTCGTTTCCTTCTTTATAAAGACGTTTATACGTATCATTTGGTGCTGGATGACGATCAAAGATCAAAGAGGTCTGCATATTCCATTTTGGGTGCAGCTGCTCCCAATCTTCATATAATATTGCGTTCAATGCGTCTTGATCATGGTAGATGATCCGATCGCCATTTTCGCTCAAGTAATCGATCGTCTGTTCTGTAATCTTTTTCTCATTCCATTGATTGATATCGATCACCATTACACCTGAGTTGAAATAATAATCTTTGGAATCTACGCCTAATCTTTCCAAAGCTTTCACTTGGCCAGGATCGATGATCGCTCCGATGGTTTTCCCATTTAAAGGTTCATCATAGAGCTTCACGATGTCATCTAACACCAGCACGTCTGAGTCTAAGTAAAGGACTTTTTTATAATGGTGTTTAGCTAGTAAACTTGGTAAAGAAATTCTTAAGTATGCGGTAGTCGTAATATGGTCACTGACTAAGAAATCTTCATATACATCTGTTTCTACAGTCAGGAATTGGATACTTGCATGGTTCGAATATTTATTTACCGTTTCCTCTAATCCTTTTTTGCTGTACTCTGAAAGTCCATCGTCAATCACGTAAAAGTAAATATGTCTTGTTTTATTGCAATTTTCTAATGCAGTCGCAATCATTACACTCAGATAAGGAGCATAATTTTCATCAGAAGCAGTCACAACAGGAACTACACCGTATCTGTTCTCCATTAAAATCACTCCTTTTTCTAATCTTTTTCTAACCTGTTCTACATCTAGAATATTCCTCATTTCGCTTTAAAGCAAAATATATGCTTTGCTTTCATTGAATATTTTGCAATTTTTTTATTAAATTTTGTATTGGTAAACGCTATCTAACACACTTTTTCGGCTTTTTATTCAAAGGTCTTGACCAAAAGACTACTATATATACCTTTAATTCCGGAAAGAATCTTTTTTGAAAAAATTCATGGTAACAAAGCATTATAGTTTCATTTTTTTAATTTCTCATTTAATCTTAAAGTAACAGGAATACAGATAAGCAAAGAAAGAAGGAAAAACAATGAAATTAGCAGCAATCGACTTAGATGGCACGTTGCTTGATTCAAGTGGTAAGATCCCAGAAGAAAATATCGAAGCACTTCGTAAGTTCCATTCCAATGGTGGTATCGTGACCGTCGCAACAGGCAGAAACAGCATCTCCGCGAAGGATATCTTTTCAGAATTAGGGATTAGCGGGTATCTGATTTCTTCTAACGGTTCTTTTGTGGCAGAAGTGGATTCCGGAAAGATCGATACCGTTTTACGCAGGTCAAAAATCGACACCGATACACTCAAAAAAGCCTTCTTCTATGCCCAAGAAGCCAAAATCTCTATTATCGCCAGCAGAGAAACTCAGGATGATCAGCTGACCTTCGACGAATCGAATCTTGTGAAAGACGATCCGTATTACGAACACTTCAATTTGCAGAATCATTCATTCGATCAAATCCTCCGTATGCTGGACGATCCTTCGTTAAGCTATTTGAAGCTAGCTTTGACGGATAAAGATGAACAAAAACTACTGAAGCTCCAAAGTGATCTGGAAGCAGATGGAATCAGTTCGGTGTTTTCTGATCCACATTTCCTGGAAATCACCCCTACTGGAATCACCAAAGCTCATTCTTTGATTTTCTTGGCTGATTATCTAGGGATACATTCAAGTGAGATCATGGCGTTCGGTGACCAGGAAAACGATATTGCGATGCTGAATTACAGTGGTTTGAGTATTGCGATGGGCAATGCGCAGCATAGTGTGAAGATGATTGCGAACCAAGTGACTAAAACCAATGAAGAAGCTGGCGTAGCGTATGTACTGAAAAATTTTTATTGAAAAAGAAAGGTAGCTAAGGAGGTAGCATCATGTTAGTTGTCATCGATATGCAAAATCATATACTTGATCCTGAAAGTGAGTTTTTTATCCCGCATTCTGACCAGTTGTCTGAACGGATCGCTCGTCGACTAGAGGAAGCTCGAGAAAAAAACGAATATGTTCTCTTTACTCGTGACATTCCTATCGAATGCAAAGATAAAGAAGAGGAACGCGAAGATCTTCAACTGATCTCTGCCCTCTCTCCTCGTGAGAACGAACGCGTGATCAAAAAGTACTATTTTACGATCCCGCCGGAAACGTTAGTAGAGATCAAACAAGGTTTCTTTGAAAGCAAAGAAGAACAAAAAGAAATCGAGCTTGCAGGAATCGAAACGAATCTATGTGTGCTGTCTAATTTGATTGGCTTGCAGAGTGCCTTTCCAGAAGCAGATTTTTTTGTAAATCCTGATCTAGTTTCTAGCAGAGAACATGAAGACATCGCACTGGAATTACTGAAAGACTTCAATGTAGCGATCACTGAATCATAAAAAGGACTGCGACAGAAATGCCGCAGCCCTTTTTTCTCCATTATTCTATTCGATGTACCTTGTAGGACTCGAACCTACGACCGGACGGTTATGAGCCGTCTGCTCTAACCAACTGAGCTAAAGGTACTTTTTTACTAGATTCGTTGTTCCATTTTTCCTGCTACTATTAAAATATAGCACGATTGAGCCACATCCACAAGATAGCGGATACAAAAAACGAAAAGTTTGTTTTGTTATTATTTCATTACGTATACTTCCAAAAATAGTTACTTAATTGGGAAATAATGGTATCCTGTAAGAAACCTTAAGAAAAGGAGTGGTATTTTTTGCCGTTTATTGCGATTATTCTTGATTTGATTGCTGCTGGAGCTTATTTTTTCCAACTGGATCATCAAAGCTCAGGTGTTTTTTTGCTTGGATTGATTTTCCAAGCTTTCGTGACGATCCTACTGCTTTTCATGGTATTCAGTTATAAAGGAAAAAGATATGCACGAGTACAAACACAAGTATTTGTCAAAAACGTTTCCATACGTTACGGGATCATCCTCTTGTCTTTCCTGATCAACGGAATCGTTTTGTTCTTATATGTACTGAATTACCTAGATATCAATCCTTTAGTTTTTTCTCGCTAAAGTATCTCTTTACTGCAGAACTACTAGCTGTTTGCTGGTGGTTCTTTTTTTATCTTCTTCCCTACCTTTTTATTTGTTCTGTTTGTCAGAAAATGCTATCTTTTATTATATGAATAGATGGGGAGTTAAACTATGATTACGTTGTTTCAGATTATTTTTTGGGTACCTGCAATTATTCTTGTTTCAATTATTTGCTATCTTATGAAATGGAACAAGGAACGAATGATGTTAGCTTTTCTGACCATTCCTGTTCTTTACTTCGTAGTAGAAGTATTTGATTATAAATTTTTTGAACCAGACTACGTGTTTATTCGTGATCTGATCGGCTTGATCTTATCTGTATTGCTCGTGATCTATTATTTAGTGCGCTTAAATAAAAAACATTGATTTTTTAATTAAGTGCCTCACTACTATAAACCCTAGTATAGGAGAAAGGTGATTGAATGAGTGTTGAAGAAGCCATTTTACTAGATACGTTACGCTGTCGTCTCAACTTTTTGAGAGAGAAGCATTCCTTATCTCAACAAACTGTTTCCGCTTCTTTAGGGATTCCTTTAGCTAAATATCGCAGTTATGAAAAAGGCGAACAGGTACCTAGCGTGATCGAGCTGATTTATATCTCCGACTTCTACCAAGTATCTGTCGATTATCTTATCGGCCGAACAGAAGCGCCAAACACTTGATTGGTTTATGCGATTGGAACTAGATTCCAATCGTATTTTATTCCTATCCGTTTCAAGGTCAAAGCGGATTCCCAGCACTTTTTACCATGTAAGGCTTTTTCGTTTCTTAAGGCTAGTCCTCTTCAGTATAATAAACCTATCAGGAGAAAACGGGGATGATTTCATGCGCTTATGGCATCAAGAATTGATTACGCAGTTGCCCAGACAGCAACTGCTTGGACAGCACAGAGAATGCTGTGCATTGAGAGGAAATGGTTGGGGAAAGAAACATGCGACAGTCGATTATGTCTTTTGTCATTCTCCTTATAAATTGTTTCAGTATCATGAACTGGTGATGAGAGAAATGACTCGACGTGGTTATTTTCCTGCACCAGAATGGAAAGATCCGCTCTATCGAGGAAAGACTTCTGATCCTTATGAGACACTAGCAGCTGTGACTCTCACTTCACCGATCTATCCGGAACACGATGAAGTATATCTTGCAGAATGCATAGCAAACTTAGAACAAAAAGGAATCTATTTACTAGAAAACGATCAAAATGAGCTATGACAAAAATCTTGTCACAGCTCATTTTTTCCGAATAAATGGTGTTCAAGAGATAGCCTATCGGCAATAAGTTCACTGAACAAGAAAATATGAAGAGCTATTTTCTGTTCAGCGTCCTTATTCCTTAAAGCAGAACGCAGTTGTCACAACCTCTCCACTAAACGGTGTTCAAAAAGCTTGCATCTGCGGTAATAAGCTCAACCAAACGAAAAATATGAAGAGCTATTTTTGTTTGTCTGTTCTTATTACTTGATGCAGGACAGCTTTTTCACAACCTCTCGATAAACGGTGTTCCAGAAGTAACTTCTTCGAAAATAAGCCGAAATTCCACAAAAATTTGAGAAGCAATTTTCATGAATTCCTTCTTATTTCTTGAAGCTGCCCACTTCTGTCACAACCTCTTTTCTGCTTTGTCCCTTAACGATCAGCCTCCGTAAGGTACGCTGGAATGATGGAGATTGATTTTAAGCTCGCCATCTTCTCCCCGAATAAATCCAAAGGTATATTCTACACGTGTTTCTTCTCCTGTTTGTCCAGATGTGAAGTAATATTCCCCGGAAGCAAGTGCTGAATCATTGTCGATGACCGTATCATGATTATCGAAGCGGATCTCGGTCCAAGGCTGCAATGCGAATCCAGTATCTTCACTTACCTCACCCCCAACAAAATAAGATAATGCTTCTTCTTTTGTCGCACGGAATGGCAATTCAGCGGCTTTCGTCGGTTTGAACAAAACAGTGCCTTCATCAAATGCATATAATGTATCCACCACTTCTTCTGCTTTTTCTGTGGCTTTTTCAAGTTTTTCTTCGCTCGCGGTACCTATCTCGATGATTGCATCTGCCCAACGTTCGCGTGCTTCATCTACCTCAGCTTCTGTGATTTTTTCTGTTTTTACCTCTTCTGTGGTATCTTCAGTCTCCTTAGAAGATTCCTTTGTTTCCGCCGTTGTTGATGCACAACCTGCTAAAGCTAATGTCAATGTTGATAATAATAGTATTTTTTTCATCATAGTATCCCCCCTAAAAACAGACTAAAATAATAACATTTGGTTTTATTATTCCAAGAAGATACTTAAGAATTTCTGAAGAATATTTAAATAAAATTAAGAATACTTATACTTTTTATAATATATAACATAGTTATTTTAAAACAAATGAAATGAGTATCCCTTGTTTTAAGACATTAAAAAAACTCTTTAAAAATGTTATTATTTTGAGGAAAAACATACGATGTACACAGTTTCCATTTTTATTTTTCGTTATGAATCTTAATGTTATTTTGTTTTTTTATAAACAATATGAGACGTTCCATCAATATACAACTGACAATTCCATCTTATTTGGCCTTGACAAAAAATGACAGATACCCATTAAGATCCACTGCTATTTTTCAGTTAGTCTAGCAAAGAATCGATCATGCGTTTTTCACGCCTCATGCAAAAAAACATACAAAAAACCCGTCTCTTCCGAAGAAGAAACGGGTTATAGTATCAATCTAATTAAGCTTTAACAATGTTAGTTGCTTGAGGTCCACGTTGGCCTTCTTCAACATCATAAGTTACTGCTTGACCTTCGTCTAAAGATTTGAAACCTTCACCTTGGATAGCTGAGAAATGTGCAAATACGTCATTTCCGTCTTCACCAGTGATAAAGCCAAAACCTTTGTCTGCATTAAACCATTTTACTGTACCGTTATTCATGTATATTTCCTCCTGATACGTATCAAAGTACGTTTTTTCGTTGCAATAAATGTTTGATAGGCAAAAGGAGTTTTATATAAATATATAGCTCGAATTACGTTTCAAAATAGATTACTCATTTAATATACCACGGCTTCGAACAAAACGCAAGGATAATGATGTAAATTGTTCAATTAACTGGAAACAGCTCTTTTTTAGCGTTGCGGGATCGTCAAAGCCAAGTTCTTCCAATCGAAATCTACTGCTCCTCCTGTTGTATTGCCTACTGGGTCATTTGTACGTCGGAATTTGATGTACACATTTTTTCCTGCTAAGGGCTTCATATCAAAATCTGCGACTACTCCATATGTTGAACCAGCCGCAACGCCTAAGTGCTGATTGACATCTTCTCTCACTGTATTAGCGATGAGTTTGCGTGTCAGCTCTCTGTCCGTTTGCTTGTCCATGAGAAAAACTGCTGCATATTTATGTGTACCCGGTCCCTGCCAACCATTGACTGATAACACGCCGTAATTCACTTCTTTCATCAGCTCAAGCTTCGCCTGTTGACCATTTGCTGATTGGATGGGACTTTCAGTCACGTAATCATCGTGTGTTTTGTCTCCAGATCCATCTGGTTTCAGATTAGGATTATCATAATACTTTTTGATTTGTGAGATAAAGTAGTCTTGCATTTGTGCGGTAATCGCTGCGGGCACTACTAAAGTAGAATCATAGCCACAATGTTCTATCAGTGAACGCTTAGGACATTCAGTCGCTGAGAATTGATGATGGCATTTCACTGTGTCACGATTGACTGGCAAACCATAAAATTTCAAATCCGTTGCTGCTTGCCAGCATGCGTTTTGCTCAGCTTGCAAGAACGCGGCTTTCGGTGTTTCGCGATTCCCACGTACTTCATAACCTAGATAGCTGTTGTTGCCATCTGCATTCGCGACATGCCACGCCCGATTGTAAGTATCTTCTGTGCGGATGATCGTACTTTCATCACAATAATAATGAGCAAAACCGGCTTCTAGCTGAGTAGGTGTCATACTTGCCAACCGATTCATTTCCTGCATCGCTGTGGCATTCGACCAAGTATTATGGATGACCACACCTTTTACAGCTCCCACACGTCTTCCTGCTACACCTCGACACACTGATTTTTCGATAGTATTGACCATTAGTTGTTTCCTCCATTTTTCTTATAGTTTTTATTTGACACTTGTAAGATAGTCCCTAAGAATGTCGTCACAGCCGTGATCGTTGTGACAGCTATATCGGTATGCTCATATCCGTATACTTTGCCCAGGCCGCCCACTAACACAGCAAGTGCAGGCAAAACAATCGACACCACCCATTTGATGATGTCGTACGTTGAATTATTCAGTTTCATTTATCTTCCTCCTACTGTAATTTTTCGTGGATCTTCTCCACGGTGCTTTTGATATCTTCCACATCACCTAGAGCATCCGTCAATTTGTCGATCGTCCCTTGATATCTTTTTTCTCGTGCGTTGTTCTGCTGCATCACCCAAATAAACAAACCCACAAACAAAACAGCAAAGCTGATCTGTTCGGGGTTTGAGAGTAACGAACCTAGTAATTTTTCCATGATTCACCAACTTTTCTTGTATTTATAAGAGTACACTGTTGAATATGCTTAAGCTTTTAGCACTTCGGAAATGTGAACAAAATCAACACCCCAAGCATCCCCAGCTGTGACCTTATAATTTGTACCTAAAACAAGAGTGACTTTATCATTGGCCTTAAATTCACGAATTTCATGCCAACTGATATCGTTACGCCAGTTTATATTGCCTGCAATTCCAGCAACTCTGACGTCACCGCCGCCATTTACTCGCATGCCTAGATATGCATAGAAAGACCCATTTGTTGTTTGACATCTAAATCGACCATCAAATCGCAAAAGGCAATCGCTTAATATCGTCAATGTTTTTTTGTCTTCTGAAATTACAAATAACTCATTCATTCTTGAACGTTCATTATCAACGGAGAAAATATCCCCCCACCGAAGAGTGAGTCCGTCCATAATAGCTTCTTTATCTAATCCTCCTCCAGAAAGTGAAATACCAAAAGTGTCATCAGCTAGAGCAGCTTCTATCTCCTTAAAATTCTCGTTCAGATCATCTTGCGCATTCAGTTGACCACGTTCAAAATTTGTTTTCATGTTATCTTGTCTCCTTTAATGTGATTTGTAAGCTCTTGTTTCCTTCGTTCAACAGAAAAACATTCTCGCTGATCTCCGTGATTTTCGGCGTGGACATTTTCCAGTTATTGGGGACTTTGACTGTCACCCCATTTTTAGTGGGGTAACCAATTTTCGTTGGGATCGTTTCTGGCACATCCCCTAGCCAATTTTCTTCCCCCAATGCAGTGATACCAAACCCATTTGTCAGGGCCAATACTTCGATTTCTGGATACGCAAAAGGCAGATCATTCTTAGAAAAAACTAACTGATCTGCCGTCAAGTTCATGATTTGATTTTGAAGATTGAGTGCTACGTCTCCTTCCATTGATTCCTGGATTGTTTCAAGAAAAGCTTGCCAGTCGGCTTGCGCTTGGTTGATATATTCCTGCCCCTTAGCTATGATTGCCTTCATATCCGCTTCAAATTTCACTTTCTCGTCTGCCGTGTACTGATTCATTTTATCAATGATATTATCTAACAAGGCTTTGTACTGTTCTTCTAGTCCTGATACAGATACTTTTTGAAATGGGCTAGAATAACCACAAACTTTTTCATCCGCACGCTTATCCGTGATTAAATCAGCAGTAATCGAGGAAGCATTGCGTGGAACACGGATCGTTGCGAGCTGTAGTTCATACACATCGCTTGTTCGCTGGACGCTGGTATTTCCTGTTTTGACGACCAACTGGATCTCTCGCGTTCCTTTGTCCATCCGAACGACGACGCTATCGGTGCGGTCCTGGGTCGAACTGGCGATGGACACATTCATCGCTAAGCTGATACTGTTGAAATAACTACGCCCCTGCAAATTTGCGGCACCTGCTCCGACAGTGATCCGCATACCGCCTGTCGCATTCTCCGTTACCTTCAACGCATCTGCGGTCGTCAATGAGACGCCAGTCGTAAACAAATTCGCAAAAAACTGCGAAAAATCGCTATCGTCATAAGCACGATCGCCATCAATCGATAGCCATGGAAAACTCCATTCCATTTACTCAACTCCTTCCTAGAATATCGAAAACGGTCGGGGTTTCTTTGCCGAAGACCGGTTCGATGAACAGCCCTTTGCTGTCATATGTTTTTTTGATCGTCGTGATCGTAGATTTCTTTTTCAGATTATACAGATCAGATTTCACACTAACGGTATCTCCAAGGTCATAATCTTTGCCCAGCTCGAACAGTTTCGAATGGATAGGTACTTCACCTGTCAAGGTCAGGATCCGTCTTCGTTCAGCCAGCTTGCTTGACCCTCTATTAGAAAGAGCCGCGAGGTATTGTGCATCGGTCAAATTGGTGTCATTGCTGTTTTGCTGCAGATCTCGAGCATCGACGTACAGCTCTTTGCGCTCTAGTCCAATCTTTTCGCCGTTTACAACTACACTTTTTCTTGTAGATCCTTCCCCTTCGCCATAAACAAGTGCGGTTGTTGATTCGTCAAAATTGTTGTTTTGATACCCCGCTTTGGTTAGATTCTCGTATACGTCTGAAAACTCTACGACCTCAGAAACATCTTTGCCTCTATAGATAGACAGTTTATTTGTGGGCTTTCCCAGTCGCTCGGCTGTTTCTCGGATGCCAAAATCATAAGAGGTGCAAAGCGTTTCGATTTCTTCTGCCACGTTGCCGTAGCTGTTTTGGTATTGGATAGAACTATTGCCCAAATTGGGCGCCGCATCCAGCTTCAAGTATTGGATACGGCGTTTCGTGTCACTCGGGTTGACGACTTCTGCATTCAGGTGATCCCAGACGATTTGTTCTGGTCGTGCAGTTTTGTTGTAGAGCCGTTGGACGATCCTGTCGTTTGCTTTTCCTAACAAGGATTTACCCGAAACTTTCAGCTGCATCGTCGACTGATCGTCTACCGCAGCGTTGTCGACATAGAAGTAAAGTCCTTCCATATAGATCACCGTATCTGGGACAAACATGCGAATATGCTCGTTCTTCAATCCGACAAACAGTTCGAAGTCAGAATAGGTGTAATAATTCAAATTGATAGTCAGGCTTTTGAAGCCATCAAAGACTTTCTCTGATTCGAAATGCCATTGATCTTGACTGTCTTGGGTAAAAATCTCTAATTCCATCACACACCTCCGACAAGCGGCTGGAAATCAAGCTGAACGATCACATTCCCGATGCCAGAAGTCGCTTTGACTTGGAAATAATTGTCGCCTTTTGCCAGCTGGAGAAAGGTCGAATCAGGATCACGCAATGGCATCGCATTCGTTTCTATCCCGTTCGGATCCGTCATTACCGCTTCCTTCAGTCCGCGCGTAGTCACTATCTTGAAGCGCGTCCCTGCCGGATATGCGCCTTTGAATCGGAAAAATTCCTGAGTGATCACGTTGTAGACTTCCGGGTCTGTTGCCTCTGCACCTAACGTGAAGTAGAAGGTCCCGCCGACCGCCACATCTCCGTCGTTTGAAACTGGGACGATTTCCCCAGAATTCAGCGTGGCAAATTCATAATCGCTAGTGATCTCTAGTGGCCACATGTGTTTCTTAGTAGCCACCGCTAATGGGATCAACGTATTGTAGATACTCATGTCGCGCCAGTATGGATCGAGTGCAAGGAAGGTACACGCGTAAGCCGTTGTCGTGTTTTTGGTTGCTTCGTCCATTTCTGGCGCTTTGACGATCAGAACATCGATCTGATATTCTTTTTCGTACGCTCGATAGATCAAAGTGCCTGCTATTTTTGGATTCAAACAGCGAATCATTTCGTGCTACAATTGGGATAAATCTTCCGGACTGGTACCGATCACCGTACCTTTTATCGTCAGATCACGCTTGTCTAAACGCTCTGAAACAAGAATAGCACCATCGAGACCATACTGTTCTTCCGTTGTGATGGCATTCTCGACAGCGCCGAATCCTGTTTTGTTCGAGACAGTGAAAGGTGGACGAATCCCGAAGATCAGCTGTTCGCCATCCGAATTTTTATAAACGATCTCATACATTCAACTCACCCTCATTTCAACGCTGCAAGATCTTGCAGCTTCCATTTCATTTCTCTTGCGATCTCGCGCGGGGTCAACGGTT
Organism: Enterococcus sp. ZJ1622; assembly: GCF_011038845.1. Lineage (GTDB taxonomy): Bacteria > Bacillota > Bacilli > Lactobacillales > Enterococcaceae > Enterococcus_B. The sequence goes on from NZ_JAAKDW010000010.1 coordinate 70,205, forward strand.
CTGGACTCGTAATGTAGTTCGTGACGTTGATATCCCCTTCTTTTTGTTCGCCGATCACGCCACGCACCGCAGTCTCCACATAGCCCATCAGTGTATCGATCGGAGCGACTGCTTCAGCGCCGGCTTCGCCACCAATCATGGGGTTAGGCCCGTTCATACCAAAAAAAGTCGGTTGTGTCAAAATCCCACCTTTTGCAAAAAATTCTAGCGTTGGAGGTCCATTTTTGATCCAGTCTAAAGGATTTATCGAGCCATTCTTGATTCGAAATTGTGGTAATTTGATTTCAGGAAATTTCAAATTAAAATTAAATAATCCTTTTATCGTGTCTATTACTCCTTTTATGAAATCTTTTACTGCGTTCATCGGCCCTTCAACAGCACTTTTCACTCCATTAAAAATACCCGACACTGTATTGGACAAACTACTCCACACATTCGATATCGTATTTTTCACGGCATTTACTACTGTACTGATCGCTGAACTGATCCCATTCCAAATATTGGAGACCGTATTCCGCAGTCCGTTAAACAGATTCACTGCCGTTGAAACGATCCCACTGACTACAGATGAAACCACACTCTTGATGGCATTCCAGACCGTAGAAGCCACATTTCGAACACCGTTGAAAATATTCGTGATATTGTTCCATAACCCAGTAAAGAAGGAAACAACTGCGCTGACTACCGCTTGAACGATCGTACTGATCGTTGACTTGATTGCGTCCCATACCGCCAAAGCAGTATTTTTGATACCTTGCCAAATATTTGCTAGAGCAGGACCGATGGAAGACCAGTTCTGATAAAGATAGATTCCTATGGCTATCAAGGCAGTGATCGCCGCAATAACTAAGGTGATAGGCGAGGTCAGGACAGCCATGATCGCAGAAAATGCAGTAGTTGCAGCAGTAGCGATACTTGTTGCCGCGGCATATATACCTTGAGCGATCGCACCGGCGTTCAACGCAAGTGCAAGGACGCCAATAGCGCCAGCCACCAAAGTAATATAGGGTGCTGCTCCTTGCAATTGGGTCAAATCATTGATGAAGGAGCTGAAAAATCCAGGAAGCTGCTGGACAGCTCTGCCTGCATCTTCCAGACCTTTTGTGATATTTTCAATAATAGGCGTTAACGCTTCTAGTATCGGTGTGCCGATTTTCGCCAAGAAATCTTGCCAGCTTTGTTTCAGATTCTCCGTGACATTCTGATAATTCCCTGCTTCATTACTTGCCTGTCCGATAACGCCGGATTGTTCCAATAAATTTTTTGCATAATCAAGCCGTGTCGCTTGTTTGGTCGCTTCATCCAACTTTCCCCATTCCTCAGTTGAACCGACGATCCCTTCTTGGATGGCAAATTGGGCCATCTGCGTATCATCGGCTAATAAGCCAATCGATTCGCCTGCTTCATAATTGCCATTTAAAAAAGAAGTCATCGAACCTGACGCATCCTCGAGACTTGTCCCGTAAAAAGCTGAGGCATCTGCAGCTAGCATTGAAGCTTGTTCAGACTTCTTCATCGCTGTTTCGGTATCCATGCCCAATCCTTTGAACAACGAAGTCATGCTTGAAAAAGTGGGTTTGATGCGTTCAGGCAAGATGTTCATCTTGCTTCCCATTTTTTCGACGGTTTTTTGTGCGATCGGTTCAAGCTCTCCGAATACTTGACCGAATTGCGAGCTTAATTCCTGCGCGCTGGAAGCAGCCTGTACGGTCATTTTCCCAAAATCGATCATTTTTTCAGGTGTAAAAACAGCAGAGATTTTCTCTGATGCTTTCGTGAAAAAACCTTCCAACTTGTCTGCTACGGTGTTCCCCTTTTTTTCTGTTGCATCCAGGTCACTTGTGACTTGCTTGATATCCAGATTTATCGTGCCGATCAGTGTGAATACGTCTCCCATCCTCTCACCTCGCTTTCTGGAAGGTCATTCGGTTTGATGAACTGGTAAGCAAAGGCTAATGCTTTTTCCTGCTCTTCTTTGCTGATTGTTTTCGTTTGCTGATTCCTTCCTTTTCTGACGCCTTGCTGCTTCTTGAATTCATTGAACGATTGTGTCATTTGTGTGTGCAGCCATTGTTCTCTCAACGCTTCTTCCTGCTGTTCTTCAAACAGCCATAGGATAAAATCTGCTGTATCCCTTAGCGAGTATGTCCGCAAAAGCAGGAGAGGATCACCATATCTTTTGAACAGTAGATCCTTCACCCGAAGTTCGCCGTCTGTCAGTTCAATAAGGAAGCGATAGATGAGAAAAAATCGGAAAGCTCCGGTTTCTTGAAAAATTGAATGATCAATGTCGTATATTCTTTCAATCCCAAAGCTGAAATGTCCGAGACCCCTGTCTTGGTCAACTCTGCTAATAGTTCATTGATATCAGATTTCACGTTCTTTAGATTCAGCAATGTTTTTTGGAGCATAGAGGCTGCCATTTCCATGCCACGTTTCTGCGCCTCTTTTTCAACTTGTTTGTTCAGTTTCGGATCGTCTGTTTGAGCAGAAGCTGTCGGGTTTTTTTCAAATATTTTCACGAATTCATCTTTGACATCCAGTTTTCCGATAATCGATAATAAAGAAAACAGATCCTCACCTTTTAATTCTCGCATTTCCATTCTCATGATCATTCTCCTCCATTTGCTTTTTATGCTGTTGTTGTACTTGGATAATAGATACGCCACGGAAACTCGTCTTTGGCTAATTGTTCATAGGTTGCATTCGCAGTGATTTCCTGTTCGATCACTGCTTCTTTGTTATCCTCTGTTTTCAAAGCCAGTCCGCTTTTGACCAAACCTTGGTCGATGACAACGATGACCGGCTGCTTCGTTCCATTATGGATACCGGCGATCGCCAAAGAAGAAATATAATCTCCTTCACTCAAATAACGCTTTGGTTTGATGATCATATATCCTTCCGGCGCCTCTTCTTCAGTAGTCGAGGCAAGAGTGCCATTGATCGAGCGCCGCAAATTTTCTGCGGTCAGTTCAATCAGGTTCGCCTTGATCGAGGCAGTTGCAGACTCTAATACATTCAAGCCGACAACATCCATGACGTAAGTGCCATCTACTTCTACTTTTCGATAAGAAAGCTCCGAATTGAATTCTACACCGCCGCTAGTGGCGCCCATCGGTGTTCCTGTAAATTCTTTGGTTTCTGTGTCATATCTGAAATCAGTGAACACTGTCGCTGAATCAATAATGAAATTCTCTGCAGTTTTTTCTGTGTAACCTGTTTTAATCAATCCCATAGTTTATTAACCTCCAATCGACCGCTATATAAAAGCGGACGTTCCTTCTTTTCAATTGTTCGTCACCTGTTGGCACTTTTGCTGATCCTTCAAAGCGGAACGAAAGATTCAAAGCAGGCGTTAAAATCCGTTGATAATCAAGTGCTGTCTTTAGTTTCTCTTCTAAATTCAGTAGATTCAAAAATGAATCATCCCGATCAAACAGATCGATATCGAGATAAAAGCCATCCTGGTTGCGTCTGATCGGTTCAGAATCGAGATTGAATGTGCCGTAAGGATAGATGATATTCTTTCGTTTATTCATCTCGAAGAAGATTTCTGTATCTATCCCTTGCAGGATCTGTGTCAGCTCGATCAATAATCCTTCCATTTATCCTCCTCCATTAAACTTCGTGTTGTATTCCTCATCCAGCAATTGTTGGATCACTTGCTTGTTTTGGCGGAAAGCAGGCCTCAAAAAAGGGGAGGCTTCTGTTACGTTTGTTGCTTCTTCTGAGTCACTCTTGGTTTTATGCGCATTTTTGCTGATAGGTTCACCTGTTCCGAATTCGACGAGTGGCGCTTCTTGATCTTGGGACCCCAGTTTTCCAACAACCATTGCATCCGTTAACCGGACATCAGAAACAAGGTGATTACCTATGGCTCGATGCTCGCTTCCCAGATTCTTTTTCGCCGCATCCTTGACTACTTCCAACGCTTCTGTTGCAGCCGAGGCGGTAGCAGAAGCAATCAGATCAGTCACTGTTTCTTTTCTGCTGATAAACTGAAAATCACTTTTCATAACGATCCCCGCTAAACTTCAGATACAGTTCATTATGATGATGCAAGTTAAGTGGATCATCTGCTAGTGTGATCTCGTACCATCGATTCTCTTCGTCTATAAGCTTCATCGCATTTGTGATACCAGCTGTGTATTCAGTAGTCACTACGATATGGGTCGACTCTTCGACAAAGGCATTTTGCATGAGTTGACCGTCATCTCCTGACAAAAAATCCAGGTAACCGTCAATCACCGCATATTCCTCCCAGCTATCGCTCAGCCCGCCTATATGATCTGGGATTTGCTCTGATAGTTGTTGGATACGAAATCGTTGCGTTCTATACATCAGCCCCACCTCATTTTTTTATATTTGTTAAGAAAGTTGAACTTTGCAATAGGGAAGCCATCCACTGTCTCTGCTGTGCTCCGATCATCATAAGTAATCGTCATGCGTGCAATCGATTCTGATTTGATCCCTATTTTCGTACGCATCTGTTGGTTGTATTTGATCAGTTCTTCCACTCCGTAACGGATATCTGGCGGATACTCGATTTTCGTCAAGAATGCATCAAAAAAAGAACCATCAAAAAATGGTTCTTTAACAGTTGTTTCGATCGTTTTGTCCTTGATTGACAGGATTGTGGTCAGACCGTCATTTTGTCTTGAGCCGCTGATCTGGATCGTATCTCCTGCACGAAGGCCTTCTGGTGCGCTGACCAAAAGAATCGATTTATCAGAAAATGTGAGGTGTTTGTAACGGATGTAGATATTCTGGAACGGATTGTTGCTTAACTGACGAATCATTTGTTCATAGGCGTCTAATTCTCTCTGCTCTATAGCAGGATCGATCTTTTGCGCTTCTTCTAATGGGATAATCATCGTTTCGCTCCTTTCATTATCCAAACTAGCGGATGTCTTGGCCGGTCACTGTTATCTCCGTACGGAATGTTCCTGATACAAAAGTAAATACAGCAGTCCCAGGAGCATGGATCGTTCCAGTAAAAGATTCGCCTTCTTTTGAAATAGAAGCGATCGTCTCGTCGCTAGATGTCCCCACAGTATTTCCGATCACTGTTTCAGCATTTACTGCATCAACCGGGATAGTCGAAATGGTAAAGTTTTTAGTATCGCCTACTTTAGCGGTCCATGTTTTTTGACTGGCAATAATGCCTTCTGCTGTAGGCGCTAGACTTTTTTTATTGCTTTGACGATCGCCTTTTTATTCGTCTCTGGGATGTATGAACCGTATTTTACTAAGGATTGCATCGCCACACCAAAGAATTCAGGCACTTCAGTCAGCACGCGATATTCATTGAAACCGGTAAACGGTTTTCCGATTCCATCGGCAGAAAAATAAGCGACTTCATCTTCAACGAAACGTGCGGTCGGCGTCTCAATCAAGAAAAACCCTTTGAATTTATAAAGAGTATTGTCACTGATATTTACTTGCGCATTTTTATCGGTCTTCGCCAAATTGTTGTCAATGAGAAAATTATAAATATCGGGTGTGACATACGCACGTTTTGCAACATCAGGATCTACTTCATTATTTGCAAAAGCTGCCGAAGCATCATTGAACATTTTGATCACACTTGTCTCATCTATGGCAACAAGTTCGAGTACTTTCCCCGCATTTTCTGATAGTTTTGCTCCCAACGCTGCGTCAATCAGACGAATGATCGATGCACCTTGTTTTTCCTGTCTTTCAGCGACTGTCTGTTCTAGACCATCATTTAGATTACCGATATCAGCCCCTTCATTGATCGCTTTAGCCGCTTCATAATCCACATCGATGTCTTGAGCGATAATTTCATTCATTTCGCCCAAGCGCCCTCCAGTGAGCGATTTGGTCTTGTCATAATCATTTACGACAACATCCATATCGGAAACTTTCACTGTGAATGCTTTCGCACTGTTTGATACACCATCAAGGACTTCTAACGTCCCTCCGAAAGAATTCAGAAAATAAGATTTTGCTTTAAACAAGACAGGTAGTAATTCTTTGAATTGTTTTGAATAGATTTTTGTGGTCATTGATTTTTCCTCCAGTTAATTATATTTGGCCAAGATCTCAGCAAATGGATCATACGCTGCCGACGCTGTACCAGTTGGCAGCTTATTATCCATGATCTGGTACCCCGTTTGAGTTGTTTTTTCGTTGTGATGTTCTTCTGTCGAAAAATGTTCAGGTAAAGATGCCTGCAGCTCGTTGATTTTTTCTTCAAGTTCTTTGACTTGTCCGTCTTCGCCCAATTCTAATTTTCCTAATTTAAAAAGTACGTAATCAAGGTCTTTCACGTTTCTTGCTCGAAGTGCCTGTGTTGTCTGCAAGCTGATTCTCATTTCTTTGTTTTCTTCAATGGAACGAGCATATTTTTCCTGAAGAGCTGTCAATTCTTTTTGAACATCCGGATGTTCAGTCATCTGGTTCTTTACCGATTCGAAAGCTTCGGTTGTTTCCGTCAATTGTTTCGCTATATGGTTGTACTGATCTTTAGGAACAGCATTTACAGGAAATTGTTTGTCAATCTCTTTATTTGCCTGTTCTAGGTCGATCATTCCATCTTCATCGGTATGTTTGATCAAAATCTTGCGAATCCATTCCATGTTTGCCTCCATAGCATTTGTATAGCGGTCGCTTCCGCTTAGAGTTTTTTTGATATGCCAGACAGTTTATCGTCCTGTCCAAGACACGTTATTCACAGTGAATCAGAAGAGCCTTGTAAAGATACCTGCATTTCTTCCCAATCCAAATCAAACTGTTCACAGATCAATTTGAGGACGGTCGCATCATCTAAACGAGGGGCAATCTGCATGATTGAATTAATGATGATCTGCTTCGTTTCTGCCTCGGTCTTTTCGTTTGCAACCAGATCATTCTCGTTGACCATGACTTCACGTGTGAAAGTGAAAGAAACCTCTTTCGGATCATAGGATTTATTGAATCGGCGATTGATGTCCTCAATAACGAGCTTGTTCATCCATTCAAGCATGGCATGTAGTCGTGCTTCTGTTTTGTTTGCTTTCATATTCAGCAGTGTGTAGCGCGCTTTGATAACGATATTTGTGATATTGCCATCGCCGACTTGAGTCGAATCGAACGCCATCCCGAATTTGTAGATGTTTTCTTTGTCGATGTCCATTTTCGTCTTCCGACCTTCTGTAGGGATCGTGACTGTTTTGATATCCAGTCCGCCATCAGATCCAGTACCCACGACTTTCTTAGCTTTCACATTCTGACGTAGTTTAGATAAATCATCTCCCTGGAAACCAGATACGACATAGATTGCTTCCGCAAAGTCCTGCAAATTATTGGACAAGAAACAATTCATCAAGTCATAATCATCAATCAGCGCTTTGATTGGCTTCAAATCAGTGGTTTCTTTTTTGTTATTCGACAAACGGTAGAAAGGAATCTGACCATAACTTCGTTGCAGCAGAGTTCCTGTTTGAGTATCTACTGCCAGAACATGTGGCCTTGGATTAAGCTCTGACGGCTCCAATTTGAAACTTTTCGTGTTTTCTGCCTCAAAAAAATAAACGACCTGATCTGTCCAGATTTCAGCATGATGCAGGATTTCACGTTTCCCTTCTCTTTCGACTTCTGTATCATAATAGCGGCAAATACGCTGTAATTGATTTTCCTCATCATAGATCCCGAACACACAAAGGCTATCGGCGATTTGGAAACAGATACGGTCTTGCGCATTCGTCCGTGCAAAAACATATTCGGATCCTTTTTGACTCGCACCTTCGATCAGTTCTTGGAGTATGAGTTGAAAGTCAGGATCGTAATATTCTCTCAGGTATTTTTTCAGTGTTTCATCAGTTGTATCGTATTCCACTGGATTAGCCAGAAGATACTGCGTCTTCTGATCCACGATTTCAGGAAAAAAGCCATGAGGGATACGGATATTCGAAGCAAACCTGTCTTCTTTGAAGTTACCTTCATCATCGATATAAAAGATCCGATTATTCAGAATATCATTCTCATGTTCGTAATAGCGGACACCTTCTCTGGCTTCTCTTTTTTTCGAAGAATGGCTGTCCGCTTGAATCGCCTGTTTCAATCCGCTAGCGATCATTACTGGATCATCGCTCAATAAGGCATTCATGATCTCACCTCCTTAGTATAACCACTTGGTTGTATTTTTTAACTTCTGGATCAAGCTTGCTGCGCTGTCCGCGCAATCATCATGTTCGGCATTTTCTGTATAGTCCAGTATTTCCGAAAGATATTCGGGGTCGGTCTCTTCCAGCCACTTTATCTGGTTCCAATGTTTTCTCAAATAAGTAGAGATTTTGAGGAATTTATTCATTGATTCATGATATTCGCTGACCAGCTGCCCTTTCTGACGTAACTGTTTCGCCAAGTAACCCTTGTCGCCATTCGTTTCCACGTAGATCGTCCCCGCTCGATAATGGGCTTGTGTGGCGATGATTTCACTGAGACAATCATCCACATGTTTTTTCCATTTTTTTCCATAACCGATGATACAGCCATCTTTTTGTTCTTTAAAAATAGTGAATGCTGTGCTGTCTTCACCGCCATACGAAGCATCTATATGGGCAAATCCGTGATAGATCAAGGAACGTTCGTCCGTGTATTCTGGACTGGAAAATAAGGATTCTTCGTCTGCGATATGTTTCAATTCATAGTTTGCAGCAAATAAGGAAGGAGACATCACCTGCTGTAGTTGCTGTCGCTGTTTCATATCGATCAATCCAGTCTGATAGCAATCGAATCGCTGGATATTCGGCATCATGCTGATCGCGTCTTCCTTGTGCCAAGGCGTGCCAGTATTGATGAAGCGTCCGCCACGGTTCTTGACATTTTGTAATTCCTGATACTGTAGCTTCGTTCGTTCACGTTCTGCCCGACTGATCCGATCTTTGATATTGACGATATCATCAGTGATGATAATATCTGCATGTTTCCCAGTTAATGATGCGCCGATGCCCATACCGACGAGTTGAGAAGTTCCTTTGATGGCTGTTTTCAAATTCGTATCGATTTCTGTCGAGGTCCCTTTCCGGATGACCAGCTGGATACCGTACAGCTTTTCGACAATCTCTCGAAAAGTCGGGCTTTGTAGGATCCTTGCTACTTGAAGGATGATCTCTGTCACATCCTTATCGGTTTTCCTTAAGAAAAGGATCATTTTATTCGGGAGAAGAACAAGGAGCAAAGCAATCGCTACTGCGAGTGTCGTTGTTTTGTAAGATCCTCGATGTGCTAGCAGAGTCAAGTCTTCTGTATCGAATAAAAAGGCTCTTAACCATTCATTGTGTATTTTCTCCAAATCGGCAAATCCAGTTGATCGGGCAAATTCGATGGGCGTACCTTCGATTCGCATGAGCAATTTTTTCTGTTCTTCATTCATGAACGATCACTGCTTTGAAAAAGTATTTTTTCTTTTTAACTAGATTTTCTTTCTTTATCGTCTCATCACCTCATTTAGATAAATTGAAAAACAATGAGCTCGGCACCAGTTCGATCATCATTGATTCGTGTGTGCTGCTCTTTATTTTTCGACAATATCATTATTGCATGGGGGCCTTCTCCTTTATCTCCCATTTATTTCCCTTTATTCGAAAAAAAGATAGAGTCTCTCATAATTCCAAATAACGGTACTGCCGTCCTTTTGGGTCATTACGCTTTGTTCTTGCGAAAGTATTCACAGTACCAGGTGTATAGTCGACAACTCCTGCAATTTCTTTAGAAGTTCCCTTTGCGATGATTTTTTCTTTCCAATATACACCAATGATTTTAGCGCTTCGTCTGTTGTCTTTCGTCTGTGCCCATAATTTTTTTCCCAAACGGGTGACTTCGGTAACGACTTTCTCATCTTCTTCCCACTTCTCGTCATAAGTCAATTTCATGATTTGTTGCATCAGTGCTTCGTTTTCCGCATTTATCGATTTTCCCATTCTTCCACCTCTATTTTCTTGTTTTTATTTCTCGTGTGAATTCAGCTAAATGGAGTATTTATAAAGTGAGTATCCATTTTCCATTTTGCTTCTTCCATCAAAAGATCAAGCTGATTTTCAGTTGCTCGTAGAATCAAATCATTGAATCGAGGCATGATACTTAAAAGAAAGGCTATTTTTTCTTCTTTTGTCATTGTAGTCATAAACACCCCTTTATGTGTCGTAACGTTACATATCGATTATATGTAACGATTAGTTACTTGTCAAACGAAAAGTAACGATTAGATACATTCATTTTAGTTTTTTGTTAAGTAACACTGTGTTACAATATTAATGGAAAGTAGGTGTCGAGATGTTTCCTCAAAGAATTAAGGAACTACGGCTGAAAAAAAAATTAACACAACAAGAGGTTGCTACTCACCTAGGTATTACCCGACCTGCTTATACCGCGTATGAGAGCGGGAAAAGAGAACCGGACTTCGCTATTCTTCAACGTCTGGCTGAACTATTTGATGTAACGACTGATTATCTGCTAGGTGCGAACCAAACACCTGATTGGGCCGATAAAGATGATTTAGTTGAATTGGACAAGCTATTGGATTCCAATGTCAATATGGCATTCAATGGTGAGAATCTGACTGAAGAAGAAAAACAACGAGTAAAGGACGTCTTGACCGGTATCTTCTGGAAGATACGCAAGCAGGATAAAGACAAAGAGATGTGATAATTATGGAAATGGATACGATCGAATTAGTCGCAACTATCAGGCGCAGATTTGAAACCGCTAACCCTTTTGCTATCTGCGAAAAATTAGGTATTGAAATCATGTATGTCCCTTTTTTAGAAAATCCAAAGGGGCAGTTTCAAGAGGTCTTAGGTCGGCCGATCATTTTTCTCAATGAAGCGCTGAAATTCAGTGAGGAACGTTTTTATGTATGCGCGCATGAGCTTGGACATGCCCTTTTCCATCAAGGGATGTCAAGCTACTATGTGTCGAATCAAAAATCACGAAGCAAATCTGAAAGTGAAGCAAACTGCTTTGCAACAAACCTGATCGTCTCTTTATATAAAGAAGACTATCAGACCTATCCTAGAAAAGTAGATGAATTGAGAAATCTTTATGGACTTCCAGATTCTTCGTATCGATTTCTGATTTAAGTCGCTTTATCTGTTATTTGTCAGACAATAATCGTTATACTATCTCACTTTGTTTTATCCCTATCATTCTTTGTTCCTTTGCTTAAACAATTCTTAATTAGAGATATGTTGAGCTTTGTGGTATACTAGTATTTGGAATTTCGTTATCAACATCTCGTTGCCTTTCGTTATGAAACAAAGAAAGGAGAATGACTATGACATTCTATAACAAAGAATTACAGTATCGTGTAACCTTGAATACAGATCTGAATCTATTTATCGTTTTTGACAAAAAAGATTCTAATCGTGTAGCGACAGGCGTAACGATCGAACAAGCAGTTCAAGAATTGAAAAAATCCGCATAGGAGTGAAACTCTCACATGAACGATTGCAGTTCTGATACTCTTTGAAAGCACCTGCTGGACGAAACAGTAGGTGTTTTTTGTGTCTTCTGCCCCTCTTTTTCCCGCCATTTTATCTAGAATGCTTTGGAAATCTGCCTCTGTTAACCAAAAATAACAATTTATCAACTAAAAAATATCTTTTATCCACATAAAAAAGCAAAAAAAACAATTGTTAGCTCCTATATATAAGTGTTATAATAAATTTCTGAAAGCGCATCTATATCAGAATTGATCTATATCTGAAAAAGTGAAGAACAACACATAGACTGAAGAATCATTTATTTTTTTGATACATACTTGAACACCCAGCTCCTATTTATATAACTTTTCAAAAGATAGAAAATAAACATCTTATCCATCGCTTCTCTCGAACATTTTGGCGACTACTCCTACCTGCCATCAAGTGGGAGCAAATTTATTTTATTTTGGAGGCAAAAATGGGTAAAAAAGTGTTAGGGGAAGATGGAAAGTATTATAAAGTAAAGAAACCTTTCTATAAAAAAGTTTGGTTTTGGGTACTAGTGATTGTGGTCATCGCAATCGGCGGGTCTTTGAATGGCGAGGAAAAAGGCGCCGCGTCAAAAGACAAAGAAAATGAAACAGCTAAAGTCAAAAATACTGATACAAGCACTGCAAGCACAGTTCCTGAAAGTTCAGTTAGTTCAGTTTCTGAAACAGTCAAATCCGAAACAACTGTTTCCACGACTGTAGAAACAGTCGAGAAGGTTCCAACTGAATATAAATCAGCTTTGAACAAAGGAAAATCTTATGCTAAAACGATGCATATGTCCAAACAAGGCGTATACGATCAATTGACTTCAGAATATGGAGAAAGTTTTGCTCCCGAAGCTGCTCAATATGCGATTGACAATCTGTCTACTGATTGGAACGCGAACGCTTTGGCTAAAGCAGAAAGCTACTCTGATACGATGAACATGTCTAAACAAGGAATTTTCGATCAGCTGACTTCAGAAGCAGGTGAACGTTTTACTGCGGAAGAAGCACAATACGCAATCGACAATCTAAAAGCTGATTATAATAAGAATGCTTTGGCTAAAGCAAAGAGTTATCAAGAACAAATGTCGATGTCACCTGATGCGATCAGGGATCAACTGACTTCAGCAGCTGGTGAACAATTCACACCTGAAGAAGCTGATTATGCAGTTCAGCATCTGAATGAGTAATTTCTTACTATGAAAAACGAAGAAGCCGGTTATCTATAAGAATCGGCTATCTTCTATTTTTCTATCTTCTTATCCAGCAATCGATGCAGTGTAGACAAATAAAATGACTTTTAAATGGAGGGTAAAAAAATGGCATTATTCGGAAACATCGTTCAAGGCGCTTTAGGGAATTATTCAGAAAAAACGCCCCAAGAATTGACACAGGAATATGGCGGTTATTTATTTGACAACGAAGAGATCACTATGGGGTATCAATTAATCAGAGATGCCCTGATCTTCACGAACCATCGGATCATTTTTGTAGACAAACAAGGCGCAACAGGCAAAAAAACTGCTTTTCGTTCCATCCATCTCGATTCGATCGTAGAAGTGGAAATGGAGACGGCCGGCACGGGATTAGACGACAGTGAAATTACAATCACTTATCTGACTAATGTATTCCAACGTTCGAATAACGAAAGCCATCTGACGCATAAATTCGAATTTCCGAAAAAAACAGACATTCTTCCTTTATACCGCTATCTAGGAAACGTCAGTATGACGAATAGAGAAAGAATCAACCATTAAAGAACACAAAAAATTTGCGAAACAGTTGATCGACACTGTCTCGCAATTTTTTTATCTATCACTATGCTCTGTTTTGGTTTTGTACTTTAACCGCCTCATAAAGTCCCTGGAGATAAGCAATCCCCAATGCTCTGTCATATAGTCCATAACCTGGCATCGCCACTTCTCCCCAAATCGTACGACCATGATCTGGCCGGATCGGTCCATCAAACCCGGATTCTACTAGCGCCTTCATGATGGCATACATATCTAGGGAGCCTTCCGATGATAAATGAGCGGTTTCTTTGAACTTTCGATCGCCTAGGAAAAGGACATTCCTGAAATGGACAAAATTGATTCTGTCCCCCACCTCTCGGATCATTTCAACCAAATCGTTTTTCGGATCTGCTCCTAGTGAACCTGTACAGAAAGTCAGACCGTTGTATGGAGAATCAACAGCAGTCAGGATTCTTTTTAGATCCGTCAAATTTTTCGTGATGCGGGGCAACCCAAAGATCTCCCATGGTGGATCATCTGGATGGATAGCCATTTTCACGTCCATTTCTTCACAGACAGGAATGATTTTTCTTAGAAAATAAGTCAGATTTTCGAATAACTTCTCTTCTGTGACCCCATCGTACAGCTCGATCAGCGAATTGAATTTTTTTAGTCGTTCTTCTTCCCACCCTGGTAGTTTGAACCCTTTTGACTGACTATGGATCAATTGGTACATCTCACCAGGTGCCATTTTCTCTACTACTTGCTGATCGTACATCAGCGAGAAGCTGCCATCTTGATTCTGATAAAAAAGATCAGTCTTCGCCCAGCCGAATATCGGTTTGAAACTATAGCAGATCAGATGAACGCCGCATCTCGACAGATTCTTGATCGTTTGGATATAGTGATCGATATAGAAATCTCTGTCCTTTGTTCCTGCTTTGATCGCGTCATGTATCGCAACACTTTCTATCCCTAGAAGTTCTAATCCCTGCTGCTCGATCGACTCTTTCAGTTCTTGTATTTCTGCGATTTCCCACACATCTCCTGGCATCTTTGTCAGCAATGTCCCGATGATCCCATTGATGCCTGGGATCTGCCGGATATTTTCTAGCGGGATCGAGTCACCTTTTTCACCATACCATCTAAAACCCCATTTCATTTTCTCCGCCTCTTTCTTAAAATTCTTCTTCAAGCTCCTCTTCCTCTTCAGCCTGATTCTGCCAGACACTGACACTCGCTGTCCCTTGGGCTGAAATCTGCTGAACTGCTTCTTCGATCGGCGAATGCAGCAGCTGGTGATTGATCGCTTCTATCAGCATCGGCAGATTGACGCCACTGATCACATAAATAGCTTCTTCGAGTTCTTCACTCAATTCATTTGAAGCTAAAAGCGACTGATTGTAGGGGCTAGCACTAAGCATGTCAGCAAATACGATCACACCTTCACCTTGAGCTGTCTGTTGTATCTTTTCTTTGAGTTTCTCTCCCAGTTTCTGGACATCCTCTCCTTGTTTCAACTGGATGGTTTCGATCTGGCTTGCTGTTCCGAGAATCACTTCTGCTGCATCTTTTAAGCCTGTACTCAATTCGCCATGTGTGGCAATAACGATTCCTATCATTTGTTTCTCCTTTCCGTCAACTGAATAGTTCGAGTATCTCTTCCATATGACCAAGATCCATCGATTTTCGTTTCAAGTCTTTCTTTGACAGATAATATGCGTGCGTCTGTTCATCGACCCTTGCGCTATAGATATAATTGATCCGATTGACTGGCAGACCTTTCTTATTGTTTGCTGTTTGATCTTCTTTCTCTGAAAAATAATTGCCTTCATATCGAAGCGGGGCATTCGCTCCTACTGAATCTAGAAAAAAGAACTGGCAAGTCTTTTTGGCCGAGTCTCTGATCACTTGCAGCCCTTCATCGCCATAACAGCCTTCATCAATAAAGGCATAAGCAATGGAAGGATCTTCAAGACGATCGATCATTTTCAACATCGTCAAAATGGAAGACGTGTTTCTTACTGCGGTCTGCTTATTGGATAATCCTCGAGCTGTTTTCCCAAAAAAGTAGAAGTAAATGCCGAACAAACAGGCAAAAAGGATCGTTTGCGTAGAAAAGAATGCCATATCCGATCGACTGCTCCTCATATAAATGACCGTCCCAATGATACCTGCTGAGATCAAAAGAACGATTCCGAGTATAAGTGAAAAAAGTGTCTGGTTCCGCTGTCCTTTTCGATCGAAAAATCGATACTTCCCTATATGCTTCAGAGGAGTGTCGTAATAAGTACAGATGATTTTATCTGCATTCTCAATGTCCCCCACGTAGACATTTCTTGAATGGTAATTCGCATAGTTATAAGCGACAACATTCACATCCTCGCGTATGGCATAAAGGTCCGTGAACAAAGCAGAAAGAAATCGCTGTTTATTTTTCTTCGTTCTTCTGGTCCGATAGACAAAACTATAGCGGAATAACCAGTCTTGAAATTTTTCATCTTTCTGCATGTGGAATCTTCCTTTCATCTCCATTGGTTCTAAGATTATTATTTCCGTGTGATCTTACAAGCCGAAACGGCCCAATACCTCTTTTAAGCTTGTTTTCGGTGCAGAAGGCGTTGCTTGGAAATAAATGTTTTCAACGCCATAGGATTCGTTGAGTTCCTTTAACTTTTCTGCATCTGTTTGATTTAAATAAACAGATTTCGTTACTAGGATATCTTTTTCAGGGTCTTTTTGAGCGATCCCTCCGATATTCAGTTCTTTCATGGGAATCCCGTGTTTTACCAGTTCGTAGATCACTGATACTGTTTTTGCAATCAAGATACAGTTATAGTCTTTAAACTGATATTCATCCCAATAGAATTTTGCTTTGTCTGGCGTAATGACAATCGTTTTCTGTCCGGTACGACTTCCCGCGTTTTTATAAAGATCCCGCATGAATTTATCCTTCGCTACCACCTCGTCTACGACAAAAATCGAATTCACTCCATTTTTTTGTGATAAAGTAACCATGACTTGTCCGTGGATCAATCGCTCATCCACTCGCGCTAGATTTACTACACCCATCACTCACACATCCTTTTCTTTTTTATAAAATACCGATTCCGGCTAATACGATCAAAATACCTGTCAACCACAGCAATGCTTGGGTCACCTTCAGACCCTTTTTCGTATAGAACCAGTAAACACCCATGACAACTGCAAGAGGCAAGAGCCCCGGAACGATCTGGTCCAAGATTTCCTGGATCACAAATTCTCTACCTGAGATCGCGAATTTCAACGTGGATTCTACCTTCACATAATTTCCTGCCAAGACCCCCATCATGAAAAGCCCGAGTACAGATAACGTTTCAATCGCCGACTGTACACCTGTACTTTGCATCAGTCCAGTCGCATTTCTTCCCATCGTAAATGCCTGACGAGCAAAAAACACACCTAGTACTGCTTGGTAAAGCGCAAAGCAGATGAATGGAAAAATCGCACCAAGCGCGCTTCCTTGTTGTGCCCATGGAACTGCGATAGCAATGAAAATATATTGGACAGTCCCTGAGTCAATCGCATCACCGATCCCGGCTAAAGCGCCCATCAGCCCAGCTTTTGTGTTGTACATCAGATCATCTTGCATCAAGATTTCTTTTTTCTCATATTCTTCTTCTGCACGTTGCTGTTCCATCGATGACATCAACCCGGTGATCACGCCACCGCCCCAGCTTAATTGTGTATTGAAGAATAGCAGCTGCCGTTTGTAAGCTGCTTTCAGTTCGTCCTCTTCTTTGTATAGCTTTTTCAAAATAGGCATCATGGCATACAAGAGCGATGGTGCCAGATATCGTTCGAATGAATGCGGGATCTCGTTGGCAAAATGCCATCTCAAGTACGCCTTCGTGACATCTTTTTTTGTGATCTCTTCGGGTGATCGATCGCTGTTCTTTACTGCTTCAGTCATTTCTTCCCCTCCTAAAATTAAAAGCCATCATCATAATCGTCATCATCTTCCATCGAAGCATTGCCAGCCGAATTCACGCTTGCCGTCTGCACCTGTTTTCCTTTTTGGGACTGAACAAAGATCAGTGCAAAGATGACACCGAAAACAGCATACGTAACCATCGTGATTTCCAACGATTTGAATACCACACTCATAAAGTACGCAAGGAAGAAGAAAACCATGTAATCTTTTCGCCCGATGACATACACCGTTGTTGCAATCCCGATTGCCGCAAGTCCCCCTCCTACTACTTCTAAAATGTGGATGACCACCGTGCCTTCAAGTGCCGTGATGACATCTGCGATCAAAGGTGCGCCTAGATATAAGGCTACGAATACTAACGGAACGAATAAAATGAACGAAGCGATCGTCGGATAAAGGATGATCGACCGGGAAATCCCTTTCGAATCCAGATCCTCTACCGCTTTGTCCGTGTATTTCCCTAAAAACGTATTGATGAAAAAGCGGAACTGATATAAATAACTGCCTAATAATCCTACTGGTACAGCTACTGCGATCGCTGCTTCTGGATTTAAATCTCCCATCAGTGCGACTGGTACAGCAATAGCTGCGGCAATGGAAGGCTCTGCCGGCATCGAACCACCGGGAGAAAAGACCCCCATATAAATCATCTGCAAGGCCGCTGTCACGATCATCGCCTGCGAGACATTTCCCATGACCAGTCCTACCACCAAACCAGTCATCAAAGGTGAAAAACGCAGGGTCAGCGTTGCCCCGCCTCCAAGCCAGCGAGACATGATTGCAGCTACCCATAAAGCAATCAGTAAACTTTGTACGACACTTAATGTTTCCATAAGTCCTCCCTCTTAACCTTTCTTCTACATCTCTGATCCATCGATCGAAGCTAATAATAAGTGCTTAGTCACCTTGATCAAATCAAGCGGACTTTTTTATAAATAAACTCAATCTGCTGAACCAGTAACTTTTCAATACACAATAAACGCTTATACAACACGTTTCGAGGATCTTTACTACAGCCGTTAGAAGTGGGTATACCCTTTTTCATTTTCCACTTCCTTATTTTTTGACTATCTCATGTCCCCCAAAGCCATTTCGAAGTGCTGAGACTACTTTTAATGAAAAACTGTCCTCTTCTTGAGATAAATTCCTCATGAACAAACTCAAAGCAATGACAGGCACTGCTGTTCCTTGTTCCAATGCTGTTTCGACAGTCCACTGCGCTTCTCCGGAAGAAGCAGCGACCCCTTTGTATTCTTCAAGATTCGGCTGCTGTTTGAATTGTTCTTCCATGATCTCCATCAGCCAGCTCCGAATAACAGACCCGTTGTTCCACACACGGGCTACTTTTTCCAGATCGAATGAATAATCACTTTCCTGGATCAATTGGAAACCTTCTCCGATTGCTTGCATCATCCCATATTCGATCCCGTTATGGACCATTTTCAAATAGTGCCCGCTTCCAGAAGCTCCTGCATAAAGATACCCATTCTCAGCAGAAGTATCTTTGAACAACTGTTCAACCGATTCGAAAATCTCTTGTTTTCCTCCTATCATCAGACAAGCTTGACTACGCGCCCCGGATATCCCGCCAGACGTCCCACAATCCAAGTAACCGATTTCATTTTCTTGAAAAACTGCAGCACGGCGGATCGAATCTTTGTAATGCGAATTCCCCCCTTCTATCACGATATCTCCTGCTTCTAATAACGGTCGTAATTCCCCCAGCATCATTTCTGTGATTTCTCCAGCTGGTAGCATCAACCAGATGATTCTTGTCCCCTCAAAAGAATCGATCAAGTCAGGCAGCTTATGGAACGAAGAGATTCCATTTGAAACGGCCTGATCGACCACTGAAGGATTGACATCCATCCCTTTTACCTGATAATGGTGTTCCTTCAAATTCAATGCCAGATTCATTCCCATTTTCCCAAGACCAATGATTCCAACCTCCATGATAGCGCCTCCATTTCTTTATACCCTCATTATACAAAAAAATATTTTTTTGTAAATAGATTTAACAAAAATATTTTTTATTTGTATTTTTTCTCATTCCAATGTATCTTGGACTTTATTGGAAGTAAAAAAAATAGTAGACTCAAGAAGTAAAGGAGGTCTTTGCATGACTGTCTCTATTCGATTAAAAATCAAAACAATGTATGACGATCTTAGCCCAAAAGAGCAAACGATCGCCGATTATATTCTGGAAAATCCTGGCAAAGTCAGCCACAGCCCTATCAGTAATCTGTCAAAAGAGTTAGGAATAGCCGATTCGACTTTTTTTCAATTCACGAAAAAATTAGGTTATAACGGATTCAAAGATTTCAAAATGGCGATGCTTATCCAAGAAAACGACTTTTCTGCGATTGCCATCCATGAGAATGTCGAAAAAAACGATACCGAGTTGATCATGGCTCAAAAAGTGTTCGAATCAAATATCTCAACGCTCCACGATACGAAAAAACTACTGCAGCAAGATGATTTGAAAAAAGCTGCTTCCGTGATCAATCACTCCGAACGGCTTTATTTTTTTGGTGTAGGAGGTTCCGAAATCGTCGCTACTGATGCGTACCATAAATTTCTCCGCTCTCCTATCGCTGTTTTCCACAGCTCGGATTATCATATCCAACTGATGGAAGCTGCTTTACTGACTAAGAAAGACTGTGCTATTTTGATTTCTCACACAGGAAGATCGAAAGAAACGATCCATATCGCTGAAACAATCAAAAAAGTTGGCGCTACAATCATAGTGATCACTAGCCAATCCAGTTCTCCGCTTGCCAAGCTTGGCGATATCGTTTTTTTGTCTATCTCAGAAGAAACAGAATTCCGTTCAGAAGCCCTGGCTTCACGTATTTCTCAGTTAAGCATCCTAGATTCACTCTATGTCATTTTGATGTTTTACAATGAGAAGGAATCACGTCGTTCGATCTCAAAAGTTCGAAAAACGATAGCAGAAATCAAAGAATAATCATCCAGTAGTCGATGCATAAAAACATACCAAAAAAGACCTTTCCTATTTTTAGGAACAGGTCTTTTTTGGTGCCCTTTCCAGACAATGGTCAGTCGGTTATCCTGACTTGGCTATGGAAATGTCATCGTATCGCCGGACGTACTTTTGGAGAAGGTTGTGTCAGCAAAATAATTTTAATTACTGATACGATGACAAATTTATTATAGATCAAAAAACAAAAAGATTTTTTTCTGTTTTTCTATTTTTGAATGCCAAAGAGAGAAAATAAAAAAAGGTGCTTTCAAATTTCATGAAGTCTACTTACTTCCATCTAGAACGTGGAGTGCTAAAAAAAATCGTCATCGTATCCTCAAATGAGATTGTGCATGTTCTGAACTACTAAGGATGGGATAAGTCAAGCTAGAATAGCGGATGGATACGATGACATGTTCAAATTACCATTTTTCTTCTTCGCTTTTTTTCTTATTTTTTATCTAAAACACTCAATTTTTACAAAAAAGTAAAAAATTTCTTTACTTATCGTCTACTCCCTACTTTTTTCTAGTTTTTCTTTGTAATTTTATTTCATAATTGCTATTATTTTAGTGTAATAAAAAAAAAGTTTAAGATACTGCGAATTTTGGGGGAATTCGTTTGGGGAGTATCTTAAACTTTTTTTGTTGCTTTTATTTTATTATATTTTGAAACATTGGTCTAGACATATGCTGTTTTGGACATCATTTTATTCTTGCCTGTCTTATAAAATAATCGATAAGCCTATTCTTTTTGTGTTATTGATCATTATATCGTATGATAATGAAAACGAATCAAGGAGGTCTTGAAATGAAAAAAATTCTTTTTGCAAGTCTTTTAAGTGTCATTTTATTGTTTTCCGCCTGCGGCTCTCCTTCTAAGCAGACTGCCGCAAGCCGTTCTACTACTGAAACATCCACAGCGGAATCATCATCGACTACTGTATCTGAAACAGCATCTAGTACGTCGACCCCAATGTCTAACGAGACAAGTACGTCTTTCACTGAATCTGCGGTCCAAAGTACACAAGAAGCTACCCAAACTACGCCACAAACGACGGTAGAGGCACCTAGCTCGTCATCCGAATCGTCTGCACCTGCGGAAAGTACCGCTGATACCTCTCAATTAGAGGCATCTTATTATCAATCCATCAAGGCTGCATGGCAAAATCAGGCTTACTATATCTCTACAATCGAAGACCCTAACGTGAAACAATCTGTTCAGTCGCCTAATAGCGCAGCGACCGCTGAAGCAACACGTCTTGAAACCGAACATCCGGAACACGAAGAGATCATCGAACGCGCCTTACAACAAGTATTGAATGGAGATTAAGCTAAAATCAGCTTAGGAATAGAAAAAAAGCGAACCAATGATTCATGTGTTACATTTATTTGAATTGTAAAATCGCCTTTCTCTTACCTACACTGTCAACTATATTCATTCCATGATTCTTTCGTTTTTCTATATTAGAAAAAATCATGAGCGTTATATATGCGTAGTTTTTCTTTTTGATATATAATTATTTTATAATATTAGAAAGGAGAATTCTCATGAAAACTTTAGATGCTATTGCGTTAACTCTACTTATTGTAGGAGGACTGAATTGGTTATTGGTAGGATTGTTCGAGTTTGATCTTGTAGCAACGATTGCTGGCGGACCAACTACAATCTTTGCGAAAGTCATTTACGTCATCGTTGGACTATGTGCTATTTATTGCTTAAAATTCTTTCCGCTTATTACACGTCGAGTAGAAGATAAATATTAGAAAGCTATAATTATTAGTTTTTCTTTAGAGGAGCTGTGACAAAAGTCTTGTTGCAGCTCCTCTTTTTCGAATAAACAGTGTTCCAACGACTCTCTACCTACTTTGTAATTTATCAAAAAAAATCCCTCTATCACTACGTCCCTATGGTATACTTATTTTAAAAGAACAACTTGGACATTCAAATTTGAAGTTTTGCTATGAACGAATAGCGTGATTACGAAATTTTGCTGGAAAATTTTTTCTGCGAGGTTTTAGAGCTATGTTGATTTGAATGCTTCCAAGCTATACACTATTGTCATGGCAATAAACTCTTCTCTTCCATCATCATTTGAAGAGCTCAAACTTTAGTTCATACCAATTGAAAATTCGATAGGAGAAAACGTGATGTCTTCAAAGCAGATTATTGGAGAATCAAACGGCAAAACAGATATTCTGGTGAATACCTATACAAATATTTGGACTATTCTGGTCATCTTGGGTATTTCAATCATGATCGTATCAATTAGTATCTATTTGTCCAAAAAGAAAAAGTAGCTTGAGCTCCTTGAATCTACACACAGAAAAAGAACACATGATTGCTGTCCACGTATAGTAGTGAGACTGGGTCATGTGCTCTTTTTTCTTCTGTAAGTAAATAGATTATTTCTGTTTTTGCTTGTTTCTCGTGAATATCAGTCCCAATATGGCTAATATGCCTACAAGCGAGAGTAATTGGGATGTCCTTTTGTTCTCACTTGTTTCAGGTAACTGTTCCTGTCTTTTCTCCTGTACTGGCTTAGTATCTTGACCGTTGCGAGTCCTGTTTTTTACATTTCTCCATTCTGTCTTTTTTTCTTCGATGTTGTTATTTATTTTGTCTTGAACGCTACCCCCGTCGTCCTTGTTTGTCTCCTTATCCGCGTTTTGGCTAGTTCCTTCTTTCTTCTCCCCGTTATCTGTTTTTTTCGATACATAGATATAGATGATTACTTGTTTTTGTTCGGTAAAATCCCCCACAGTTTTACCTTTTATTTCTTTCAGTACATAGCCATCGATTTTTCGTTCTTCTGTTCGATATTCATCCCCTACTCGCCCCACGAGTACTACATCATCTGCTAGTTTCCGATTTTGTTCATCTTGGTACTGTACGATTACTTTGGCTTCTGCTACTGTCTTTTCTGTTTCTTTCGTATAGACATAACTAACGGTTTGTGGTGTTTCATCCAAGAGACCGATTGCATTTTTCGGTAACTGAGTTTCATCTAATGTATATCCGTCAATCGTCAGTTTATAGTCCTCAGTAGTTGCATCATAGCTTTCCCCGATATTGCCCTCGATAATTTTTGGTGGTCTTAGTTCTTGTCCTTCTTGATCGAGATATTCCACTGTTACCTCTCCTGCTTTTTGCAGATGAGCAATTTGGAATTGATGTAAATACGTTCCACTAGAAATTGCATAAAAGGAATAGCCCGCTGGTTTATTGTAGCTTTCCATAGGATTATTCAGCCTTGCGTTATACTCGATCGTCTGAATCGCTTCGAAATTTTCTGGTGTGATCCCTGAAACTGTTATTCCTTGTTCTGTTATCATTAATCGATCACCTGTTATCTGTGTACCGTTGATGTCCAAATAAGTTTGGCTTGGACTGTTTGAAGTAGTAAAAGGCGGCATATAGCCATCAAAATTCACTAATCGGTTCGGCATGATAGAAAACGGTAAATAGATCGTCTGTTGCTCTGCATCATAATTCAATTTGGACTCATGAAGCGTTGTCGGTGGATCATTCCTTCCTGTGTTCTGGCCAAAAGCTGCTAAATTTCTCAATGCCGGAAAATGATCAATAACTGTAAAATCTGTGACCCCGCAAAATTGTATCCTTAATTCTTCTAGCTTAGGCAAGACAGCTAGTGGACTGATGGTTGTGATATTGAAATTCGATTCAAAGGACAATGATTCTAACTGCTGTAAGTGTACGATTTTGTCATAAACTTTATCTGTCACATTGGCGGATGAAAGATTCAGTCTTGTAATGTTTGTCCCGAATAAAGGCAGATTTTCATCCGTTACGTTTGCTCCCATCAAATACACATATGTCAGTTTAGGTAACGTTACCAAAACAGAAAAATCTGTGACTTGATTGGTTCCCCTCATATAGAAGGAACTCAGATTCACTGCATATTCCAAGCCTGAAAGATCTGTCAAATCTGCCTCAGTCTCATAGATGTAAAGTGTGGTCAGATCACTCATTTTTTCTTTCGTCAATGCTGCGATCTCCGTATTCAAAGACGCAGCAACAGCTTTCTGCAATACAGGATCTGGTAGCCAGCTTGACAGCTCTTCAGAAGAAGCTGTATGTTGTTCATTTGTCAAATAGCTGTTCTCGGATTCAGCTATTTCGCTTACTTGGCTTTCTTCTATCGTCTTTGCTGTGATTGCTGTTTCTTGTGTTCCCTTTTCATTCTCCCCTTCATTTAAGGACATCGAAGGGTCATTACATTCATTTGTCTGTTCTTGTGCTGTCACTGTTATCGTCGAGAGCAGCAGTACGGAAGTTATAAGAACAGTGAAACGAATGGATCGATAGATAGTACGCATAAATTCTCCTTTATATTGTATTTTTTCACTAAACTGGATATTCATTATGCTGATTTGAACGAAGCGATGTATTGTTTTGGGTATGGCATTTTAGCTTTATTGTACGTAACCTTCATAAAAATCTTTGTACTTACCCGCGATCGCAAACATCCCCAAGCTTTCAAAATTATCGATTGCCCGTTCTATTTTTCTTTCTCCCTCAGTTTTGCAGCCTTTGAACGATTCAATGATTCCAGTAAAGTATAAACAAATATTTCTGGTGTACATATCATTGATTTCTAAAAGTTCAGACAATTCATTCAAATAGTTCTCCGCATTTTTTATATCATGCGATCGGATACAAATGAACAAGACATTTACAAGTATTTTATTGTAAAGAGAATTGTATCCTTCAGAAACGTTATATAATTTTCTTGTTTTCAGCATCTGATCAACGATGATAGTGATCGATTCCAATGAGAGCTGGTCCATCAAGGTGATAAACACATTGGTTTCGAAATTCGTCCATTCTTCGACTTGCATCAATTGCTGGATCAGTCTGCCTGCATGTTTCTCAAACTGTTCGCTCCCTTTTAGCCGAGAGATAAACAAATCGTTCATTCGTTTGAGAAAAACGATGACAGCAGAAGTCTCTTGCTGATCCAATTCTCTTTTTGCCGCTTGTAGTATAACTAAATCCTTATGATGAAAAGCATCAGTCAACTCCTTCCATTTTTGTTCACGCCAGTCTTTTTTATAGCCTCGGTGAATGAACATAAACTCATCAAAACCGATATGCAGCGCTTCTAGTAATTTGATAAAAATATCGATACTAGGCTGACTTAAATTTCTTTCGATCCGACTGTAATAACTGATCGTGATGGTCTCTTTACAAACATCTTTTTGTTTCAACCCTTTGGACACGCGGATCTTTCTCAACGTATCTCCGTATATAACAATCGCCTCCCACTATTTTTCTCCTTTAAAATTAATGATTGTTTAATTTATCATAACATTAACTATTTAAATTTTAATAGAAATAGTACAATAAGTCATTTGCAGAATTTTCTAAATAAAAAACGGCATCATTTGATCCAAGAGATTATTACCGAAAATTGAGACTGCAAATTATTCGTATTTGAAGCAGACAAATAATATTCTTGTTATGTGGGGGAGAAACATAAGGAGATGGTCATTTGTTAACTGTTAGTAAAGCTATATTTTGGTTCCCCTGTGTTTGTATGTTTGCCGTTTTTTGTTATTGTAAAAAGGGATGTAAGTGGTGCTGGAGAGATGCTCTTTTGTTCCTCCCTTGGCTTCCTTTCCTCTATTTTTTAGGAAAAATTTGGGACGAAGTAGATTCTGATCCATTGTTTTTTCTCTATTACGTCTCAGGACTTCTTTTATCTTTAGTATCATATGGACTTATACTTATTTTTTTGAATAAGAAATAGCTTCATGATCAAGATGAACATTATACTTGCATTTTTTCTAAAATAGCGTTATTACGTAATTAGGGATAACAAATAATAATTCTATTGAAAGGATGATGTATGATGGCAAATGTACCAAGTATTCGTGACATGTTCCCTGATTTCAATGATGTGTTTAGTCCGGCGTTCAATGATTTTCTGGGTGTCTCCAATTATCCGAAGGTAGATTTAGTTGAGAAGGATGAAGGATACAAGTTAACTGCTGATATGCCTGGTTGTGATAAAGAAGATACGACCGTCGAATATTCAGACAATACTTTGACGATTTCTGCGAACCACGAATCCCATACAGAAGAAGAAAAAGAAGATGGACGCTATGTACGCAAAGAACGAAATATGGTTTCTTACAAGCGTTCGTTTTATCTGCCTGATGTCGATGAGGACAAGATAACAGGCACATTCAAAAACGGTGTGTTGAAGCTAGAATTGCCTAAGACAGAACACCATAAAAAAGAAACGAAGAAAATCGAATTAAACTAGTGAGAAACCCGCCTCTCATTAAATGAGAGGTGGGTCGTTTTTTCTGTCTTATCATAATTTTTGCATGCTTCGGGTTAAATGTGTATGATAAATAAATAACAGTATAAGGAGTGGAGAAATGAAAAAAATCGTTTTTATCAGTTTATTCGGCTCATTGGTTCTATTTACTGCCTGTGGAAAATCGGATCCAAAAAGTACAACGTCAGACACTCACTCAACTAACATTACGACCAGTACCACTACTATTCACGAAGAACAATCATCAAGTACCCAAAGCACACAAGTCCAAGCGTCCCTTTCAACTGAACCAGTCCAAATGAGCTCAGAGACGATTCCCTCATCGAGTCCAGCAGAATCCTCTGGTACTTCTTCCGTCTCTACGCAAGATCAGATGCTTCAGTATTTGATCGATCACACTCCTGAGTTGCAGAATGAGGATATCATGGTCAGTTTTTACGAAATGGTCGGACCAGATTATCTGTTTTCAGCTACAAGCCAATCCATTAAAAATCAAGGCGGCTCAGGCTCAGTAGGCTTCTATCGAGTTTCTCCGGAAGGAACGATCACCCTCACTGATGCTTATGGAAATCCTTTTTGAAATCTAAAAAAGAGCGGTGAGGTAAGTCAATTTGTTTCGATCCTATCCATAAAAAGAAGTTCACGAAAAACGACGCTGTTTTTCGTGAACTTCTTTTTATCTGCCCAACTTGTTGGGGGTTGGATTGATGTACCGCTATTTCTTCCTTTTAGTCATTTCTTAAGGATCATGATTTCGATTGTTGATTGTTCAAATACTGCTTCAGACGATCGATCTCGTCATGATTAACGGTATGCTCGCCATCCAATAAAAGAAAATGGACATGGGGAAAGGCTTGTTCTAATTGTTGTGATAATGCCAACACTTCACCTGGCAAACTTATCCTGTCTTGAGCCCCGCTTGTTACAATGATATCAGCGGAGACATCTGTTGCTTCGAATTGATAGACGAAATTACTTGGATGAAGTAAAATAACCGTATCAGCAAGTTGTGGTCTTTTTTCTAGTAATCCCAAGATGAAATTAGCACCATTAGAATAACCGATAAAAATGATCTTGCTTTTTTTCTCTATGTCGTTCCATTCATTTTCGAGAAAATCAGCTACTCGTCGCTCGAAGTCGTTACGATCTAGCTTCCCTTCGACTAAAGGTGCAAAGAAACGGCGTTCTTCCCCGCTTCCATATGTACCTAAATAACTAAGGACACTAGCATCTGGATAAAGCGCTGCGATCGTTGACAGCAATTGGTATTCGTTGCCACCAGTTCCATGAAAAGCCACGACTAATTGATCTTCTTGGCCTTGTTGAAAAAATTTTTCCATAATGACCTCCTATAAAGAAAGGATTTTTTATATGACTGCACGTATCCATCATATCTCGATTTTAAATCGTTTTATTCAACCTACGTTCGATTTTTATCATAATACACTTGGCTTAAAATTACTAATGAAAACGATCAATCAAGACGATCATACCATGTATCATCTCTTTTTTTCCGATGACCAACAACGGATCGGTACCGAACTGACTTTTTTCGAAGTACGAGAAGGTGAAGATCATAAATTCGGTACTAATAATATCGAACGGACTGTATTGAAAGTTCCTTCCGAAGCGTCACTAAGATTTTGGCAGGAACGTTTAGAATCAGCTGGTGTCTGCCATTATGGGATCGAAACCTTTAATGGTCGTCCGATGCTACGCTTTGAGGCGCCTGATGACACACAAATGGCGTTGACACCATTGCGAGAATCTGAAAGCTTTAGTGACTATTATCCATTCAAACACACAGATATCCCAACGGAACACGCAATTTTAGGAATCGACGCCATCCAATTACGGGTCCAATACCCCGCAGCAACTGAAAAAGAATTGACAGAATTATTAGGTTGGACACGAAAAAACGAAACAAGCTTCTTCGATACAAAAAAACAAGTGACTGTTTTAGAGAACCAAGATACTAAATTCTATCAAGAAGTCCATTTGATTCATGATGTACACAGCCCACTTGCAGAACTTGGTATTGGCGGAGTCCATCATGTCGCTTTTGGTGTGAGAGATGAAGCAAGACTTCATGAACTAGACGAATTGTTGAATCAGCGGAACTTTACAAATTCTGGTGTCAAAAACCGTGAATTTTTCCAATCCTTATACTTCCGTGAACCAAATCGAATGCTATTTGAGATTGCTACGGAGGAAGGGACATTAGATCCTTCAGCGTACGCTAATCAAGAGGATTCATTCGACGAGATTCCTTTATACTTGCCGCATTTTTTAGAGGGTGAACGAGAAGAATTCGAACAGATCCTAGCTAGTCAACAGCATACAAAATAAAAAATCAAAAAGCGCGAGATTTCGCGCTTTTCATTTTATATGTAATCTATTAAAACAAAGTGGTTAAACAAATAATGTTTTGGAATAGCAATTTTTATAATCCGCAAAGTTTACATAATTAAATTATAGTTATATTTTTGATCTTCCCTCCGCATTCTCTGATATCTTCTAACATTTCGTATAACAAAAGTGTTAGCTTTTTCGATTGTGATTCCTTATTCAATCCAATAATATGACTATAAATACGTTTGTTCATTTAATTAGGAGGGGAAAATTTGAATACTGATAGTTTAAAAAAAGGATTGTCTACGTTTGACCTAAAAATCATAGGGATCATATTGATGTTTATCGATCACATTCACCAAATGTTTTATCTATTCGGAGCCCCCGGATGGCTAGATTGGTTTGGAAGACCAGTTGCTACTTTGTTCTTTTTTATAAGCGTTGTGGGGTTTTCACATACTCATGACAAAAAGAAATATATGCTACGTCTTTATCTCTCAATGGTTCTCATGGCTTTCTTCACTTATTTTCTTGGTAATATCGTTCATTATGATGAAGTGGTATTGATGAATAATATTTTTAGAGATTTGTTTATTGGTACGGTCATGATGTATGCCCTCGATCTTTTCACTGATGGAAAAAATACTGGAAGTTGGAAAAAGATCGTCACAAGTATCTTTCTGTTTCTCTTGCCAATCTTGTTCTCATTGATTATCCCGTGGATGTTTTCCAGTCAATTAATCGGGCAAAATAGAATTATTTTTATGCTGATTACGTCATTTTTACCTGCACTGCTTTTGGCAGAAAATAATTTTATGGTTCTTTTGATTCCTTTGCTTTATTTAGCAAGAAATCACCGGAACATTCAATGTATTATCATCTCGATCGTTGCCGGCATATATTTCTTCTTGGGTACGACCCAGTGGATAATGATCTTTTCAATCATCCCGATATTGTTATATAACGGCCAAAAAGGAAGAGGAATGAAATATTTCTTCTATATCTTTTATCCGGCACATATTGCCCTATTATATTTGCTATCCGCCTTTTTATATAAACAGTAGGCTAACAAAGCACAAAAAATCTCTCATGAAGTACATTGGTAAAATGTTTCATGAGAGGTTTTGTTCTTTTTTCAACGTATCGCTTTCCTCTTTCCACTACTACTACAATCTGAACGAGTCCATTTTTCGAAGTTTATAAATTTTTCCGAAAAAAATAGTGTACAGACTAAATTGCCTATACACTGGGGGTCAGTAATATTTATTCAATTAGTGGCACCAAATCCCATTCATTAAGAACGTTTATATTTTTTATTATTTAAAACAACTATTTTAAATCATTCATTTCCTTCCAGTTTTAATACTTTATCATAAAGTAGTTGTTCTTCTTGTGAGACTTTATGAGCTACCTCAATCAACGTATTAGGACTATTGATAAAAGTGTTTCTAATATGTGCTGCTGTGATATTATCTAAAGAAGAAGTTGCTTCATCCGCCAATATAATCGGTCTATTGTACAAAAAAGCTCTTGCTATTTCTATACGCTGTAGTTCTCCTCCTGAAAGATTCTGCCCATTTTCAGCTATTATGTAGTCTAATCCCTTTTCCGAGATCAATTGCTTCATCCCTGCATGATCAAGTGCAGTAAAAATGCTCTCTTCAGAAAATGAACGATCAAGAGTTACATTAAAACGAACCGTATCATTAAACACAAATGGTGTTTGCAAAATCAATGAGAATTGCTCACTTAATTGAGAAACAGCATAATTTGAAGTTGAAATTCCATTATACAAATATTCCCCTTCTAATATCGGAACATTCCCTTGTAAGACACCAAGAAGCGTTGACTTTCCAAATCCCGAAGGTGCCATTATTAGCATTTTTTCTCCAGCGTTAATGGTTAGATTAAGCCGACTAATCACTCTTTTATTGCCTAATTGAATAGTTACATCGCGTAGTTCTAATTTAGAAAATGGAGATATAGATATTGATGCTCTTTTAGAATCACTCCGTTCTAATAAACGATTTGTTTTACTGTCTTTTAAAACTCGATCAACCCGTTTTTGAATGTCTCGCGTAGTTTGTAATTGATTTCGCATCTCAAGTACTGATAAGAGTGGTTTATTCAAATAATTTGACAATTGTACTACAGAAATAAATGCACCTAATGTTAGACTACTGTTTATAATTCGTAATATACCGATCCCAAACGGAAGTGTTAAGGCACATAGTGTAGCCAACACAGTCACGACCACGTTTGTATACCCCACTGTCTGATTCATATCTTTAAGAGCATTTTCTGATTCCCTTGCATAATGTGACACCCGTGCTGCCATTTCTTTTTCTACTTGATAAGTTCTTATTGTGCGTGTAGCTGTTAAAAAGTCTTTTAACCGTGAAAGAAATCTAGAGGTTTTTTCCGACCATTTTTCTGATTTTCCTCGGATCTGTTTCTTGGTCACATTCGAAATAATCAGCGGAATAAGCGATCCTAAAAAGAAAGCAGCAGTAGTCCAAATATCGTATTTCAGTGAAGAAAAAAGAGCAAATAGAAAGGTAATCGCACTTGTTAAAATTGAAAGCACAGCATTTAAGCCATTTGTTTCCAATAATTTCAGATCATTCATAATAAACGACAAATCACTTGAAACATCAATTTCATGTATATCTTTTTGGATTAAATGTTCAATTGCACGTTCTTTTATTTCTATATTGACAGACTTAATATAATTTGTTCGAGCACTTACATTAATCAGCATAACGATTCCAAATAGAGGTATACCAACAACAGCAAAAGTAACATTTTTCACAAAAAAATTCAGGTCTGCATTTGTAGCTGCAGTAATAAAATTTCCTATTATAAACGCTTGGAAAATATACTGTAAACTAGATAAACTTGTCGAGATCAGAAATACTGCTAAACGTAATTTTGAACCATATTTTAAGATAGTCATCATGTGCCTCTTTTCAATGTTTTTTATTATGAATAGAACGTGATAATTAATATTCATAAACAACGAACAGAGAAATAATTTTTAAAACACCAATGTTTCCAAGGTAGGTGAACTTATATTACTATGAATGTGTCCATCCTTTAAAACAATTGCTCTTGAAGATTGACTGGCTAATTCCAAATCATGAGTAACCATAACAATTGTCTTCCCTTTGCTTACTAATTCTTTCAATACTTCCATAATAAGGACACGTGAGTGAGTATCCAATGCACTAGTAGGCTCATCTAAAAATAATATATCTGGATCCGCTAATATTGTGCGACCAATTGCAACCTTTTGTTGTTCACCACCTGAAAGAGCGTCAATAGGCTGGTGTAAATCCGCTTTTAATTCCAATCGTTCCGCCAGAGAATAAACATTTTCCTTTTTTATTTTGTGACCATTTAAAGTTCCTGGAAGTACCATATTATCATAAGCGGACAATGAAGGAATCAGTTGAAAATCTTGAAAAATAAAGCCAATTTTTTTGCGGCGAAACTTTGCTAATTTCGCTGCACTCCATCCATAAGGTGATTTGCCATCGATTAACACCTCTCCATCTGTAGGAGGTAATAAGCTAGAAATACAATAAAGCAACGTCGTTTTCCCTGAACCAGAAGGTCCTACAATTGACACAAACTCTTGTTGCTCTACATCAAAAGAAATATCAGCAAGCACTTGTAAAAGATTTCCTTTAGCAAGCGCTATTTCTTTTTTTAATTCTGTTATTGAAATAACTATCTGTCTCATCAAAATTAACCTCCATAAAATTTAATAATACTAAACCTACTAACTGATAACGGAATATAAAAACTCAACTAGAATTTTTGTCAAAGCTTTAATGTCTCCTTGAGGCAATCCCCCATGACTAGCTTTTGGGTTAATCTCTAAATGTGAAGAGACCCCTAACGCTTGAAGTTTTTGTAGCCAAATTTTCACATCTTCATTTGAAATTTGCTTATCATTTTCTCCGCAAACCACAAATAAATTTGTCTTTGATCCTTTGGCTTTTTTCATATTTTGCATTGGTGAATACGAATGAATATATTTTCGTACTTTTAAATCAGTAGAAGGATCTCCCCATTCTGCTACTTCCATATGCGATAAATAATCACGTTTATATAGCATAGTATTATAAGGATCAACAAATGGCGAAGCTAGTAACATAGATTTAAACAAATTCGGTTCTTCATTCAGACTAGCTCCAGCAACTATTCCTCCAGCACTAGAAGAAATTAAAGACAATCTGTCAGAAGCCACTATTCCCTCGTCAATTAAATAGTGAGAACAGTCCAAAAAATCGTAAATTGAGTTCCACTTATTCAAAGTTCTCCCCATATGATGCCATTTCTCGCCTAAATATCCGCCCCCTCTAACATGAGCAATGCAATAAACAAAACCAATTTCTATCATCGCTATCATCATGGGATCAAGATTTCCTTTTTGTTCTCTCGAGCCATATGATCCGTAGACATAAATGATACCAGGCTGTTTTCTGGGTAATTGTTTCGAGTCTCCCTTCCAATATATTGTTAACGGTATTTTCATCCCATCAACAACAGATCTTACATAGAAAATTTTGCTATGAAACTTTTTTACGTTAAGATTGGGTATATTTTGGTTGCTTTTAACCAAAACTAATCTCTCGGAAAGGTTAGGATTGTAGGAATATAACATATTAGATACACAATCGTCTTCACAAAATAGGTATGTCAAGTTCTCATCATTAGTATTTTGACAAAGGTGAACTTCACCTTGTAACGGAATGCTGAAAGTATCATCGATAAAATCAACCTTAGTGTTTACTAAATTTTCAATGGATATTATTCCAGAATTCAATTTATTTTCATTAAAGTAACGAAGGAAAATATAGGTATGATTCGCTTCAACAGTAAGAACACTTATATTTTTTTTTGTAGGAATAATTTGATATTTTTTATCATTGCAATTATAGAGAATTAATTTGTGATTCACCGATTTCTCTTTCCTACATATAAATAATATGTAGTCTGTTGAATACTTTGTAAATCCTATAACATGAGCAATTTGCTCGCTTTTTTTGGGCCAAATAACTTGGATAGGATTTTTTCTTCAGATGAAAAAAGTAAGTATTCTACGTTATTTTTAAACAAAGATCGATTTGATAAAGATGTTTTAATTAGTTTTAATTGATGTGTACTCCTGCTTTCGCAATAGCAGACTTTCTCTTTCAATTGTTCGAAATTCTTTTCTAAAATTTTATTTGGTCGTCCGTCTTCGGTATGACCTATAAAAACAATACGGTCTGTGTGTAACTCAAACACAGGAAAATGATCAAGACTGGTTAGAACTGTAGTCATTACTTTTTCTGAATTCAACTCCATTACTTCAATTATATAATTACTACCAGAAATAGAAATCATCGTTCGAAATAAGTGCACTGGATCAAGAATTACTTTTA
Organism: Enterococcus sp. ZJ1622; assembly: GCF_011038845.1. Lineage (GTDB taxonomy): Bacteria > Bacillota > Bacilli > Lactobacillales > Enterococcaceae > Enterococcus_B. The sequence continues at coordinate 104,452 of NZ_JAAKDW010000010.1, forward strand.
GTACCTGTTTATTAGGATATAAGCGAACATCGAAAAGTAGCTTAGATTTTTTTAAATAAATTCTTTCGGACTCTGTTATAATTAGCTCTTTATTTGCATCATTCAGTTGTACACTAATGCTTCCAGAGTGCGGTAATTTCCAATTTTCAAAGCTGTAAATGTAATCATTGATTTGGACCTTATGATTATAAACTTTTTTATAATCAAGTAAGCAAGATTGAATAGTCGATGCAAATTTTTTTTTATTGTAAATCATTGATATTCACCTACTTTCTTGCTTCCTTCAATCTAGACTAACCACTCTCTTATATTATTGATTTAATTAAAACAATCTGATTCTTTTGGTATATTAATAAATCTACTCGACATACTTTTTTAACGTATGGCGCTCAAACCAATAAATTGAAATAAAACATAAACCGAAGATTAGAAAAGCGCCTAACGATAATAGGATATTAACCGACCAATTCGCCTTAAAAATATTGCCTCCACCCAGATAGGTCACTCTTAGTAATGGAATCGCAAACAATATTGTTCCAATGAAGGTAATTATTATTGAGATGAATGAAACTGTACTGATTTCAATGATTCTCGTTTTAAAAATCCAATTTGGTGTACATCCAGTATAAAAATAATTTTTAGATTCAACTTTTGTCTTTATTCTAAAAAGGCAAATTGACACAATTACATTGGCCAAACTAATGAGTATTGGAGCCCCAAATACAAAAATAAGGTTGATGATTAAATCTGAAATATAAGAACTATCATTTGTACCATCAATCAGTAGTTTAGTGTTGAGAAATAAAGCAATAAAATTCCCAACTAGTAAGGTAATGATGCTGACTGGTCGAATTAATTTTATTAATTCTTCTATATTGAATTGCATATTGTAAAATGCAGTGCGAACCATCGGATTATTTTTCATTGTCGGGAGGCCAACAATTCTATTCACTATGCCTCGAAATATGGGACGAATTAAAAAATTCATAGCAATAAGTATAGAAAGCCACAGAAGGAGCAATAAATTCATCGAGTTACTCATACTTCGAGTATATTCTTTTATTAAAGTTGGATCAGAGACATTTTTGAAATATAAATAAAATGTCGCACCTACGCTTATGAATAGCGCAATTATTCCCAAAAATTTACCACTGCTCTTCGTTTTGTTAAATGCTCTATGAGAAGAAAGGCTTCCCTTTCTTTTCTTGTAATTTTTAAGACAATAGCGCATACATGTATATAGAATAATTGCTATTTGAATCAGTATCACTATAAAAACAACATTCCATGAGAATTGAAGTGGTAAATGTACAAGAGTTTCTTTGGCAGAACTCGAAGGTAATGTGGTTAAAAAAAGCTGTGAAGCTTTTAAGGAAAAACAGCTTCCAAAAATCGCTCCAATAATACCGATTAATAACATTTGACCAGTCATTACCAAACTAATTTGAGCAGGAGAAGCCCCTAAAAGAAGCAATATGTCATTTGTTTCATCAAAAAAATCTATACACTGTTTCATTGCATTGGTAGTCAATAAAAACAACACTACTATCCCTATAACAATTGGTAACTGCATAAAAACACCATAATCAACAGAACTGTTAAGATCAGCACTATTTAACCCATTTAATATCACGAGGGCAGTGCTAAATATTAATCCAGAAACAATAAAAATAGGTAATATTGATAGCCAAATCTTCCAGTGCTGTAAAAATTGCTTTTTAATTAACTTAAACATTTACCTGCAGCCTCCTCATCTAGTATTTCTAATTTTAAGGTATCATAAGAAAACTGCACTAACAATCAGACCTTAGTCTTATCATTAGAATTAATACTCTTGATATTAAGTATCAAATTCAAAAAATACCCTTTTTCAATAAAAATATCCTAAGCAGAAATCTATATTTATGGATTGCGTCAAATTTCTAAATACCTTGTTTTTTTATTCATATGTACTTTCATAGGTATCATTACCAACAGCTTATTTGAAGTATTTTGCTTCTTAATCTTTTTTATTCCATTACGAAATATGATTGGAGGATTTCATTTAAAAGGAGAACTTTCTTGCTTCTTATTTTCTATTTTAACCATTGTAATCTATTCGTTACTTCAAACTTGGTTAGAAATGTATTCTCCCCGCTTTCTAGGTATGTTTATTATAATACTTGCAATCTTACAGTTTGTATTACCTTCAGTGGATCATGCTAATAACCCAATAGATCATACAGGATTTAAGTTGTTTAGATTTTACAAAATCAAAGTCATTATTATTGAAACGATTCTTAGTTTTGTAGCGATCAACTCAAACTTTTGGATAGTTCCAAGAACAATAATGATAGTTTTATTGTTTAACTTCATTTCGAACTTCATTGGGTTACTTCTTAGAAGAAAATCAGTAGCTCGATAAATAAATATTTTTTTCTAATACTATTTATATAGCAATGTTTGAGTTTTTAATAATTATTTTTTTAAATACTACCTTTGATATTTAAATAGCTTTTGAGACGATTTCAGTCGCTTTTCTCAAATGGTATTTTTTCTTTTTAAATGACAAATACAAGATTTGGCTAAAAAAATGGGAGCTAAAGTTTTGTTTAATCTCAAACCTTAGCTCCCGTTTTTATTTCTTTTCAATAGTCCCAGAACATCCAGCTAATCCCTATTAACCAGTACTCCTAATTTTTTGGTTTTCAATTAGTCTGCTGGGGCAAACGATGAAAAATTCTTTACTTGATCCTCAAAACTCATAGTAAAATAACGTTCATTCTTATCCAACTTCGCGATTTCTGCCATCTCTTCATTTGACAATTCATAATCAAAAATATCGAAATTACTGCGGATATGATCAGGATTTTCTGATTTAGGTAAAACAATGTTTCCTACTTGGAGATGCCATCTTAGGATAACTTGTACAGCAGATTTATGATATTTTTGACCAATAGTCGTAAAGATTGGTTCAGTTAATAACTGCATATCTCCATGTCCAAGGGGATACCAAGCTTCAATTTTTGTACCATAATTTTCCATTTGTTGTCGTAATTCATGTTGTGGATAGTAAGGATGTGATTCTACTTGAATGACTGCTGGTTTGATTGTAGCAACTTCAAGTAAATGGTCTAAACGCTCACCGTCAAAATTACTAATACCGATTGATTTGACCCGTCCATCTGCTACTGCTTTTTCCATATCTTTCCAAGCACCAACATAATCGCCGATTTGTTGATGAAGTAATAATAAATCGATATAATCTGTATCTAAACGAACTAGCATCTTATCAATCGCTTCACTGGTGATTCCTTCACCATATTCGCTAGGCCATAGTTTGCTAGTAATCCAAACATCCTCCCGATTTAGTCCGCTTTCTTTTACTGCTTGACCAACGCCTCGTTCATTTTGGTAAGCATGAGCGGTGTCGATATGTCGATAGCCAGCTTGAAAAGCTTGCAAAACGGCTTTTTTAGTCGCTTCATCTCCTTTGATCATATAAACACCGAAACCTAATTGAGGAATTTCTAAACCGTTATTCATAGTTAATTTTGATTGTGTCATGATAATCTCTCCCGTTTTGTTATTTTTTATTTTTCATTGATTCCTAAACTTTGATGGTTCTGATAATTGGTATCTTCACTCGCCCGTTTTACTAAGTCAGCAATGCTTTTACGGGAAACATCATGTCCTCCGAAAGGTTCATCTTTTTTAGTCAATTCATAATTAACAGGACCATTTGTAAACCATCCTGGTCTGATAATTGTATAATTTAGTGTAGAAGCTTCAATGATATCGGCTGCTTGTCGAAATCCTTTTAAGATAGGATTATGATACGGATCAGGTGATTCACCTAACCAACTAGGAATCTCTTGATAGATTCCCATCGTCGTTAAGAAAATCAGTTTTGGTGCGTTTGGTTGCAAGTCTTCTAGTGCTGCAACGATTGTCCGTCCAAAACCTGCAATATCTCCACTCAAAGCCACAAAGACAACGTCCTGCCCTTTTGCCACATTGAAGACGTCCTCTTTGTTCAACGCATTGCCTTTCACAACTACTTCTCGTTGTGGATCAATATTATTTTCTCGGATATGTCGAGAAAACAATGTCAGTTTAAAATCCGTTTCTTGATACAACGTTTCTCTCACTTGACGTCCGATTGAGCCGGTAGCCCCAATAATTAAAATATTCTTCATGCTTTTTCCTCCTAAGTCTAAAGTCACACTTTGTTAACGAAACTGCTTCAATGGTTCTTTACGAATGACATTGATAATGATTGCCGCAACAATCAAAAAGAAACCGATTAACATGATACTATGAAGACTCTCAAATAAAATTCTTTGCATCTCTGGAATTAAGTTTTGTGGTAAATGGCTGGCAGTTTCATGATCGGTTAGTTGATTCATTTGAGAAACAGTAATTTGACCATTTGTTTGTCCAACTAAGTTTGCAATACGTAAGCTCAATACACCTCCGTAAATCGACGCCATGAAGGTCTGACCTAGTGTACGAGATAGCAAACCAAAAGTTGTGGAAACATTGACTAATTCTGCTTTTACACCATCTTGAATCGAAACTTGCATTGGTGTAAAAGCTAGTCCTACTCCAAAACCTTCAAAGGCACCACTCATCATCAGCCACCAATAAGGACTATCTTGTGTGGCCATTACTAGGGAAACTGCAGATAAAAACACACTGATCAGTCCCAATATCACGATTTTCTTGGCTGGAATATTTCGCATCAGATTAGCTGTCAGCCTGGTTCCAAGTAGTAACAAAATGGAAGACGCAATTTGAGTCATTCCTGCTCTAGTCGCATTGGTTCCTAATACTCCTTGTGCCCACATTGGCGAATAAATACTATAGCCAATAAAGAAACCGTTCATCAAAAACATGATGACATTTTGTGATTGAATCTTCCAATCACTTAATAGCTTGATAGGAATTAAGGCATCTTCCATACGACTCTCGACTACAACAAAAACCCCTAAACTAACCAAGCCAAAAATCAGCAAAGTAATAGCTCGGAGATGGCTAACGGCTAATGCATCACCTGCAAAAAGCAGAAAAATTAAAGCAATTGAAAGAATGCCCGCTCCTAAGTAATCAAATTTTGCTGCTACTTGTTCCTGATTGTCTTCATGATAGGAAAACTGCAACATGATTACCGCTAAAATTCCGATTGGTAAGTTAATTAAAAATACCCAGTGCCAAGAAGAATAATCGACAATAAAACCTCCAATTATTGGACCAATGACAGTAGATAAAGTATATGCAGCTGTAACTCGTGCCAATGCACGAGCACGCCCTGCCATATCTGGATATAATTTTGCATAGATGATAAAAGGAATTGAGACCATCCCTCCAGCACCGATTCCCATAAATCCTCTAGCGATAATCAAGGTCAACATATTCGTAGCTAACCCACCCACTAATGAACTAAGAATAAAGATCACGGTTGCTACTTGGAAAATCTGCTTGTTCTCAAAAATATCGGCGATTCTCCCCCAAAGAACAGTACTAACAGCCGTTCCTAATAAGAAAAGCGAGCTAATCCAGCCTACGTAACGAATTCCTTGTAAATCACTAACGATCTCTGGCAAGGCTGTATTGACGATGGTCGCATCCAATCCTCCCATAAAGTTTGCTAATAACAACGCGATAGTTGCTACAATTAAATTTCTTTTACTCACTCTTGCCACTCCTAAAATAATTTTGACTGTGATGCTGTAATTTGCCAGTTCCCGGCGATTTTCTCCAATTGTGTAACAGAACGTAGCGGCCAAGTATTTTGAAAGCCATAAATTCTTGCTTTCAATAGATTTTCCATTGTTACTGTGGCCTTTGTGGAACTGGTCAATTGTACAGTGACTTTTTTTTCTTCGTTAGCTAAATAATTCATTCTTCCTTGTTTCATTTGGTTTAACCATTCATCTCGAGTTTGCTCCTCACCAGTAATATGAGTGAAGATTGCTTTTGAGGCAATCAATTCATTTAATTTGGAAAAATCTTTTTGAATGATTGCTTCTATTTGATTACGAGCAACTTGAAGCACTTGTTCTTCTTGATTCATTTTGTTCCCTCCATCTATTAAGGAAGTCAGTTCCTTTTGACATTTCCTATTATGAGACAGGAAGTACTTGCAAACAATGGTCAGAAAATCTGCTTCCGTGACTTATTCCACCTTTTTAAGGAATGAGTGGCAAAAAATTATGGAATAACTATAAAAAACGATTTTCTCCCTTTCATGAAAGAAAATCGTTTTAAAAGAACTAGAAACTGAGTGCTTTTATTTATCACCATATAATATCGCATCTGTTCCACTACGAACTAACTTGCAAGTCATTTCAATGACATGTTCAATGGGTTCAGTTTTGTCATTCGCAACCCATTGTTGATAAATCTGCATTCCTGTGTTCTCAATATACTTTAAGAGAACCTCTCGTTCAAAATCAGTTAGTTTCTTAAACTCAGGGGAATTATGCCAGGTACTCAGCATGACTTTATCAATCATTTGCTGACGAATTCCTGAATAAACCTGATTCGTGGAAATCTTGTCATAGGCCGGCCCCATCTTATCTGAGTATTCAAAAAATGCTCGGAGACTTTTTTCCAAGTCACGAGGGTACTCAAAATCTCCAATAAGCTTCAAATAATCCTCACTGTAGCGGGCTTGTAATTCCGCTAAAAGATCATCTAAAGTGGGGTAATAACGATAAAATGTCTTTTTGTTAATCTCTGCTCGCCGCGCCAATTCTGTTACGGTAATATGCTGATAATCTTTTTCTACGATTAAACTTTCAAAAGCTTGATAAATTCCCTTGATCGTTTTTTGAACTCTTAAATCTTCATAGCCCGCTAATTTCATCTCAAAAACCACCTAACTCGATTTGATCAAATAATTATTAATCTAAGTATAAGTTATTTTCTAAAATATGAATAGTTAGGAGATATTTAACCCGTTTATTTTGAATTGGATTCTATACGGGTATGCGTGTAGGAGAAGCTTGTGGTTTAACATGGGACAATATAGACCTTTTAAGTGGGACAATTACTGTAGAAAAACAAATGATCAAAAAAGAACAAGAATGGATATATGGAACCCCAAAAACCAAAAGCTCTAATCGAACGATTAGGTCACATCAGAATCTCTATTACAATGGATACTTATTCTCATGTTACAAATAAAATGAGAAATGAAACAGTGGATATCATGGAAAATCTAAGAAAAAATTCTTAAATTTTTCCACCAAAAAAAGCCACCGGTGGCAATCCGGTGGCAAATCCATGTAAACATGGTTTATTTTTGGGAAATTTTCAAAAAAAAACTTACTACTTCTTCGGTTCATCCTCGTCCATTTTCAGAACGGCCATGAAGGCTTCTTGTGGCACTTCGACTGAGCCGATTTGTTTCATGCGCTTCTTCCCTTCTTTTTGTTTCTCAAGAAGTTTGCGTTTACGAGAGACGTCTCCGCCGTAACACTTGGCCAGTACGTTTTTACGCAATGCTTTGATGTCGGAACGAGCAACGATTTTTTGTCCGATTGCTGCTTGGATTGGCACTTCGAATTGTTGGCGTGGAATAAGTTTCTTCAGTTTTTCTACGATAGCTTTCCCTCGTTCATAGGCAAAGTCGCGATGGACGATGAAGCTCAATGCATCGACTTTTTCACCATTTAACAAGATATCCATTTTCACGAGCTTGCTCTTTTGATAGCCAGACATTTCATAATCCAAAGAGGCATAGCCTTTTGTACTTGATTTCAGTTTATCGAAAAAGTCAAAGACGATTTCTGATAACGGGATATTGTAGACGACATTTACACGGTAGTCGTCCAAATAATCCATCGTGATGAATTCTCCGCGTTTTCGCTGGGAAAGTTCCATCACGGCACCGACGAAATCATTTGGTACCATGATCTGTGCTTTGACGAAAGGTTCTTCTACGTCTTGGATCGTCACTGGTTCAGGAAAATCCGCTGGGTTATCGACTGTCACAGTTGTCCCATCTGTTTTGTTGACATGATAGATAACAGATGGTGCTGTCGTGATCAATTCGAGATTGAATTCCCGCTCCAAGCGTTCCTGAACGACATCCATATGCAGTAATCCTAAGAAGCCGCAACGGAAGCCGAAGCCTAAAGCTTGAGATGTTTCCGGTTCAAATTGTAATGCAGCATCGTTCAACTGCAGTTTTTCCAATGCTTCACGTAAATCATTGTAGCGGGAAGTATCGATCGGATAAAGTCCGCAATAGACCATCGGATTCATTTGGCGATAGCCTTCCAGTGCTTCAGAAGCAGGATTGTTCGCCAATGTGACCGTATCCCCTACTTGTGTGTCCTTGACTGTTTTGATTGCGGCAGTGATGTAGCCCACGTCACCGACCATCAAAGCGTCACGTTGGATGGCTTTTGGTGAAAAAACACCTACTTCGGTAACATCGAATGTCTTGCCGTTACTCATCATCTTGATCTTATCTCCTGGTTTGACCATTCCGTCCATGATACGCACATTTAATACGACTCCACGGTAAGAATCATAAACAGAGTCAAAGATCAATGCTTTTAATGGTGCTTCGATGTCGCCTGCTGGTGCAGGAACATACTCGACGATTTGTTCTAGGATTTCTTCGATCCCGATCCCTGCTTTGGCGCTGGCTAAGACGGCTTCACTGGCATCGATACCGATCACGTCTTCGATTTCTTGTCGCACACGTTCTGGATCTGCAGCTGGTAGGTCGATCTTATTGATCACAGGAAGGATCTCCAAGTCGTTATCTAAAGCTAGATAGACATTTGCTAATGTTTGAGCTTCGATCCCTTGTGCTGCATCGACAACTAAGACTGCCCCTTCACAAGCAGCTAAGCTTCGAGAGACTTCATATGTGAAGTCGACATGCCCAGGCGTGTCGATCAAATGGAAAATATATGTTTCCCCGTTTTTCGCTGTATAGTTCAATTCAACTGCATTTAATTTAATCGTGATCCCACGTTCACGTTCCAGATCCATCGAGTCTAGTAGCTGATCTTGCATTTCACGAGACGTCACAGTGTGCGTCATTTCCAAAATACGATCGGCCAATGTAGATTTCCCATGGTCGATATGAGCGATGATCGAAAAATTTCGAATCTGCTCTTGGCGTTGTTTCATTTTTTTTATATCCATAGCGTCTCCTCTTTTCATTTAATCAGCACTTTTCATTATACCAACGAAAAGCAGTAATTTAAAGACTTTTTGCCTAGTCAGCTGTAGAAGTTTTTTTTTCGAAATTTTGTTATACTGTTATCAGGCTAATAATTGGAGATGAAAAAATGGAGCAAAGAGATTTTAGAGAAAATCTTGAATTAAAACCAGTGACTGAAGAACATGTCGACCAGTTCAACGAGCTGCTTTCTTATGTGTTCCAAGTGACTGAGGCAGATATCGAAGAAAGCGGGTTTGAGAACAAGCGGGCATTCATCCGTTCAAAACGTCCGATCCTGGAATTATCACAGGTCTTCGGCTGGTTTCACGAAGAGAAGCTGATTTCCCAGATTGCGATCTATCCATGTAAAGTCAACATTCATGGTACACCTTATCTTATGGGTGGCGTGACTGGCGTTGGGACGTATCCAGAATATGCGAACCACGGACTGATGCAGGATCTGATCATTGTTGCTTTAGATAACATGCGAAAAAACAAGCAGTGGATCTCTTATCTATATCCTTATAGTATTCCGTATTATCGCCGTAAAGGCTGGGAAATCATGTCTGATAAGTTGTCGTTTAAGATACGAGATACACAGTTGCCTAAACAAGTCCCTGTCAATGGCATGGTGGAGCGATTACCGGTGGATCATCCAGATGTCTTCAAAGTCTATGAAGCATTCGCCGCCAACAACCATGGCGCTTTGTTCCGCAGTGAGTTCCACTGGGAAGAATATTGGCGTTTTGAAAATGAAGATGAGCGCACAGCGGCTATCTACTATGATGAACATCATGAGCCAAAAGGGGTCCTATTTTATTGGGTGGCGGAGGAGATCTTTCATGTCAAAGAAATGTTTTATTTAAGTCAAGAAGCTCGTAATGGCTTATGGAATTTTATTTCTGCGCACTTCTCCATGGTCTATTGGGCCTACGGAGATATCTATAAGAACGAACCTCTTGCTTTCTTGATCGAAGACAGTCAGATCAAAGAACAGATTGAGCCCTATTTCATGGCGCGGATCGTAGATGTAATGGAATTTCTACAACGATTTCCTTTTGCAAGCACTGCTGAGCCTTTCCATTTCATTGTCGAAGATCCCATTGCTCCTTGGAACAACGGCGTATTCGGATTGTCTTGGTCCACTGAAGGAATGGTCTCTGTCACGAATGAGCCGATCGGAAAGCCAGTCAGACTGACTATCCAGACGTTGACGTGCTTGATGATGAATTACCGTCGTGCATCTTACTTGGCACGGATCGAACGACTAGAAACAGATGAAGAAACATTGAAATCGCTAGAACGGATCATTCCGACAATGGAAGCTTATTTTAGCGATTATTTTTGATAAAGAAGGATGATGTATACATGAAAATTTATTTTGCCGCCCCAATGTTTGCTAAAAGCGATCTTTTATATAATGAAATGATCGTAAAAAGAATCAGGGAACTTTCACCTGATGTAGCCATCTATCTACCTCAAGAAAATGAATCAATCAACGATAAAACAGCTTATGCAGATAGTAAGATGATTGCTTTGGCAGATACAGAAAAAGTTTTGGAAAGTGATTTGATGATCGCGTTACTGGATGGTTTGACCATCGATGCAGGTGTTGCTTCTGAAATCGGTGTGGCCTATGCAAAAGGCATCCCTGTGATTGGCTTGTATACAGATACGCGCCAACAAGGAGGCACTCATCCCCAAAAAATAGCGGCTTTACAGGAAACAGCAGAAAATCAGTTCCACTATCTGAATCTCTATACTGTCGGATTGATCAAACTGAATGGACAAGTTGTCTCTTCTGAATCTGAATTGTTTGCCGTTTTAGAAAAATACGTTGCTGGAGGGGCATTTCATGATTAAAGAGATCAAAAAAGTCCAGATAGCTTTACTTGCTTTCGGCCTATTCGTTGTCTGCTATAATTTTTATGAATTGATTACACAAAAATATTCTACTTCACAAGGAATTACTTTCGTGGTCGAATCACTATTAGGTATCTTGCTGATTTTTATGCCTCAAGTCATTCTCAAAGTTTTCAAATTGAAGATCCCTGCGGCAATCGTCTTGTTTTATTGGTTTTTCCTGTTCATCTCTGTTTTTTTAGGAACAGGGATGCACTTGATCAGTATCATTTCTTTTTGGGACAAGATCCTACATGCGGTGAGCCCGATGGTGCTGACAGCTCTTGGATACGGGCTGATTGGCTTCTTGATGAAAGACGCAGAGATTGCTAAGACAAGTCCGTGGCTTTTCTTGCTGTTCGGCTTTGCGTTTGCCGGGTTGTGTGGTGTGTTCTGGGAATTCTGGGAGTTTTTATGCGACCAGTTTCTAGGTATGAACCTACAGCGTTTTGCCGCATCAGATGGCACTTTGTTTGTCGGACGTGCTGCATTGATGGACACGATGGGTGATTTGTTCACCAATACGGTCGGTGCTTTCCTGATGGGGCTTTTTGCTTGGTATCAGAGTAAAAAAGAAGCGGATTATTTCAAAAGCTATCGTCTGGAAAAAGTAAAATAAGCATAAAAAATGAGCAGCAAGTTCCTTTGCCGCTCATTTTTCTTATTTGTTTTATTTCCTTTGCTGTCACACGATTTCTTCCAGCTCTTCTGTTTCGAAGTGTAGTTTTCCATCTAGCAAGGTGATCGTTACTTTTGATTTAGGCATCACATGTCCGGCAACGATTTCTTTTGCTAAAGGTGTTTCGACTTCTTTCGTGATAAACCGTTTCAAAGGACGCGCGCCGTATGCCGGTTCATAAGCATTTTCGGCGATCCATGTTTTTGCTTCATCGCTGATAGTCAGAAGGATCTCCTGATGTTCCAAGCGTTGTGCTAATTGCGCAACCATCTTGTCTACGATTCCTTTCACATTTTCCAGACTCAATGGTGTAAAGAGGATCGTATCATCGACTCGATTCAAGAATTCTGGCTTGAAGTGTCCACGCAATAGTGCATTGACTTGTTCGGCAACTGATTCTGGGATCGTTCCATCTGCTGTCACTCCATCAAGAAGCAGTTGAGAACCGATATTACTTGTCATGATCATTACTGTATTCTTGAAGTCTACTACTCGTCCTTTGGAATCTGTCAAACGTCCATCATCCAATACTTGTAATAAGATATTAAAGACATCTGGATGGGCTTTTTCGATTTCATCCAGTAGAACGATCGTATACGGATTTCGCCGGACAGCTTCTGTCAGCTGGCCGCCTTCTTCATAACCGACATAGCCTGGAGGTGCTCCGACTAAACGTGCCACTGCATGTTTTTCCATATATTCACTCATATCGATCCGAACCATATGATCTTCTGAATCGAATAAGTTTTCTGCCAATGCTTTTGCAAGTTCTGTTTTCCCGACCCCTGTCGGTCCCAAGAACAAGAAGGAACCTAGTGGGCGATTTGGGTCCTGCAAGCCTGCACGAGAACGGATCACGGCATCACTGACTGCATCTACCGCTTCATCTTGTCCAATGACTCGCTGATGCAGTGTTTCGTTCAATTTGATCAGCTTTTCTCTTTCGCCTTCAACTAGCTTCGTCACCGGTATTCCAGTCAAGCGTCCAACGACTTGTGCGATTTCATTTTCTGTGACTGATTCTTGAACCATTTTGATGTCGCTGTCTTTTGTTTTGGCTTCGAGTTCTTTCAGTTCTTTCTCTAATTGCGGGATCGTTCCGTGGCGAAGTACTGCTGCACGTTCAAGATCGTAATTGTTTTCCGCATCTTCTAGTTCATGTTTGGCTTTGTCGATTTCTGCTCGTTTCGCTGATACGGTGTTGACTTCTTCTTTTTCTGTTTCCCACTGCATCTTCATAGCATTTGCTTCTTCGCGCAGATCGGCTAGTTCTTCTTGGAGGTTTTTCAAGCGTTTCTTACTTGCATCGTCGGATTCTTTTTTCAATGCTGCTTCTTCAATCTCCAATTGCATCAAACGCCGAGTGACTTGATCCAGCTCTGTCGGCATGGAATTCATTTCGACACGGATCGTTGCGCTGGCTTCATCGATCAAATCGATGGCTTTGTCTGGAAGGAAGCGGTCCGTGATATAGCGGTCAGACAATGTAGCTGCTGCGACCAGTGCGTTATCGTGGATATTCACCCCGTGATGGATCTCGAATCGTTCTTTCAAACCGCGTAAAATACTGATCGTATCTTCGACTGTTGGTTCTTTGACTAGTACTTTTTGGAAACGACGTTCTAATGCTTTGTCTTTTTCCATGTATTGACGATATTCATCCAAGGTCGTCGCACCGATCAGATGCAATTCACCACGTGCTAGCATTGGCTTCAGCAAATTACCTGCATCCATACTGCCTTCTGTTTTTCCTGCGCCGACGATATTGTGGATCTCGTCAATAAATAAGATGATCCGTCCATCGCTTTTCTTCACTTCTTTCAAGACAGCCTTCAGTCGTTCTTCAAATTCACCGCGGAATTTTGCCCCAGCGATCAAAGCGCCCATGTCCAAAGAGAAAATCGTTTTATCTTTTAGATTTTCCGGTACGTCTTTTCGAACGATCCGCTGTGCAAGTCCTTCGACGATCGCTGTTTTTCCGACACCTGGCTCACCGATCAATACGGGATTGTTTTTGGTTTTTCGTGAAAGGATACGGATCACATCACGGATTTCTTCGTCACGGCCAATGATGGGGTCCATTTTTCCGCTTTTCACTTGCTGTACGAGATCTACCCCGTATTTTTCCAATGCTTTATATTGTTCTTCCTGATTTTGTGAGGTCACTCTTTCTCCCCCTCTCATGTCTTCGATGTTTTTCCGAAGTTCTTTTTCAGACAACCCGTTTTTGGTCAAATACACAGTCAACGGATAATTCTTCAGTTTCATCAATGCTAAGAGAACGACTTCGGTGGATAGGAATTCATCACCAAAGCTTTCTCGGATCTTATCTGCTTCACTTAACAAATTGAACAGGTTTTGGCTAAGGTTCTGCCCATATTGCACATTCCCGCCTGAAACCACCGGATACTCATCTAGTACTCGATCGATCTCACGCTCGAACGCATCGACATCCAGTCCTGCGTCAGTATAGAAATTCCGTCCAAAATGATTTGGTTGCAAAAATATTTTCCATAAATGAGCAATATCGATTTCCTGATGTTTCCTTGTCACAGCGATCTGCTGTGCTTCGGCAATCGCTTCTTGGAGCGTAGTTGTCATTTTTTCAATATTCATAGATACTTACCTCCTGTAATAAAAGGTCCAGGTCGATTTTTATGACCCTTACATCAACTATTATATTCTTTTGGTCAATTTTGGTCAAAAAATATACATGCTTTTTACCTGTTTTTTTATCAAGTTTATACAAATTTTAAAAAGCCGATGTCTTCAAAAACAACTAGGATCATTGGATCATTTATCGTTCAAGGATCCTAGACATATGCAAAAAGCGTTGAGACCACAAGAACGTCTCGACGCTTTTTTTGTTCAATATTCGTCTTCGATACGGTTTTCCAATTCACGGATGGTATCCGTCAGCGACTCTATTTCTTCTTTTATTTCTTCAAACGTCATGCCGCTTGCACTATAGCCTTTGTAATAAGCAATCATATAGTCTGTTTCTTCTAGGCGATGCAGCCGATTACGGAGGTTCCCTAAAAGTTCGATATTTTTTTCTTCATACCATTCATTATCCATTATTGGCCTCCTTATGCTAAAGCGTTCGGACTAGGTAATTGAGGACCAGTTCCTTCTCGAGCAGCTACCCAGTCATCGTTATCCCACATTTCCGTTTTCCGTCGTCCACGGAAATAATCCCACAATGACTCGGTTTCCATTTCGATCAGTACACCATTGTTCCCTAAAGTGACCCAGTTATAGCTACCGTTTCGATGCGCAAATTTGATCCATTGTACAGGGAAAGACCGTTCGCTCCCATTCTCATCTATAAAGGAGCGGCTTTGATGTTCCAGTCTCAAGAAGGTCAATCCTCTCGCATAACCTGGATTGATTTTAGAGAAAATGCTCTCAGCCAGCTCTTTTGCACGATCCGATGATAAAAGACTTCCAGCAGGTCTACTTGTATAATTCTTGAAGCTGACCAGCTGATTTGCTTCCAGTACTCCGATGATTCTTGGACCATTAAACATGAACATCCCTTCTTTTTGATACCGGATGATCGTGACTTCTTTTTTGTTTCGACTTTCGACCGTCTCGCTGACTAGTTCATAGCCCTTCGGAACATCTACTAATGTTTTGAATAATTTGAATCTTGTATCCATATCGATCATCCCTTTAATTTTCTTCTGCTAATTTACCTAACAGTTTTTCAAATAATTCTTGTTCTTCTGATGTCAATTTTGAAAGAAACTCTTTCTGAGCGATTTCGACTGTGTCGATCACGTGATCATAACGTGTTTGCCCTGCTTCTGTCAGCTCCAAAACAAAACTTCGACGGTCTTGTTCACTTTTTTCTTTCGTCACTAATCCTATGCTGATCAGTTTTTGAACCGTTCTTGTCACGTTGCTTGCATCAAGTCCTGTTAATTTGATGAGCTCTTCTTGTTTTAATTTTTTGTAATCATGGATCTTCACGATAAAATAGTAGTTGGATGAATTCAATTGTAATGGAGCCAACTTTTGGTCTAATTCTTTCTGGTATACCCGCGACAGCTTTGCTAGCCATTTTAAATTGCTTTCTGCTCGATTTTCCATCGGTATCCTCCTTTTAGTTGACAATTCCTTTCTCAAGGATATATAATTGCTTGCGCAAGCATATTTTAAAACAAATCATTTTCTTTGTCAACGATCAACTATCCAAACATTTAGGAGGAGAAAATATGGGGAAAATAAAAAAAGGTTGGCTGTTATTGGCGATCTATCTCGCTACATTCATGACTGCGATCGAATCCACGATTGTCGTTACGGCTGCGAATGCCATCTCACTAAGTTTCAATGGAAATGTATCGATCTCTTTACTCTTTTCAAGTTATCTATTTTCGAGTGCTCTGTCGACACCTGTCATGAGCCGTCTTGCAGATCAGTACGGAAAGAAGCGGATTTTTCTGTTTGGTCTAAGTCTGTTCGTTCTAGGGACGTTTCTTTGCGGGATGTCTCATTCGTTTTCCTTGCTTGTCCTATTCAGGATTCTTCAAGGGATCGGTGCAGGTGGGATCATGCCGATTACATTTGCATTGATTGGCGAATTGTTTGCTTATTCTTCTCGAGGAAAAATCATGGGTCTGAATAATTCAGCTTGGGGAATCGCTTCACTCATCGCTCCGCTTCTAGGGGGCTTATTAGTAGATCGTTTTAGCTGGCATTGGGTCTTTTTCATCAATATCCCTTTTGGCTTATTGACGATCATGATCATTCTTTTTTTCTATACAGAAGAAAAAGAGAACGTTTCATCCAAATTTTCTGTTGACGAACTGGTTCAATATAGCATCTTGATTTTAGGTTTGTTTGCGTTGTTGGCTGGTATCCAGCTATTGGCAGTGAATTTCATTGCTGGGGGAATTTGGTTCAGCATTGGATTAGTCATTTTATTTTTCTTTATGCTGAGTGAAAAGAAAAAAGAGGAGCCGGTACTACCTGTGGACACTTTTCGCATCCCTGGTTTTCTTTTATTCAATATCGTGACATTTCTGATCAATGGCGTATTGATGGGCTTTCAAGTTTATGTACCTTTATGGATCCAGACTCAGCTTCACTTGTCTCCTACTTTGGCTGGACTGGTCCTCGTACCTTCTTCGATTTTCTTTATTACAGGTTCGTTCCTTTCAGCAAAGCTTGGGAAAGCGATCGGGAATCGCTCTTTATTACTCATTTGTATGAGTATCCTTTTTGCGGTCTTTGTCGTTTTGGGGCTTTTGACGCAAGATACTCCGTATGTCGTTTTTCTAGGCTTGGCTGGTTTTTCCGGTTTTGGTGTAGGAACTGCTGTGACTACGAGTGTATTGTCAGCACAAGCTTTTGCGACTGAAAAAAACATCAGTACTGTATCTGGTTTCATCACACTTTGTCGAACACTTGGCCAAAGTTTCATGATCACAGTTTTCGGTTTGGTCTTTACCTTTTTCACTAAGGAGAATCTCTTGACCAGCGGATACCACAGTGTTTATTTCACCGCGGCTATACTCGTAGTACTGAGTGGGATTCTTGTGTTTCATCACAAAAAAAAGAGGTTGTGAGCCTGCCGTTTAACTCTGAGGCACAAGGAACAATTTCAAAAAACAGCTGCCATGTTTGATGAATATTGAGACTTGTGCCCGAAAAGTTGGCACTGGAACACCGATTATTCGAAAAAAAGGAGCCGTGACAAGACTCTTGTCACAACCTCCTCTTCATACAATTCTTCCATTGTAAAACAGTTTTTCTCGGTCACTCACTTCTCTTTTTTTACTTCCTTCAGTTCTTCTTTGATCACCCTTCTACGTTCTGCGATCACATAAACGAATCCATAGATGAATGGCAAGATAAAGGAACTGAAACGATAGAGCAAAAGCGAAGACACTGCATCAACCGTTCCGACAACTGGTTTGAATAATAGCAGATAAACAAATTCAAATGAACCGATCCCTGCTGGTGTTGGTATCACTCCTGACAAAACGACAGAAAAACTGATAAAAGAAAAAGTCAGGAGAAAATCGATTCTCGGATGATTCTCGATCAGGATCAAATAGGGCAGTACATACCAAAAAACAAGTTTGATCATATTCCAAAGATATATGCGGAGCAGTGCGGTACGATCCTGAACGATCGTTTGGACTGTCTCTCGCAATGAGTAGATCTGCATGTTACATGTATCCACCCAATTTCTCAACCGTTCGCTTTTGAAAAGTCGATTGGACAAGCTGACAAAAAATACTTGGACATTCAAGCTGATAGACATCACCAGTAAGAATGCAACGATAACGATCGTCAGTAAGATCCCCGCAATAATGAACCAGATCATCGAAGGGCTATTCGAATAAAAAAGAGAAAACTGAATGATCAGCCCCAACACAGCATACGTAATCACCGCCAGCTTGTACATGATCATGTGTAAAGCTGTGACACCCGCTCCTTGAGAAAGCTTCATCCCTTTTTTATTATAAAAGTAGATCTCTGAGATCAGAGTGCCCGTTCCAAATGAAACGATCCGGTAAAAAGCAATGTAGCAAGAAGCGATAAACCCGTCTTTCGTAGAAAAATCAGGCGCAAAAGGTTTAGCTATCTCCTGGATCGATCTGCCCTCTGCAATTTGATAAATCGTACCTAACAAGATAGTCGCTGCCAAAACGATCAAGCTCGTTGACAGTAATTCCTCGAAAATCTCTGCAAAAGATTGATTGATCAAATAATAAATAATGGCAAAAATCGCAATCAATAATAACAGATTTAAAAATAATTTTGTTTTGGTTCCTTTATTGGACATTTCCTACTCCTTAATGGAAAAAATAAATCAGAATCAAATCGACGAATATCCCAGCAGCAAAACCTATCGTAAATTTTTTCTTTCGCGTTTTGTGATGAAAAACGTTACATGAGAACCAGCCGCCTATACCACCGCCTATCAAGCTAACAAAGATCAGGTTATTCTCTGGGACTCTCCAGCCTCCTTTTCTTGCTTGCTGCTTATCATAGCCCATCAGGCAAAATAAATAGAGATTCACCAGAACCAGATAAAACCACAATGGGTTATGAGTCAAAGCTTCCATATCATTCCTCCAGATATCTGTACATAATTAATCTTCAGGTACATAAACAGACAATCCTCCTGAAACAACTGTCAGTTCGACAGGCAGGTCATCCGTTGTGTCACCGTCTGTTCTTGTTCCTACTGATTTTTCTTCTGCACGGATCTTCATTCGTCTTGCTGTAAGATAAGTGACGCCGGGAATCGTGTAGAATTTCCCTCTGATGATTCTTGGTAGATAAAAAATGAATCGAATGATGTCTAAAGATGGAACGATCGTAACATGGAATTTCCCATCATCTGGTGCAGCAGAGTCATCAAAATTGGTAAATCCACCCACAGAATTAGACATCGTGACCGTTAGCAACTCCGTTTTCCCTTTCCAGTTCTCCTGATCTGTTTCCAGCTCCAAGTGATATTTTTTCTTCTTGAGTAACAGCTGGACGAACCGACGGATAAAGATCCAAGAACCATAACGCTGCTTTTCTTCTTGAGTGATCCACACCGCTGTATCCGCAAGAATCCCGATCGTAAGCGTCGAGATAATCACTTCATCATTTACTCGGCCATAGTCGATTTTTCGAGTGTGTTCACCTAATATGACATCAGCAGCCTCCTCTTTTTCTAGCGGTATGCCTAATACTCGTGCAAGGTTATTGACAGTTCCCCCTGGCAGAAGTCCGACATGATAATCAGACAGCTCTTTCTGGAAGGCTTGGACGATATGGTGGATCGTCCCATCGCCGCCAATAATCACTAAGGTATCAGCTTTTGTTTCTTCCGCTTTTTTGCGTAATGTCTCATCTGTAATCGAAGGACCAGTTTCCGTTACATCGACAGATAATTCTGGTCGTTTTTCTTTTACATATTCTTGGAACCAGCGTGCTAATTTCTCGCCTTCATCTTTCCCTGAACTTTTGTTATAAAAAACTAGCAGCTTTTGCATATTTCCCCTCCTAAATCTTTTCGAAAAAACAGGGCGGGACAACCAGCTGCATTGTCCTGCCCCTAAACTAAGACAAATCACATTCAGTCTATCAATGAACGCTTGCCATTAGCTGTTCTGTTTTGATTTTACGCTTTTGTATTCAATTCTGCAATTTTTACAATTACATCTGTTGCTTTTTCCATAACTTGCAGAGAAACAAATTCGAAACGTCCGTGCATATTTTCGCCACCTGCAAAAAGATTAGGCGTTGGAATACCCATATACGAAATTTTTGAGCCGTCAGTCCCGCCGCGAACTGGTTCGATGACTGGCTCGATTCCCAGATCAATCATTGCCTGTTTTGCCAATTCGACGATACTCATGTCTTTTTCAATGATTTCTTTCATATTGTAATATTGATCATACATCTCTACTTTGATGCGTTCCTGATCAAAACGACGGTTCAATGACTCTTGGATTTTTACGATTTTTGCTTTTCGTGCTTCAAATGCTTCGCGGTCATGATCTCTGATGATGTAACTCATGGTTGCTTCTTCAGGATTGCCCTCTAATGCCATCAAATGGAAGAAACCTTCATAGCCTTCCGTTTTTTCAGGCACTTCATCTTCAGGCAGCGACTGGTGGAAATCGATTGCTAACTGCAAGGCATTGATCATGGTATCTTTCGCAGTTCCAGGGTGTACGTTTTTTCCTTGGATCGTGATATTCGCCTGTGCCGCACTAAATGTTTCGTATTGCAGTTCCCCTAATGGCCCGCCATCTACCGTATAAGCAAAATCAACTCCGAATTGCTCTACGTCAAAATGATCTGCTCCGGTACCAATCTCTTCGTCTGGTCCAAATGCCACTTTGATTTCTCCATGCGGGATCGATGGTTTGTTGATCAAAATCTCCATTGCGGTCATGATCTCAGCGATCCCCGCTTTGTCATCAGCTCCCAATAGCGTACTGCCGTCGGTCGTGATCAATGTTTGTCCGGTATAGTTCTTCAGATTAGGGAAATCTTTTGTGTTCAGTGTATAACGTTCTTCGTTATCCAAGACGATCGTGGATTCTCCGTCATAATTCTCAATGATTTGAGGATTCACGCCTACTGCATTGAAATCAGCTGTATCCATGTGAGAAATGAATCCGATCGAGCGGACTGGATAATCGACATTGCTTGGCAAAGTTCCGATGACAAACCCATTTTTTTCGTTGTAAGTCACATCAGATAATCCTAGATCTTCTAATTCTTTTTTCAATACTTGAGCAAACTCGACTTGTGTTTGGGTAGAAGGAATCGTTTTGCTTGCTGCATCTGATCGTGTTTCGGTTTTCACATAACGTAAAAAACGCGGTAAAAGATTTTCGTACATGGTGGTCTCTCCTTTTAATTAAATTGGAATGGGTCCGTATTTGTTTCAGAAACGAAGAAATCGATGTCCCATTGTTCTTCTTGCTTCCAAGACATGAATTTTTCAACGAATTTTTCTTTACATAAAGATTCGATATAATGTCCCGGATCGATTGCTGCGAGTCCGGCACTTTGCATGTCTTGTGCTGTATGATAATAGATATCTCCTGTAATGTAAACATCTGCTTGCTGCGCGAGTGCATGGGGATAAAATTTTTCGCCGCTCCCGCCACAAATCGCTATGCGTTTCACGAGCTGTTCTTGCTGAGATGCAGGTCTGACTACGCGAAGCCCCTCAAGCTGGAAGGCTTCTTTCACTTTGGAAGCAAATTCATCTAAAGAAATCGCTGAAGAAAGTTCGCCGATCCTGCCAAGTCCAAAATGTTGAATCGGGGCATCTATCCTAAACAAATCGAATGCTGGTTCTTCATATGGATGTGCTTCTCGCATGGCTTCTATCACTTGATGCTCTAAATTTTCCGGAAGGATCACTTCGACTTTTGCTTCTTGGACCTGTTCGCGATGCCCGATTTCACCGATTGCTGGTCGCGCACCTTGTTCGGGACGGAACCGACCTTGCCCGATGGAAGTAAAACTTGTCTCTTCGTAATCCCCTTGTTTTCCTGCTCCAGCAGCAGCCAAAGCTTCCCGCATATCCGCTGCATGGTCGACTGGAACGTACACAGCTAATTTTTTATAATGGATCTCATGGGTCTTCACAAGATAATTTTCTACCTTGATCCCCAAAAGCTCACAAAACCAATCATTCAATCCATCCCAGATGATATCCATATTTGTATGAGCAGCATACACGGCAATGTCATGCTTCAAAAGATCCGCGTACATTTTTTCTTGCGGATGGTCTGTAGTCAGTCGTTTCACTGGACGAAAAATCGGTGGATGTTTCGCGATCAGTAAGTCGATCTTCTTTTCGATCGCTTCTTCCACGACTTCTGGGCGTACATCAAGTGTCATCATGACACGCTGGATCGGTTTGTCTAATGTGCCGATATGCAGGCCGACTGGATCACCTTCTTCTGCTAACCATTGGGGACAGTATTCCTCGAATTTTCTGATGAATTCTTTTCCATTGATCGTCATGGCTGCAGCACCTCCTGGATCAGATTGATTTCTTTTTGGATTCTTTCACTGCGTTCTTTTTGATTCGCCGCTTGTTCCAGCTGTTTCAAGATCAGTTTTTTCTGATGTAGTTCTCTTGCCCATTTTGTTTGGAAGACCTCGCTTTTTTCTTCCAGTAAGAATGGTCCGAACAACAGCTCTATCTCGCTATATTCTACAACTTTCTCTGTTTTTTCTGCTACGATGATCTCATAGATTTTTTTGTTTTCTTCCAGAATTGTCTCCGCGATGATCTCATACTGATTTTGCCACAGCCACTTTCTCAGCGTCTGTTCGCCGATATTCGGCTGGAGAATCAGACGTTCGTTTCCATTTAGTCGCTGATTTTCTTTTCCAGCTTCAAGTATGTCTCGAATGAGCGCTCCACCCATTCCTGCGATAGTGATCGCATTGATTTCGTCTGTCTTTTCGATTGCGTCAAGTCCATTTGCTAAGCGAACGATGATCCGATCTTCTAGTCCATCTTTTTTCACTTGTTTTTGTGCAGACTCGAATGGTCCTTTCACCACTTCGCCAGCCACTGCATAATCGATCTTCCCTTTAAGCATCAGCGCTACCGGTAAGTAAGCATGGTCTGAGCCAATATCTGCTAAGCGGGCAGCGTCTGGAACAAAATCACCAACTGCCGCTAAACGCTTAGATAAGTCTAAATGGTTCATAGCTTCACTCCTTCTCAATAATTATAGCATTTTCCAAATAAAATAAGGAGAGCAGTCCTAAAAAATGTTTGAATAAATACGTCCAAATAAAAAAAGATTCTATCGTTGCGCTGATAAAAACAAAAGGGGCTCTATAATTTCTAGGACTGATAGAATTTTCTGTCGGTCCTAGATTTTTTTGTAAAAAAACAAACAGACATACAAAAATTCCGATAGAATAGAGTCGTCTAAAACATCAATCTGAAAGGAAGTTT
>NZ_JAAKDW010000011.1 GCF_011038845.1 Enterococcus sp. ZJ1622
TGGTGACAACTCCTTGATCAATGCCATTGCAGAATCAAACTCAATTTCTAACATTAACCTGATCTACTCAGGACAACAATTAACGATCCCTACTGGAGACAGCTCTGCTCAAGCAGCTTACACAGCTCCTCAAGAAACAGCTGCTCCTGTGCAAGAAGCACAACCAGTCGCTGAACCTGTTCAAGCACAACCTGCTCAAGTACAAGAAACAGTCCAAGCGCAACCTGCGGCTCCTGCTGCTACTGAAACAGCAAGCACTGGGACGAATTCAGCGAAAGAATGGATCGCTCAAAAAGAATCAAGCGGTTCTTACACAGCAACAAACGGTCGTTACATCGGACGTTACCAATTGGATTCTTCTTACTTGAATGGTGACTATTCTGCTGCGAACCAAGAACGTGTCGCAGAACAATATGTCACATCTCGTTACGGTTCATGGGAAGCTGCTAAATCTTTCTGGGAAGCAAACGGTTGGTACTAAGAGAGAGAAACATAGCCTCAGCAGCATGCTGAAGGGTATAGGAACGATAGGACCTTTCTATCGTTCCTATTTTTTTGTCAAAAAAACTTACCTCCACGGTGTTTGCTGGAAGCAAGTCTGCTGTCTTTGCTAAAAATGGGCTTCGCATACTCAATCATGAATGACTATCTTACAGTGATGGCTGGATTTCTTTGCCCTTCTAGTCATTTAACCTATGTTCATCGATGATCTCTTTGATCTGCTCAAAATTCTCGCTTAAAAAAAGGTTAGCCGAGATAGTTATAACTGTTTTTTCATCTGGGATTTTTACGAAGGGTCTGATGATCTCAGGCAAAATGACAAAATCTGCTGAAGCGAGTTTCTCTGGTTTTGTCGAAATCATATAATAGGCAGAAAAATAAGTTTCGATTTCCCTTTTTAAATCTGAAAGCTCAAAATAGGCAGAAGCATACCATGCTATTTCTTCTGTCGTATCTAATAAAAATAAAACATTTGGCATCATACAACTCCTCTTTTTCTTTCAATATGTTCAAGAGCAAGTAATCATGTATTCTCTGCTTGCTGATTCTCCTCAAGTTTAGTCTCATTAGACGAAAAATAAACAGCATAACTGTAAAAAATTTTCTTAAATTTTCGCATTTATCAAAAACGAAAAAAAATTCTTTTGCATCTATTTTTGCTTTATTTTATGATTCATCCGTCAAAATAAGTTGAGAACTCTGCCTGGACATATCGAACGTCCTGATCGATCAAATGCAGATGTTTTGAAACTAGTTGTTCCACTTGTTCTTTTTTCTTCATTTGGACCAGTTGCAGTAATTCCTCATGATCTTCTGTGATACTATGCCGGGGAAGTGCTGGCACTTTCAACCGCAAATAACGGTATCGGCTCAATTGTGTATTCAAAAGCTGCATCCATTTCCAAACAAAGTTTTTACCTGCTATGGAATAAAAGGCGGAATGGAACTCTTCATCCATCTGGAAATATATTTCTGGCTCTTCCAGATCCTCATAGATTTTTTGGATCTGTATTTTTTTCTCCAAGCTTATGATTTCTTCTGGAGTTATTTTGTCACAGGCTTCTGAGAATACGAGTTTTTCAATCGTTTCACGAACGAATAATGCCTCATATACTTCCTGCATCTTGATTTTTGAGACATACGTCCCACTTTGAGGCAAGATATAAAGCAGCCCCTCTTTTTCAAGGCTGAGTATCGCTTCACGCGCCGGTGTTTCCCCTATTCCAAGTCGCTTGACCAAATCTCTTTTAGAAATCTTCGTTCCAGGCGGAAGTTCAGCCGTCATAATCAATCGTTTGATTTTATCATAAGCAGTGCTTTGGTTATTGTTTCTTGTGTCCACTCGATTATTCCTTTCTATCGAAACCTGTTATTGATCTGTTTACCTGATTATAGCATAACCTAATGTGCGAGATTTATTCGTATACCTTACGATCAATAAATAAAGAAGGCCGAGCATTCCTTCTACGCCAGCCTTCAAAAATAGTTATTTGTTCAACTTTTGCGCCATGTCCCAACTTCCAAGCAAATAGCAGGCTCCCATTGCACGATCATACAAACCATATCCTGGGCGAACATTTGAGAAATTCTCTCCGAAAACATGGCGTCCATGATCAGGACGAATATAACCGGAAAACCCAGATTTCTGAAGAGCAGCCATCACTCCAGTAATATCTACTGTACCATCCGCTGTTCGATGTGATACTTCACTGAAGTCACCGTTTGGATCTACACGTACATTGCGCACATGCATAAAATGGATGCGTTCTTTGAATTCATTGATCATTTCGATCACGTGGTTATCCGGATTTGAGCCTAATGAACCCGTACAAAACGTCAAACCATTATAGATAGAAGAATTGCAGGCTAACAGCTTTCGGATATTTTCCGAATGATTGACGAGACGCGGTAGACCGAATATTGAAAACGGCGGATCATCAGGATGGATAGCCATTTTGATATCATACTTTTCACATGTAGGAATGATTGCATCAATGAAATAGTTGAAGTTTTCTCGTAACCGGTCATCATCGTACCCTTCATAAGCTTTGAACAATTCTTTGATTTTCGCCATGCGTTCTGGTTCCCAGCCAGGCAATGTCAAACCGTGGCTTTCTTTTTCTACCATCTCTACCATTTCTTGCGGAGTAGTATAGATGATTTTTTCTTTTTCAAAGAAGAGTGCTGTCGAGCCGTCAGGTAAAGGGTGGAACATATCTGTACGCGTCCAGTCGAAAACCGGCATAAAATTATAACAGACGACCTTCACGCCATTTTTTCCCAGATTTTCTAGACATTGCTTATAGATCTCGATGTAGTGATCCCTAGTTGGCAGTCCCAGTTTGATATCGTCATGCACATTCACGCTTTCGACGATCGTTGCTTTCAATCCATTGCTTTGGATATAATCGATTTCTTCTTTGATCTCTTCTTCTGTCCATAATTCTCCAGGCTGTTTTTCATGTAACGCCCAGACGATTTCTTCCATTGCAGGGATCTGACGGATATATTCTAGAGGAATCGGATCATTTCCTCGTCCATACCAGCGAAATGACATTTTCATTTTTTTATCTCCTTTTCTATTCTATGATTGTCTGACGAATCGTTTGGCGGATAGCTCCTTTTCCTTCATTCATCTGATCAAATAATTCCAGCACTTTTTCGGCAAGTCCAGCTTGATATAGATCCACGCCGAAAATAGATGTGTCTTTTAATAATTCTTTTATCGACTCGTTCAAA
The DNA here is from genome assembly GCF_011038845.1 of Enterococcus sp. ZJ1622. Taxonomy (GTDB): domain Bacteria; phylum Bacillota; class Bacilli; order Lactobacillales; family Enterococcaceae; genus Enterococcus_B. The sequence continues at coordinate 3,241 of NZ_JAAKDW010000011.1, forward strand.
AATGGCTTGCCTAATACAAATCCTTTAAAAAACGGCTGTAAATCTTTTAACAGCGGATCTGGACTCACAGCAAAATTCTCATTGCTGTCATCGATCCCTGTCAAATAACGCAGCCAGCCTGCATATACGAGAGGGATGGCTTTGAGTTCTTTTACATCTAGATCTGGTGCATGTAAATACGCTTTGACGGTTTCGCCAAATCGGATCGCTAATTTTTGTGAGGTGTCTGTGGCGATGCGTTGTGGTGTGTCCGGAATGAAAGGATTTGGCAGTCTCACTTCGATCACTTCGTCAATAAATTTTCTTGGAGAAATAATCTTCGGGTCCTTTACCACTGGGAGCCCTTCTTTATAACCGAGTCGTCTGATCAATCGAACCAAATCCACTTCTTTCATTTCCTGATGGATCGAATCAAAACCAAGCAAGCAGCCAAAAATCGCCAAAGCTGTATGCAATGGATTTAGACAAGTCGTGACTTTCATCGTTTCTACCGCATTGACCATTGCACGATCTGCAAAAATGATTCCTGTTTTTTCCAATTCGGGGCGTCCATTCGGAAACGTGTCTTCCATAACTAGATATTGGGTCTCTTCCCCATTCACATAGGGAGCAACGAAACTGTGCTTAGCTGTCTCTACGGGATGGATATGTTCGAAACCGTCTTCTTCTAGCATTTCTTGAACTGATTGATCCGGTCTTGGTGTGATTTTATCGATCATCGACCAAGGAAAGGCCACTTGGTCACTATCTTGCATGTAATCGACAAAGCCTGTTTCGACGAATCCTCTTTGATGCCATTCTTCTACATAACGAGAAACAGACTTCTGCAGTTTCTCTCCATTATGAGACATGTTGTCCAGACTAACTAAAGCGAGCGGCCACTTACCTGCTAGATACCTTTCGTGCAGCAAAGCAGTCAATTTCCCCAAATAACTGTTAGGTTCTTTCGGCCCATTTTCAAAATCATGTTTTACTGTTTCGGTGATTTCTCCAGTCTTGTCGACGATAGAATAGCCTTTTTCAGTAATCGTCATGCTGATTAGTTGAAGAGATGGTGCAGTAACGACTTCTTTCAAACGCACATAATCTTCAGACTCTGGTAACATTTTCAAGTATTCTGTCGTGCTGGCGATGACTTCTTTTTCGACTTCCCCATTTTCTTTCAGTGTCACGTTGATAGATAATCCATCATGCGCTTTCAATACATCGATAAGTTCAAAATCATAACCTTCCGCAACGATGATCCCCTTTTTTTCGATTCCTTGATTCAAAAGATGCTGTTGCTCCGCAGCTAAAAAAGCCCGAAAAATGTTGCCGGCACCTAAATGCAGCCAAATCGGATTTTCTTTGGTGGCTTTTTGGACGTGATAAAAATGGAAAGCAGGCAAATGATAACTCCTGTTCTTCGATGGTTCTTTATCCTTCAAAAGATTCAGATCTAATTCCATTTTCTTTCCTCCCTTTCAGAAACTGGTATATTAGTATTCTACTATACAATGTATGCCCTTTCAACGAAGTTCTGAAAAATAAAAAAAGAATGGATTTCTCCACTCCTCAAAACTTCTTTTTCGAGATTACCTTCGAACCATTGAAAAGATCGAAATTTTTGATTAACGAATCGTTTAGACAGCGAATATTGGATCCATCATCCTCGAAGCACCTTTTTCAAATTCAATTTACTTAATCCTAAGACCGCTATCACTATCGCCAATTGTGTGATCGGCACGCCGGCTCCCGTATAAACACTTAAAAAATATGCCTTTTGGTTCGGTGCGAATGAACAAAACCAAGAAACACCAAAAAGAAAAATAAATTGAGTTAGTAATAATCCTCCTAGAATAACTAAAGAAGACCAATAATACTCACGATTTTCTTTGGCAAAAAACATCCCCATGAATAAGAAGAATCCTCCTAAAAACGCCACTATGATCAACGGAATAGAGAGTATCTGATACATTCTTATAATCAAATTCGCGAAATTCTCTTTCTTTGAAAATTTGACATTCGGCGTGTGCGGATCTGTGCTATCTATCCATACGTTTAAAGGTGTGTTTAACAGTTTTTCTGCTTGTACTATTTCTTTATGCGTACCCAAACTGGATTTCCTGCCTTGGTGAAAATCTTTATACTGCAAAACATAGGTATATCCAATTTTTAAAAATTCTGAAACTATTGGGATATCTTTCTTTGTCTTCCCGTCACCTGTAGCCATCAGATACAATTCTTTTTTCTTTTCAATCGTCCCCTTTTGATAGGCGTCCTCTAATTCTTGATTCACTTTTTTCCAAAAATCATTCGTTTCTTTTGCATTATCCCTATAATAACCGGACTCGCTAACTACATCACGTATCGCCCAAAAAATAATATCTCCTGGTAATTCCTTTACTTTTCCGCCTTTTGTCCAAGCGTGGGTGGTGTATAATTCGTCGATCCGAGAAGAAACTGTCGAGAATGTTTTAGAAACACTTAACGCTTTATTTAAAGCAGCATGGGATACCCAGATACGACTGTCTTGATTATTCGTTCCATCATCAAGACGGATCAAATTTTTCATCAGTCGCCCAAATTCGCCACTCGTTCGATCATTGACCACATCAACGCCGTAGACTACTTCATTTTTATGTTCAATCCCCTTGATAGACCAGAGTAAAACTGAGAAGAGGCAGCAAAAATAGCGAGATTTTTGAGAGTTGTGCTTTTTTCATCTGAATGTTTTTGTAGTTGAAATCTGCTTTTTTCTTGAAAGAAAAATCTGGTCCTAAAATCATTTGGATCAAACTAATGGCAAGTGCCGCCACGGTAAATGGTAACAGCCAAATCGAATCTTCACGAATAAACCAATAAAAAGGAAAAAATATGGCCAATCCTGCAAACCACGGAAAAAGAACTTTAAAAGAACTATATTTTCGATAATAGATCGCTAATAGACATGCTACTACGATTTCTACAGCTGGTATCACAAGTGCATTACGATAAATACGTGTAGAATATTCGTGCGTAAATCCTATTGGAGAAAACAAAAAATAAAGATAGATCCCCCACAAGTAATAGTTGTTTTTGACTATCGGTCTGAATGCTAACGAGACTACACTGCTTGCAAAAATATTGAGACAGCCAAACAACAAACCGTAAGAAACATTCAATTTGTTGGCTAATGCCATAAATAGACTATAGGTGACGCCTTTAGAAAGGGTAGTCGGAGTATATTCTCCTAACCAGTTCCCCTGTAATATGTTTTGAGCATAGTGAACAAGCAGACGATCATCATAAGTAGCAGTCATATCTACGATGTATGTAGCCTTCCAATACAAATAAAGTCTGAGAATCGTTAGACAGACAACTATTCCAGCTAATAAATCTAATCGTTTCAGTTTATGTTTTAAAAAAACAAAGCAGTGCTATTTTTCATAAGGCATACCCTTTCCACTTATTGTCATTCACTTTTGTCTCATCATCACTAAACAAGCTCTGACTAGTTCTATTTATGTACAGTCATCCCTAATATCAGGAGCACGATTGCTATTCATCGGTGTATATTTCGTATTCTCTTTTTCGAGAAAGTCTCTAAAGTGATAAAAAATAAATTATCTCTTTGATCGAAAAAAAATATCAATAGAGATTCCTCTATTGATACTGTCAGGCTATACCTTATGTTATTTGAAATGAATCATTATGCGGCTAAGAAGACTCGAACTTCCACGAGGTCGCCCTCACTAGCGCCTGAAGCTAGCGCGTCTGCCAATTCCGCCATAGCCGCATCACATATTCTAGTTTAGGATGATACTCGCCGTTTGTCAAGGATGTATTTTATTTTTTTGAAAATTCCGGTCTCTTTTTCTCTTTTAATTTTCAGACCAATAGATATAATTCAAACGAGCTACCCCATCACTTTTGGCAGGATGATGAAAAAAATGAGTCTTTCTTACTAATTCTTCGTCGTTCTTGATAAAATCCGTTACAGCGTGCGGTACACTATCTATGCACACAAAAAGATAATCCGATGCACGAATCGTTCCAAATAAAGCTTTTTCTCCACGTTCATAGGCATCGATCAGATCGATTTTACGTACATATCGTTTCAGCTCATCAGAAAAGTCTTTCACCTGCCTGTTTCCAATCACAGTGACTTTGAGTCTTTCTGCCCATTGTTTTGCTTTCTCATTCGTGAGCTTGTCTGTTCTTGGTTCTTTGTCTGCTGCTGTTTTTTTCCTGCTTCTTTTATGATGCGAATGATCGAGACGTTCCACGATTGGATAACAATAGTTTAAATAGGCCGGATCATTTGCTGATTTTCGATAGACCTGTACTGCCATGCCTTCTTCTAACAGGTCTTTTCTTTTGAATCCGTCTCCTACGATCAGTGGACATCGCTTCCCTGTATTAATGTCATGGAAATAACGATTGCTTTCTTCGTCCAGGCTTAGATATCCATAAAAAATAGTTGCTTCTTGCTCTTTCAAGACATTCGCATGACACTCAAATATCCATTGGTATCGGTTGAACAGCTTATTGAGCTGGTTGAACGCAGAAAAATGTTTCTTATCCAACTGTTGGATCAAGGCACTGATCAATTCATGCGGTTCAGCTAATCCGAAATCTTGTCTTCTTTTCGATAATAGTTCCCGCTGTTTTTGATTGATTCGTAGTAGCTTCTCATACTCATGTTCCTTTTTCACCAATCGTTTTCGATAATTGATATTTTTTGCTGCTAGATGATCCGCTTCTTGTGTTAATTGGTTTGTTCTATTAGTCAGTTGACTGATTTCACGATGCTGCTGATCCAAATAATATTTTGTTTGGATCCTTTTTTGCAGCAAGAAGTAGATGAGCTGATTTCTGATTTTGAGCTCGTTCAGCGCATGGTTCTTCTTGTCCCAGCCTGCCTTTTCCAGAGCATCGAGGAGTGCTTTCGTGTGATTTAGCTGTTTTTCAGTAGCTTGTATCACTCGTTGTTTTTCTTTTTTTGCTGTCTGTTGCTGCTGGTGCAATTCTTGCGCTAAATGGCTTGCCTGCTTTTTATAGTCGCGTTTTTTCTTTCTTTCGGCAGCCAGCAGTTTTTTCGCTTGTCTCAGTTCGCGCTTCAGCTGATCAATTTCGTTATGCAACCGGACAGTCCTTTGTGAAGTATCCGCTTTCTTTTCAGGGTTCGTTTTTTTCTTCTTTTCCCTTGTATGCTGTTTCTGCCGCATTTTTTCAATGAGTTGCTTCTTTTTTTCCTCTTGGTAAAGTTCATTTTTCTCTTCAGATCTTTTCATGCCTTCTGGAATTTTCAAATGATTACTGAAATGATGCATATGCGCGCCTCCTTTCACTGATGCATAGATGGACTAAAAAGTATAGAACACCGACCTTTAAATAACGTATATCAAAACTATCTAGTTTGCAGATAACCACAAAACACCCTAAAAAACCTTTCTTCCAAAAAGAATAATGGGACATCCAGTTATAAAAACAATACATTAAATAACTAACTCGTGCAATAAGTTATTTATTAAATTATTCTTAATGCGGCCTTGGATGAATAATTAAAAATAGAGGGGATTTTTCATCCTAACATGCTATACTTGAAATCAATAAAACATGCGTATATACGTAAAAAGGAGGAGAAAGGATGGAGTTGATCAAACTATGGGAGGCAGATTTGAACAAAGCATATGAACTGCAAAATACTTTTCGCTCAAATGAGAATGGGTTCGTCAATAGTGCCTATGGCTATACATTCACTGAATTTCTAAAGTATGCGAAAGAATGTGAAAGATACGCTTTTGGTGTGGATCTTCCGGAAGGTTTTGTCCCCGCCACTATCTTTATTTTAGAAAATGAGAAAAATGAATATGTCGGTATTTTCAATTTACGACATTCCTTGACAGAATCGCTCAAGGAAGGGGCTGGGCACATCGGCTACGGAATCTCACCCAACTATCGAAAGCGTGGTTATGCAGCGAAAGGACTTGCTTTAGTGCTGCAAGAAGCAAAACGAATCGGTATCAATGAAGCCCTCTTGTCCGTCGACAAAACGAATGTAGCCAGTATCAAAACACAAGAAGCAAACGGTGCAGAGATCTATCGTGAAGATGATCGGAAATATTATTCAAAGATAAGCTTGTTCTAGCTCTCTCCTGTTTCTCTATTCGATTGGTTTTGACTTATACGTTCTTTATTTTCCAAAGACGTATTTTCGTACTTATAGACTCACTTCTTTTATTCATGAGTCTTTCTACTAAGCTTCTTCTCTGCGGTACAAAAGACATTCTCATTAAAATAGTCAAAACAAAAAAACTTTCTATCAGTTTCTATAACGACTGATAAAAAGTTTTTTATTTGATATCTATACTCATTGATCAATGCAGTTTTCTAGCGAATCCCCAAAGCAATCCGTGCATAACGACTCATCTTATCAGTCGTCCACGCTGGATACCATACAAGTTTGACTTCGACTTTGCTGACTTCGGGCACTTCTTTCAACGCATCATGGATCGAATCAGTTAAGATATCCGCTAACGGACAGCCCATAGTTGTCAAGGTCATTTTGATCACTGTCTCTCCATTTTCAGGATTGAATTCTATATCATAGATCAAGCCCAGATTGACGATATCGATGCCCAGTTCAGGGTCGATGACCATCTCTAAGGCAGCAAGAATACGTTCTTTAATCAATTCTGTTTCTTGTGCAGACGGTTCTTGGTTTGCTTCACTCATCGTACGACACTCCTTAACACGATTTTTGTTCATCATACCTTTTTTTCAGTAGTTTGTAAATGAGAATCCAAAAGAATCATTCTCGTTTATCATATAGAAGGCCGATTCTCTCACTATTCATTTTAGAATAATTATCAATAATTTTGCTACTAGCATTACTTGCGGCGATTGTTTTTGATGTCAGGCAGTACACCTGTTGAACGGTACATATTCTGCTCGTTTTCGTTTGCAAATCGACCAAAAACCGAATGTGTAGGTAAGATATTGATAAACGCATCTTCATCTACTTCATGGACGATCTGATCAAGATCATACATTTCATACCGAGTGATCACCATCATGATCATTTTTCCTTCTTTTTTCGAATAGCCGCCCACGGAAGGAAGCAATGTCATCCCTCGAACCATTTGTTTGGATATTTCTTCGATCACTTGATCTGGTTTGACTGTCACGATCATCGCTGTTACCTTTTGATGGCTAGTATGGATGGCATCAATCACTTGCGTCATGGCATAGATCGAGATGATGGTATAAAGTGCGCTTTCCCAATTGAAAAAGAAGCCTGCGATAACCACGATAATGCCATTTAGAATGAGCATATAATTCCCGACCGTTTTTCCTGTTGTCTGTGAAAGGACCAAAGAAATGATATCCATCCCGCCAGTCGTGAACCCCATTTTAAGTGAAAGTCCAACGCCCAAGCCCAACAAGACACCACCGACCAAAGCATTCATCAGTATATTATCTGTGATCTGGCCTACAGGAAGCAGCATCGTCATGACAGAGACACAAACAACGTTGACGAAACTGAGGATAGTTGACCGTTTTCCTACTTTTAAAAAACCTAAAACGAAAACTGGTATATTCAAAAGGAAAATAAAGGTACCTGTATCTATTTTTATACCAAACCACTCAAATAAAAGCGACGCGATGATCTGGGCAATTCCGTTCATCCCTGCCGAAAACACGTTTGCAGGAATCAAAAAATAATTTAAAGCAACAGCCGCCGTCAATCCAGTCAACAAGATGACCGCTACTTTTTTTAATTTTTCATTTTTTTGATAGACCGTCATGATCCTACTCACAAGCACCTCTCCTCTACTTTATTATTCCAAATGTAAGAATAACAGTTTCTTTCGCAAAATAAAATACTTCCGGTTCAAATGAGAATAATTTTAACAAAGAGACAAAAAGCAAACGGGTCTATGCTACAATAAAAGAAAGAAATGATTCCTATCAGGAGGTAACTTATGGCAAAAGATGCAAGTTTCGATATCATATCAGAAGTAAATCTCGAGGAAGTGAAAAATGCGATCCAGCAGACAACGAAGGAACTGTCGAATCGCTTCGATTTCAAAGACTCGATCGTTGACATCAAATTAGAAAACAATCGGTTAGTAGTAATCAGCAATGATGATTTCAAAATCGAACAAATTAAAGATGTTTTATTCGGGAAACTGAATAAACGGAATGTCCCGATCAAAAATATCCATTTTTCTGAATCTGAACATGCTTTAGGAGGAAAAGCAAGACAAAATGCTGACCTAATAAGCGGGATCGATCGTGAAAATGCAAAAAAAATCACAACAGCAATTAAAAATGAAAAGCTGAAAGTGAAAGCGCAAATCCAAGAAGATCAGATCCGAGTAACTGGTAAAAACAGAGATGATCTGCAAGCAGTCATCGCTTTATTGAGAAAGCTGGATTTGCCAATCGAGCTGCAATTTACTAATTATCGATGAGGTTGTGGAAGCATCGCTTTGATCTGAGTATTAGAGAAGAAAAATAAAAAAATAGCTCCTCATGTTTTGTGTTTTTCTGAGCTAATACCGAAGATCAGCTGCTTGAACACCGTTTAGCGAGAGGTCATGAAAACAGCTCTCTATTCTAATCGTGAGCGTTTTCTCGACCAAATAGGTTCAACACCAAAAACCAGCAAAACAAGAAAACAGTTTTGCTGGTTTTTGTTTTTTATTTTATTCTGACTTTTCCTCCCCTTTTTCCTTCCAAAAATCTCGTATTTCTCGTTCTAATGCCGGCAATGTCCGCACTTCTTTTGCAGCATGCCAATGGCTAGGGAACAATTGCCGGTATGCAGGCGAAGCAAACCGCCGATCCGCTAACAAGACGACCCCTTGATCTCCAGTATCTCTGATCACGCGTCCTGCAGCCTGCAGCACTTTGTTCATCCCTGGGAGCTGATAGGCATAAGCAAAACCAAGGTGCGATTTTTCATCATAATATTCTTTGATCAGTTCCTGCTCGTGGTTCACCTGAGGAAGCCCCACGCCGACGATCATACTTCCGATCAATCGTGTACCTCTCAAATCGATCCCTTCAGAAAAAATCCCGCCTAAAACACAAAATCCGACCAGCGTTTCTTGAGGATCTGCTGTGAATGCTGCCAAGAAACTTTCCCGTTCCTTCTCATCCATCACTGTTTCTTGTATCTGTACACGGACATCCGGATACTGCTGCTTGAACACTTCGGCTGCGCGGTCCAGATAGCTGTAAGAAGGAAAGAAAACAAAATAATTTCCGGTTTTCCCTCGGACAAAACGATGGATCGTTTCAATCAACTGTGGCAAACTGCTTTCTCTTTTCCGATAAGTTGTTTCTAAATAATTGGCAATCAAGACCCGCTGATTCTCTTCTGGAAAAGGACTAGGAAGCCGATAAGCCAAACTTTCTTTCCCACCTAAAGTTTCTTGATAATAAGATAACGGAGAAAAACTAGCAGAGAACAAGACACTGCTTCTTCCTTTGTCCAATGATTGTTCCAAAAACAGACTTGGATCGATACAAAATTCTTTGATAATCAGATCATGATATTTTTTCTCCACAGTGGTTTCATAATGTTCATCATAAAATTCACTGGTTCGCAAAAAGCGAAGCAGCTCGAAATAATAAGGCAGTATCTGCTCCTGAGAAGGATGCTCCGGATATTCCGCCAACCATTCTTGGATCAATTCACTTAACTTGTATCCTGCATTCGTCAGTGTTTCAGCAGGTGCTTTTTGATGATGGTAGATCCATTCCTCTTCTTCAGCTATTTCTTGGATCTTTTCAAATTCTTTTAGCAGTTTTTTAAAGCGCCGATGGAGTTTTTTAAATTCCTTTGGCAAAGCTCCCGCTGCTTTTTTTGTCTTTGCATACGACAGTTCTGCCGAATACATCTCTCGGGAACGATTCACCAGATTGTGCGCTTCATCGATCAGAAATAGATTTTCTTCATTTTTTTCTCCCTCGAAGAACCGGCGCAAATATACTGTAGGATCGAACAGATAATTATAATCCCCGATGATCACGTCACACCATAAACTGACATCCAACGACAACTCAAAAGGACACAAGGTGTGTTTTCGTGCATACGTTTCGATGACTTCTCTCGTTATTCGATTTTCATGGTTCAATAGATCCCATAATCCTTCATTGATCCGGTTATAATACCCATTTGCATATGGACACTGATCAGGATTGCAAGTCGTTTCATCCAGAAAACATATTTTGTCTTTCGCTGTCAATGTCACACTTTTTGTCTCAGCTCCGACATCTTCAAGAGCAGCCAGTGCGTCTTCTGCGACCTGTCTAGTGATGGTTTTTGCTGTGAGATAAAAAATACGCTCCCCTTCTTCTTCACCTACAGCTTTAAGCGCTGGAAACAGAGTCGAGATGGTTTTTCCTGTCCCTGTGGGCGCTTCTGCGAATAGCTTTTGCTTCGTCCGGATTGTTTTGTAAGCAGCTACTGCCAGTTCTCGCTGACCCTTTCGGTATTGCTCATGAGGAAATTTCAATGCCATTAAAGAAGCATTGCGCACGGTGCGCCAGTTTTCTTGAAAAACCAGCCATTCTTTATAGTCTTCTGTCAGTTTTTTAAAAAACTCATCTAACTGTTCGATCGTCTGATGCTGGACTTTGCGTGTGATGATCTCTTCCGTTGTTTGAAAGTAAGTAAGCTGAAGATTGATTTCTTGCAGGTCATGCTCATGGCTGTAAATATAAGCATAAACACTAGCCTGATGGAAAAAAAGTTCAACTTGTTCCGGTTCTAGATCTTCGAAACGCGGTTCGGATGTTTTGATCTCATCTATATAATATTGATTTTCTTTTTGAAAGACACCGTCTGCGCGTCCCTCAACGATCAACTGATATTCATCTAATTGGACAGTCGTCTTTAAAAAGACTTCTTTTTCATAGTGCTCGCCTGCTTCTTTTTGAAGCTTACGGTGGATCTTGGCACCTTCCAATGCGGTATGGCTGCTTTTTTTACGGTTATCTATACTACCGCGCCTTAAAATGAATTCTACTAAGTGACGTACAGAAATTTTTGATTGCTTCACCATTCCCGCCTCCTTCTTCTATAGATTACCTGAAAAAAATCCATTTCGCAAAATGCACAAAAAAACGCCCTGCTGGATAGGCAGGGATATAGGATATAGAATTTGGATTTTTGGATGAGATCACTGTAACAACTCCCTATTAAAAAGTGATGAAAGCTTTCTTTCCTTCTGTTTAAAATACAAAAATACTTTTCATATAGTCTGACATGAAAAAATACTGTACAACAAAAAGTAGGGTCTTTTGTTTCAATGAAGTGAATGCGGTATACTAGATGGTGAAGATAAACTTGCTTGATGTCAAGGAGGAAATCATATGCATATTGAACAATTGAAAACCGGAAGAATCGAAGAAAACTGTTACTTAGTCTACAATGAAGAAGCTCTACTGATCATCGATCCTGGCGAGGATGCTGAGATGATCCAGCAGCAGATCGAAAAAACGGAACAACAGCCTGTAGCGATCCTTCTTACCCATACCCATTATGATCATATCGGCGCTGTCGAAGCTTTAAGAAACCATTACCACGTCCCTGTCTATGTGAGTCCACTGGAACAAGAATGGCTAGGAGATCCGATCTTGAATCTTTCTGGGCTAGGTCGTCATGATGATATTGCAGATATCATCGTTTCTCCTGCTGAGTATGAATTCGAGATGAAAAGTTACCATCTTGGCGGGATGGATTTTCGAGTAGTCCCTACACCAGGACATTCGATCGGCAGTGTCAGCTTTATTTTTGATGACTTTGTCGTTTCGGGAGATGCGCTTTTTCAAGGCAGTATCGGACGGACAGATCTTTATACAGGGAATTTAGAACAGCTACTTGACAGCATCCAGACACAGTTATTCACGTTGCCAGATGAATTTGCCGTTTACCCAGGGCACGGAGAAGCTACAACGATTGGGCACGAGAAACACACCAACCCTTTCTTTAACAGATAAACTTAACTTCAGGAGGAGAATAATATGACTGAGACAACGCTTTATATTGTACGACACGGCAAAACGATGTTCAATACGATCGAACGTGTACAAGGCTGGTGCGATACGCCCTTGACAAAACAAGGGCAAGAAGGTATCCACTATACAGGACGCGGATTAAAAGATGTCGACTTTTCATTTGCTTATTCTAGCGACAGCGGCAGAGCAATTGAAACCGCACGGATCATCTTGGGCGAACATTCAAAAGGCAAAGAAATCCCTTATTTTATTGACCATCGCATTCGCGAATGGTGTTTCGGTTCTCTAGAAGGAGGTTATGATACAGAAATGTGGGGTGTCATCCCTCGTGTATTGAATTTTAAAACCTATGATGAGATGTTTACGACAGAAATCACCTTTGAACAAATCGCTAATGCTATTTATAATCTGGACACTGCGGGCTGGGCAGAAACGTATGAAACGTTGAAAAACCGTGTATGGTCTGGTTTCGAAGATATTGCACATCATTGCGAAAAAAACGGTGGCGGCAATGTTCTCGTCGTTTCCCACGGGTTGACTATCGCCTTCTTACTGAATCTGATCGATCAGCATCAGCCAGTTCGTGCAGGACTTTTGAATGGTAGTGTCACGAAAGTACGCTATCAAGATGGGAAATTTTCCATTCTTGGTATCAATGATACAAGTTACATCGATCAAGGAAAACATCATACTCGCGATTCTTTTCTATAAACACAGCGATCAAAGGAACAAATAAAAAAAATCGTGGATCATCAGAGAATAAGAAAGTTTTTACTCTAGGCTGGCGTAGTGCCAAAAAAGTTAGATTTTTATAGAGCGGGTCTTCCGCTCTATTTCTATGTATTTTTTTATCTTAAACTTGAATAGAAGTCATTCCACTACCAGTTTTTTTATTCACACGGAAAACTGAATAGCCTGCCATTTTTTGTGGTTCATGTCTATTTTTGTTATTTTACACCTGCAATTCTCAAGTTTTTCTTAACATTAAAAAACAGATTGGTTTTAGAAAAAAAGAACGGTATACTAGAGAATGTATTTTACTTGGGAAGGAAGGAAATTATGTTTTTTGCAAATATTATTAAAGCAGTTATTCTGGGAATTATCGAAGGGATCACGGAATGGCTGCCAATCAGTAGTACAGGACATCTGATTCTAGCAGATGAATTCATTAAACTTGATGCTAGTACTCAGTTCATGTCGATGTTCAATGTGGTCATCCAGTTAGGTGCGATTCTAGCTGTCGTTGTCCTCTATTTCCATAAATTAAATCCCTTTTCACCAAGCAAATCAACGGTAGAAAAAAAAGACACTTGGACACTTTGGTTCAAGGTACTTGTTGCTTGTGTCCCAGCGATCATCATCGGGTTGCCTTTAGATGACTGGCTGGAAGCTAATTTCCACAAATTTTTACCGGTTGCTATCGTATTGATTGTTTATGGTATTGCATTTATTATCGTTGAAAAACGCAATAAAGATAAAAAGCCGCGCTGGACTACATTGAATGACTTCACTTATCAGGCAGCTCTGATTGTTGGGTTGTTCCAAGTATTGGCATTAGTTCCCGGGACATCAAGGTCCGGTGCCACGATTCTAGGTGCGATCTTGATTGGTGCCTCTCGCTTTGTTGCCACTGAATTCTCCTTTTTCTTAGGCATACCAGTTATGTTTGGTGCAAGTGGCTTGAAAATTGTGAAGTACCTTGCTGAAGGAAACTCGTTCAAAATGGAAGAAACGGTCGTCTTGCTTGTAGGTACACTCGTGTCCTTTATCGTCTCTATCTTAGCCATCAAGTTCTTGCTGAGCTATTTGAAAAAGAACGACTTTACTGCATTTGGCTGGTACCGAATCATTCTTGGGATCATTTTGATCGGCTATTGGTTCATCGGTATGTAAAGATAAGTCCAAGTATTGATCTACGTGATCGATACTTGGGCTTTTTTATTTCCCCCTCTTTCATTATTTATAAATATTATAAATAATAAACTTATTTTATACATATTTTTCCATTGATAATCATTATCGTTCTCATTTAGCTATTTTTATTATCAATTACAAAAACCGTATGCTATAGTGGATTCAAAAGGAGGACTATTATGGAAAAGCCAACAAAAAAAGCATTCATTGCAACGATCGGCTGTTTGGTACTTATCGTTCTCGGTTTATTTGTCCAACAACTCAATGTTGCTTTCACCCCGCTCTTTTATATCGGTGCAATCATTATCGGCGGTTATAAACAAACAAGTGAAGGTCTATCAGAACTATGGAATCATCGGACGTTGAATGTCGATCTTCTCATGGCACTCGCTGCAATCGGCGCTTGTCTGATCGGTAATTATTTCGAAGGTGCGATGCTGACATTCATTTTCTGTCTTAGTGGTGCTTTGGAAGAATACACGACGAGCAAAAGTCAAAAAGAAATCACCGCTCTGATGAACCTCCAGCCCCAAACAGCACAGCGTTTTTTATCAGATGGTGAATTGGAGGAAATCGACGTATCAAAATTGAACATCAACGATCGTGTCTTCGTCGCAAAAGGTGCGGCGATCCCTATTGACGGCGTGCTGGAAAGTGACCAGGCAGCGATCGATGAAGCAGCAATCAGTGGTGAATCGATCCCTATTGAAAAAAGACTTGGCGATGAAGTCTATGCTGGCACGTTAAATCAAGGGAATCCATTGACGCTCCGAGTGACGAAGACAAGTTCTGAGACAGTCTTTGCAAAAATCATTCAGTTAGTAGAAGAAGCGCAAAATACACCGACACAAACAGCTTCATTTATCGAACGTATCGAGAACACATATGTCAAACTGATCCTGATCTCGGTTCCGCTGATGATTTTGCTCCCTCATTACTTTCTTGGATGGTCTTGGGAAGAAAGCTTTTATCGCGGGATGGTCTTATTAGTCGTCGCTTCCCCTTGTGCGCTCGTTGCCTCTGCTACACCGGCATCCTTAGCTGCTCTCTCCAATTCTGCCAAGAATGGGATACTGATCAAGGGAGGCATTTATTTAGAACAGTTATCTGAATTAAAAGCCATTGCCTTTGATAAAACAGGAACATTAACTAGAGGAAAGCCAGTCGTCACTGATACCTTTTTCTTCAAGGATCAAGAACTTGCACAACAAATCCTTGTCGCCATGGAAAAAAAGACGACACATCCGCTTGCTAGCGCGATCTTGAATCATTTTGACTTGCAGCTGCCAAAAGAGATCCAACAATTACCAATCGAAGAAGTCACTGGTTTCGGACTGAAAACCCGCTATCAAGAAGCAGAATGGAAAGTCGGTAAACATGCCTATGATCCTAAAAAAATGAACGTCACACCAGCAACAAAAGAAAAAATCAAACAGTTAGAAGAGCAAGGAAAAACTGTTATCTTTCTATCAAGAGATGACGAATTGATCGCTGTTTTAGGTCTATTGGACATCCCTAAACCTAATACCAAAAATGTCATTTCTTATTTTCGAGCACAAAATATCCATACAAGTATGATTACAGGCGATAATGTTGGAACGGCAAAGGCGATCGCAGAACAAGTAGGCATCAATCATTGCTATGCAGGTTGTACGCCTTCCGAAAAAACAGCGCAAATCCAAAAAGAAAAAGAGCAATACAAAGTCAATGCAATGGTTGGCGATGGCGTCAATGATGCGCCTGCCCTTGCGGCTGCCAGTATCGGTGTGGCCATGGGACAAGGAACAGATGCCGCAATGGATATTGCTGATATCGTTCTCATCAAGAATGATTTAAGCAAATTAGCCTACAGTCATCGGTTATCTTTGAAAATGCGGCGGATCATCAAACAAAACATCGTCTTCTCTGTTTCTGTGATTGTTTTATTGATCTTGTCGAATTTTCTCCAGTTTTTGAATTTGCCATTGGGAGTGGTCGGCCATGAAGGAAGTACGATTTTAGTCATTTTGAACGGTCTTCGTCTACTAAGACCTTTACCTATGCAAAACAAAAAAGAAAAAAGATGTGCTTCCTGTCCGTTATATAAGGCAAATTTTCTCCGTTAATGTGCCATTTGTGTCAATTTTCTATGAATCCATCCTCCTGATTGATTTTCATTCATCGTTTTTTGAAACTTTTATAAAACGTGTTATGATTATTTGAAAGAAAGTGAGGGTTATGATTCATGGAAAGTTGGCTTTTTTTAGGATTGATTTTACTAGTCGCATTTCTGGCAAAAAACCAGAGCCTGCTGATAGCAACAGCTTTTGTTTTATTCGTTAAACTGATTCCTGCATCCAAAACATTTTTCCCCTGGCTTCAAGGCAAAGGAATCAAGATCACTGCAGCGATCTTGATTCCTATCGCAACAGGAGAAATCGGCCTGAAAGATCTAATGGATGCTTTCAAATCTCCGATGGGTTGGATAGCTATCTTTTGTGGTGGTTTAGTCGCAGTGTTATCATCTAAAGGTGTAGGGTTAATTGCGACCGACCCGCAAATTACCGTAGCTCTTGTGTTTGGAACAATTCTAGGTGTCGTTTTCTTGAAAGGGATCGCTGCAGGGCCTGTGATTGCTTCTGGGATTGCTTATTGTATCATGCAATTATTTTCTTTTGGTAAGTAAAGTTCTTCTTGTATGAACTTCTCATCCCATGATTTTCAGGAATGTTTTTGGAAATTCTTAACATACGGTTGTACCGATTCCGTGCTATACTGACAGCGAGGTGATAGAATGTTAGAAAAATTGAAGTATTTCTTAGGAACGATCGGTTGGTTTCTTTTAGCTGTATTGTTGATTCTAGGGCTAGCCTACCTTCTTTTCCCAGACTTGATCCAAAATGTTTTTGATGCCAAATTTTAAATCTGTAAAAAAGTCTGGGCAAAAGAGCCCGGCCTTGCGAAATAAGCCAAGATCCCTGAAAATCGCCTTTTGAATTTTTGCGGATCTTGGCTTATTTATGAAGCTGTTTTCTCTTCTTTCACCGTTTATTCAGCTGTAAGACGCATGGCAAAATTTGGTTTTACTTTTTGGCTACGATACTTTTTCTTTTTGGCTCACGCCCTCTTTTTTGTTATACTAGATGATAGTGGGAAGGAAATCTCCCTCTTTAAACAAACACACTAAACGTTGTCACGAGAGTGTAATATTTAGTCAAAACAATATATCTCAGGGAAATGGGAGCTCGAGTGATTGATTTTTTTCTAATAAAGCTTTCGTTTCAACATCCATATGTTTCACTTATAGAAAGGAAGACGCTCATGGAAACCTTTGAAGGTCTTTTAATTGATACTTATGTTTTACAGGAACAGCCGATGATGTTGACTGGTTTGAACTTGCAGCTGGAAGACCGAGTGATCAACGGACTTCTTAAAGATCGCTATTTAGCAAAATACATTTTACGCTTGCCCTTAAATAAATATGTTTTGGAAGTCAGCGGCAAATGGAACCGACGCAATCAGCTAGTCATCAAAAAGATGATCATCAAAAACATCGATGAATACATCAAAATCATCGGCACGCCAGAGTAACGCGAACATTCCAAGCAATTCTGGTTATAAAATAACTTATGTTTTAAATAGTTTGAACGGTTGATTTCAGGGATCCGTATCCCTTTTCAAAAAAAACTTTGCAAACGGTTCTCTTTGTTATATAATGTTTTAGTACCAAACAATCCCATTCAAATTTTGTTTAAATAGATAAATAATACTCGTTTGGTTAAACGCTATTGCCTCCCACAATAGCGTTTTCTTATTTTTCCATCGCTTGATGATGAAAAAAATCCTCGCGATGTCCTGTTAAGGAAAAAAACTTGTCATGTTCATATTGCAATACAAGCCGGCTTTAGGTATAATAATGAATGTTGAATTATGCGGTAACTCGCGTAAGAACTTAAATTATCGGAGGTGAAACAAATGCCAAACATTGAATCTGCAATCAAACGTGTTCGCACAAGCGAAAACGCGAATGTAAAAAATTCATCTCAAACAAGCGCTATGCGTACTGCAATCAAAAAATTTGAAGATGCTGTAGCTTCAGGTGCTGACAACGTAGATGCGTTATATAAAGAAGCTGTTAAAGCTGTTGATATGGCTGAATCAAAAGGTCTGATCCACAAAAACAAAGCTAACCGCGACAAATCTCGTTTAAGCAAAAAAATCGCTAAATAAAGAAATCGGCCTCGGCCGGTTTTTTTATTTAGCTGATTTCTTGATTATGTACAGCAAATACCATTCCCATCACACCAAAAAGAATGCGCCCAACGCTTCTTGCTGTGATGAGAACCACCATCTGCTGATCAAATTAAGAACCGAACTTTCCTACTAGCTTTTCCTGTATCCCCTCTTGTCTATTTCTCCAAATGAACACACTCCGTTTTACGGCTACTGTTGCAATAGTTCCCCTGTACGCAACACGAACAGCTGGAAGCTCAATTCTTTTTCGATTTGCCCGCTTTTTATTTGATAATCCATTTCCACCAACTGATCAAATAGCTGTACGAGCAATGCCTCATCGAATTTCCGTACTTCCTGCATGGCCAGTTTCACACGATAAGGATGGATTTTCAGTGTTTCTGCAATATTGGCTTGCTGATAACCGATCTTCACTAAAAACTTAGTTTGGAGAAACAGTCGCAACTGCGAAAGCAAGATCGCATTGATCTTGATCGTTTCCTCTCCTTGTGTGACTAAATCTCCGTATAACCGAAGTGCCAGTTCTGTCTGACCGCTTAAGATATACTGCGTCATATCAAAAATATTATGCTCTAATGTTTTTGGTACTAACTGCTCTACTTCACGAACGGTGACCGTTTGTTGGTCTTGTCCATAAAGGATCAGTTTCTGCAGTTCCCTCATCATCTTGGACAGATCCAGATCTGTCAACCGCAGCAGTAAATCGATTGCTTTTCGGTCCATTTTCAATGAAGTATTTTCTAGCGTATGGATCAAATACTGACGAACTTCTTTTTCGCTCAAGCGCTGGACGTCGATCACTACAGCTGCTTTTTTTAGCTGTTTCGTGACTTTTTTTCGTTCGTCTAATTTCTCATAAGGGGCAAAAAACACCAGAACAGTCGATTCTAGCGGCTGCTTCAAATAATCGACAAGTAAATCCGTATTCTGTTCAATACCGTTATTTACTTTCTCACTTGTCAAAAAGTAAGGATTCTCCACAAAAACAAGACGCTGATCCCCAAAGAAAGGCAAGGTCTCTGCTTCTGCCACGACTTCGTCCAAACTCGAATTTTCCATATCAAAACTCAAAAAATTCAAATCATCTTCACTGTCTACTTTGATTTTCTTCAATATCTCTTCTCGTACCTGATCTTGTAAAAATTTTTCTGTTCCCAGCACAAGATAGCAGGGAGAAAGTTTTTCATTACGGATTTTTTGCAGATCTGCTTGTACACTCACGTTACTCACCACTTTCAGATTTATCCTACCATGAGAAGAAGCGAATTGCTAGTCTATCATCGTTTGCAACTTTCCCTCAGGATACCAGATAGGATGCCATTTATAATTGATCATTCCTTGTTCGTCTGTTCGTAACGTCATCATCTGGTTTTCTTCCAGCGCTGTCAATACCTCTTCATGAGGATGACCATAGCGATTGTTCTTCCCACAAGAAACAATCCCATGCCTAGCTTCGATTTGGGTAAGAACACTTGAATCTGTCGAACTACGACTGCCATGGTGCCCTAGCTTGACCACATCGGCTCTCAAGTGCGGGTATGTTCTGACGATTTCTCTCTCCATCTCCTGATCTAAATCTCCCAGAAATAAAAATTTCAATCCTTGATGTTCCAGCCATAGCCCGATCGAATCTTCATTTTTTCCTTCACCATTTTGATTGGGTGTCAAAACGAAAAACTCGAAAAAGCCGGAAATCTGATCGCTTTGTTTCACTTCAATGATCATTGTTCCTTGGCTAGCCAATTGCATCAGTTTTTCTTTGAGCGGTGGCTTTGTTCCGGCTCCCCAACCGATATAGATAGTGTCGATGACAAAATGTTTCGCTAACGTCTTTAGCTCCCCCACATGGTCTGTGTCATCATGTGTGAGGATCAGTTTGTTGATTCGAGAGATCCCCTGCCCTTTTAGAAAGGGAACGACATTATATTCTGCATATGGCTTCGTCACACGTTTTTGCCAAGCTTCTCCTTCAAACGACAATTTACCTCCTGTATCGATCAGTACGATCTCTTGGTATCGGGGACTCCTTAACAATATACTATCACCCTGCCCTACATCGATATAAGAAATTGACGATGACGAATCAAAAAAGCGGGAAAAGACAAATACTGAAGAAAAGGAAATAGATAAAAATAAGGTCTTGACTGGCTTTTTTCTCATTTTTTCCTGTACTACCAAAATAGCCAAAACATAACTTAACAATAAATAAATAGAAGGCTTTCCTATAATTAGTTTAGCAAAAGCAAATCTGCCAGCAAACTGCTCGAACATCTCCAAACCACTTTCAAAGAGCAAAAGCGAAGAATCCGGCAAGAACTGTCCGAAAGAAAATAAAAACACGGTCACAGGTAACAAGATATACTTGAAAAACGAAGAAAACATGAAAGTCAAAAGACCTGAAAAAATCGGCCATTCATAGAAATGCCAGACTGTGATAGGCATGATCGCTAGACTAAAAACCCCGCCAGAAACGAACCGATGCAGCAAGCTGCCTTTTCCGGCGGGAATCATGATGATCATGAAACTTATCAAAAAACTAAGCTGCCCGCCAACTTGAAGAATACTCAAAGGTTCGATCAGCAAAACTAGCCACAGTGTAAGTGCATACAAATCAAGTGATGAACATTTTAGACCGAGAAGCTTCGTGGCTAACTGAAGTAAAAATAAAATCCCAGCTCGTAAAACAGAAACAGAGCCGCCCGCTATCCCGAAATACCCGATCGTCAAAACAGTCATTGGTAAAATACTGACTTCCAATGTAAAGCCGCTTCGTCGAAAAAGATAATACATCCAGCCTAAATAACATTGTATATGCATACCAGAAAGGCTGAATAAATGAAGTAAGCCAGTTTCCTTGAAAATTTCTTCTGAATCGGCAAATCGCGCATCTTTAAAGCCAAACAAAAGCGCATTGAGATAGATCCCTGTTTTTTCTGGGAAGTTGTTTTGGACAAACGAGAGGAACGTCCCTCTTTTTCTTTGCAAAAAATTTCTCCATGTATTCCTATAATCGATCTTTTCGATATGTGTCACTTTGAAGCGTCCAGCGATTCGATGGACCTTGTCATAATGGATTTGATCGAATCCATACTGATTTCGCTGCGGTTCAGCTATTATATACTCTCCAGAAGCGGTCAACTCGATGTCTTTTCCTCGAAAAGACAGCCATTCATGGATTTCTTCTTCCTTTTCTGCATAATAGCTGAGCTGTACTTTCTGATTTTCTCCGACTAGACGTCCAGCCACTGTTAGATGATTCCCATTTGTCCGAAGCGTGTCCATCGAGAGCAGGAAATGTTCCTTTTTTTCTTCTATATTGACTTCAGGAGATTCCAAACGCCAGCACGAAACTAGCACGAAGAAACTGAAAAACAAACAGAGACAGGTGATTTCTCTGCCTTCTTTAACGGTAACCCAGAAAAAAAGTCCGACAAGAACCACTCGATAATACCAATCATCCGTATAATAAAACAAACAGATACCTATCGAAGTCATTGCCGGAAAAATCAGCCGATTCTGGACTTGCTCGCCTAAATCTCTATACATGTTCTCCTGTGAGTTCTTTTTGCAGCTTCGAAAAGTGTTTCGAATCCAAAGCTACCTGATGCACTGTAGCACCCATTTGCTCGATCAATGCTTGAGCGTAAGAGTCATTTCGGTAGTCATGCAGATAATTGATCCTTTTCACACCTGCTTGAAGAAGTGCTTTCGTACAAGCCAGACAAGGGAAATGAGTCACGTAGATCTCTGACCCTTCTGTTGGGATACCAAGTTTCGCACACTGCAGCAATGCGTTCATTTCTGCGTGGATCGTACGTAAACAATGGCCATCTACCACATAACAGCCTTCATCGATGCAATGGACATCCCCGCTGACTGCCCCATTGTACCCTCCGGCAATGATCCTTTTTTCTCTTACCAGAGTGGCGCCGACTTCTAAACGCGTACAAGTACTTCTCAAAGATAATAATACAGCTTGGGCCATGAAATACTGATCCCAGGGAATACGTTCATTGCTCATTTTAGTCACCTCTATAATCTTTCTATAGTTATTGTAACGAAGTCTCTTAGTTTTTCAACCGTCTTTGTCCCGATTCCAGATATTTTCTGCAAATCTTCTATTTTCTGGAAAGAACCGTTTTCCTCTCTATAACGAATGATTTCCTGGGCTTTTTTCTCTCCAATGCCGGGAATTTGTTGTAATTTTGGCGCATCAGCTGTATTGATGTTTATTTTCCCTTCAGAGGATTCGTCTGATTCGGTCAGCTCAGTCGATTGAATCAAAGTCTCAGGTATTTCTTCTCCGATTCTCGGTACATAGATGATCTCCTGATCGGATACTTTCGCTGCAAAATTGATCTGTGTGACATCTGCTTCTTCCGTAAGCCCCCCAGCTCTCTCTAACAATTCGTAAACACGTTCTTGAGCAGAAAACGGGTAAACACCTGGCTGCTGCACACTTCCCTTTATATCAGCGTAGAGAGCCGTTGGAACAGTTGCTTCTTGTTCAGTTCTATTTTCTTGTAACTCTTCTGTCTCATTCATGATCGGTCCACTCGTGGCCAAATAGCTGCTGTCTGCAACAGACAGATGTTTTTCGTCTGAGGCAAGAAACATCCGCTGCAAAATGATACCGCAGAAAAAACAAAGGATAAAAAGAACTGCTGCAATTCCAAAAAAAATTCGTGGCGAGGCAAGTAATTTCTGGCTGATTTTTTCCATTGGTTGTGTCGTGAAATGATCACTCGTCTATCATTTCATTCTCCTTTCTACGTTTATCGAAAGATTTTCCTGTCAGAAAAAGGCCTTTCACTATTAATTACGTAAATCTAGCCCGATTTTTTTCTTCTTCAATGATTTTTTTGCTTTTGGTGCAAAAAATAAGGAGGTTGTGAAAGAGACGTTCAGCTTTGAGGGCCAAGTAGGTACGTTGCATCATCGAATCACTGATGTTCTTCGTTATTTAACGCAATAAGAAAAATTTTGTGAAAATGACTTCTCACATTTTCGCATAAATTAGGCTTATCTCCGAAAAGTTGGCACTGGAACACCGTGAATCAGAGGTTGTGAGCCTGCCGTTCAACTCCTCGGGCACAAGGAACAATTTCAACAAACAGCTTCTCATGTTTGATGAATATTGTGACTTGTGCCCGAGGAGTTGGCAGGGGAACACCGTTTAGTGGAGAGGTCGTGACAATTGCGATCTGCTTCTCGGCAATAAGGACACTGAACAGAAAATAGCTCCTCATATTTTCTTGTTCAGTGAACTTATTGCCGAGAAGCAGCAGATGGAACACCGTTTATAGAGAGGTTGTGACAATTGCGTTTTGACCTGAGTATTAGAGAGAAAAAATGTAAAATAGCTCTCCATATTTTGCATTTTTATGAGCTAATATCGAAGGTCAGCAGTTGGAACACCGTTTATTCGAAAAAAAAGAAGCTGTGACAAGGCTTTTGTCACAACTCCTCTTATTCTTTTGCTTGCTTACTTCATTTTCTGTAAATAATCCAAAGCGTCCTGTACCGTTTTGACTGGGACGATTTTCATGGAAGAATCCAATTTTTCTGCTGCTGCTTTTGCTTCTTCGTAGTTTGTTTTCAGGTCAGGATATTCTTTTCTGATATCCGCTGAGATCGTATCATCTGGTGCGAAAAAGATTTCTACACCTGCTTTGTCCGCACTGGCTACTTTTTTGTCAATGCCACCGATCCGTCCGACTTCACCTGCACTGTTGATCGTTCCGGTACCGGCAATCTGCTTGCCTTTACGAAGATTTTCACCAGTCAGCTGTTCGTAGATCTCGAGCGTGAACATCAAACCAGCAGAGGGACCGCCGATCGAGCCTGAATCGATACGCACGTTTGTATCAGTTTCGATTTCCGTGTGATCTGTCAATGTGATACCGATACCGGCTTTCTTATCTGTAGGCAGCTGGATCAGTTTACCTGAAGCTTCTTTTTCCTTTCCGTCATGCAGGTAAGTGATCGTGACAGTTTGACCTACTTTTTGGCTTTTCACATAATCCATGAATGCTTCCGTACTTTTGAAGCTCTTGTTATCGACTTTAGTGACTGTATCACCGACAGAAAGCTTCCCGTAAAAGCTTGAATTTTTTTCTACGCTCATGACATAAACGCCTTTGAATTCCATCTTATAGGGTTTTCCTGCTAATTTCAGTGCTTGCTCGATCGCCGCATTTTGAGAAGAATCCATATAGTATTGCTGCATCTGGTTGTATTCTTCACTAGTTGCGCCACCAGTTAACTCGTCTTCACTGATCAGTTCCTCGAAAGGTTCCAGTTTTGCTTTGACCGCTAAAAACCCTGTTGCTTGCCGGATTCCAACTGATGTCAGTGAAAAAGAACCGGGCGACTCATCTTTTTTGTTATTGACAGTGATCAGTTCTTTTAAATCGATCGTTGCCCCGGGCGATTCGACGTAATAAGGAAGCGGGACGACGACAAATCCAATGATCAGCATACCTAGGAAAATGATCAGTATTGTTTTCAGCCATTGTTTATAATCCATGTTCTTCACGCTTTCCAGCTAGTGCTTCATTGATGACCGGCGGCAGATAAGCACTCACATCCCCGCCGAAATAAAGCACTTCCTTTAAAATACTGGAGCTGACATGACTGTATTCTGGTTTTGCTAATAGGAAAATAGTTTCCAGATCGCCATTCAAATGATGGTTCATCTGGGCGATCTCCCGCTCATATTCAAAATCTTTGATACTTCGAACGCCCCGTATCAAAGCACTTGCTTTTAGGTCTCGGGCTGTATCCACTGTCAGCTGGTGTTCCTGATGGATGACTTTGACATTTGGGATATGTGCTACAGCCTTTGTAATCAACCCCACTCTTTCTTCTGCGCTGAATAGACTTTTTTTGGCTGTATTCACAAAAACACCCACGATGATTTCATCAAATAGTTTTGCTGCTCGTTCGATTGTATCTAGATGCCCGTTCGTCAATGGGTCGAAGCTTCCAGGAAATAATGCACGTCTCATTTGTCTGCCTCTTTTCTATAAATAGTGATAGCCGTGATTCCATAGTTCTGTTTTTTTATTTGGAAAAAGCTTCCTACTGTTTCTGGCAGCTCGACCGTTTTATCTGTTTCGCACACGATGACAGCTGAATCACTGAACAAGTCCAGTTGCTCCATCTGATTGATTTGATCGATGATCTTTTGCTTCGCATATGGGGGATCGAGGAACAGATAGTCAAATCGTTCCTTTTCTTCGGCCAGCTGACGAATCGCTTTGTCTGCATCCAGTTTCAACACTGTAAATTTTTCCGGTTCTTTCGTGATTTCGATATTTTCTTTGATGATCTTCACCGCTTGATAATTCTTATCCACACAAACAGCGTGTGCACATCCGCGTGAAACTGCTTCGATTGCCAAGCCGCCGCTTCCGGCAAATAAATCTAATACCTTTTCTCCTTCAAAATATGGACCAATCATATTGAAAATCGATTCTTTTACTTTATCAGTCGTTGGTCTGGTGTTCGCACCAGCCAAACTTTTTAATCGGCGTCCGCCATAATTGCCTGAGATTATTCGCATCTACTCACTCCTTAGAAAATGTGCTGTTACTAGTATACCAAAAAATGAACAAAAAAAGACTTGGATAACCATCAAATTTGACAGTTATCTCAAGTTCTTTTTTTGAAATTTTTATTCTATTTTTCTAAAAAACTTATTTATATGCCTTCTACTCGAGACCAGACAAGCAATCAGATGTGATCAGCTAGCCGAATCGTCGTATTAAGCTCTTCAATCTCAAAATTTTCTTCTTTCACCGTTTCTTTTGAGCCGATTTTTTCGGCAAAATTCATCTCAATGTCTGGTCGGTAAGAACGTTCTACGTTACGCACGAAATGTAATTTTTTGATCCGTTCTTCCGTTTGCTCGAATGTTTCTTCATTCAAATAAAGTACGACATACTTCATTTTTCTCGAAACATAATGGAGCAAACCAAATTTTTTCAAGTTTTTCAGCTGTTTCAAGCTGTAGACCCAGACGACCAAGCCTCGTCGTTTCGTTATTTCAAAGTCAACTTTATCGACTTGCATGACAATTTCCTCCGCATCCAATATGTTTTCCCGTTTCAAAAAACGGACTGCCTGCATCGATCTTCACTTCATCTGATACCTTTTCAGCTAGCTGTTTTCCGATAGTATCCAGCAATTCTTGAAGCTGTGTTTCGCTTAGTCGAAAAGCTGCTACGTCTTCATTCAGATCAAGCTGGCGTTTTGCTGTTCGAACTGCACGCTGCTTTTCCCGCAGATCCGGTGCATATTTCCCATAGGAGGCAATTTTTTCATAGCCTTCTTTTTTTTCCAGAAAAAACTGTTTCAGCTGCTTCACTTCAGCAGAATGCTCCATCACTTGCTTGTTTCGCAAGTAATCTTTCATCAGCAGACTGTTTTTGATGCACTCGATCACTTTTTGGCATTGATCCTCCAGGCGGAATAGTTCTTCATTGACGATCACTGCTATCACTACTCTCTTTTTTCTCTTCTTGCAATAAGACTAACATATTTTCTTTTGAGAAAGCAATTCCTAATGAGGAAGAATCCTCTCCCGTAAAGCGATCATGATTATACGGATCACTATACAGAAGCAAAAGTGAGAAGGTCGGATCGATCACCGGATGTGTAAAGATGCCAGTTGCCTGCTGGATATCCTGTTTATTGATCAGCTGATCCAGTTCATTCATGGCAAGCGAAAATTTCACTGTAGTTTTTCCAGTATCAGAAGCTGTCCGCCATTCCTTTAACCGTTCTTCTGAAAGGATGTTCTCAGGTTTAGTCAAAAAATCATGGAGAAGCAGCCGCGTCTGCACAGAAAACATCAATGACTGTTTGTAGATGGGAAGCTGATCTTCTTCTCGGAGCATGTTCAGAAGATTTGCGCTTTTACGTTCTTTCGCTCGATTGATCGTTTCCCAATCTGCTGAATCATCTAATGAATAGTGGGGAAGCCCTTCTCCGAACACTTGATAAGGGAGCAACTTCAATAGACTGTCTTTACTTAGATAAGCAATAGAAAAAAGTTTTCCTGTCGTCTGATCAAAAAACAAGATAGCAAAAGTCCCATTGTCAAATGCGATCAATGGACGGTAATTCATATCTTCTTCCATCAACTCGATCCCGACTTCTGTGTCTTCATAGTCAAAGGTGAAATTTGTATAGATTGTGGTGATCGCTGATAGATCCTGCATCGTCATCCCTGAAAAAAACGGTGCAATAGCTCCAATATCAGGCTTTAACACCTTGACTGCTTCGACTTGGCCATTCTGGACATTTGCTTCAAAAGACAGCTGTTTTACTGCATCCCGGTAGTATCTTATTTCAAAACCGAACCCGCTTGCCAAACGATCATAGGACTTTCCAAAATCCTTTTCCAACTGCTCGATTGGCTGTCCGACATACGTAGAGAACCCTGTCGATTTAAGTTCCTGGTATTTCCACGTCGTCATCTGGTTCTCTACTTGCTGGTCTTGATTCTTTTTTGGTTCAAGCTTAGGGGGAAATAAAACCGGCTGCATATAAAATGCGAGGATCACTGCCGCTAATATCATACTAAATAAACCCAGCCGTTTCATTCTCCTCCTCCTTTTTTGACTATTTTTCTGCCACTTCGATCAACAGATCACCTGAAGAAATCGCATCGCCTTGTTCCACGTATACGTGACTGACCACACCATCAAATCGGGCCTCGATCGCCGTTTCCATCTTCATTGCTTCTGTAATCATCAGCGTATCCCCTTTTTTGACAGCATCGCCTTTTTTAACGAGTACTTCAAGCACAGATCCGGACATCGTTGCACCGATTTGTTCACGATTTGTCGGTTCTGCTTTTAAGCGCGTCTGAACAGCACTGATGATTGAGCGGTCTTTTACAGCAATTTCACGTCTTTGTCCGTTCAAGTTGAAGAACAAGACTCGATTTCCTTCGATGTCTGGTTCACCGATCTCATCTAAACGGATAATCAAGATCTTTCCTTTTTCGATCTGTACGTTGATCGTTTCACCTAAACGGATGCCTTGGAAAAAGGTTGGTGTATCAAGTAACGTAACATCACCGAACTGGTTGTAAGCTTGCTGATAATCCAGGAATACCTGCGGATACATCAGATAACTCAGAACTTCGTCTTGTCTTGGTTCATAGCCTATTTTTTCGGCTAATTCAGCTTTTACTTTTCCAAAATCGACTGGTTCAGCTAACATCCCAGGTCGTTGCGTGAATGACGGACGACCTTTCAAAATGATTCTTTGCAGTTCTTCCGGGAAACCTCCGACTGGCTGTCCTAATTCTCCCTGGAAGAATTTCACCACGGATTCTGGGAAGCTCATGCTGTCGCCTTTTTCATAGATATCTTTTTCCGTCAAGTCATTTTGGACCATGAATAGCGCCATATCCCCCACAACTTTGGATGAAGGTGTCACTTTTACGATATCCCCGAACATCAGATTGACTGTATGATACATTTTTTTGATGTCATCCCAACGATGTCCCAGACCTACTGCTTTTGCCTGCTGTTGCAAGTTTGAATATTGTCCCCCTGGCATCTCATGCATATATACTTCTGTTTCTGGGGCATTCAGTCCGTTTTCGAATGGCTTGTAATACATCCGCACATCTTCCCAATAATGGTTCAGCTGCTGCGCATTCTCAATATTGATTTCCGGCAAGCGAGGCCCATTGACTAGTGCATAGTAAAGGCTGCTCATGCTAGGCTGACTAGTATTGCCGCTCATTGCACTCATTGCTACGTCAACGATATCCACTCCGGCTTTTGTTGCGGCTGAATAAGTGATGATCCCATTGCCGCTTGTATCGTGCGTATGAAGGTGGATCGGCAAGTCAGTCGTCTCTTTCAATTCACTGATCAAGCGGTATGCAGCTTGAGGCTTCAGCAGGCCTGCCATATCTTTGATTGCAATGATATGTGCGCCTAGCTGCTCAAGTTCTTTCGCCATGTCTTTATAGTACTGTACATTATATTTTGCACGGCTTGGATCATTGATATCCCCCGTGTAACAAATTGCAGCCTCTGCGATTTTCCCTGTGTCACGTACGGCTTGGATGCTTTTTTCCATTTGAGGTGTCCAGTTCAAGCTGTCAAAAATCCGAAAGACATCGATCCCTTGTGCCGCTGCTTCTTTGACGAATTCTACAAGGACATTATCCGGATAATTGGAATAACCAACTGCATTCGATCCGCGAAACAGCATCTGCAGCAAAGTATTTGGCATCAATGCACGGATCTTTCTCAATCTTTGCCAAGGATCTTCATTCAAGAAACGATAGGCGACATCAAACGTTGCCCCTCCCCACATTTCGCTTGAGAATAATTCAGGTAGCCCTTCGCCAGTCAGACGAGCGATTTGTTTAAAGTCTTTTGTCCGAACTCTGGTTGCCAGCAAACTCTGATGAGCATCTCTGAACGTCGTATCTGTCAAAAGAAGATTTTCTTGCTTCTTGATCCATTCTACCAAGCCGTCTGCGCCTTTTGAATCCAACACATTTTTGGCTGTGATATAGTCCTCTTTTGTAGAGAAGTC
Organism: Enterococcus sp. ZJ1622; assembly: GCF_011038845.1. Lineage (GTDB taxonomy): Bacteria > Bacillota > Bacilli > Lactobacillales > Enterococcaceae > Enterococcus_B. Next base: position 32,959 of record NZ_JAAKDW010000011.1, read on the forward strand.
TTTTGGCATGCGCGGTTCTCCGTAAAATGGTTTCTCCCCGCTTTCGATCCCTGGAAAACCATTGACAGTGATCTCGCCGATGTATTTCATCGTTTTATTCCCACGGTCACGCAATCGAGGAAACTCGAACAGTTTTGGTGTGCTATCGATGAAAGTTGTTTTTGCATTCCCAGATTGGAATTCAGGATGCGTGATCACATTCAACATGAAAGGAATATTCGTTTTGACTCCGCGTATCCGAAACTCTTTTAGACACCGTTCCATTTTTTGGATCGCTGTATCGAAATCAGCCCCATGCGTACATACTTTTACGAGCAATGAATCAAAATACGGTGTGACGACATAGCCTGCATAGGCGTTTCCTACATCCAGACGTACACCGAAACCACCTGGTGAACGATACGTATCGATTTTTCCTGTATCAGGAAGAAACTGATTCAATGGATCTTCAGTAGTGATCCGGCATTGGATCGCTGAGCCGTTCAGTTTGATGTTTTCTTGCATCGGCAGACCGATTTCCCGATGAAGGTCTTTGCCTTGAGCGATAAGAAGCTGTGAAGTCACGATATCGATATCTGTGACCATCTCAGTAATCGTGTGTTCGACTTGGACTCGGGGATTGACCTCGATAAAGTAAAATTCGTCGCCTTCTACTAAAAATTCGACTGTCCCTGCATTGACATAGCCGACATGCTTCATCAGCTGAACTGCTGCTTGACAGATCCGTTGTCGCTGTTCGTCGTTCATGGAAACACAAGGCGCTACTTCCACTACCTTTTGATGTCTTCGTTGAACAGAGCAGTCGCGTTCAAATAAGTGAATAACGTTCCCGTGCGTGTCACCGAGAATCTGTACTTCGATATGTTTAGGATTCGCAATATATTTTTCTACGTATACTTCATCGCTGCCAAAAGCCGCTTTTGCTTCGCTTTTTGCTCGTTCGTAACCTTCACGAGCGCTTTTTTCATCGTGAGCCACGCGCATGCCTCGGCCGCCTCCGCCAAGTGCTGCTTTGATCATGATGGGATAGCCATATTGATCAGCGAAACGCAATGCTTCATCCACTGTTTCGATTGGACCGTCTGTTCCTGGGATAGAGGCAATGCCTGCTTCTATAGCAGCTGCTTTCGCTTTGATCTTGTCTCCGAAGATATCCAGATGATGCAGCTTCGGTCCGACAAAGGTGATTCCTTCTTCTTCGCATCGTCTTGCAAAGTTGAGATTCTCAGATAAAAGTCCGTATCCGGGATGGATCGCATCTGCACCGCATTCTTTTGCGATGGCGATGATCCCTTCGATATCTAGGTATGCATCAATCGGTTTTTTTCCTTGACCGACTAGATACGCTTCGTCCGCTTTGAAACGGTGTACGGAATATTCATCCTCTTCTGCATAGATTCCAATAGTTTTAATTCCTAATTCTGTACAGGCACGGAAAACACGTACCGCAATCTCTCCTCTGTTAGCAACTAAAACTTTTTCCATCGAACCACTCCTACATCTTTTTAATATAATCCTAAACTTTTACGTTTTTCATCTGCACTGATATTCAATACGAAGCCGACACAGACCGAGAGCATGAGCAAACTGGATCCGCCTTGACTCAGGAACGGGAAGGTGATCCCTGTTAAAGGAATAACACCGGTGATCCCACCTAGATTGATAAACACCTGGATCATGAACATTGAACCGATCCCGATACAAAGTAATGAATTGAACGGATCTCTTGACCGGATACCTACAAGGAAGATCCGAATGATCATGAAGAACAGCAAAGCTAAGATCAAGATCCCCATAATCACGCCAAGTTCTTCGACGACGATCGCATAGATAAAGTCAGTTTGTGCTTCTTGCAAGAATCCTTTTTTCTGGATACTGTTTCCAAGACCTCGACCAAACAACCCGCCGTTGAACATCGCATAATATCCATTGACCAGCTGATGTCCCTTATCCAATTCATCTGAAAATGGATTTTGGAAAACGGCAAACCGGTTATAGATATATTGTAATCGTCCGGGGAAAATCTTCCCGTGCGTGATATTGATAAGCCATATGGCAAATACACTTAGACCAACGCCTCCAACGCCTACGATTAAAGTATACACATAGTTTACTCCGCTTGCTAAAAGTAGAACCAGAACAATCAAAAAGATGACTGTCGCATTCCCGAAGTCAGGCAAAACAGCTACGATTGCCGTCAAGCCCAATACCATAGCAAGTGGGCCTTTTACAGTGGAAACAAAATCTTTTTGGACACTGTTTTGTCTTCTAGACAAGGTCAGGGCCAAATACCAGATAGCAATGATTTTTAAATATTCAGCCGGCTGGATCGTAAAACCTGCGATCTGGAGCCAACCTTTCGCCCCGTTGATTTCTTTCCCGAAAAACAAGACGATCAGTAACAAAATCGTCAACACAGCGATAGCTGCCATGATCAGCCGCTGTTTTTTCAGAACATCGGTCTTCATTTTGTAAAGCAAACCGATCGCAATCAGACTAAGTATCCAGAAAATACTCTGGTTGATGACTGACGCAGAAGGGTTATCCCCATTTTCTAATAATAAATATGATGTGGAACTATAGACCATGATCAACCCCAGTACGCATAAGATCAAATATGGGATCAAAATACTATAGTCCAGTAAATGCCTTTTTTTTACTTTCTTAGGCAAGTTTACTCCTCCTTGCCGATTTCTTTTTTATCATAATTTTCCTGGTAAACATCATTGTAAAGAAGATTCAGCTCACGTTCCAGTTCGCTTAGCAGTAGCTGACCTTCTGCTTTTTCGATTATCCCCACACGGATCGCGAAACCAACCTGCTGGGAGAATCCATACATTTGTGTATCCACTACCTCTTCAAAGGCTTTGCATTGCGAGATACACAGACTGTTTTTTTGGTTGCGGATCAATCGTTTGATGCGATCCGCTTCATCATTCAAGACATGAATCGCATGTTCTTTTGACAGAGAATCCATCTATGCCTACCCCCTATTCTAATTCATTTATTATAGCATACTTGATTTTGCATAGGGCAAAAAAAAACGGTTTTCTTCAAGTGGATTTCCATTTTTCCTTTAAAAAAACGATCAATGAATCTCGTTTGCCTGACCTTCAAAAAGACTTCTTTTTTCTCGATTTTCAGCCGTTTTTGATAGCTGCCAAAAAGGCTTCGCCATATTTGTCCAGCTTGCTTTGACCTACTCCTTTGATTTGCAACATCTCCAATCGGCTAGCTGGACGAAGCCGACACATTTCTTTCAGCGTGGCATCTGAGAAGACGACATAAGGAGGCACACCGGCATCTGCTGCAAGATCAGTGCGAAGCTCCCGCAATGTTTCGAAAAGAGCATCGGTTTCTCCATCTGCCAATTGCTGGACTTTTTTAGGTTCTTTTCGATAAACACTTTCTTTTCCTTTCAATACCTGTATGCCGAGCTCTGTGACTTTCAGCACAGGGTATTCCCCGCTAACAGATACTAGATAGCCGCCGGAAATCAGATATTCAATAAGCTGTAAAATCTCTTTTTGTGATTTTTTCTGTAGTAAGCCATACGTAGAAAGTTTTTCGAATCCTAGAGCCCGTACTTTTTGTTCTTTCGACCCTGCTAATACTTTCATCAGCAGCTGCTTTCCGTAATTTTCTCCCATACGCTTCAAACAGGAGAGAACCATTTGCGCTTCTGTCGTGACTTCAACTAGTTCGCGGTCATCTAAACAATTCCCGCATCGCTGACAAGGTTCACTGGTTTCCCCAAAATAAGAAAGAATATACTGTTGAAGACAAGATTCGACATAAACATATTCTGTCATTGCTTTCAGCTTCTCGTATTCTTTTATTTTTTGCGTCTCTTCTCTTTGAGATTGCTGGATAAAGAATTTCTGGACTTGGATATCTTGAGGTGCAAACAACAGAATCGCTTCACTAGACAAACCATCTCTTCCTGCACGTCCGGCTTCTTGGTAATATGATTCCAGAGAACCAGGGATCTGATAGTGGATAACAAAACGAACGTTGCTTTTATTGATCCCCATCCCGAATGCATTCGTTGCTACGATCAATTGGACTCGGTCATATAAAAAAGCCTCCTGCATCTCAGTCCGTTCACGCTCATTCAAACCGCCATGGTATCTGCCCACAGAAAAACCGAATTTCTGCAGTAGGTGATAGATCCGATCGACTTCTTTTCGCGTTGCGGCATAAATGATGCCGGATTGCTCCGCATTTATTTTCAGATACTCGACCAAATACTGTTCCTTTTTCTGGTCTTTGATGACCTGAAAGCGCAAGTTTTCACGGGCAAAACCAGTTTGTATATGATTATTCGCAGGAATCTTCAACAATCGTTTGATATCCTCTGCTACTTGGATCGTCGCAGTTGCCGTCAATGCGACGAGCACTGGTCTATTCAAAAGCTCGTTCAGGCACTCTGCCATCTGCAGATAGCTCGGACGAAAATCATGTCCCCACTGCGAGATACAGTGGGCTTCATCGATTGCGATCAGTTTTACATCCCAGCGATTCATTGCATGGATAAAATCAGGCATGATAAATCGCTCAGGCGCTACATAAAGCAGATGGTACTGCTGATGATCCAATGCTTGGAATCGCTGCGCTGTTTCATAACCATCAAGCGAACTGTTGATAAAAGTGGCCGATATCCCTAGCTGATTTGCTGCATCTACTTGATCCTTCATCAAGGAAATCAAAGGAGAGACAACGATCGTCAACCCATCTAACATCAAGGCCGGTAGCTGATAGCAGATCGATTTCCCACTTCCTGTCGGCATGATGCCTAGAACATCTTCTTGATCAACGATTTTTTGGATGATCTCTTTTTGTCCCGGACGAAAATGATCATAGCCAAAGTATTTTTTCAATACATCATTCATTTCGTTTCTCCTTTCCTCTCTATTTTACTTCTGTGTCACTTAAGGAACAAGGTTCTTTTTGTGAAACAAACAAAGGATGTGGAACAAAAAACAAGGACGAAACAGACTTTTAAAAATCTTTTAAAGGACTTTTGGCGTCTTTCTCGTTTTTTTCCCCTCTGTATTTTTCACTTCTCCACAGCTTAATTTTCCCTAAAAAAAGAAACCAGCTTTTTGGATAACAAGCTGGTTTCTGATTTGTTTACAATCTAAAGATTATTTTTTCTTTTTAGATGCTTTTTCCCGAGCATTTTTTTCTAAGATTTGTTTTCTCAGACGGATGCTTTCAGGCGTTACTTCACAGTACTCATCGTCATTCAAGAATTCCAATGATTCTTCCAGTGTCAATTGTTTTGGTTTTTTGATAACGGAAGTTTGGTCTTTTGTTGCTGAACGTACGTTAGTCATTTGTTTTGCTTTTGTGATATTGACGGTCAAGTCGTTTTCACGGCTGTTTTCGCCGATGATCATTCCTTCATAGACCTCTGTACCAGGCTCTACAAAGACTGTTCCACGTTCTTCGATACTCATGATCGAGTAGGTCGTTGCTTTTCCTGTGTCAATCGAAACTAATGCGCCTTGATGACGTCCGCCGATTTGTCTAGGCAACATTGGCAAGTACTGGTCGAAGGTGTGGTTCATGATCCCATATCCGCGTGTCATAGAAAGGAATTCAGTCGAATAGCCGATCAATCCGCGAGCTGGAGTCAAGAATGTCAGACGGATCTGACCATTTCCTGTGTGGATCATATCTTGCATTTCACCTTTACGCATGCTCAATGATTCAATGACACTACCCATGTATTCTTCAGGTGTATCGATTTGAACACGTTCGAATGGTTCACATTTCACACCGTCGATTTCTTTTTCAATTACTTCTGGACGAGATACTTGTAACTCGTAACCTTCGCGGCGCATATTTTCGATTAAAATCGACAAATGCAGTTCCCCACGTCCAGAAACAGTCCAGGCATCTGGAGAGTTCGTTGGTTCAACACGTAGAGATACGTCGGTTTGAAGTTCTGCCATCAAGCGTTCTTCGATTTTTCTTGCTGTCACGAATTTACCTTCGCGACCAGCAAATGGTGAATTATTCACCAAGAATGTCATTTGCAGCGTTGGCTCATCAATGTGCAGGATTGGAAGTGCGTCTTGATGATCAACAGGAGTAACTGTTTCTCCGACAAAGATATCTTCCATACCGGAAACAGCAATCAAGTCTCCTGCTTTTGCTTCTTGGATCTCTAAGCGTTTCAATCCGAAGAAACCGAATAGTTTCGTTACGCGGAATTTTTTGATCGTTCCGTCTAATTTGATCAGTGCGACTTGGTCTCCCACTTTGATCGAGCCTCTGAAGACACGTCCGATACCGATACGGCCAACATAATCATTATAGTCAAGTAATGAAACTTGGAATTGTAATGGTTCGTCGCTGTTATCGACTGGTGCAGGGATCTTTTCTACAATAGTATCGAAAATCGGTGCCATCGTTGGTTCCTGATCAGCTGGATCATCAGACAAACTAGATGTTCCGTTCAATGCAGAAGCATAGATCACTGGGAAGTCCAATTGATCGTCATCTGCCCCTAATTCGATGAATAATTCAAGTACTTCGTCTACGACAAATTCTGGACGAGCAGATGGTTTGTCGATTTTATTTACAACAACGATCGGTGTGATGTGTTGTTCTAAAGCTTTTTTCAATACGAAACGCGTTTGAGGCATTGTGCCTTCATAGGCATCAACGACTAAGACAACGCCATCGACCATTTTCATGATTCGTTCCACTTCACCACCGAAGTCCGCGTGTCCTGGTGTGTCCATGATGTTGACGCGGATTCCTTTGTAGTCTACAGCAGTATTTTTCGCTAAGATGGTGATACCGCGTTCTTTTTCCAATGCATTTGAGTCCATCGCACGTTCTTGCAATTGCGTATGTGCGTCTAAAGTATCTGATTGTTTTAATAGTTCATCAACCAATGTGGTTTTTCCGTGGTCAACGTGGGCAATGATTGCTACGTTACGGATATCATTTCTATAATTCAATGTAACTAACTCCTTTTTTATCGGTTCTTTATGACAGGGCAATTTTACTCGACTGCTAATTATAGCAAACTTTTTTCATGAAATATAGTGAAATGTTTTCATTTTTTCGAGAAAATTAATCTTTTGCCTGTTTTTATCATTTAATTGGTCGATATTTACTTCTTTTCTCCCTCATCTGAGCGATTCACGCTTAGATGACTTAACATTTCTGAATAAGCTCGTGAAGTTCCACCGATGTAATACTCCCGTCCGTTGAAACGCAGCGGTCCACCTGAAAGGTTGCTGTATTTCATCCCGAATTCTTCGAGTAATACATTGCCAGCAGCGTAATCCCAAGGACTGAGATTCGAAATATACCCGATGTGATTCCCCTTCAGCATCGCAACCAGTTCAAGACCTGCACAGCCGTACATTCTCACGCCCATGCTTTTTTCTCCGATTTCTCTCACATGGAATTTATTGTGTCCGAAAAGATAGCTATTGACGCCAAGCAGGCCTTCTGAGAGTGGTTTGTCAATAGGTTGGGGCAAACGCTCGTCATTTTTATAAACACCGATTCCAGGGCCTCCCCAGTACAACTCTTCTTGCATCACATCATAGATAAAACCGAGCTTGCCGATACCATCCTCATAAACAGCAAGCATGATACAGAAGTTCTCGCCTTCTACGACAAAATTCAATGTACCGTCAATCGGATCAATGATAAATACACGTCCGTCCAGAGATTCAAGTTCGCTGCACCCTTCTTCTTCCGCTAAGATTTTGGCTTCAGGATCGAACGTATGGATCTTTTCGATCAAAAAGGTCTGGATCTCACGGTCTGCGTTCGTCACCAAATCCGTTCGGTTTGTTTTTTGTGCCACAGTTATCGTATCGTGTGAAGTTTTGGCCATTTTCCCTGCTTCTTGCAGCCAGTTTTTGATTTCACTGATCATCCGTTCCATTTTCTCACCCATTCATGTTCAAGATTTTTTTCGGATTTTTCTTTGCCTGCTGCACTGTACGATATAAAGAATAACCCGAGGCTTTTTCGAATTCTCTACCTAAACGCTTTTCTTCACCGATCGACTTGACTACTGTTTTGAAATTCTGATAGGATTTCAAAAAAGCTTCATTATTGATCCCTTTTTCATTTGCTTGTTCCAGATCTTCCCACATCTTCATCACGATGACCATTTCTTCTGTTGTCCAATCTAAATCAAGCGGATATTGATAATCTTGCATAGCTGATTCTCCTATTCGTTTATTCAGAATCAGTGTATCATAGGAATGGTTAATAAACCAAGAAGTTATGGCTCTTGGTTTACATAATAAAATTATGGTTTAAAAAATGAGCAGAAAGATTTTCTATGACAATATCCACCTATACTATATCTTCCCATTCTTAATAAATTGTGAGGGATTCTTTCCTAAAAAAACGCAGTTAAAGGGACATCTTCCCTTCAACTGCGTATAGAAAATACATGTACTCTAAACTTAGATATGGATTGGCAGACCTAAAGCGAGTTCTGACGCATCCATCACGATTTCTCCAAGAGATGGATGTGGATGGATAGTCAATGCGATATCTTCTGCGTTCATTCCAGATTCGATAGCCAAAGCTAATTCTGAAACCATGTCACTTGCTCCGACGCCACCTAATTGCGCACCGATAAGTACATTGTCTTCTACAGTCGTTACTAGTCGGATAAATCCTTCTGTTTTCCCTAAAGATAAGGCACGGCCATTACCAGAAAATGGGAATTTGTAAGATTTCGCTTCGATACCGGCGTCTTTTGCTTCTTTGATCGTCATACCGACAGAGGCTAATTCAGGATCTGTAAAAGCCACCGCTGGCATTGCTTTGTAATCGACCGCTACTTTCTTCCCTGAAATAGCTTCTGCTGCAATTTTCGCTTCATAGCTAGCTTTATGTGCTAAAGCGGCTCCTGGAACGATATCTCCGATCGCATAGATATTCGGTACGTTGGTACGTCCTTGTTTGTCTACCGGGATCAGTCCACGTTCGCCCACTTCAACACCAGCTTGTTCTAAGCCCATGTCGTCCGTATTTGGACGGCGACCTACTGTTACCATGACATAATCAGCTGTGACTGACTCTTCTTTTCCATCAACAGCATACTTGACCGTCACGCTGTCGCCGTTGTCAACTGCTTCTTTCGCCATTGCGTTCGTGATGACTGTTACACCTTTTTTCTGGAAGTCATCTTCAACTAATTTCACCAGATCTTTTTCGTATGTTGGCAAGATTTGAGGAGAACCTTCAAGGATCGTTACTTCAGCGCCTAGGTTCGCATAAGCGCCACCTAATTCAGCACCGATGACTCCGCCTCCGATGATGACAAATTTCTTAGGAACTTCTTTTAATGCTAGACCGCCTGTAGAGTCTAAGACACGTCCGCCGAATTTGAATCCTGGGATTTCGATGGGGCGAGAACCTGTTGCGATGATCGCGTTATTAAAGGAATAGGTTTGAGCAGAGTCTGGATGGATCACACGTAATGTATGGTCATCAACGAAGAATGCTTCTCCTTCGATCGTTTCGACTTTGTGTTTCTTCAATAGAAAGCCAACGCCTGATGTCAATGTTTTAACGACTTTGTTTTCTTTCCATTCCTGTGTTTTTGTAAAATCCAATTTGACATTCTCGCTTGTCACGCCGAACATCGAAGAATCCAAAGACTCTTGATAATGATGACCTGCTGCGATCAATGCTTTTGAAGGGATACAGCCGACGTTCAAACAAACACCGCCGATGTATTCTCTTTCAATGATTGCTACTTTTTGGCCCATTTCTGCGGCGCGGATGGCAGCGACATAGCCGCCAGGTCCCGCACCGATTACAACTGTATCTAATTCTACAGCAAAATCTCCTACTACCATTTGTTTATCATCCTTCCATCATTAATAGCTCTGGATCAGCTAAAAGACGTTTGATATTATTCATTGCTTGTTGTGCAGTTGCTCCATCGACGATTCGATGATCGAAGCTCAATGAAAGCTTCATAACGCGTCCGACAACGATTTCGCCCTCTGTATTCACGATTGGCTGCTGGGCAATTGTCCCGACACCTAAAATCGCTACTTCAGGATAGTTGATGACCGGTGTAAACCAGCCACCACCTACAGAGCCGATATTACTGATAGTAATCGTGCCGTTACGCATATCTTCTGCAGATAGTTTGCCGTCATGCGCAAGTTTCGCTTTTTCATTGATTTCATCCGCAATCGCAAACATACCTTTGCGATCTGCATCCTTCACGTTCGGTACGTATAACCCGTGATCCGTATCTGTCGCGATCCCGATGTTGTAATAACGCTTGTACACGATTTCTTGCTTGGCATCATCGATCGAAGCGTTCAATACAGGATATTTCTTGACTGTTGCAGTCAAGGCTTTGACAACGTATGGCAAGAAAGTAAGTTTCGTCCCATTTGCAGCAGCCACTTCTTTGAATCGCTTGCGATTGTCCCAAAGTTTAGAAACTTCTACTTCATCATGCAATGTGACATGAGGGGCAGTTTGTTTGCTGTTGACCATTGCTTTAGCGATTGCTTTACGTGTTGGTGTCAATGCTACACGTTCTTCCAGATCGCCTAAGTTGGATTTGAAGGCCTTAGCTGGTGCTGCTGGTTTGCTTTCAGGTGCTGAAGCAACTGATTCTTCTTTTGCCGGTGCTGGTTCAGCTTTGGCAGATACGCTGCCGCCACCTGAAAGGAAGTTTTCAATGTCTTCTTTTGTCACGCGTCCGCCTTTTCCTGTGGCTGTGACTTGTGTGATATCTACGTCTTTTTCCCGAGCAAACTGACGGACGGAAGGCATAGCCAATACACGTTTATTCGGATCTGCTGCTGCGACCACGCTGGAAGCACCTGATGTTTCTACTTTTTCTTTTGGTTCTTCGGCTAAAGATGAGGACTGGCTAGATGATGAAGCACTGTTGTGACCAGGTGCGTCGATTTCTACGAGTACATCGCCTACGTTTGCTACTGTTCCTTCTGATACGAGGATGTTTTTCACTGTCCCTGTCACTGGAGAAGGGATTTCTTCTACTGATTTGTCGTTTTGGACTTCCAGTAAAGTATCATCCTCATTGATCGTGTCACCAGATTTGACGAACCACTTGACGATTTCGCCTTCTGCGATCCCTTCACCGATATCTGGCAATTTGAATTGGAAGACGCCTTCGCCTTTTGAAGAATCAGATGTGCTTGTATCAACAGTTGGTTCTGCTGCTGGTTTTGCAGGTGTTTGAGATTCTGCTGCTACACCACTGTCTCCTTCATTTCCTTCGTGTCCAGGTGCATCGATTTCTACCAATACATCACCTACGTTCGCTACTGTTCCTTCTGATACGAGGATGTTTTTCACTGTCCCTGTCACTGGAGAAGGAATCTCTTCTACTGATTTGTCGTTTTGGACTTCCAGTAAAGTGTCATCTTCGTTGATCGTATCGCCGGGTTTGACGAACCATTTGACGATTTCGCCTTCTGCAATCCCTTCACCGATATCAGGTAATTTAAATTGATAAGCCATGACTTTATTTCGTCCCTTCTTTTCTTAAAATTCCGCGATTTCTTTTACTTTGTCTTCGATATCTTTCGCATTTGGCAGCCAGATATTTTCTGCTTGACCGAATGGGAAGACTGTATCAGGTGCAGAAACGCGTCCGATCGGTGCTTCTAATGAAAGGATCGCACGCTCTGAGATCTCAGCGATCACTTGTGCGCTGACGCCTGCTTGTCTTTGCGCTTCTTGTACGACGACTACGCGCCCTGTTTTTTCGACAGACTTGATGATCGTGTCGATATCTAGCGGTGCGACTGTACGCAAATCGATGATTTCTACAGAGATGTTTTCTTTGGCAAGATTGTCTGCTGCTTTGATTGCTTCACGTACCATTGCGCCATATGTGATGATTGAGACATCTGTTCCTTCACGTGTAACTGCCGCTTTGTCCAATGGCACTTCATATGCTTCATCCGGCACTTCTTCACGGAATGAACGATATAGCTTCATGTGCTCTAAGAAAACAACCGGATCGTTGCTTCTGATGGATGCGATCAGTAAGCCTTTCGCATCGTAAGGATTAGAAGGGATAACCACTCGGATACCAGGAGACTGAGCGATCAAGCCTTCTAGATTATCTGAATGCAGTTCCGGTGTATGCACGCCGCCGCCAAAAGGAGAACGGATCGTGACTGGCAGATTTCTTGTTCCACCCATACGGTATCTTGTGCGGGCCATTTGAGCGACCACTTCATCCATCGCTTCAAAGATAAATCCGAAGAATTGGATCTCAGGGACTGGACGGAATCCTTCTAATGCTAGACCGAATCCCAAACCTGCAATTCCTGATTCAGCTAAAGGTGTGTCGAAAACGCGCTCTTCGCCGAACTTTTCTTGCAATCCTTCAGTTGCGCGGAATACCCCTCCGTTTTTCCCAACATCTTCACCGAAAACAAGGACATTTTCGTCATTTTCCAGTTCAAGTGCTAAGGCATCTGTGATTGCTTGAATCATTGTTTTTTGTGCCATGATTATTTCGACTCCTTCGCTTCATAAATTGCAATTTGTTCTTTGATTGATTGTGGAGAAACTTCGAACATATTTTTCAAGAAATCTGAAACCTTTTGTTTTGGTACTTTATCGGCTTCAGAAATGGCTGCTTTGATTTCTTCTTTAGTTTGTTCGATGACTTGTTCTTCTTTTTCTTCTGACCATAATCCTTTTTCTGTCAAATAGTGACGGAAACGGATCAACGGATCTTTTTTCTGCCATTCATCGTCTGTGTCTTGTGAACGGTAGCGGGTTGGATCATCTCCTGACAAAGTATGCGGACCGTAACGGTAAGTCAGCGTTTCGATCAGTACAGGGCCATTGCCGCTGACTGCCCATTCACGTGCCATTTTTGAAACTGTATAAACTGCAAGTGGATCCATCCCATCGACTTGGATACCTGGGATCCCTGCTGCTGCCGCTTTTTGAGCAAGTGTTTTCGCAGCCGTTTGTTTTTCACGTGGTGTTGAAATTGCAAATCCATTATTCTGGATATAAAATACAGCATTCGCCTGGTAAGCTCCCGCAAAGTTGATTGCTTCATAAAAGTCACCCTGAGATGAGCCGCCGTCACCAGTGTAAGTGAACACAACGTTTTTCTTATTACGTTTTTTCAAGCCTAATGCTACACCGGCTGCTTGGACGTATTGCGCTCCAATGATGATCTGCGGTGGTAGAGCTTTCAATTCTTCCGGATAAAAATTCCCGGCTGCATGACCTCTTGACCATAAGAAAGCTTGCGATAAAGGCAGGCCATGTTTTACTAATTGAGGGACATCACGATATCCGGGAAGTAAAACATCGTCTTGTTCAAATGCAAATGAACTTGCAAGCTGACTTGCTTCTTGTCCGGCAGTTGGTGCGAAAAATCCAAGGCGTCCTTGACGGTTCAATGCGGTCGAACGTTGATCCAACACACGAGACCAAAACATGTTCGTCATCAATTCTACTAACTGTTCATCTGACAAATCAGGGATCAGTTCTTTGTTTACTACGTTTCCGTCTTGATCAAGTGCTTGGTATACTGGAAATTCTGAATTGACTTCTTCTAACAAAGCTTGGAAGTCGATTGGTGCTTTCTTGTTTGCCATTTGTCACACATTCCTCTCTCATCTATAAGAAAATCTCTTCATTCTGCGATTGAAACAGCGACGAAATCTGTATCACTATTTAACCGTCTTCATAAATAAATTATCACGTATCTGTAAGAAATACAAGATAAAAGCATAAATTTTCACGATTTAAAAAAATTATAATAATCCGCGTGATAATAGCATTAGTGAACACCATCACAATCAAGAAAACGTTTTACATTTATTCGCTGAAATCGCATACGTTTATTCAACATAATCAAGGCCCTGTTACTATTTCAAACCCTTATTGTTACACCTTTTCGTTTGACATTTTTTCCTTTTTGGTGTAGTTCGTGAGTTCTTTTGCAAAATCATTTTTCCGTTCTTCTTTTTTCGCTTATGTACTTCTTTTCATAAGTGAAAAAAAGCTTGGGATCCATCTATATCCCAAGCTCGCTCATTCTTTCACTTTTTGTTGTTATATAAAATCAACCTGTTATATCTTTTGCCAACTCAGCCATACGAGAGGAAAAGAAGGAAAGCTCCGTTTCTTTCAACCGGCTGAAATTGATACGCATCCCATTGGTGTTTTCCCCGAACAAATAACTTGGCGCAACTCCTAATCCACGCTCTGCTAATGCCTCAGCTAATTCAGGAGTCAAATTTTCCCCATCCCATGTCAGCCATGCGTAATATCCGCCAAGAATCGGCTGTAGGTGGTAAAAGGACTGGTTCTCCGCCCATTCTAAAAGCAAACTGCTTCTTTTTTCCAATTCCTTACGTACGCGGTGCATTTTCAGATCGAATGCTTCGTCGAATATACTTGCAGCAGTCATCTGCGTAAAAACGTTCATTGTAAATTCCATCATGTCCTGTGCATTCGCTAATCTCGAGACGAATGTTTCCGGGCCGATGACCCAGCCGATTTTTGTTGTTTTCCCTAACACTCTTGATAACGAACCAATGTATAGTACATTTTCCGGATCGATCGCATGCAAGGAGGGTATCTCTGCTGAAAAAGATAAATCCGTAAATACATCGTCTTCAATGACGGGAAGCTGATAGCGTCTGCATAAGCGGATCAGGTCTTCTCTTCGTCTTTGGCTCATCACTTTTCCAGTCGGATTTTGAAAATTAGGATTGACTAGTACGGCTTTCACTTTGTTTTTACGGATAGAATGTTCCAGCTTATCCAAATCGATCCCTTCTTCATCCATCGGTACACCGAACAATCGTGTTCCTGTCGCCTTGAAAAGAGGGAGCCGATAGAAAAAAGAGGGAGACTCTACTGCGATCGCATCTCCAGTAGCCAAGATCGTCTGCAGGATCAAAAATATAGCTTGCTGTCCGCCGCCAGTCACAAGCAGCTGGTTTTGGGAAAAATCAAAACACAGCTTTTCTTTTAAATAAGCCGTGATTTTTTCCCGCAAAGGCAGATAACCAAAACGATCGATCTTCTTTTCTTCTTTTAATATCTCTTCAAGCGAATAGCTGGGAAAATGAAAATTCGGCAATAGTTCCTCCGGCATCTCACTGGAATACAAATCCAGAAATCCTGGTCTTTGTTTTGCTTCACTGATTTTTTCTTCATACCGATCGTTCGTCTGCTCATAACGCACAGAGATGATTTGCCGCCAGTCGATCCTTGGGACTGCGAATTTCCCCCACTCTGTCTGATTGATATATCTTCCGCTTCCTCTTCTACTTGTGATCACGCCTAGATCCCGCAACTCTTCCAATGCGTGAACAACGGTTGACCGATTGACGCCAAAAGCCTCAGCTAATTTTCTTTCTGATGCCAGTCGATCGCCCGGATTCAGGTTTCCTCGCTCGATCTGCTGCATGATCTGTTCCATCATCTGCCGATAAGCTGGTCCTTGCTGTTTATTTATTTTCTGCCACATAATTACCTCTCAACGATTTGTCCTCGTAGCCTATTGTATCGAATTTCGCGAAAAAAACAACGAGTAGAGGAAATTCCGCTCTACTCGCTGTTTTCAAACGTAAATAATTAAATCGTATCTCCGTTGAAGATCGAATTCTTGACAATCACATAATCCACTTTCCGGATCGCTTCGAGGTCTCTGCCTCCTGCATAGGAGATAGAAGACTGAAGATCCTGCTGCATTTCGACTAGTGTATCTTTCAATGATCCTTTATGCTGGATCCAGATTTTCTTGCCTTCGACATTTTTCTTCTCACCTTTTTGGAATTCTGAAGCAGAGCCGAAATACTCTTTATAGACTACTCCATTTTCGACCTTTGTCTCTCCTGGAGATTCTTCATGTCCGGCAAATAATGAACCGATCATGACCATTGTTGCTCCAAAACGAACGGATTTGGCAATATCGCCGTGCGTGCGGATCCCGCCATCCGCAATGATCGGTTTACGTGCTGCTTTCGCACACCATCTCAAAGCAGCCAGCTGCCAGCCGCCTGTTCCAAATCCTGTTTTTATTTTAGTGATACATACTTTACCAGGTCCGATCCCGACTTTCGTTGCATCTGCACCAGCATTTTCCAGTTCACGGACAGCTTCAGGCGTGCCTACATTCCCTGCGATGACAAAAGTTTCCGGCAGATTTTTTTTGATATGCTGGATCATTTCGATGACTGAATTTGAATGTCCGTGTGCGATATCGATAGTGATGTAATCAGGTACAAGTCCTTGTTTTGCTAATTCTTCCACAAAAGTATATTCTTCTTTTTTCACACCTACACTGATTGAGGCAATAAGATTACGTTCATTCATTTTTTTGATAAATGGGATCCGTGCTGCTTCATCAAAGCGGTGCATGATATAGAAATAGCCGTTTTCTGCTAAAAATTCTGCAATCGATTCGTCAATGATCGTCTGCATATTGGCAGGTACTACTGGCATCTTAAATGTATGTTTGCCCAATGTTACAGTTGTGTCGCATTCTGAACGGCTATTTACGATACATTTATTGGGAATTAGTTGAATATCTTCGTAATCAAATACTTTCATTGCATTGTCCTCCTGATGTTCACATCCAGTAAAACACGAACATTATTAGTTTTGAATAGGCTTTTTTCAGCGCCCTATGTAATTTAACCCACTTCAATCAAAAAATCAAGGGTTAAACAAGAATATTTTTCGGTTTTTTCACAAAAACTGTCTCGATGACTCTTACTTCTTCCATCTCCTCAGCAATGTTCGGATTTAGCAAAAAAAGCATCTGGAGTCCCGATGCTTTTTCTGCCTGTTCTCTCGTTTTCAAGCAATTCTCTTTTTCTTATTGTAAATATCCAGTACAACAGCTAACAGTAAGATCAGTCCTTTGATCGCCTGCTGCCAGTCGACACCGACACCAAGGATCGACATTCCATTGTTCAAAACTCCCATGACTAGTCCGCCAACGATTGCCCCCATGATAGTTCCGATCCCGCCAGATGTAGAGGCACCACCAAAATAAACGGCTGCCATCGCATCTAACTCCATCGAGGTCCCTGCTTGAGGTGTCGCTGCATTCAATCGCGCAGCTAAGATCAGACCTGCCAAAGCTGCCATCGCGCCCATATTGACAAACACCCAGAATGTGATTTTTTTGGTCTTTATCCCTGACAATTCTGCCGCTTTTCGATTGCCGCCAGTCGCATAGATCTGACGCCCAGCAACCGTTTTATTTGTCAAAAAGCCATAGAGTGCGACAATGATGCCTAAAATGATCAAAATGATCGGATAACCTTGGTACGCAGCAAAGATATACGTCCCGCCGAGCACGATGATACTTGTAAAAACTGCCTTGAATACAAAAACATTCAGTGGTTCTGTGTCGAACAAGTGACTGATTCGCCGATTTCTTGCACGCCATTGCCTGATAACGAGTATTGCTGCAATCGCTACACCGATCATTATTGTCAAAAAGTGCAGATGTTCTCCGCCGGCAATATCCGGCAGATATCCTGTGGACATTTTTTGGAATGCAGCCGGAAACGGAGCCAAGGACTGACCACCCAGTACCACTTGTGTCAAACCGCGAAACATCAATAATCCCGCCAAGGTCACGATGAATGCCGGAATCCCCACGTAAGCGACCCAAAATCCTTGCCAAGCACCAATCAATCCGCCAATCACTAGGCAAAGCGGGATAGCGAGCCAAGGACTCATACTGTTATTTACCATCATCATTCCCGCGATTGCCCCGACAAAAGCCATGACTGATCCAACAGACAAGTCCACGTGCCCAAGCAAGACCACTAGCAGCATCCCCGCCGCCAAAACTAAAATATGACTATTTTGCAGTACTAAATTAGTGATATTCAATGGCCGCCAAAAGATCCCGTCTGTCATTAACTGAAACGCAATTAACAATACTGCCAAAATAATGACCATACTGTATCGGCTGAAAATATCTGTGGCTTTAGCCTTGAGATCGAGCTTCTGCTCTGTTTTTTTCTCGGTTAGTTTTTTTGTGTTTTCCATCTTATTTCACTCCTGCTTTTTCCTTGGTCATCAAATTCATCAATCCTTCTTGCGTGGCCTCTTCGCGAAGAACTTCGCCCGTCAACCGGCCCTCGTTCATCGTATAGATCCGGTCACACATGCCCAAAATCTCCGGGAGTTCCGATGAAATGATACAAACTGCTTTTCCGCTAGCGGCCATTTCTTCGATGATCGTATAGATTTCGTATTTCGCTCCGACATCAATCCCACGAGTCGGTTCATCCAAAAACAAAATATCCGGCTGTGTCATCAGCCATTTCGCTAAGACGACTTTCTGCTGGTTTCCGCCACTCAAATGGCCGACATTCTGATAGATCGAACTTGTTTTTGTACGCATTTTTTTACGGAAATCTTCTGCTGCAGCAACTTCTTTTTCTTTGTCCAGCACACCGTTTTGGCTGATTTTCCCTAGGCTTGCGATCGTTGTGTTTTCACGGATATCCATCAGCAGATTCAGTCCAGCTGATTTACGGTCTTCTGAAACATAAGCAAGACCATTTCTGATTGCTGCCGGAACATCTTTCACGACGATTTCTTTTCCTTCTTTGAAAATATGACCTGAGATATGACTGCCATAGGAACGCCCGAACAGACTCATCGCGAATTCCGTTCTTCCAGCACCCATCAGACCTGCGATCCCTACGATTTCGCCTCGACGTATGTGAAAATCGATCCGGTCATTGATGATCCGCTGATTGTCGATCGGGTGATGGACTGTCCAGTCTTTTACTTCAAAATAAACTTCGCCGATCGCTGGCTGTCTTTCGGGATAACGACTAGTCAAATCTCTTCCTACCATGCCTCGGATGATGCGTTCTTCGCTGATCTCTTTCGTTTCCAGCGTTTCGATCGTTTGTCCATCTCTCAAAATCGTGATCCGATCAGCGACTCGGACGATTTCATTCAGTTTATGGGAAATAATGATCGAGGTGATCCCTTGGCGTTTGAATTCTTGGATCAACGCCAGAAGGTTCTCACTTTCTTCTTCATTCAAAGCAGCTGTCGGCTCATCTAAAATCAGCAAATCGACTGATTTAGAAAAAGCTTTTGCGATCTCCACTAGTTGCTGTTGGCCAACACCGATTTGAGAAACTAAAATATCGGGATCAAGTGGCAGTCCGACTTTCTTTAAAAGCTCATTGGTTTTTCTTTCTGTCAGATCCCAATCGATCACACCACGGTTCGCTTGTTCGTTTCCTAAAAAAATATTCTCTTTGATTGATAGATAAGGACTGAGTGCCAACTCTTGGTGGATGATGACGATCCCTTTCTCCTCGCTGTCTTTCAATCCCTTGAATCGGCAAACCTCGCCGTTATAGAGGATCTCACCTTGGTAGGCATTGGGATACAGTCCGCTAAGCACATTCATCAGCGTGGATTTCCCCGCCCCATTCTCTCCGCATAAAGCATGGATCTCTCCGCGCTCGATCGTCAAATTGACTTGATCCAGCGCACGAATCCCTGAAAATTCTTTGATGATTCCCTTCATTTCCAAAATATAATCTGTCATATCCGGTATCCTTTCTTCGTTTTAAAAAAGGGGATTTTTCTTCTTCGAACGGCAATCTCTTGTTTTCCAGACACTATTCTTTCAAATCGGACTCTTTGTAATAATCCGTGTCGACTAATTCTGCTTTGTAATTCTCTGCATCTACGGAAACGGTATTCGCCAAATAAGTCGGTACGACTTTCACTCCGTTGTCATAAGTTTCTGTATCATTGACTGGTACGTCTTTTCCGTTATTGATTGCTTCGATCATCTCGATCGTATTTTTTGCCAATATCCGTGTATCCTTGAAGATCGTTTGAGTCTGCTCCCCTGAAATGATGGATTTGACTCCAGCGATCGTTGCATCTTGTCCAGTAATAACTGGCAGCGGTTTGTCAGATGAACCGTAGCCTACTCCTTTTAGCGAAGAGATGATCCCTAAACTGATCGGGTCATAGGGTGAAAGCACCGCATCTAGCTTTTTGTCCGTATAATTAGCGCTCAGTAGATTATCCATCCGAGCTTGAGCTGTAGAACCATCCCAGCGTAGCGTGGCGATCTGATTGAAGCTGGCCTGTCCAGAAGGAACGACTAACTGGCCATTATCGATATACGGCTGTAGCACAGACATGACGCCGTTATAGTTGATCAGCGCGTTATTGTCATCAGGCGAGCCGCCAAACAATTCAAGATTGAAGGGCCCCTTTCCCTCTTTCAAATTCAGCTGTTCTTCGATATAAGAGGCTTGCGAGACACCTACCCCGAAATTGTCGAATGTAGCATAATAGTCGACATGTTCGGAATTCATCAGCAATCGGTCATAAGCAATCACATTCACATCTGCTTCATTTGCTTTCGTCAATACATCAGTGAGTGCCGATCCGTCAATCGAGGCGATCACCAATGTATCCACACCTTTCGTGATCATATTTTCGATCTGTGCGACTTGGTTCTCCACTTTGTCTTCTCCGTATTGCAAATCCGTTTTATAACCTAGCTTTTTCAGTTCATCCACCATATTGTTTCCGTCGGCGATCCAGCGCTCCGCCGATTTCGTCGGCATGGCGATCCCTACATAGCCTTTTTCGTTGTCTTCAGCAGACCCCATACTTCCACAAGCACTCAAAGCGATACTAGCTGCTGTGACCAACATGATCCCTGCAAATTTCTTCCATCCTGATTTCATTTTTTCCCCTCCGTTGTCTTTAGTTGCACCTTTTATTATACGTTTAAAGTAAGCGATTACATTAAGATTCTTTTTGTAAATCCTTGAATTTCTTTCGTATATTCGCCAATTATTTCTCTTTTGCTGCTTTTCTATCGAAAAAACTTGGATTTTTTTTGATTTCCTCGATTTTTTTTCGATTGATCTGTTTTATGCTTCTTTTTTTACATTATCTGATAAGATAGGACTATCAAAAAGGAAGATGGAGTGATGGAGTTTGAAACGTTTATTATTGGCCTTGTTATTATTTGCAAACGCTTACCTTTTGCTAGGTTGTGCTACGAAAGAACCCGAAGCTGACGCCCCCCCTCTCGTGATCGGTTTTTCTCAGTCCGGAACAGAAAGCAACTGGCGAAAAAAGCATTCTCGTTCGATCATTACAGCGCTGGAAAAAGACCACTATCAAGTCCTCTATCGGAACGGATATATGAACCAAGAACGCCAAATCCAAGATATCCGTACCTTCATCGCTTACAAAGTCGACATGATCATTTTTACTCCGCTGCAAGAAGATGGCTGGGAGCCCGTTTTGATCGAAGCGCAAAAAGCCGATATCCCAGTGATTTTGGTCGATCGGCACATCGATGTCACGGATCCTACATTATTCGTCACTCATATCGGCCCAAGCTTCAAAGCAGAAGGGAATCGAGCGGGACTATATATCAGCAACCACTTTATGGATTCAGCAAAAGAAGAAGTGCGTATCTTAGAACTTGCCGGCGCTCAAAATACATCGCCTACTCAGCTCCGATCAGAAGGATTTCGTGAAACGATCCAGCAAGCACCCCCAGTGAAAGAAGATGGGACCTCGCGGACCAAACCGAAAATGACTATCGTCCATCAGCTGACAGGGGACTTTATCCGGTTAAAGGGAAAGGATCAGATGAAACGTTATATCGAAAACAACGATCTCTCTTCCATCGATGTCCTATATAGTCACAGTGATGAAATGACCCATGGCGCCTTAGAAGCTTTAGCAGATACCGAAATCATCCCAGGAAAAGATTTACTCGTCGTTACGATAGATGGACAAGAAGACATGATCGAAAAGCTCCGGACTGGCATCGTCAACTGTGTAGTAGAATGCAAACCGGATGTCGGATGGTATGTAGCTAATACAGTCACTCGTTATTTTCGCAATCAGGAAACAGGCCAAGTGCTGCCAAAAGATATTTTTGTATCCGAAACAGTGTTTTCCAAACAGAATATCGGCTCGATCCCAACCAGAAATTACTGACTGGTGAATGCGATGAAAAATTTAAGTATCCGTCAAATACTCGCTCAAGGCAATAAAATGATGCTTTTATTAGCAGTGATCCCTTTACTGATCAGCATTCTCTTGTATTCAAGGCAGATCCTCATCTATCAGAAAACGATCGGAAATATCAAAGAAGCCGACATGATCGCTTTGAAAGTCGACCAAACTGTATTGGAACGCATGTGGGATTTGATTTCCGGGCAAGCAACAATCGAGGCATTCACCGAAAAAAACATTTTAGAAGAACTCCGAAACGATATCCGGCAAATCCAAAGCAATACGAATACGGCAAAAGAAGCCAGTACGCTAGATGTCGCTTTACGCACGATCGATACTTTGGAAGATTATCAAAACGAACTGATCACAAATATCCGTGCAGAAGATTCTATTGAAAAAAATGAACAGATTATCAATGAAGTAGATGCTGTCACACAATTATTATCTGCGATCTTACAGGATTTTGTCCGAGTTGAGATCGATTTAGCCAGCAAAAAGAGCAGCGAATTGATTCGTTCGCTGGTGATCCTGACATTTATGGAGCTATTCCTTCTTAGCAGTATCTTTTTCCTCGCGCAAAAAAACCGTCGATTTATGGAAGAACATGTACAAAAACCAGTGAATCGCCTGATCACGATGGCTGAAGCACTCTCGTCAGGAAATCTCGGATTCCGGTTGGAACTTCCAGAGGCAAAAGAACTTCGCGTATTGACGATCAGCATGAACAAAATGGCAGATGAATTGAATGAGTCCTTACAGGAAAATGCATTGAAACAGTATTACTTAGCACAAAGCGAGGTCCGCGTCTTGCAAGCTCAAATCACTCCGCATTTTATTTATAACAGCTTGGATGCTATCGTATCTTTGATCGAACAAAAAAGATTTGAAGAATCACTGCAAATGACTTATGCCCTTTCAGATTTTTTCAGGACTTCCCTCAGCAAAGGACAGGATTGGATCACCATTGAAAAAGAAAAGCAACATATCCAAGACTACCTGACGATTCTACAAATCCGTTATGGAAAAATGCTGGATTACACTATCTCGATCCCAGACGAACTACTCCAAGAAAAAATTCTGAAAATGATCCTGCAGCCCCTGATCGAAAATGCGATTTACCATGGAACGAAATTCGTACGACGCGCAGGACATATCCAAGTCACTGCCAAAGCAAACGAGCAGAAAATCCAGTTCCAAGTAATCGATAACGGGATCGGTATAAAACCTGAACGACTAGCAGAAATCCGAGAAGAACTGTCAAGAGGCATCGAATCTGATTTTAGTGTCGGTTACGGGCTCTACAACGTCAACAAGCGGCTGCTGCTTTACTATGGAGAAAGCCAACAAGAGAAAGTCCCTGCAAGGATCACGATCGAAAGCATCTATCGAAAAGGCACCGTCGTCACCCTCACTGTCCCGAGACGTTTTAAAAATTAACGGAGGAGAACTTATGTACAAACTATTCATCGTAGAAGACGAACACTTGATCCGTGACAATCTTCGCCATCAAGTATCGGAACTAAGTACGAAATATCCGATCACCTATATCGGCGAAGCCGCTGATGGCGAAATGGCGCTTGCTTCCATTATTGATCTACAGCCGGACATACTTCTGACTGATATCAAAATGCCATTTATGGACGGTTTGTCATTCGCCAAAGAAGCACGCAAGCTTTTGCCATGGACGCGCATCATATTTATCAGCGGATTTGATGATTTCGTTTATACGAAAGGTGCGATCCAAGTCCAAGCGGATGATTATCTATTGAAGCCAATCAAAAACAGAGAATTAGAATCAGCGATCGAGAAAGCTGTGGCAGCCCTGAATCAAAAAAAACAGGAAGAACCACAATCGAAAACAGATCTGATCGCTGAATTGAAGAAAAATCATTTTTTGAATGGCTTGTTCAAAGGAGAGTTGGCTGTCGACGAAGCGTTCACGCTCGCTGAATCTTTCAAGCGTTCATTCGCCGGGAAAAAATTTGCTGTTTTGTTAGCGACGAATCAATTCACGACAGACTTCGAAGATTACGCGCATTTCAGCGATTATCTGAATTTTTTATTCCGTGAGAATCCGCAAGTCCTTTTTTCCAGTGTCTCTTCACATTTCATCAAGTTTCTGATTTTTGACACGCACCCCGATGTCGTATTGGAAACCAGTTATCAAATTGCCCAGACACTGATCCATGAATTGACGACTCACAAAAACGAACTGACCGCCGCAATCAGCCCGATAATCGATCGGATCAGTGAATTACCCGATGCGTTCGAAATCACCCAGCATCTATTAACAGGTCCATATCCAAGCAAAGAACGGATTATCAGTTGCGAAGATATTACGCAAAAAGGCGGACTTCTCTCGACTTCGCTCGTGTCTTTTGATTTTCTTTCTGCTTTAGATAAGTTGACCAAAAAGGAGATCCCTTCCTTGATTGCTCAACTGGTCAAACCGCAACACTCAGAAAAACGTACGCATCTGTATCGCTATTTTATCTTGACAGAACTTTTTCATCTGGCACAAAAGAAAAGTGTGGATATCCCCTTTGACCTGATCTTGTATGCTTCAACAAGTCGACGGCTGACCATTACTTCCGAACGAGAAGAGTACGAAAAAGCACTGCATACTCTGATCAGCTATCTCATCGTCAACAAAATACGTCCTTCCATGACAAAATATCGAAATGTGATCAATCATGCTTTGGATTTTATTAAAGATAACTTTACCGATCCAGACATGTCATTGAATATGGTTGCACAAGAAGTTGCTCTTAGCCCTTCGCATTTCAGTACGGTTTTCTCTCAGTCCCTCGATCAGACCTTTATCGATTATCTGACCGAGCAAAGAGTCGAACGAGCAAAAGAACTTCTCGAACAAACCAATCAGCGACTTTCTGATATTGCCTTTGAGATCGGATACAATGACCCGAATTATTTCAGTTATTTATTCAAAAAGAAACAAGGGGTATCCCCAAAAGAATATCGGAGAAGCGTGACGGAAAAAGAGACGCCGGGTTTATAAACACGAAAAAAGGGACTGTGACAAAAGTCTTGTTACAGTCCCTTCTTTCCGAATAAACGGTGTTCTCCTGCCAACTCCTTGTGCCTCAGAGTTAAACGGCAGGCTCATAACCTCTGATTCACGGTGATCAAACTGCTTGATGCAGAGCAGCTTTTTCCCAACCTCTTCTCTTTATTTTTAAGGCAGGATATTGCCTGCTGCACGGTACAATTCATACCAGTCTTCTCTTGACAGTTCGATTTCTGAAGCATGGGCGATTTCTTCGATTCTTCCCACATTCATCGTCCCTGCGATTACTTGAGCATACGATAAAATAGTCTATGAAAATAAAGGTTTGACACAATTTATTTATCAGGTATAATAATACTTGAAAGTGAATTTAAACAAATATACACCATAAACACAACGTACCTGCGAATACGTTGTGTTTTTTCTTTTTCAAAAAAAGACGCTTACCGCTGCGAAACAGTAAGCGCCATGTCGGCTCTAATGTTTATCTAGCCAATGACTAAATAATGCCAAAGTTAAACCAATTAACAATGGCAAGAGCACGTGCTCTAAAGTGAATTCAAACAAATTATACACCTCCTTCCACAAAAATATCTGTGGAAGCGACGAGCCGACATTTTATTATAGCATAAAAAAAGAAGCGCCCGAAGGCGCTCTGCTGTTTAAAGTTGTAAAAAAGGGGGAGAAGCTACCATAACGTGTATTATAATCCGATTTTGTAAAAAATCAACAGTAAATAAGACTACTCTTTCGAGTAGCCCAAAACGGATGTCATCATCTTGTGGGTTTCAGGAAAAATTCATTTTTATAGATTGTGTAAGATAACGACAAATGTATTTTACAATATTTATTTTCATAGTGTCTATCAATTTTTTTCATTTAAATACAGAAGTAGTTGTTATAAATTCCGCAGAAGGATTCATTATTAATTATAATGATGGCTCTGCTACTACAACAAATAATACAAAAACTACTGAAACATCAGTTACAAATTCTTCAATTGATAATAATTCAATATCACAAAATACAAATAATAATTGGACCATTGCTGAACCTGGTATGGTATTTGTTTCTAAAAAAGGGAAATATTATTCGAGGGTAACTAATCCTCAAAATTATCAATATATGTCTCAATCTGAGGCTGATAATGCTGGATATACTCGTGCTAAAAGAGGAAATGAAAATGCTCAACCATAAAAAAGCCTTCGGGCTTTTCTTTTACAATCATAAGAACATACATTCGAAAGGAGAAAAACATGAAACGAGTAGCATTATATATACGAGTTTCAACGCCAGAACAAGAGAAACACGGCTATTCAATCCAAGCACAAACTGAAAAACTTACCGCATATGCAAAAGCGAAAGATTACTCGATCTACAAAATCTATACTGATGCTGCACAATCAGGAGCCAAATTAGAACGCCCTGCATTGCAAGAAATGATAGAAGATATCGAAAATAAAAAAATAGATGTAGTTATTGTATATAAGCTAGACCGAATTTCTCGCTCACAAAAAAATACAATGTACCTTATTGAAGATATTTTCCTTAAAAACAATGTTGATTTTATTTCTATGCAAGAAAGTTTTGATACAACAACCTCTTTCGGTCGAGCTATGATTGGTATACTTTCTGTTTTTGCGCAACTTGAAAGAGACAATATAACCGAACGTATGTCTATGGGAAGACTAGAACGTGTTAAAAAAGGATATTATATGGGAGGCGGAAATATCCCTTTTGGTTATGAATATAACGAACTTACAAATGTATTAGAACCAGTTGAACCTCAAGCTAACATAGTTAAAAGAATGTTTGAACTAGCTAGTCTAGAACAAAGTATGACAGGAATTGCCAATATTTTATTAGAAGAATACCCCCAATTCAGAACATCGATTAATGATACCACTATTCGTCGTCGGTTAGTTAATCCTGTTTATTTAGGAAAACAAAAATTCAACGGAGAATATCATCAGGCAAATCATCGAGCAATTATTTCAGAAGAAGTATTTTATAAAGTGCAAAATATCTTAGCAACTAGAGCCCATGGTAATGCATTTAGACGTAGTTACCTTTTGTCAGGGATAATTTATTGTGGAGTATGTGGCAATCGATACAGCGCTTATGAAAGCCGTTCTAAACATAATGGTATTATTTACAAAAATAAATACTATCGTTGCAATGCTAGAACATGGAAATACAAGAAAAAAACTGGACACTCTTGTAGCAATCGTTCAATAAAATGTGAGGAATTGGAGAAACATGTAATTGAAATTGTAAAAAATTATGCCTATTCGTATGAAAAGAAAAAACAAAAACAAGTGATTAATATTGAACCGTTAAAACAAGAAATCAAAAAACTTCAAATCAAGCAATCAAAACTATTAGATATGTACTTAGCTGATAAGTTAAATACTGATCTATATGAAAACAAAAATGAGGAATTGGATTCACATATCAAAGAACTGCAAAAACAATTAGAACGTCTCCAAATAAAAAAAGCGAAGGAAGATATTGAAGTACCCATTCAAATAATAAAAAGCACTGACTTTGATCATTCAACACCTGAAGAAATAAAGAAATTGCTACATTCAGTAATTGCAAGAATTGAGGTGACTCTAACTGATGTGCTTGTCTTCTTTTACGATTCATAGACTATTCACACAATCACTTGCATATTGGCAGGATGTCGCAAAATCCAAGCAGAAGCAAGTCCTGTCGGCGTCGTCTGATATTTTTCCGCCATTTTTTCTAAGGTTTGGTTTAGTTCAGGGAATTTTTCATTCCCGATAAATACCCCTTCAAAATGGCCGTATTGGTACGGGGACCATGCTTGGATCGTCATGTCATTCAAGCGAGAATAATCCATTACACTCCCATCATGATCGATACTTGCAGTATCTGTCATATTGACATGGATTCCCTGATCGACCATTTCTGAATGTTTCAGCCCAAACTGCAGTTGGTTGGCGATCAATGGCTGGCGTACATGTTTTTTCAGTAATTCGATCTGCATCGGTTTTTGATTGCTGACTCCGAAAAAGCGCACTTTCCCTGATTTTTCCAGCTCGTCAAACGCTTCGGCTACTTCTTCAGGCTCGACTAGCGTGTCTGGGCGATGAAGCAACAATGCATCTACATAATCCATGTTCAAGCGGCGAAGGCTACCTTCGACTGATTCGATGATGTGTTTTTTCGAGAAATCAAACATGATCCCCGGAACGATCCCGCACTTTGTTTGAATAAATAAATCTTCTCTTTTCAAACTCGTCTTCGCTAAAGCATCCGCAAAGATCTCTTCGCATTCACCGTTCCCGTAGATATCTGCATGATCAAAAAAGTTGATCCCATTCTCATAAGCTGTTTCGATCACTTTGACTGGGTCTTTTGCTCCATTCATACGCATACAGCCTAAGATAACAGAAGAGACCAATTGACCGGTTGTTCCTAATTGTATCTGTTTCATCTTCATTCCTCCTATTTATACATAAAAAGTGTACCACACTATTTATGAAAAGGCTTCACAAAAATATCTTACGCTCTTTTTATTCAGCTGAACAATTAGGATGATTTAAATTCTTTCGCGTACGCATAAATGCTCAATCGCTTTTTCACCGATATCGTTTCGATAGAAGGTGTTTTCTGTATCCTTTTCAGCTAAGGCAGAGTAGATCGTTTGACGCGCTTCCTCAAGTGTCTCACCATAGGCTTCGACTAAATAAATCCGGCCACCTGCACCAACAAGGACATCATCGCGTTCTTTCACTCCAGCATAATATACTGAAAGTCCCTCTTTGGAAAAATCAGGAAGAATCATTCCAGTCTGGTATGCCATGGGATAACCTTTGGCTGCAACAACGACTCCGAGATTGTATCCTTCTTCTTTCCAATCTAATTCAATCGGACGATCATTCAGCAGATCATCGATCACTTGCGCCAGATCACTATTCAGTCTCGGCAAAACCACCTGTGTTTCAGGATCGCCGAATCTAGCATTGAATTCGATGACTTTCGGTCCTTCATCTGTAGCGATCAGTCCAGCGTAAAGAATCCCTGTAAACGAACGACCTGATTCTTTCATACCAAAGGCAGCTGGCTTCAAAATCTTTTCTACGGCTTCATCCACCATGGTCTGAGGGATTTGCGGAACAGGAGAATATGCTCCCATCCCGCCAGTATTAGGTCCTTTGTCTCCATCAAAAGCTCGTTTGTGATCTTGTGAGATCACCATAGGATACACTTCTTCTCCTCGTACAAAAGCCAGCAAAGAAAATTCTTCTCCTGCTAGAAAATCTTCTACCACGATCGTACTGCTACTCTCGCCGAATTGCCGTTCTTTCAGCATCTGTTCCGCTGATCGAAGTGCTTCTTCCACAGTCAGCGCTACGACGACCCCTTTACCTGCTGCCAGACCATCTGCTTTGATTACGATAGGCGCTCCTTTTTCCTCAATATAAGACTTCGCAGCTGCATAAGACTGGAACGTTTGCGCATCTGCTGTTGGTATCTGGTAATCTTCCATCAATTCTTTCGCGAAGCTTTTCGACCCTTCGATCAAAGCCGCCGCTTTCGTTGGCCCGAATATCTTCAGCCCTTCCTGAGAAAAATCATCCACGATTCCGTTCAAAAGAGGAACTTCTGGTCCGACGAAGCTCCAGTCGATCTGCTCTTTTTTTGCGAATTCGATCAGCGCCTGATGGTCTGATTCGCTGATTCCCACAGGTTGGATACCGCTCGTACGCATGCCGGGATTTCCGGGTGCGCAATAAACTGTTTCGACTTTTTCGCTTTCCAGCAATTTTTTCCCGATTGCATGTTCACGTCCGCCAGCACCGATAATCAATAGTTTCATAAGCCGCTCCTTTCTTTGCTCAATGTCTGAAATGTCTTACGCCTGTAAAGATCATCGTCATTCCGTATTTGTTTGCCATATCGATGGAATCTTGGTCTTTGATGCTTCCGCCAGGCTGGATCACCGCTTTTATCCCATGTTTTGCTGCATATTCCACTGAATCGTCCATTGGGAAATAAGCATCACTAGCTAATACAGCATCTTTAGTCTTCGCCCCTGCTTGTTCAATCGCGATCTTGACTGAGCCTACTCGATTCATCTGTCCTGCGCCGATCCCTACAGTTTGATGCTGGTTCGCTAAAACGATCGCATTGGATTTTACATGCTTCACTGCTTTCCAGGCAAAAGCCAAGGCTTTTTTCTCTTCTGCAGTCGGTTGACGGTCTGTGACGACTTTCCACGTCTCTTCTTGTTCCATCGCAAGATCCTGGTTTTGGACAAGCAACCCGCCCAAGACAGTGACTGCTTCATCGGCAATAGTTGCTTCTTGCTGAGAAAAATCGACAGTCATCAGACGAATATTCTTTTTCCCTTTCAGTATCTCTAAGGCTTCTGAGGTGTAAGAAGGTGCAATGATGATTTCTAAAAAGAGCTTATGCATCTCTTCGGCCGTCGATGCATCTACTTCCCGGTTCAACACGATGATCCCACCGAAAATCGAGATCGGATCCGCCTCGTATGCTGCCTGCCAAGCTCCGAGAATCGTATCAGCTGAACCGATCCCGCATGGATTCATGTGTTTCAACGCTACTACTGTAGGTTCCTGATACTCTTTCATGATACGCAGTGCAGCGTCAGCATCTCGGATATTATTGAAAGAGAGTTCTTTCCCGTGAAGCTGTTTCGCTGCTGCAATCGAATAGTTTTCCGGTAATGCTGACTGGTAAAAGGCAGCCTGCTGATGGCTGTTTTCTCCATAACGCAGATTTTGCTTGCGTTCATAGGTCAGCGTCAGTTTTTCTGGTTCTTTTTCTTCAGTCAACTCAGTGAGGTATTGTGCGATCAAGGCATCATATGCCGCTGTATGCCGAAAGACTTTTGCTGCTAATCTTTGACGAGTCGCAAGCGTAGTATGGCCGTTTTCTTTCCATTCGGCTACTATCTCTTCATAGTCTGCCGGGTCTGCTATCACTGTGACGAATTCATGGTTTTTAGCTGCACTACGTAGCATGCTCGGCCCACCGATATCGATATTTTCAATCGCTTCATTCATTGTGACACCTGGTTTCATGATCGTTTCTTTAAATGGATAAAGGTTGACACAGACAATGTCGATCGGCTCGATCCCTTCCGTTTCCATTGCTTGAAGATGGTCTGGAACATCTCTTCGTCCTAGAAGCCCGCCGTGAATTTTCGGATGAAGTGTTTTGACACGACCATCCATCATCTCAGGAAACCCTGTGACGTCTTCGATAGAGATCGTTGTGATTCCTGCTTGATCCAACGCGCGCTTTGTCCCGCCAGTCGAGATGATATCGATCCCGCAATCAACCAATCCTTTGGCAAAGTCGATGATTCCTGTCTTGTCTGATACGCTTATTAATGCTCTTGTCATTTCCTGTATCCCCCATTTTTGATAATCTCTTCGATCACTTCTGGATAGAGTCGATGTTCTACCCTATGGATTTTTTCTTCTAAAGAAGCCAGTGTATCCTGCTGGCTGATTTTTACTTTTTCCTGACGAATGATCGGTCCTGTATCTACACCTCGGTCGATATAATGGATCGTCACACCTGTTTCCGTTACCCCAGCTTCGAATGCGTCTCTGATACCATGTAAGCCTGGAAAAGCTGGAAGCAAAGAAGGATGGATATTGATGATCCGATTTTCGTAAACATCTAGCAAAGTCGACCCGATGATTCGCATGTATCCGGCTAAAAGAATCAAGTCTATCTGTTTTTCTTCCAAAAAATGCAATATCCGCTGTTCATATTCTTTTTTTGAGGCAAATTGCTTAGGAGAAAAACAGTCTGAAACGATCCCTAATCTTTTCGCTCGTTCTAAGACGAAGGCATCTGGCTGATCACAAAACAGCCAGTCGATCTTCGCTGGCAACTGGCGATCTTTAATAAAATCAGCTAACACTTGAAAATTGCTGCCATTTCCTGAAGCAAAAACAGCTAATCTCATTTGCTTTCTCCAGCAAATACGACTTTCTCGTCCCTCATCGGAATAACTTCTCCGATTCGATAAACAGCTTCCCCTGTTTCTTTTATGGTTTGCATCACCTGATCTGCTTCTGAAGCATCCACTGCTAAGACCATCCCGATTCCCATATTGAAAATCTCGTACATTTCATTTTCTGGGATATCTCCATGATTTTGCAGACAGGAAAAGATAGCAGGAATGGGCCAAGTCCCTAATTGTATCTGGGCTGCTGTCTCTTCAGGAAGCATTCTAGGAATATTTTCGATGAACCCGCCGCCGGTAATATGTGCAGCTCCTTTGATTTTTCTTCCCTTCACAAGTGGAAGCAATGCAGAAACATAGATCTTGGTCGGTTCAAGTAACACTTCAGCCAGTGGAGCATCTAACCCTTCGATCACTGATGACAGCCCAAATTGATGCTGTTCAAAGAATATTTTTCTAACTAGCGAGTAACCGTTAGAATGGATTCCGCTTGAGGGCAATCCTAATAAAACATCACCGGGCTGGATATTTTGACCTGTCACTAATTGCGATTTTTCGGCTATCCCTACAGCAAATCCAGCAAGATCATAGTCGTTCCCAGCGTACATTCCCGGCATTTCTGCTGTCTCTCCGCCGATCAAAGCCATCTTTGCTTCTACGCAACCGTTTGCGACCCCTGCAACGACTTTTTCCAGCCTTTCCGGATCGTTTTTCCCTGTTGCCAGATAATCAAGAAAATATAGCGGCTCTGCTCCTTGGGCTAGAATATCATTGACGCACATAGCGACACAATCGATCCCGATCGTATCATGCTTGTCTGCTTCGATCGCAACGGCTAATTTCGTCCCTACGCCATCTGTCCCGGAAACAAGCACTGGCTCTTTTAAGTTAAAAGGCGTCAGATCGAAACAGCCACCAAAGCCGCCTAATGATCCCATCACACCTAAGCGTTCTGTTTTTTTCACATGTTTTTTGATCCGTTCTACCACTTCATAACCGGCTTTCACGTCTACGCCCGCTTTTGCATAAGCATTTTCCATTGGTAAGAATTCTCCTTTCAAAGCTACTTAGAAAAATGATACTTTTTCTTTCAGCGATTCTCGATATTTCTCTTCATAATCGTACAAAGGTGTCGGATAATCCCCATTGAAATAAGCCATACACAAACCAGAATACGGCGCATCCCGATCTAATCCGATGGCATCGATCAATCCATCCTCGCTCAAAAACTCAAGTGAGTCGGCTCCGATACATTGTCTGATCTCTTCTACACTATGGTTCGCCGCAATCAGTTCTTTGCGTGTCTGAATATCGATGCCGTAAAAACAAGGATATTTCAGTGGGGGAGAAGCGATCCTGACATGTACTTCTTTTGCTCCTGCTTCCTTCAATAACTGAACGATACGGCGACTTGTCGTTCCGCGGACGATGGAATCATCGACCATGATGACTTTCTTTCCTTCTACGACACCACGTACCGCTGACAGTTTCATCCGAACGCCCTGCTCGCGCAACTCAGGCGTTGGCTGGATGAATGTACGAGCGATATACTGGTTCTTGACCAAACCGATCTCATACGGAATACCACTTGCCTCAGCATAGCCACTCGCCGCAGATAACGAGGAATTCGGGACGCCTACGACTATATCCGCCGCGATAGGTGCTTCTTCTGCGAGATTTCTTCCCATGTTTTTACGCGCAGTATGGACATTGACTCCCGCAATATCCGAATCTGGTCTGGCAAAATAGATGTATTCCATCGAACAGATCGCCAGCTGCGTGTCTTTCGTATAATGATCAATCGTGAATCCTTCATCATCGATGATCACTAACTCACCAGGACGGACATCACGGACAAAACGTGCCCCGATCACTTCTAAAGCACAAGTTTCAGAGGCGATGACGTATGCTCCGTTTTTCATTTGACCGATCGCTAGTGGGCGGAAACCATTTGGATCAAGCGCGGCGATCATGGAATCTTCAGTAATCAGAAGATAAGCAAAACCGCCTTTCACTTCATTCAGCGCTTCCTTCAATTTGTCCAAGAACACTGGTTGTTCACTTCGTCTGATCAAATGCATCAAGATCTCTGTGTCTGAATTCGAATGGAAGATCGCACCATTTTCTTCTAGTTCTTTCCTTAAAGAACGGGCATTGGTCAAATTGCCGTTATGTGCAAGTCCGATCGATTGATCATAGAATTTGAACAAAAACGGCTGGATATTGTCCACACTGCCATTTCCTGCTGTCGCATATCTCACATGACCGATAGCCGCTTCTCCTGTTAGCTGCTGCAGCTTTCTCTGATCCTTGAAAACCTCAGAAAGCAATCCAAGATCTCGATGCCCTGAGAGCTTGCCACGATCATTTGAAACGATCCCTGCTCCTTCTTGCCCGCGGTGCTGCAAGCTATGAAGACCGAAATACGCTACACTGGAAGCATCAGGATGCCCCCACACGCCGAATATCCCGCATTCTTCATTCAGGCTTTTCACTTCATAAGACATACGATCGCTTCCTCCCAGCATCTTTTAGCCGATTCTGTACTCAAACAGATTTCTCCATCCATTGCGCGCATCGTGAGTGTCTGATCATTCGTTACTTGACCAGCATAGACTGCTTTGTCTCCCATCAACTGTTCGAGTGCTGCCTGATTTTCGGGCGTTACCGACAAGACGAATCTTGATTGTGTTTCTGAAAATAGCTGTGCTGTAGACACATCTAGATGGATCGACAACCCTAGATCGCGAGCGAATGCACTTTCTGCTAAGGCGATGGCTAATCCGCCTTCTGAGCAATCATGAGCACTTTCGATCCAGCCTTTTTTGATAGCTTCTAGCACAAGTTGCTGATTTTCTTTTTCGATTGCCAGATCAAAGTGTTCGATGCGTCCTTCGATCCGTCCCATCTGCATTTTTTGCAGTTCACTACCATTAAAATCATCATAAGTGTCACCTAGAATATAGATAAGATCGCCTGCTTGTTTAAATTCCTGAGTGGTGATATGTGCATGGTCTTCGATCAAACCGACCATCCCGATCACAGGGGTCGGATAAATCGCTTTTCCATCTGTTTCATTATACAAAGAGACGTTTCCTGAGATCACTGGAGTCTCCAGCATCTCACACGCAGCTGAGATCCCGTCTGCTGATGTAGACAATTCCCAGAACACTTCTGGTTTGTCAGGTGATCCGTAATTCAGACAATCAGTAATCGCTAGCGGTCTCCCGCCACTTGCGACGATGTTTCTTGCCGCTTCTGCCACAGCGATCTGTCCACCGATTTCAGGGTCCAGATATAAATAACGGGCATTGCAGTCGGTCGTCATGGCTAAAGCTTTTCTTGTACCGCGCACACGTAATACGGCAGCGTCACTTCCCGGACAGACAACGGTATTTGTCTGGACTTGTGAATCATACGTTTCATAGATCGATCGTTTGGAGGCGATTGTCGGCTGCTTCAACAAATCCAGTAACACTTGGTTCGGATCATCTATAACAGGTTGATAATTCATCATGTTCCGGAATCTAGCGATACGATCTGGTTCTTTCATTTCTTTATGGTAAACAGGCGCATCTTCTGCTAAAGCATCTACCGGCAGATTTGCTACTTCTTCACCCTGATGATATAAGCGATATTGTCCGTCATCTGTTACTTTTCCGATAGTGACAGCATCCAGATCATATTTTTTGAATAGTGTCCGCACCTCGTCTTCCGCACCTGCTTTGACACAGATCAGCATACGTTCCTGCGATTCCGACAGCATCATTTCGTAAGGCGTCATACCCGATTCACGCTGTGGCACGTCGTCTAAGGACAATACGAGACCAGATCCTGCCTTTGAAGCCATTTCCGAGCTTGAAGAAACCAGACCAGCTGCGCCCATGTCTTGGATGCCGACTAAGATATCGGGGTATGTCAAAATCAGTTCCAAACAAGCTTCGAGCAGCAGTTTTTCCATAAAAGGATCGCCGACTTGGACAGCAGAACGCTGCTGCTCTTCTTCCTGACTGAATTCTTCAGAAGCAAACGTGGCTCCATGAATCCCGTCACGACCAGTTTTTGCCCCAACATACATGATCGAATTCCCGACACCTGATGCCTGACCTTTTTGGATATCCTTATGCTCGATCAGACCAACACACATCGCGTTGACTAACGGATTTCCTTCATAACATGGATCAAAATCGATCTCCCCGCCAACAGTCGGGATACCGATACAATTGCCATACCCTCCGATTCCAGCGACTACTTCTTCCAGCAGATATTTCGTACGAGGATTATCCAGTTCGCCGAATCTCAATGAATCAAGCAACGCAATCGGACGTGCGCCCATGCTGAAAATATCGCGGATGATCCCACCTACACCAGTTGCTGCTCCTTCGTATGGTTCGACTGCAGAAGGATGATTGTGGCTTTCTGCTTTGAAAACGACAGCTTGTCCGTCTCCGATATCGACAATTCCAGCTCCTTCTCCCGGACCTTGCAGAACATGTGGCCCATTGGTAGGAAATTTGCGCAGAACCGGCTTGGAGTTCTTATAAGAACAGTGCTCGCTCCACATGACTGAAAAAAGACCTGTTTCCGTGTAGTTCGGCATTCTACCTAGGATATCTTCTTCGATCATCCGATATTCTTCATCGGTCAGCCCCCATTCCGCATAGATTTTCTTCTCTTTGATTTCTAGCGCTGTCGGTTCACTCAATGTTTTCATCTATACAGTCACCTTTCCAAAGTTCTTCAAAATAGAAGCAAAGAATCGTTTCCCGTCTTCTGAGCCAAGCAGTTTTTCCATCGCACGTTCCGGATGTGGCATCATACCGAGTACATTGCCTTCTTTATTCGTGATCCCTGCGATACGTTCGATACTTCCATTGATGTTTTCTTCTTCGTAAGTAAAAACGATTTGATTGTTTTCTTTCAGTTCCTGAAGTGTTTTTTCGTCACAAAAGTAATTGCCTTCGCCATGTGCGACAGGCAGCTGGATGATTTCATCAGATTCATAATCAGAGGTGAACGATGTCTGGTTGTTCACCTTCAGAGGAACGGTTTTACAAATGAAATGCAAGGAGTCATTCCGTCGCAAGACACCCGGTAATAGACCCGCTTCTGTTAAAATCTGAAATCCGTTACAAGTTCCAAAAACAGGCTTTCCTTCTTTCGCAAAACGGACGACTTCTTCCATGATTGCGGAAAAACGAGCGATCGCCCCGCATCTTAAGTAATCCCCATAAGAAAAACCGCCTGGCAGCAGCACGCCATCAAAACCTTCAAGGGAATCTTCGTCATAGCGAACAAATTCCGCCTCCGCATGCATGATTTCACGAATCGCCCATAGCATGTCTGCATCACAATTCGATCCTGGAAAAACAATGACTGCAAATCTCATGCTACGCTTCCTCCATTTTTTCGATTTCGTAACGATAAGTCTCCATATTGACATTTGCCAGCAATTTGTCGCAGATCGCTTCGATCATGTCTTCCACTGCTTCTTCCGTTTCTTCAAGACGGATCTCAAAATACTTTCCGATACGAATGTCTTCAATGGCTTGATAGCCCATTCGATGCACCGCTTTTTTCACAGCTTCTCCTTGAGGGTCTAGAACTGAATCTTTGTAGGTTACATAAACTTTAACAAAATACATCTTTGTCGCTCCTTTTTATAAAGTGATTTTATTCAAACGGTCCAACACTTCCTGATATACCGGAACCAAGTCTCCGATCTGTCTGCGGTAGACGTCTTTATCCATATGTTCATTTGTTTTTTTATCCCATAAGCGGCATGTATCAGGAGAGATCTCGTCTGCAAGAAGGATTCGTCCTTCAGAGGAACGGCCAAATTCCAGTTTGAAATCCACCAGTTGGAGCCCGATTTCATCGAATAACCGGATCAGCAGCTGATCAATCTGCAATGCTTGTTTCTTCAATTCAGAAATTTCGTCATCTGAAGCAAGATCCAAGAAACGGATATGATCATGATTGATGAACGGATCGTCCAAATGATCGTTTTTATAATAAAATTCAACGATCGGCTGCTTCAATTCTTGACCTTCTGGAATAGCAAGTCGTTTTGAAAAGCTTCCGGCAGCGATATTTCGGACAACGACTTCAAGAGGAATAATTTGAACTTCTTCTACCAATTGTTCGGTTTTTGATATCTTTTTGATAAAGTGGTTTTCTATCCCCTGCAAAGTCAGATATTGGAAAATCATGCTTGTGATCTGATTGTTCAGTTCTGCTTTCCCTTTGATCTGATCTTTCATCCCACCATTGAGCGCAGTTGCCTGATCGAGATATTCTACCCATACTGCTGATTCTTCACTGGTACGATATATTTTTTTTGCTTTTCCTTCATACAGCATGTCTTTCTTTTCCATTCCGACATCTCCTTGTTTGTTTACATTTTAATCCTATCAGTCTTTTTTTGTTCGCCTTTTCACTTTTGATTCTAACAACCATCGAAAATCAAATCAACACAAAACTGTACATTAACCACATTAAAATTATCTAATGTTCGTGTTTAAAGCAAAAGGAGCTTCTTTAGACTGATCGCGAAGCGTTTACACTTCAAAATAAACATGCTATAGTAAAAACAAAAGACGAAGAATCGAATAAGGAGGCACTCGTTCATGGCGGATGTACTAGATCAAGCACAGCTTTTTTTGACAGAACTGTCAACAGATGAAAAATCCCGTTTGTATAACGACCTGTTAGCGATCAAAGATGTTTACTTATGTAATAAAGACACTAGTTTCTATACTTTTCGAAAAATCTGGCGTGCAGCTAGACGTTCGACAGAATGCCGGAAAAGGACCTTTCACTATCAAACCGAGAACAACCAGGAGCTGACGATCCATCAGATCCATGAACAACGATTATTCAAGAATCACTATCGCATCCAGATTTTATTCAATCAGCAAGAATTCGACTATCACTTCATCGAGCAATTACTGCAGCAGCTTTATGCACAGCATTTCAGCTACAGCAGTCAAATCTCTTATGCTTGACTCATACAAACCAAAAAGGATCGACGCAGCTCACGAATGAGCACGTCGATCCTTTTTTAGTTTCAAGCAGCAGATAATCTGCCATTGACATTTATTCTGTCATTTTTCTTTTTAGATGACATTTCATTCAATCATGTTCAGAAAATCGTTATTTTCTGTAAGGATGTCCCAGTGACACCTTATTCTAGACGGAATTGGAAAGATAGCCCATCTGATGCACCTCTTGTGTTATCTGCAAGTTTAGTTAGTTTTGTGTTGACATCTTTAGTCTTGTCACCTTTTTTAATGTAAGCCGTCCAACTGTTGAAGTATCTGTAGTAATAGCGCCTATTCTACCTATTTTTTCTTTATCATCTAAGAACCGAAACCAAGCCATCACTAGTTTATTCTAGTGTTTCATCCACTAAATATTAAGCAGTTCTAAGTTCGTTTACCTTAAATTGTTCAGAAACGTATTTAGCATACGTATTATGTTTACTTACTAATTCATCATGCTTTCCTGAACCAGTTACTTTCCCTTTTTCAACAAAGTATATACTATCAGCATCAACAATTGTGGCCAATCTATGGGCAATAACCAGAGTGGTTCTCCCTTTCATTAAATTAGATAGTGCCTCTTGAACCTTCATCTCAGATTCTGAATCTAAGCTAGCGGTAGCTTCATCTAACATCAGTATTTTTGGATCCCGTAAGAAGGCACGTGCAATTGCAATACGTTGTCTTTGACCTCCAGAAATTTTAACCCCACGTTCCCCAACTTCAGTATTCAATTTATCTGGCATTTCTTCTACAAATTGACGAGCATATGCTAATTCCAGCACGTTCCATAATTGTTCATCTGAAAAATCCTCTTCTAAACCATACGTCAAATTATCTCTGATTGTTCCCGCCATAATCGCAGAATCCTGTGATACATAACCTATTTGACGTCGATAATCAGATAATTTGATATCTTTTATATTGATATCTCCAAATTTAATCAGACCTTCTGTGGGTTCATAAAATCGTTCAAGCAAACTAAAAATTGTTGATTTTCCACCACCTGAAGGACCAGCAAAAGCGATCACTTGATTTGGTTTAGCAGTAAAAGAAATATCTGTTAAAACAGTTTCATCTGGTGCGTCTTCATAAGAAAATTTTACATTTCTAACAGTTAATATCTCCCCAGATAAATCAATCTCTTTCCCACTTTTAAAATCTTCTGGGTCTCTAGATAATAATTCTTGAACTCGTCGAGTAGACCCAGCTGCTTTAGCTACTTCTGAAAATAAAGTTGCAATGATTGGCATTGAACCAATAAGATTAAATAGATACATTAAAAAACTCATCAACGTTCCAATTGTCATAACACCAATAGCAATTCGATGCATACCATATGCTAAAATTCCGAACACCATACTCATAAAGACCATCATCATAATTGGTTGCATGGACGCATCAAATATGGCTTCTTTTTTTCCTACATTAAATAAACGATCCACTTCATTTGCTGCGCGAACCTGTGCTTGTTTTTCTGCATTAGATGTTTTGACTAGGCGAATCTCACTCAATGTTTCAGTAGCAATCCCATTAAATTGACTCATCGCATCTTGTCGAATATGACTAACTTTCGAACCAAACGCCATCACTGGAATCATGAAAAGAATGACAATTGGAACAGCAATCACCATAGCGAGTGACATATGCCAATCCATTTTAATCATCATATATACTGTACCAATAACTGTAATAATGCTGGCCACTGTTTGAGGAAAAGTCACAGCTAACAATTGCTTGACTTGATTAGTATCATTTACTACTCGACTGGACATTTCACCAGCTTTAACGGAATCAAAGTAGGAAACCTTTAGAGTAGTTAGTTTGTTCCACAACCGTTTACGCATATTTTGTATTACATTTTCTCCAAAAATCCCTAAGATCGTTCCTCCTAAAGCAGAAATAAGCGCCGAAAGTACAAATAATCCCACAACTTTACCTAATAAATTGTAATCTACTCCCTTTTGAAAATTATTAACTAAACTTGAAGCAAGTTTTGGAACATAAACTTGTACACTAGAAGAAATTACAAGAAATATCATTCCTATTACAAGTAGTAAATATTTAGGTTCTGTTAGCTTAATTAATCCTAAAAATTCTTTCAATGAAAATTTTGTATTGTCCACTCTTACAGAAACATCAACAGGTCTTCCGCCTCCACTTACTGCCATTACTTTCTACGCCCTTTCTTCCATCCTTCAAAACCACCGTATTCCCCATTGAATCCACCGAATCCGCCAAATCTATGTCCCATCATCTGTTCTCTCGCTCTGCCAAATCTGGCGGACATTTTTCCAAAATGTTCCCAATTTTTATCATCGCCAAAAATAGCTTCAATTTTATTTAGAAATTTTTCACTAGAAATATTGTTTTCTAGGCGTTCTAAATATTCATTTAGAGAATCGAGTTCTTCATCTGAAAAGCCATTAAACATTTCATCTTTAAATCCGTTAGAAATATTTCCTTGAGCGTTTAAACTTTCTCTTCCGTTATCGGTTAATACAACTATTGTGACACGAGCATCTGAATCAGACTTCACTCTCTTGACTGCTTCAACAGACTCTAGCTTTTTTATGATCTGTGTAACACTAGATGGTTTTATATCTAAGTATTCAGCAATTCTCCCAGCAGTTACCTCATCTTCGGAAGCAAGTAATTTTAATGTTTCAAAAGTATTATCTGGTTTTTCTTCTAGACTAGAGGCAAAAATTAAATATGGTTGTTGAGCAATTTTTAATAGCTTGTCTAAAATATCAGTTTTTTTCATGATTTCCTCCAATAAACAACTTAATTAATTTAGTTTCACTAAAAACTAACAAAACAAATAATAAACTATTTAATTTCTTTTGTAAATAGTAAAATAAATAGTTTTTTATAGAGATAAGATAATAAAAAAGAACGTGTACATAAAATGGTCCATTTCTAGATACTCTCTTTTTTGCTCTATTTTTCAAAAAATCAATTCATTTTGTGTTCATAAACTTATAACAAAATCTATGTTCAGTTAAGCCGTATTGATAAAGTTATATTACAATATAATTAATGAAGGAGTGATTTTTTTGAAAATAGGATACGCCCAATTATCCAATGGAACACCCATTAAGGCAATTGCAGAACGTTGGAATGTTTCAAGAACAACAATTTATAGATATATTGACAAGATAGAGAAAACAAAAACAACAACTTCCAGTTAAATGCTGAGAAACTGTATACAGAATAAAAAAAGATAGCATGGCCAACGAATAACAGTTGTCCATGCTACTTTTATTATCTGCTCAACTTTAATGATCTACCAAATAAAGTTCCGTCGATTTATTCATCCAATCCTACACGTTTGAAGATCACGTCGACATTTTTCAAATGATGATGATAATCAAATGCATCTGCCAGATCTTCTTTTGTCAAAACGGATGTGATCGCAGGATCTTCTTCCAGCAATGGACGGAAAGGTACTTGATGATCCCAAGCATAAGCAGTTTTAGGCTGCACCAAGTCATAGGCTCCTTCTCTAGACATCCCTTTATCGATCAGTTTCAGCATGACACGCTGACTATAGATCAGGCCAAATGTCGCATCCATGTTCCGTTTCATATTTTCAGGGAAAACAGTCAGATTCTTCACGATGTTCCCGAAACGATTCAGCATATAATTCAATAAGATCGTCGTGTCTGGTAAAATAATACGTTCAGTAGACGAATGCGAAATATCCCGCTCATGCCATAGCGAAACATTTTCGTATGCTGTGATCATGTGCCCGCGGATCACTCTCGCTAAGCCAGCCATATTTTCCGAGCCGATCGGATTTCTTTTATGCGGCATGGCAGAAGACCCTTTTTGTCCTTTTGCAAAAAATTCTTCTACTTCGCGCGTTTCTGATTTCTGCAGACCGCGAATCTCAGTTGCGAACCGTTCGATACTTGTCGCAATCAAGGCCATTGTAGCGAAATATTCCGCATGAAGGTCCCGGGGAAGGACTTGCGTAGAGATTTCTTGCGGACGGATTCCTAGATGTTCACAAACATATTCTTCGATAAAAGGCGGGATGTTGGCAAATGTTCCTACTGCACCGGAAATCTTGCCTGCCTCTACACCTTTAGCAGCATGTTCGAAGCGTTCGATATTGCGTTTCATCTCAGAATACCACGTGGCAAGCTTCAATCCAAAAGTAGTTGGTTCAGCATGGACGCCATGCGTCCGCCCCATCATCACCGTGTATTTATGTTCTTTTGCTTTTTCGCCGACGATTTTCGTGAAACGACGAAGGTCTTCTCTCAAAATATCGTTTGCCTGCTTGATTTGATAACCATATGCCGTATCCACGACATCCGTACTTGTCAGACCGTAATGGACCCACTTGCGTTCTTCACCTAATGTCTCGGAAACCGCACGTGTGAATGCCACGACATCGTGCCGCGTTGATTGTTCGATTTCCAGGATACGATCGATGTCGAATGATGCGTTCTCACGGATTTTTTTTACGTCTTCTTTCGAGATCTCTCCTAGTTCAGCCCAAGCTTCATCTGCCAGGATTTCTACTTCTAGCCAAGCTCGGTATTTGTTTTCTTCTGTCCAGATCCGGCCCATCTCAGGTCGTG
The DNA here is from genome assembly GCF_011038845.1 of Enterococcus sp. ZJ1622. Lineage (GTDB taxonomy): Bacteria > Bacillota > Bacilli > Lactobacillales > Enterococcaceae > Enterococcus_B. Next base: position 76,651 of record NZ_JAAKDW010000011.1, read on the forward strand.
TGTAACGTTCTAACATGCTTTTTTCTCCTTTAATCCCAGATATTCGTTTGTCTGATTTCTTCCAAGGTCTTCGGTATATCTTCTGTCAAAATCGTGATATGACCCATTTTACGCCCTTTTTTCGCTTCTTTTTTACCATAGAAATGAAATTGCCAAGCAGGTTTTTTCTCGATCAGATGATAACTTTCCAATAGTTGTTCACCTAAAACATTCACCATCACAGCATTGCTCAACAGTCGAACGTTTGGTTCTAACGGCCAGCCGCAGATACCGCGGATATGCGCATCGAATTGGCTCATCGCGCAGGCTTCGATCGAAAAATGACCAGAATTATGAGGACGCGGTGCTAATTCATTGACATATAATCCCCCAGCCTTCGTTAAGAACATCTCTACTCCTAAAACGCCTGATAAGCTGACAGCCTCGGCAATCACGCGAGCAATCCTCTCTGCTTCTTCGATGACTTCACTTGCGACTGCGGCAGGTGCGATCGTTTCATGAAGGATATTGTTTCGATGGATATTTTCGACAACAGGGAACGTGGTATATTCTCCTTGGCCATTCCCTGCAACCATGATGGAGATTTCCTTTTCGAAAGGAATCCAAGCTTCAAGTACACAAGTCCCTTCTCTTAACAAATCCATGGCTGGTGCAAGGTCTGCACGGCTCTTCAACACATATTGCCCTTTGCCGTCGTACCCGCCTCTAGTGGTTTTCAGGACACATGGATAACCGATTCCATCGATCGCATCTTGAATATCAGTAGGACTCACGATTGTCGCATAAGGCGCGATCACGATATTGTTCGTTTCTAAAAAAGATTTTTCCAGCAGCCGATCTTGTGTGATCGCCAAAAGATCCGTCCCTTGCGGAATAAATGACATTGGCAGGATAGCATTCAGCGCTTCAACACTTACATTCTCAAATTCATAAGTAATTACTTCTGTTCTTCTAGCGAGTTCTTCTAGTGCAAAAGTGTCGTCGTAAGCACCTTCGATATGCCAGTCTGCAACTTGTGCGGCCGGGCAGCCGTTCACTGGGTCCAGCACTCCCACTTTGAAGCCCATTTCCTTTGCACTAATCGCCATCATCCGACCTAACTGACCGCCACCGACGATCCCGATCGTTGATCCAGGCAACAATGGTTTAACCAAGTTGATCACTACTTTCTATAACAGTTTCAGCCAACATTGAACGTCTTTCAGACAATTTAGCCTCCAATTCTAAATCATACATTGAAAGCATCTCTATCGCAAGTAGTCCAGCGTTAATTGCACCAGCTTTTCCGATCGCTGTCGTTGCTACTGGAACTCCTCCAGGCATCTGTACGATCGACAATAAAGAATCAAGTCCGTTCAATGTTCGTGATTGGACCGGTACACCAATGACAGGCAATGTTGTTTTGGCAGCGACCATCCCGGGAAGATGTGCGGCCCCTCCAGCTCCTGCGATGATGACTTTGATCCCTCTTCCTCGTGCCTCTTGAGCGTACTGGAACATCAAATCAGGTGTGCGGTGGGCAGATACTACCTTTTTTTCGTAGGATACATGGAATTCTTCCAATATTTCGCAAGCAGATTTCATGGTCTCCCAATCAGATGTACTTCCCATAATGACAGAAACTTTTGCAGTCATGTGTTTCTCCTCTCAGATTTTCTACATCCATATTCTAACAATCTGTGTTTTTCATGTCAAAGAATTTTCGAATATTATCCCGAAACAAACGATTATCGTTCGTGTTTAATGAAAAAACAAAAAAAGCCGCGAGTTGTCTCTCACGACTTTTTTCTCTATCTTATTTCTTGAATGCTTCTTCGATGATCTCTTCGTCTTTTTTCAAGCCATTGAATACTAGATTCAAAATGATCGCTGTGATACTACTCATCACGATCCCATTCCCAGTAAACATTTGGACGGTTTGAGGCAGCTGGCTGAACAATGTCGGCATGATATTGAATCCTAGACCAAAACCGATAGAAACAGCTGCGATCAGAAGATTTTTATCATTTGTGAAATCGACTTCTAACAACATGCGAATCCCTTGGACAGCAACCATCCCGAACATCACTAACATCCCGCCACCAAGAACAGGTTCTGGAATAATCTGTGCTAATGCACCGATTTTAGGAAACAATCCTAACACGATCAAGAAGAAGGCAGAAAAATAAATCGGCTTTCTTGTTTTGATTCCTGAAAGTTGGACTAAACCCACATTTTGAGAAAATCCTGTATAAGGAAATGTGTTGAATATCCCGCCAAGGATCACAGCTAATCCTTCTGCGCGATACCCTTTTTTCAGTTCTTCTTCGCCCACATGCTTGCCAGTGATATCTCCAAGCGCAAAATACACGCCTGTCGATTCTACCATGCTGACCATAGAGATGATGATCATCAAGAGGATGGACCAGATATCGAATGTTGGTTTACCGAAATAAAAGGGTTGGGGAACGTGGAATAATGGTGCATCGCCAATCGCACTCAAATCGATCATCCCCATGAAAGCAGCTAAGATACTACCGCCGACTAACCCGATCAATACAGCAATCGAACGGATAAATCCTTTCGCAAGCATTTGGACACCGACGATCAGTAAAATCGTCACAAACGCAAGTAGAAGATTGGTCTTGTCACCGAAATTGGCGGCAGAGGCATCTCCTCCACCCATTTTTTCGATCGCCACGGGAATCAATGTGAGCCCGATCACCGTGATCACTGTTCCTGTCACGATTGGTGGAAACAGTTTTTTGATTTTTGAAAAGAAACCTGCGATCAGCACAACGAACACACCTGATGCAATGATCGAACCGTAAATAGCGCCGACTCCTTCATTTGTTCCGATCAAGATCAGCGGAGCCACCGCTTGAATCGCACACCCTAATACGACCGGAAGACCGATCCCGAAAAAGCGATTCACGGTCAGCTGCAGCAGCGTAGCGAGACCACACATAAAGATATCGATCGAAATCAGATACGTCATCTGCTCTTGATTAAACCCAAGTCCAGTACCGATCAAAAGTGGTACTGCTACTGCACCGGCATACATTGCTAATAAATGCTGGAGCCCCAGTACAGCGGCTTTTCCATTTTGTGTCTCTTTCTCCACGATTATGCGTCCTCCTCAAGAAACTCCACACGTCCGTTTGACAAAGAAGCGATCCGTGCAAGAGAGACTACTTTCAAGCCCATTTCTTCTAGAAGCTGACGGCCGTCTTGGAAAGATTTTTCGATCACGATACCGATACCTTCTACTTCTGCGCCTGCTTGCTGGCATAATTCGATCAGCCCTTTAGCAGCTTGCCCATTTGCCAGGAAGTCATCGATGATCAGTACTTTATCATCTGCTGAAAGAAACTTACGGGAAATCGAGATCGTACTAGTCACTTGTTTCGTAAAGGAATAAACAGAAGCTGTCAATAATTCTTCATCCATCGTCAAACTCTTTGCTTTTCTTGCAAAAATCATCGGTACATTCAATTCTTTTGCGGCAAATAAAGCCGGAGCTATACCAGAAGCTTCGATTGTCACTACTTTCGTAATCCCTTGTTCTTGGAATACTTCAGCAAAGCGTTTCCCCATCTGTTCCATCAAGAAAGGATCTACTTGGTGTGTGACAAAGTTGTCGACTTTCAATACACCTTCACCTAATACACGTCCGTCTTTTTGTATACGTTCAACTAATTCTTTCACTTTATCTGCTCCTTTTCATTTATTGATACCTAACTTTTTCAAAGAAAGTCTGTTGTTTCCTGCTAGTAAGGCGAAAACTGCTTTCTCTAACGAAAAAACACCCTTTCACTCTATAATAAGTAAAAAAGGGTGTAATAGCCACTCTTTTACTTATAGTCCAGCATTTACGGCACTGGCTAGAAACTGTCATCCTTATCATGACGATATATAAGTAGTTATGTAAAACTAAATAACAATGTCAAAAAATGGTGCGTTCACAGGCTGTTGTTCGTCTATTTGAATAAGTAGTGTTGTTTCAAATATTGAAAATAGTCTAACACTACTTTCTGAAACTGACAACTTAGTTTCACTTATTTTTTTTAAAATCTAATATTTTTAATCTTTTTGTCTGGTTTGTTCGGTATTTTCTAAAAAGAAAAGGAAAGACGGGAAAAATAAATCCCCGTCCTTCCTCTATTCCTACGCTTGAACAAATAGCGCTCAACTGTAACTGTCTCTTTAAGGCTATGGACATATCGTCAGCAGATCTTTGACAGTAACCGCCTGCCCTGATGCGATCGAACGGTTTGCCGCTATCCCTGTCAGGATCGACATCGTCCCATCGATATGCGTGGCTGCACGTTGCCATGGGTCAAATTCCGGTATCCCGAACAGATCATTCAATAAAATCGGGTCGCCGCCGCCATGACCGCCTTCGCGCTGTTCGATCGCTAATTCATAAGGTTTGCCGAACATCGGATGGACGACGATAGCATGCACTTCCAGCGCTCCTTCGTCTTCTTTGCTCCCTCCGGCATTTATATAGGATTTCTCTACGACCTTCATTTCGATCCGCCCTTTACTGCCGTTAAAGGAAACATTGAATCCTTCCCAAGGCATGTAGGCGTTCAATGAATAAGTGAGGATCGTCCCGGATTCGTATTTCACTGTTACCCCTAACGTGTCTTCAATAGATACCTCGTCAGAAAAGACGCTTCGATCCCGGATATAACCGCTATCTTTCTCTGCCTTCAGATACATTTCCCGAAGCTCTTCATTAGCTTCCAGATCTATAGCGAAAGGATCAGCTGACTTTGCAGGATCTTCTAAGTTTCTGCTGTAAAAACGTTCTTCTCCACGTTTTTCTGCATTGTGCATGCCATAAAAATTCAAATCACCAAAAGCGAACACTTTCTTCGGCTGGCTATCGAGCCAAAAATTGACTAGATCGAAATGATGGGTGGATTTATGCACCAACAATCCGCCGCTATTGTATTTGTTCCGATGCCACCTTCTGAAGTAGTCTGCACCGTGCTGCGTGTTCAATAGCCATTCGAAATGGATGGAATAGACTTCTCCGATCACGCCTTCATGCAATAGTTCCTTGATTTTCGTATTATGGGGCGCATACCGATAATTGAACGTGACGCGCAAGGAACAACCCGTTCTTTTTTGTACGTCCAAGATCGCTTCTGCTTTTTCTTCATCGATCGTCAATGGTTTTTCGCAAATGACATCATAACCTTTTTCCATTGAGCGTATGATATAGTCATGATGGACACGATCGACCGCTGTGATAATCACACAATCTGGATCGATTTCGTCCAGCATTTTTTCAAATTCGAAATGTTTATAGGTCGGGACTTTTGCCTGTCCGTATTTTTCTGAAATCAGACGATTCGCATAGTCCATTCTTGTTTGCGAGATGTCGCAAAACCCTGCTAATTCACTGGTCTGGCTATACGTTGAAGCAATGGATTCATAAAAGAATCTCGCGCGTCCGCCAACACCGACTTGTACATATCTTTTTTTCATTCTGGTCTCTTCTCCCTTGAGTTTATTTTATAGGCTGCAACGAACGGCAGGCCCGGATACAAAAGCAGCAGTAAAAACGGATGATACTCATACAGCCATAAAAAAATGGCTGTCATTCCTACATAACAGAGGTTCCCTTTGATATCTTTTGTCAATAAATGGAGATTCTTCAGCAGTTTACGATGGATAGATTCCTGTTCATCTCCTTCATAGACTTCGAACATCGTCGTACTACAACTGTGAAACGACAAAATAGCCAAGTAAAGAAACATCGGCAAAGACAAAGGAAATTGCAAGATCTTCACAAAATAATACATATCTAGTAGTAAGAGAAACGCACTCAACTGAAAAACCACATTCACTTTTGTTAGTTGTTTCACTAATTTTTTAGTGATGTCTCTTTTCACTTCAGATAGATAAGCGACGATGAGATACGAACAGAGAAACATCGAAAGAGCGTAAATAAACAGAGCAAGCCACACTGGAATCTCCATCCCATACATCCATAAGCCTGCGATAAGAACAAGGAACACACTATTACCTATCAGGCTTGCCACCAGTACTTTACACATCAGCTCATTCAGTTTATACAAGAATAATTCTTCAATCGGCTTCTTCATTTTTTACCTAATCCTTCAATCCGCTTGTACTGATCCCTTGAACCAGATATTTATTGAAGAACAAGAAGATCAGGAAAACAGGCAGCAGTGACAAAGTCGACATCGCGAACATACTGGCGTAAGTCGTGCTTGATCCAGCATCCGCGAATAATTTGATTGCGATCGAAACAGTATAGGTTCTTGGTCTGTTCAAATAAATCAGCGGACCCATGAAATCATCCCATTTCCAGTAAAACTGAATGATGATCGTGGTAATGATCGCTGGTTTCAGCAACGGAAAGATGATCTTCGTGAATACACTGTACTTGCTACATCCATCAATGATCGCCGATTCATCAAGTTCTTTCGGAATGCTGATCATGAACTGCATGATCTGATAGATAAAGAACGCTTGACCAAAGAAATGCGGCAGGATCAATGGAATATAAGTACCTACTAAATTCAACTGGTTATAAATAATGAATTGAGGGATCAGAATCACTTGAGTAGGGATCATCATCGTCACAAGCATCACGATGAACCAGAAACGTCTTCCTTTAAAATCGATCCTTGATAGAGCATATGCAATACAAGTCGAACTTAGTACCGTTGCAGCAGTTGCTGTCGCTGAGATGATAAAGGAATTTTTGAAAAACGTGAAAAAGGAGATCCCAGCAAAACCAGCCCAACCGTCCGCGTAGTTCTGCCATTGAAATTCTTGAGGTATCAAATTCAGCGAACCGCTTAATATCTCATTGTCTGTTTTAAATGAACCAGAGATCATCCACAAAACCGGATAGATCATAATCAGTCCTAAAAACAGGATGAAGGCGTATTGGATAGCTTTTCTTACATTTTTTTTCATCTGCTCCACTCCTCACTATACGACGACCCATTTTTTTGATGACTTGAAGATTAGAAATGTGACAAAACTCATGATGATCAGCATCACCCATGAGATCGCGCTCGCATAGCCCATCGAGTTGAAGGAGAATGCCTGATTGTAAACATATAGCGCGTAAAAATTAGTGGCATCATTCGGCCCACCCTGCGTGATGATATATGCCTGCGTAAACGACATGAAAGCCGCAATCGTCTGCATGATCAGATTGTATAAAATGATTGGAGACAGCATCGGCAGCGTAATCTTAAAAAACAACTGGAATTTATTCGCTCCATCGATTTCTGCCGCCTCATAGTAAGACATCGGAATCTCTTTGATCCCTGCTGCAAAAATGATCATCGCCGATCCAAACTGCCAAGCAGACATCAATACGAGCGGGATCATCACTAGTTTCTGGTCACCGAACCACGAAAGAGCCGGCATGCCTAGCTGGCCTAAAAAGATGTTTATCAGACCCTCTTTTGAAAAAAGTTCTTTCCATACCAATGCGATTGAAATGCTACCGCCAATCAGACTGGGGATATAATACAATGAGCGGAAAATCGTCGTCCCTTTGATATCCCTTGTCAATACGTAAGCAATCAGCAAACCGAAAATCAGCTTCGCAGGTACAGAAACCAAGACATAAAGAAAAGTCACCTTGATCGAATTGAGAAACCGTTCGTCATTGAACATCTTCAAATAATTATCTATCCCGATCCAAGAGACAGGATTCCCTAAGCGATAATCGGTAAAGGAATAATAAAGTGAAAGAGCCATAGGGATCACTGTGATCAACAAGAAACCGGCAATAAACGGAGAAGCGAATACATAGCCGACCACTTGATCCTTATAGATCATTTTCTTGAACTTCTCTTTCATTTTGTCGTCGCCTCCCGTTTATTCTAATAGGCGTGAAGCAAAATCAAACATGCTCTCTGCCGCTTCTTGTGCCGTCATTTCTTCGTAAATCACTTTATCGACCAAAAGATTGTACTGATCTTGGATCTCAGGGTTCAGCGGACTGTCGAACACATTGATCTCTCCATTGTCCAGTTCAGAAACCATTTCCAGATAATCAAATGTCGCTTGGAGCGTCTCGTCGCCGTCTTCTGCTAATTGTTCGCGTATCTTCGACATGATTGGTACCCCACGTTCACCTTTTAGGATCTGGTTTGCTTCTTCGCTATTCTGGAAGAAGTCGATGAATTTAGCTGCTTCTTCTTTATGTTTGGAATTTTTGGACACACTCAGCATTTGAGAAGACCGCAATGGGATACCTGATTCCCCATCTGTTTTTCTTCGAGGCGGGTTGATCAATCCGATTTCCATCTCTTCAGGTGCACCTGCTAAAATCTCCGTCAATTGATTGCTCGACAAGAAAACCATAGCAGCTTTCTCATCCCTCACCGCTTGAAAAGACAGATCTGTGGTACTTGCAAACCCGCCAGGTTCTGGATGTGCTCCTTTTTTCACAAGATTTTTACGCAATTCAAAGAAATCCTTGAGATGATCCGGTTCATCAAATCCTAGACTGCTGGACAAGTCCTTTCGATTATAAAAATTCAGTCCTTTTTCTACTTGCGGTATCTGGATGATGCATCCTACGATGAAATCTTCGAACCTGGAGATAGCATACATCCCTAGTTCCTCTCTTATCCGATAGCTGATCTGCTCAAATTCGTCCCATGTCCAATTCGACGATGGTTCAGGGATCCCTAGTTGAGTGAACACTTCTTTGTTGTAAGCGATCGCAAAAGAATTGACGCCGTTTGAAAGGCCGACGAGCTGATCATCATACGTGGTCGTAGCCAGATAAGTCTCATCTGTGTCCGAAACATCGATGATCCCTTTTTCCACATATTCATCCAGCGGTTCGATTTGATTGATATATTGCGGAAACTGGTTGTTCAACTGGAAAATGTCCCAAATGTCATTCGAAGCTGCTAAAGTCCCAAGTTTGGTATAGTAACCTTCATAATCATAAAATTCATATTCGATCGAGACATGCGGATTTTCTTTTTCATACATCTCGATGACTTGGACTGTCGCGTCATGGCGAACTTGCGAACCCCACCACGCCATGTTCAACTGGACTTTTTCCTCCTCCTTGTTTCCACATGCAGCCAAAAAACTTGAGACGAATACCACAGCTAAGAAAAGTTTTACTTTGTTTTTCATCCTCTTTCCCTCTTTCACATTCTTTTAGGCTCATATTTCCATCTAAAATTTGTATTTCTTTTCACATAACAGCGTGAAACACACTCTCGTCTGATTTGATTGCTTCGCTGTCCTCCAATCACCCTTGATGTAAAATAGAAACAAGGCTTGCCCGTTTATTTCGCCTCTCGATCAAGAATGGATGCTTTTTGCTTCAGAATATCAGTTGTTCTTCTTCCATTCGTCCACTTCGTAATCGTTTGGCAAATAACAAAAAAGGATATCGGACGGCTGTCCAATATCCTTGACATAGCTAAATAAGCACGCTTCGAAATGTACACTTCCCCTTTGAAAACATGACAAAAATGCCTAGTAATCCTGCATAAAATCAGGTACAATATACACGTCGATGCACAAGCATTGACTATGGCAACTTGATTGGTCAGTTCCCGCTGACTTATCAAGGCCCTGGCTCTTAGCTGCTACTAAGGATCAGGGTGCCTTTTTTTCGTTTCTATTTGTTTTTCATTTTATAGAAAGCGCTTTAACAAATCAAGCTTATTTTCGAAAAAAATAATTTAATAACAATACTATACTCTTGCTTTTAATATAGCCACTATAAAAAAACAAAAAATCTTTCATTCTCTCACCATTGGCTACTCGGTTTAGCTTCTTGGCTCTTCAAATAGAACAAAAAAAGAAAACTGGAACAAAAGAGCGAGCCTCTTTCCAGATTTCTTTTTTGCTGTTTTTACTTGTTCTATTTTATTTACTTTCATGCTCCATGATCGCTTTTTTCAGTCTTCCGGTATTTTTCCATTTTACGACTGAAAAGTTCGCCACTGCTAGGTGGTGTGTACGTGATCGCATTCGCCCCTGCTTCGATCGTTTCTAAAATACTTTCTTCAGTAGGTCCGCCTGTAGCGATAATCGGAAGTTCTGGATATTTTTGTCGAAAATAACGGACAGCAGCTGCTGTTTCTTTTCCTGCACTGATATTGATGATCGAGATCCCTGCTTCAAGCTTTTCATCGATTTTTGTGTACTTGGACGTCACTGTACTGATCACTGGAATATCGACCACCTGACAAACTTCTTGGACTGTTTCCAGAGGCGTTGGCCCATTCAAGACCACACCTAATGATCCTTGCGCTTCAGCAAACATACTCATATAAGAAGAACGCGCTCCTTGGGTCAGCCCGCCACCTACACCTGAGAAAACCGGTATATCCGCAGCTTCGATGATGCTTTTCGTGATTGCCGGGTGTGGTGTGAATGGATACACAGCAATAACTGCATTCGCATTGGTGTTCCTGATGATTGCGATATCTGTAGTGAAGATGATCGAACGGATCATCTTACCGAAAATCTTGATCCCGCTTGCTTTCAAAATGACTTCAGGAACTTTGACGATATCCTTGCGCAATTCTGTCATGATTTCCGGAATAAATTGTTCTGCCATGTTTCCACTCCTTTTTTATTTATCTGCGATCGTACTGATTCAGCTGATACGTTTCGATCACCTCAATGATTTTTTGTGCATACGTCGGGTCAGTCGCATAACCCGCATCCTGTAGTGCTTGGGCGGCTTCTTGATAATCAGCAGCTGTGATGACTTTCTCATAGAGTGCAGGATTCCAATCGACCCCTTGGATGAATAATCGAGTATGGTCATCCATCGATTGTTCCCATGAATCATAGACGCGAAAATCACCTTGGATCGTGATCCATTCCTGATTCACGAATTCTTTTGTTTCTAGACTGACTTTCTTTTGTCCCTCGTATGCTTTGATCCCGAATAGATTGTTGTATTCACTGGCTAAGGTGCTTTTTCCCCAATTCGATTCCAAGATCGCCTGCCCTAGAATAATACTCGGCAAGACACCATAAGCATCTTGCAATTCTTGTGCATGAGGAACTAACCGATCGATGAATTCTTGGTGCGATTGGGCTTCTTGCTCTTGGCTGTGATCTGAAAAAGGAGAAGATACGCTTCTCAATGAAAAAACAAAAGCAGTTGCGATCAGCAAGATACCTGCTATGACAGCTATCCCTCGTATATTCTTTCGTTTTTGCTTCTTCCATTTTTTCTTAGCCATATCGCCCGCCTACTTTTCGTTTAATTCGTCGAGATATTCTTCTAATGTTAATTGCTTGTTCGTGATATATTCTGCATTTTCCTTTCCTACATAGCGCAGATGCCATGGTTCATAGGTGATTTTGGTGATATCTTCACGTCCTTTTGGATAACGAACAATGAAGCCGTACTTTGCAGCATTTTCCGCGATCCATTTCGCACCGGGCTGTTCGCCGTAGTCTGCGTCCAACACCGTTTTAGGATAGTTCTGGTACCAGTTCTGGTCCACTACGTCCACTGCGAGACCAGTATGATGTTCGCTATAGTCAGGTTCAGTGATCGTTTCTTTCGTGATCTTCGTCGCCTCTTCTTCTGAGACACCTTGTCGACTCATCACTTCCTGTACATTTTGCGCAAAGACTTCCTGTTGTGAGGCAACAGACCGATAAGCAGATACCATGACTAAAGGAAAACCTGCAGTTTCTGCTGCTTTGGCAAATTCTTCATAGTCTGGCGCAATCCTTTTGTCTACCAAATAGCCATTGCTTAATGCAGCCAATTGTGTAGATTCATCGATTTCTTTTTCCAGTTTATGATCTGGCCCGACCAGGATCAGCTCCCAGTCACTAGAGCTGGCATCTGGCAAATCAGTACGCTTCTTTTCTGAAGAATGGTCTGTTTTTGTTTCCTTTTTTGTTTCTTTTTTTGTTGCATTTTTACTGCTTGTTGCTGTCTGTTCTGTTTTCTGGACATTTGCTTGAACTTCTGAGCGCATCGCGTGTTCACTCACAACGACATACCCCATAGCTGCGATCATGATAATGACCGAACCAAATCCTAAAAATTTATTCACTTCTAAAATCCTTTCATTTCTCTTCGCCTTCTATTCCTTCATGAACATATGTCTCTTCTAGATTTTCACTCACCCAATCCAAAAGTTCCACTTTATCTGCTTCGATTTGACGCTGGATATCTGCTGGAAGACGAAAATTCAAGATATCGTCATAGCCCCATTCATCATATTGGATACTTACTTTCAGGTCAAGAAACCGACTGGTGTGCGTATTGTTTTTCAAAGGGACGATCTCTACTTGTGCCGTACCGCTGCTTAACCATTTTTGTGCGATACGTGTTTTGATCTGTTTGTATTCCGCAACGGCGATCGTCCGTTTTTCTGGAAAAATGATGGTTTGCCGCAAGATTTTTTGCGTAAGCATCCATTCGTAATCAGTAAACAGATTTTTTACTTTCTGCATTGCTTCAGAAGGCAGATTTTTCTCGCCTTTTTTCCATTTCTGCCATTGTTCCTCACTAATCAGTAAGTATTCCTCTAAAAATACTTTTTCAGTTTCGAATTGTTCTAACAAGACACTCATTACCAGGTCAACATATACTTGATGCACGATAATCCCCTCCTGTTTTATTCTACTTAAGTTCTTTGGAAAAAGCATCTTTTAAATCATCGTTTTCATCTTTTTTAACGTTTTGATCAGTCTGTTCCAACGATGAGGATACTTTTTGATATAATAAGTACGGACATAGACAAGCATGTTTATAAATCCATTTCAAATATAACACGAAAAGGAGAGGATATATATGAAAAAGTATCAGTGGGGAATCATCGGACTAGGGTCGATCGCCCATGAATTCGCAGCGAGTTTCGATCAGGAAACAAGCGTGCTGGCTGCTGCTGCCTCAAGAAATTTGACAAAAGCTGAAACATTTGCCAAACGTTATGAGATTCCGAAAGCTTACGGCAGTTACGAGGAATTGCTGAATGACGATGCGATCGATATCATCTACATCGCTGTTCCCAATCGACAACATATCGAGCACATCCTGAAAGCACTGGAAGCAGGCAAACATGTCTTGTGCGAAAAAGCGATCACTATGAATAAAAAAGAATTGGCAGAAGCGATGAAGCTTGCTGAGGAAAAAGAACTGATCCTTGCAGAAGCCATGACGATTTTCAATATGCCGTTGTATCAACAATTACGTTCATTGATAGATACTGGAAAACTGGGCGCCTTGAAAATGATCCAAGCGCCCTTTGGCAGTTATAAAGAACCGGATCCTTCCAACCGCTTCTTCAATCCTGATTTGGCAGGCGGCGCGCTGTTAGATATCGGGACGTATGCTGTTTCCTTCGCACGTTTTTTCTTAAGCTCACAGCCAGAAGTCATCGCTTCTGATATGGTCCCTTTCAAAACGGGCGTGGATGAACAGTCTGTCACGATTTTACGCAATAAAGAACAGGAGATGGCTGCTGTCAGTTTGACCTTCCAGGCAAAAATGCCGAAAATCGGTATCGTTGCTTTTGAAAACGGCTACTTCACCATCGCTGATTATCCGCGAGCCGATCGGGCAGAAATCATCTACACCGATGGTACAAAAGAATTGATCGAAAGTGGAAGTACGATGAATGCGATGAATTATGAAATCGAGAATATGGTCAAAATGATCGAAGGCGAACTGCCGAACCGCTCTCTTTTCCTGACAAAAGATGTCATTGCTATCTTGGATGAAATGCAAGTTCAATGGGAGAAACAGGCGGATTGATCGATGTTTGCCTCTGAAATCAAATAAACCAGCTTATCCGCTTTATCAACATGCGGACAAGCTGGTTTATTTTTCCTCTTTCTGATGAAAAAACTCTGCTTTGATCTCTACAAAACTTTTAAAAGACTGTAAAAATTGGAAGAGTTCTGCACGGTCTTCAAATTCTGCACGGCTTTCGGGCAGAGCCATTTTCCTGTAACCATCATAGACTTCTTCGATACGCAGCAAAATTTGTTTCCCATCATTGGTTTCAGAAAAAGTTTCTGCCGTATAGATCAGCAAACCATAAATATGTTTTCCATACTGAGCGGGTTGTTGGATTCTTTCCAGATTTTCCAGCATATCTTTTATGACATTTGCTTGCGCCCTTCTCATAGCAAAATATGTCTCGTAATAAGCAGGTTGTCTCATCCAGTAGTTCTCCTGATGTTCTCTGGCATCTGTCTGGCTTTTGCGGATGAATGTCAATAGATCTTCACAGCTTATTTCTAAATCTTCTTTGTTTTCTGATAAAAGAAATCCTGCCATTTTTTTCAAGATCACGCGAAATTCTGTTTCGATTTCCATCTGGTTTTTCTGTAGCTGTCTTGTACGGTCCGGCATATAGATGTTCGCGACTAGAGCAAACACCAGCCCGATCGCCATCAGCGCTGCTTCATTGCTTATCAATTGCCATGACATCCTTGCCTCCACCAGATAATGTGTGACTAAGACGGCATTCACGACGATCCCTTCCGTCAATTTAAATCGAGCGGCAAACGGTATGAACAATAACAAAAAGAAGCCGAAACCGAGGATCGTATAACCGACAGCTGCAAAACTAACAAAAGCAGCGGCTGTTGCTAACAAAAAAGCTGCTATCCGATTGATTCCTGTTCGCAAAGTAGATTTTCTCGTATTCCCTACACTCAACAGAGCGATGATCCCAGCAGAAGGCCAATATAAAAGTGAAAGACTGCTGGCAGCTGCCATTGAAAAGATCACGCTGACTACTGTTTTTACTGTCCGCATCCCTATACGCATCTTCTTTTATTTTCCCCCTTCTTTTCTCTATTTATTATACTCGACTTATGAAAAACTGGCTATCCGGTGAAAGATTAGGTATGATAATAAAAAGACCAAAAAGGAGAACCTCTATGCAATTTGGCCGTTTTCGACTAGGTATGCGAACGATAAAAAGCGCTTTAGCCGTTTTTCTCTGTATTTTGTTTTTCCATTTGTTCCAACGAGGGATCCCTATGATTGCTGCGTTATCTGCTGTTTTTTCCTTACGGCAGGATCTGACTTCGACCGTATCTTTCGGGCGCTCTCGGATCATTGGAAACACGCTTGGCGGTACCCTAGCTATCGTTTATTTCTTCGTCAAAAGTTATTTCCATAACGATTTTCTTGTAGAGCTGTTTTTACTGCCTTGTTTAGTGATCGTCGTGATCGTTGTATCGGATGGCATCAACAATAATTCGGGCATCATTTCCGCGATTGCTACTTTGCTGCTGATCTCATTGAGCATCCCACAAGGTGAATCGGCTTTGTATGCCATCCAGCGGGTCCTAGATACATTTATCGGTACCTTCATCGCTATCGGCATCAATTTTTTCCTTCGTCCTCCCGAAATCGAGAAAAAAGAAGAACTGACAGAAGATCTCGAGGAATTGAAGAAAAAAGAACGATTGCTTCGGGAAAATTTACAAGAAATCGAAACTCAGATCCAGCGACATTCTGAGAAGAACGAGTAATGAATCTTTCCTTGTTTATCCTAAAGATACGAAAACGCCCTTATCTTTTCAAAGGGCGTTTTTGCATTTTCTTGCATCTTATTCGTTTTCTGAAACTGGTTGCTGCACGGATTCGTTCGGCGCTTCATACATATTGACTTGGCTCGTTGTTCCGCGTGTCGATAAATTCTCGACGATTTCTTTCAGATCAAGACCTGTCGTAGCCTTCAATGTTTCCTGAGTGGTCGAAAGGAGGTTCGTTGCGTAACTGGTCACCCGGTTGGCACCACCTGATTCACCTGAACTGTTCCCTGTATCGACAACCGAGATTTTTTCGATATTGCCTAAAGGCTGTGCTGCTTCACGCATCAGTTGAGGAAGCATGTCGATGACCATGCTCAAGACCGCAGCTTCACCATATTCCTTGAAGGCATCGGCGATTTTCTGTTTTGCTTCGGCTTCGGCTTTTCCTTTTGCTAATGTCGCTTCAGCTTCTGCTTGTCCAGCCAAACGAGTCTTGTTGGCTTCTGCCTCAGCTAATGCTTCGACACGGAAACGTTCAGCTTCGGCTTCAGTGACTTCCTTGACCTTTTGCGCTTGTGCTTCTTGCTCTTTGGCGTAACGATTGGCATCTGCTTTTTTCTTCACTTCAGAGTCATATTGTTTTTCGCGACGCGTGATTTCTTTTTCTTCTAATTCGATTTGTTTCTGTCGTTCGACGACTTTCACTTGCATTTCTTGTTCGATTACTTGTTGCTGTGCACGTGCACTCTCTAAGTTATAAGCTTGGTCTGCTTTCGCTTTAGCGACATCCTGCTCTTCTTTATAGGCTGCTAGCTTCAATTCTTTTTCTTTGAGAGATTCAGCGATTTCTGTCTGACGCTGTAACTCGGCTGCTTGTGATTCTTTTTCAGCTTGTGCTTTTTTGATCCGTGTTTCTTTCAATGCTTCCGCTTCTGCAATATCTGCATCCCGTTTTACTTGGGCAATCCTTGGTTTACCTAAAGAATCCAGATAGCCGTTTTTGTCCCGTACTTCTTTGATCGTAAATGAAACAATGATCAGTCCCATTTTCGCTAGATCGACAGATGCGACTTCCTGGACACTTTGACTGAATTTGTCTCGATTCTGATAGATCTCCTCTACGGTCATCGAACCTAGGATCGAACGCAAGTGACCTTCAAGGACTTCTCTTGCTTCATTTTCCAGTTCTTCTCTCGTTTTTCCTAAAAACTGCTCAGCTGCTGTTGCAATCTCTTCCACAGAAGAGCCGATCTTGATAATCGAAGTTCCATCACACATCACAGGGACACCTTGTTCTGTGTAGACCTCTGGCGTGGAAACATCTAATTTGCTTGACAGCAAACTGATACGATTCGACCGCTGAAAAACAGGCAGGACGAAAGCACCGCCGCCACGTACGATTTTAATCTTGTTATTGCTTTCGTCTATATGAACATTCTTACTGCCAAGATAGCTCCCGCTGATGATCAACGCTTCATCCGGCTTCGCTGTCTGGTACTTCGCTACAAAAACGATCAACAGCATCAACACAATCAGCGCTGCAATAGCAATCGCTACAAAAACTCCTGATATAACCATTCAAAACACTCCTTTACATTTTAATCATGCTCTCATAGGGCACGACATAACACACTCTTTCTCTTACCTCGATAATCAGTACTTTTGTCCCTTGGGCAGCTTCTGCTAGTTGCGGATCGTAAAAACATGCTGGGCGGCTGATGGAACCGGTCACACTTTTCAATTGGATCTCGCCCATCCCTTTGATCGGTATTGGCGTTACAACTACTGCCACTTGTCCTTCCAGCGACCTTTCTGATGAAGACAATGTGGATTCAGCGTGTTTCATCGGCATCAGAATATAGAAGTTCAGCAGAAAAACCAAAACGGTCGCGACCGCCCCGCTCGCAATAAAAATGAATAACGCCGATTGATCTGTCAGTTTCTCGCCCAAATAGCCGAATAAGCTGGTAAAAGTAAGCCATGGGATGACAAGCATTGGATCAACAGGTCCATCAAAGTCGAAAACGTCTCCAAATATAACAAGCAGCACGGCTAAAACGGCACAAACTAGCAAGGTATACCAATAGATTGTCTCTAGTGCAACTCCCCCTATCATTTAAGCGCCTCCTTTTATTTCTATGTCTATCATACCAATTATTAAAACCCCTGTATAGTTTATTTTGCGCCTTCAAAGCCATACTTTGAGAAGATGTTTTTTCTTTCTTCTAGACCTCTTCTTTATTATAATAAGCAATGAGCTTTTTAAGAAATGGGGAGAAAAATGAAAAAACTGAACAAATTATGGGGAATCTTGCTCACGTTGCTGCTTGCCGGCGCAGCTGGATGGTATGGGATCGATCAATCTGATCACCAAAAAGATGCGTCCATAGCAAAGAGCACCTATCCAACATCCAAACAGGCAGACGATCACAATGGACTGCCCACTGGCGAAGATCTTGCACCGACCGGTAAGAACCCCGGGCCTGAAAATCTAGGGACGGCTAGCTTCACATCTAAGGAACTGGCCGATCAGCAAAAAGGCTGGATCACCTATCATGAACTCGATTCTTTAGGCCGACCGACTGGAGCAGATGCCTTGCTGAAAAAAGAGATGATCAACACTGGTACTAGTGCAAATCGGGCGATCCGTCCACCCGGTTTTGTTTCGGGACCTAAATATGATCATTCACGCGGACACTTGATCGCTAAACAATTCGGCGGAAGTGGGGATGAACCGAGAAATCTTGTCACTTTATATCAGTTTCCAGTCAACGATCCATATATGAACTATTATGAACTGGAGATCCGACACGCGTTGAACAAAGGGGAAACAGTCCGCTACCGTGTCATCCCGGAATATGCTGGCGATCAGCTCATACCAGCAGATGTTTTGCTGGAGGCGAAGAGTCTTTCTGATCCTTCCTCTATCAATTTCAATGTGAAGATACCCAATATAAAGTAGGTGAAATAGATGTTTCAACCAGTAGACCAGCTGTCAACGAAAGAAACACTCAAATGGCTACACCAAAAACGGATCAGTCACTTTGACGAGCTTATCTTCTTTCCTTCTAAGGATCGATTGGCTATCAGTTTAACAGCAACGGAAAAATTCGGAGTGATCACTCGTGAGCAGCTTGATATCCTACTGATGTCTTATTATCCTGCTGCTCGAACGATCGATGGCGATTATCTGCTTGTGAACGAAAAGCAAGTCTTATTGTTCCCCCGCTCTCATATGAAAGAAGATGTCCTTTTCTATCCTAGCTCGTTCTCTGATCTATTGATAAGATACGAAAAAACAGCAGAATCTATTTATTCTTTTTTCAAAAAAGAGGAACATTGACGCAAAAAGAGGCTGTGACAAAAATCTTGTCACAGCCTTTTTTTTTCGAATAAATGGTGTTCAAAAGCTTGCATCTGCGGCACTAAGCCCAAATTTTACAAAAATTTGAGAAGCAATTTTCATCAATTCCTTCTTATTTCTTGAAGCTGTCCACTTCTGTCACAACCTTATCTTATGCGTGGTAACGTTCCACACCATCTAAATAAGTTGCTTCAAGCGTCATATCAGGATTCAATACGATAAAATCAGCATCTCTTCCTTTTGCGATTTTTCCGCATGTGTCATCGATCTTGCAGCTGACTGCTGGTACCAGACTAGCCATCATCACAGCTTGTTCAGGTGTAGCAAGTCCCCAGTCTACAACATTTTTGATCGCTTCTTTCAATTTCAGGATACTGCCGGCTAAATTACCGGATTCCAAACGTGCTGTCCCGTCTTTCACAACGACTGGGAATTCACCTAAATTATAATTTCCATCAGGCATCCCGCCAGCCATCATACAATCAGTGATCAATGCGACATGGTCATGACCAGCTTTTTCCATCAAAATCTCAGCTGCATTCGGATGTACATGATGACCATCACAGATCAGCTCTGAGAAGACATGTTCTAATGACAGTAATGCGCCTACCATACCAGGTTCACGATGGTTCAATCCACGCATTCCATTATACGCATGAACGAATACACTCGCTCCGGCTTCTACTGCTTTTTGTGCTTCTTCAAGCGTTGCATTACTATGTCCTAAAGCAACCACAACACCTTCTTCAGTCACTTGTTTCACAAACTCTTCTACACCTTTTCGTTCTGGTGCCAGAGCGATTTTTTTGATCAATCCGCCTGATGCTTCTTGCCATTCATGGAATGTATCCAAACTAGGATCACCGAAGTAGCTTGGGTTTTGCGCCCCTTTATGTTCTTCTGTAAAGAAAGGTCCTTCGAAATAGATTCCTTTGATTTTTGCGCCTGGTGCTTCTTTATACATTTTTCCGATGGTTTCAGCTACATCTTTCAAACGTTCTTTACTTGAAGTCAGCGTCGTTGGCAAGAAAGAAGTGACACCGCAAGAAAGCAATCCTTCTGACATCGCTTTGATGCCCTCAGCGTCATTATCCATTACATCATGGTTCATATAGCCATGGATGTGTGTATCGACTAATCCAGGAGCGATCCATTTGCCGCTTTGGTCAATTACGTTGATTTCTCCATCAGGTAATTCTTGGGTGTATTCACCAAAAAAACCATCTGTGATTTCAAGGTAACCTGCATTTTTCACACCTGACGTCAAAAAGAATTTGTCAGCATAGATAAAAGTTCTCATTCTATTCTCTCCTTTGGTTTTCTACCTTTAAGTTACTCTTATTTCGAAGAGAAGTCAAGAATGGTCTACACCATTTATAAGCTTTTTGAGATTTTTTTGACCGATTGAGCCAACTCTTCATAAAAAAGGGCTTTTTTCAGTTCACCTTTTCTTTTAAATATCAAACTTTTCAGAATAAACAGATCATTCAAATAGTAATAACTATTTTTTTCTTGTGCCCAATGGATCCCTTGGCTGACTTGTTCTAAAGCCGCCTCTATTTCATTCTGATGAAATAAAAAACTTCCGTAATTATAAAATATCTGCGAAAATTCGCTTTTTGTACGATCATTGATCGACTGATGAAAAAGCTGGATGCTCCGGCTCAGATAATATCTGGCTTCTGCTGTTCTTCCTGCTACTCCATAAATCTTTCCGATACAGCTGATCAGCTGTATCTCTGTATCCGAGACATGTGATCGGTCACTGGAATTGGAATAACTTAACGCTTCTTTCAGATAACACAATGCCTGGGTGATATTTTTACGAAGAGTGAATTCACAAACTCCTAAATAATAATAATAACGCTGACAATCCGCCGCCAGATAAAGATTTTCTGTTACTTCCGGTGATTTCAGTATTTGTTCCAATTTACGATAATCTCTTTTTTGAAAATAGACATCTAGCAGTTCGAATTCTTTCAATCCGCCTCGGATTGTTCCATTCGATAAACTCATGACATGATCAATCGTCACTCCTAAGCGCTGGCAAATCTGCGCCATCACCATGACATTGGGCAATTCTTCATTATTCTCAATTCTACTTAAAACACTTTGTGAACAAATATCCTGCGAAAGCATCTTTTGTGTCATCTTCTGTTCTTTTCGGATTTCTTTTATGATTGTCCCAAAGGAATCGACCAACGTTTCCATAAGTATCCTCCTCCAAAATATGCGTTTTCGCATTATATCCGTATTTTACTTTACGAAGAAAGAAACATCAAGAAAAGGGACATCTTTACATAGGAAAGTTTTTTTGTTTCTTTTCTTTTTCATGCTCTTTTTTAATCTCTTTTTTAACGAAAATCCGTTCATTTAAAAAGGAGCCGGGACGATTCGTCCCGCTCCCAAAACACGTGTGAAAATCCACTAATGGATATTCGCCATTTTTCTTTCAAAGATTCAATTTACTTTTGACGATAGGTAGACAGAAACTCCCGCATTTTATCCACTGTCACCTTCAGATCATCCATTTTCGGCAAATAGACGATTCTGAAATGATCTGGCTGATGCCAGTTGAATCCACCGCCATGTACAAGCAGGATATGGTGTTCATGCAAGAAATCCAATACGAATTGCTCATCATCTAAAATATTGAAGCGTTTCGTATCGATTTTAGGAAAGATATAAAAAGCTGCTTTCGGTTTGACGGCCGATAGACCAGGGATGTCGTTGATTGCCTGATAGATGTATTCTCTTTGTTCATAGATACGTCCGCCAGGCAGGAGCAGTTCATCCACACTTTGATAGCCGCCCAAAGCAGTTTGGATGATCTGCTGAGACAATACATTCGAGCATAGCCGCATGGAAGACAGCATGTTCAGTCCTTCAATGTAGCCTTTCACTCGGGATTTGTCACCACTCAACACCATCCATCCTACACGAAAACCTGCAACTCGATGTGATTTAGACAAGCCATTCAAGGTCACGACAAACAAATCCGGGGCTAATGTCGCGATCGGTATATGTTCCAAACCATCCATCACTAGACGGTCATAAATCTCATCTGAATAGATGATCAAGTCATTCTGACGTGCGACTTCCGCTATCTCTTCCAAGAGCTCTTTAGGATAAAGTGCACCTGTCGGGTTATTCGGATTGATGATAACGATCGCTTTTGTCCGGCTGGTCACTTTCGATTTGATATCCTCAATATCAGGATACCATTCTGCTTCTTCATCGCATATATAATGGACCGGCTTTCCGCCTGCTAAAGAAATCGAGGCAGTCCACAACGGATAATCAGGCATCGGGACTAATACTTCGTCGCCGTTGTCAAGCAATCCCTGCATACACATTGTGATCAATTCACTCACACCGTTCCCAGTGTAGATATCATTGATCGTCACATTAGGGAATTTTTTCAATTGGCAATACTGCTCAATAGCTTTTCGCGCAGAAAAAATCCCCTTTGAGTCGGAATAACCTTCTGAATCCCGTGCATTCATGATCAAGTCGCGTATCACTTCATTTGGTGCTTCGAAACCAAATGGTGCTGGATTACCGGTATTCAACTTCAGGATACTGATCCCTTCTTCTTGCATCCTTTCCGCTTCTTCAAGAACAGGGCCGCGGACATCGTAGCTGACACCTTCTAATTTGTTGGATTTTTCAAATTCTCTCATAATATGATCCGATCCCTCATTTCGAAAAGTTAGAAATTTCTGATTTTTTGTTATTCACTTATTTCAATATCATACTCTATCCTTCTCTATTTTGCCACTCATTTTATAGATGCAAGGAAGGAAATAGTTGCAAGTTTGGCTAAAGGCCTTTGTCTGCTAGATGATCATGCTTTATTTGTTTTGCCAATCATTCCATAGATTTGCCGCCCAGTCCATGGCGATACCAAAAACAACTCCTAGCATCAGTCCGCCTGAAAAACTGCCAAAAGCCAAACCAACTAGAAGTCCAGCAACCATTCCTAGTCCAGCAAATTCCCCATCGTATTTTTTCATCGCTTTCCTCACTAATTCATCTTGACATCTCGTGAAATACTCGCTATCATTATTATGTTATTGTTAATTCTTATGCAGACGTGATGGAACGGCAGACATGCAAGATTGAGGGTCTTGTGAGCGTATGCTCGTGTGGGTTCAAATCCCATCGTCTGCATCGTAGCTTGTGAAGTTTATTTACTTCATGAGCTTTTTTATTTATACAGCGTTTTTTCTATCTTCCTCTATAAATTTTTGAGGAGATATTTTTCTTGTACGTATTTTATTATACGCTTTAAAAGATAAAAATATATCACATAACTTCGTATCGCTCCATATTTCTTGTCCGGTCACTCTTTCATAAGCTCTACAAAACAGAGGTGTACTTTTAAGCTCTGACATTCGTCTTTGATAAGTTGAAGCAGAATAATTATAGGCTTTCATAAATTCTTTTTTTCTCATTTTTTTCATTTGGTTACCCCTTTATTTTATTTATATATTTATATTCTACTCTTTACAACGAGAACTCTTGTTCGCATACTCTTTTTGAGGTGACCTTTATGTTAATGGAAGAAAAAACACAATTATATTTTAACACCCTCATGTAATACCTTGCTTCTACAAGTATTTTAATACAAATAAAAAACCACCTCCTAAGAGGCGGTTAATATTCAAGATTAATTAACTATATTTATTACTTGAAGGTAAAGATAATTTTCTCGAATTCAATAAAAAACCATCCCGACCTATATTTAGACTAAAAACAAGAAGTAAATATTTCTGGGAAATATTCACATGCATTAGTCTAGTTAGTATGTTCTTTTTTTAGCATTATGCAATAAAAAAGAAGTAAAATTAACGTAGTTATAGAAATAAATAGTGATATTTTTGAAAAATATGTGTATGAGTATTTGATCAATACTTTATTTATTCCATTTTCACCTTTTATAGTAATTAAGGGTCCACTTTGTTTAGGTATTTTAATATCCTTGGAATTGACACTAATCCTTAACCCCTTGTAATGAAATACAGGAAGTACTATCGTTTTATCTTTTGATGATTCAAAAGTAAATATAATTTCATCTTTGTTTGGAGAAAAACTACTATCAATAATTTGTCCATTTTCTGTGACCTGGTGATTTTTCAAAAGTAATTGCTGTTTTTGATAACCCTCAGGAACATAGTCAAAGTTTTCAAAAGTAGCAAGTTTATCTACCATCTGTGAATTAGAATAAGTCCCCTGAAAGTTCATTTCTTTTACCATATTAACTACAGATGAGTAATTTAAAGTAGAGACAGCTAGTATTAATATTAGTATGGTATCTCTTTTCTTTGTATGTGAAATTTTTTCTAGCCATGGAGAAATAAATAAGACTCCTGAAAAAGATATAAACAATGTTGAAAATATCATAAACCGCCAAGGTGCTTGAATAATATTTAAAGGAGTATTTTGTAATGCAAACCATGGAAATATTTTCGTGCATAGTAAAATAGATATTATGCCCATAGAATAAGTGAATTTAGATAAAAATCCTAATTTTTTAAAGTTTATTGTTAATATAACTATACAAATAAACAAGACTAAACCAATACCAAACGATAGTAAATCTGAATCTATACTTCCGATCAAAAACTGTTTACCTAGATAAATTGCTCTTTTTTGTAATATATCTACGTAAGGACGATTCAAATCTTGGTACAATGTTTGTTCAAGCATAGGACCTATAAATGCTAGCGAAAGGAGCAATGTAACAACAGCTGCTTTTATTAATTTAATTACTATAGAAATTTCCATCTTCTTCTTTCGATAGAATTGAAGGATTAACGCAAGTACAATCATTACTACAGTCATTGCCACAGAAAGAACGTGTGTATAAATCAACAAAGTCATGCTCATTGTCAGCATAATCCATGATTCCTTTTTAGAGTCGTAAAGTTTTATAAATCCGAGTAAAACTAGAGGAATGATTGACATCGCGAGTAGTTCTCCTAGTGCTCCACGAAGAAATATTTCTACACTTCTAAATGAAGATGTTGTGTATATAATAGCAAAAACCAAACTAGTAAAATGTCTTTTACTAATTTCAAACATTACATAATGACATATAAATAGTGTAATCATTGTAACAGCGTAAAGGAAAAGATTATAACCTATAGCTAAATTAGTAAACTTAATTAACAAAAATAAAGGATATATAGTCAGCCATGGATAAAAGTTATTTACTTGCATGCCATATGATCTAAATGTATCAAAATTAATAGGAGAACTAAAAATAGACTCTAAACTTAAAGCACGATTGATATGAAACGCAGTATCATAAAAACCAAAAATTTCCATATTTTTAAATGCCGGAACTAAATACAGTAAGCTAACAAATGCATAAACTATAAATATTCTGATAAAATCATTCTTTTTAATCATATACCTACCCCATCATTTTTATGTTATAAATAATATCAGTTTTTTCTTAATAATACCAGTTAAATAAAGGAATTATATACCACTTCTCGGAAAACAACAGAAGGGTTATTTTATTTACAGTACCAAATAAATATAAGAAAAGCGAACCTATTTAGCTCAATACTACACCGCTCGTGGTTTCATTAGAAATAAGGCTACACTTGAGGATCTAGAGGAATTAGAAAAGTTAATTGCAGAACGAAAAAAAGAGGCTCTATAATTTCTAGGACTGATAGAATTTTCTGTCGGTCCTAGATTTTTTTGTAAAAAAACAAACAGACATACAAAAATTCCGATAGAATAGAGTCGTCTAAAACATCAATCTGAAAGGAAGTTT
>NZ_JAAKDW010000012.1 GCF_011038845.1 Enterococcus sp. ZJ1622
TAACACCACAGTGTGGTGGCGATAGCGAGAAGGATACACCTGTAACCATGCCGAACACAGAAGTTAAGCTTCTTAGCGCCGATTGTAGTGAGGGGTTGCCCCTTGTGAGAGTAGGACGTCGCCACGCGGGTATTATTCCGGCATAGCTCAGTTGGTAGTAGCGCATGACTGTTAATCATGATGTCGTAGGTTCGAGTCCTACTGCCGGAGTATTTTTGCACAAGAAGTATCGTAATGATATTTCTTGTGTTTTTTTTTTGAGCAAGTTTTTCGCAAATTTAGGTTTTATGTGCTAATCTTCTTTAATAAAAGGAGGTTATTTAGTTATGTATTTAAAAGTCTCTGAAAAAGCTCAAGAAAGATTACAAAAGTATATTGATGAGGGTGCCACGGTGATCCTTGATCTTGATGATGGGGTCGGAGAATTTTCTAAAATGGGTGTCTGCTCTTTAGACACGAGTTTCCGCCTGCTGCTTCTAGATAAAAAGCAAGGGAAAAAAGATTATCAATTATCTTTAGATAGTGACATTGGTGAGATCTATATTAAAGATTATTCTAAAATGTATATGGATGAAAGCATGACTTTGACGTTAGATCCTCGTTTAGGAGTCTTTAGATTGGAAAGTCCAAGCGGCTCTTTAGATAGTCATGTACAATTAGTAGACTTACGTCCCAAAAACTTTTCTGAACCGACATTAGGATAATATGGGAAAAAACAACCTCGTGGAAGATAAATTGTGCGCGAAGTTGTTTTTTTCACCTATCTTTTTAGACCTTAGGACAAAAGAGATTTAGGAAAAGAGTACATGCATGAATGGTTTTCATTATGCAAGAACAGGGCAGGAGGTTCTTGAAACTAGTAGAAAATGGTGTGGTGTTATTTTTGTTGAAAGAAATAAAAAAGCATCGACATATTGTTAAAAAAACATGTCGATGCTTTTTATGAAAGCCACTTGCCGGGCTTGAACCGGCGACCTCTTCCTTACCATGGAAGCGCTCTACCAACTGAGCTAAAGCGGCAGGATAATTAATACATTTAATAGGATAACGAATATAAACTGTTTTGTCAATATATTTTTGCGAGAAACTTTTTTGAGGATCTACGCGACCTAAGAAACGATTCATTGCTTTAAAATAACAAAAATTTGCTAACGTTTTCTTGTAAAAAATTGAGAAAAAAGTATTGCGTTATTTGAAATAACTTGATATTATATTCATGTACTTGATTCCGGCATAGCTCAGTTGGTAGTAGCGCATGACTGTTAATCATGATGTCGTAGGTTCGAGTCCTACTGCCGGAGTAATAAATCAAACTCTTAAAAAAGAGGTCCAATGATTTGGGCCTCTTTTTTTACGTTCTCTTACCAGAGATCAAAAATCTCGGTTTTTCGTTGTGGCTTTCTTGGTCGGTAAAGATGCGTTTTCCAGCTCCTCGTCCCATTTTGTCGACATCCATTCTCTTGCTCATAAGATAGATAAGAACATACGAACCTATTAATATCTGTCTGGTTCTTGTAATTTAGAAAAAAATCTGTAATGAGGAAGATTGTTTTTCCCACACCTTAAGAGTAAAATACAGAGTATAACTTGGATTTGGAAGGATGATTGAATGAAAGCTATTACACCGGATATGACCAAAAGATTTGAGAAACAGTTTCAGGCAAACAACAAACAGCAGGCGCTGCAACGTGCAGTAGTAAAGAACGGAATCACTGCTTCTGCAGAAAATGTTTCTGCACATGTTGAAAATACCCCTGTATTCTCCATTGATTTAGCTACAGGAAAAGTAGCAAATCAAAAACAATCAGGGCGCTGCTGGATGTTTGCGGCATTAAATACGTTCCGTCATAAAATGCTGAACCAATTCCATTTAAAAGAATTTGAATTATCACAAAATTATACTTTTTTCTGGGATAAATACGAAAAAGCAAATTATTTCTATGAAAACATTATTGCAACTGGTAAAGAAGATCTCAGTAGCAGAAAAGTCGCATTCTTGCTTACTACTCCTCAGCAAGATGGTGGACAGTGGGATATGATCGTTTCTTTATTCCAGAAATATGGTGTCGTGCCAAAAGCGGTGATGCCGGAAAGTGCAAACAGCTCTAATTCTCGTGAATTGAATAATTATTTGAATAAGTTACTGCGTAAAGATGCAGTTGCTTTGCGGGAGATGGTTGCAAAAGGAGAATCTGCCGAAACGATCCAAGAGGAAAAAGAAAAAATGCTGGAAGGTGTTTATCACTTTTTGACGATTTCGTTAGGAACACCTCCTCAAGAATTTGATTTCGAATACCGGGATGAAGAAAAAAATTATCATATTGATCGCGGATTGACTCCGCAAATGTTCTACGACAAATATATTGGTGTGAAATTAGACGATTATGTCAGCATCATCAATGCCCCAACAGCAGATAAGCCTTTTGATCGTTCTTACACGGTAGAAATGCTGGGAAATGTCGTGGGCGGAAAAGAAGTGAGATATCTGAATGTGGATATGGAAACATTCAAGAA
Source organism: Enterococcus sp. ZJ1622 (assembly GCF_011038845.1). Classification (GTDB taxonomy): domain Bacteria; phylum Bacillota; class Bacilli; order Lactobacillales; family Enterococcaceae; genus Enterococcus_B. Next base: position 2,515 of record NZ_JAAKDW010000012.1, read on the forward strand.
ACTGGCGATTGCGCAGCTGGAACAAGGCGAATCTGTCTGGTTCGGCTGTGATGTGGGACAATCTTCTACAAGAGACAGTGGAATCATGGCGTTAGATGTATATGACATGGATGATTTATTCGATGTTGATTTTACAATGACAAAGGCACAGCGTTTGGATTATGGAGAAAGCTTGATGACTCATGCGATGGTCTTGACTGGTGTGGATCTGATCGATGGAAAATCCACAAAATGGAAAGTCGAAAACAGCTGGGGCGAAAAAGTCGGTGATAAAGGTTTCTTCGTTATGAGTGACGAATGGATGGACGAATATACGTACCAGATCGTTGTGAGAAAAGATCTTTTGACAAAAGAACAGCTGGACGCGTTCAATGCAGAACCTACTGTTTTAGCTCCTTGGGATCCAATGGGCGCACTTGCATAAAAGGAAAGCAAGAGAATCGCACATTATTTAGAGAAAGACCGGGACATTCGTCGTCTCGGTCTATTTTTTTCAGGTGAGTGAAACGACAGATGAGAAGGCTGCAGCCTGTTTTCCTTCTTTCTCTCGAAGCTGTGTTATACTTTTTATAAATAGAGAAAAGTTGGATCAGCTATCCGGTAAGTACGGACAGACAGCTGATTTCTTGCAGATAAGACAGGCATAGTGAGGAGGAGTTATGAAATGGATATCCAAACAGTATTGGCCGATTTGAAATTAAGCGGGAAAGTCGTTCCGATTGCAGGCGGGGACGTCAACCAGACATATCGCATCGATGCACAGCAGCAATCTTATTTTCTGAAGATCCATCCTGGGGTAGGCAAAGAATTTTTTGAGGCGGAGACAGATGGACTGAAATAACTGGCCCCTCATGTTCGTGTTCCGGAGACATATATGCTTGGAGAAACGGAGGAAGGGGCTTATTTGCTGATGGAATGGATCGAGCCAGGGAATGGAGACCAGCGGGAACTGGGAACAGCTTTGGCTAAACTACACCAAGTGACTGCCCCTCAATTCGGATTTCGAAAAGATAATTATTTAGGCATCCTTCCTCAAATCAATACGTATGAAGAGAACTGGTGGACATTTTTCTTCAAAAACCGTTTAGAAAGCCAAATCACGTTAGCCGAAAAAAGCAATCGATGGGGCGGACGCCGGCAGGAAAAGTACTTGTTATTCAAAAAACACGTTCTTCAAATAACAGATCAGCAAAAGAATGTGCCGAGCCTCTTGCACGGAGACTTATGGAGTGGTAATGTGTTCTTTGACCAACAGGGACGACCAGTTTTTATCGATCCTGCTGTTTCATATGGGAATCGGGAGCAGGATATAGCAATGAGTCAGCTATTTGGAGGGTTTCGACCAGAATTTCTCACAGCTTATCAGGACAGCTTTCCTTTAGAGGATGGGTGGAGCGAACGTCTTCCTGTATATCAGCTGTATTATTTACTTGCGCACCTCAACATGTTTGGCGAAAGCTACGGCTCGCAGGTTGACCAGTTATTAGAGAAAAATTAAGAGGAGGGTATTTTTTTGGCAAAAAAATATACCAAAAAACATGAAGTTTCATATTACGAATGCGATATCAATCAGACGATGACATTTCCATCTATGCTGGGAGTTGTGATCAAAACCTCAGAAGATCAAAGTGACGATCTTGGTCGCGGCAGCGAGTTCGTCAATAGTTTTGGATTGACATGGGTGATCACAAATTACACGATGCACATCAATCGACTACCAAAAGTCGGTGAGACGATTTCTGTGACTACGCAAGCAATGGAATACAACAAATTTTTCTGCTATCGGAACTTTTGGATCCATGATGAACAAGGAGAAGAGCTTGTAAAAATCGAATCGGTTTTTGTCCTTATGGATTTCGTGAACCGGAAAATGAGCAGTGTGAATGAAGAGATCATCGCACCATTTGAAAGTGAAAAAATCAAAAGAATCAAGCGACAAGAAAAAATAGAAAAGATCGAATCAGGTGTGATGCTGCCGTATCGCGTACGTTTTTATGATATCGACAGCAATCAGCATGTGAATAATGCGATGTACTTTAATTGGATCATCGATGTATTGGGATATGATTTTCTGACTACTCATGTGCCGGAGAAGGTCATCATCCGTTTTGACAAAGAAGTGGAATACGGAAATGAGATCGAAAGTCATTTTGAGCAAGTAACGACTGAAAATGGCGTAAAAACAAGACATGAGATCCGGATGCAGGAACAATTGTACTGTGAAGCCAATATTTTGTGGAAAGAGAAATAGAGAAGTAAACGATAGTAGCTGCGTTAGCAAAACCACCGAATGGAAAGTTCTTCAGTCTTTCCATTCGGTGGTTTTGCTTGTTTCAATTTACTTACTTTTGGATAAACGAGATCAGTTCTTCGCCAGACAAGCCATAATTCAAAGCAATCAGTAATTTCAACCGTGCCTTTTGACTATTGATACTGTTGCAGAAAATGATCCCCATTTCTTCCAGCTCTTTGCCGCCACCTTCATAGTCGTAGACCGGTTCTGCAATGCCGTTGAAGCAACGGGAAACAAGAACGACCGGGATTTTCTGTACGAGTAATTTTTCTAAGGCAGCCAGAGCTTTCGGCGGAAGATTCCCTGCACCCAATGCTTCGATAACCAGACCATCCACCTTAGTATGCGCAATCGCTTCGAGCAAGTCGCCTTGCATTCCTGCATAAGCTTTAACGATCGGGATGGTCCCGTCAACAGAAGAGATATCGAGATGCTGTGTTTCAAGGAGTTCTTGCATGAACAAGATGCGGTTTTTCGTGACTAAACCGATCGGCCCTAACGTTGGCGTACGGAAAGTAGCCACATTGGTCGTATGTGTTTTCGTTACATAACGCGCGGTATGGATCTCTTCGTTCATCACAACTAAGACGCCCTTGCCGACTGCTTCATCACAGCTAGCTACACGGATCGCACTTTCAAAATTGTACAGGCCGTCACTCCCCAGTTCGTTACTTGAACGCATAGCACCAGTCAATACGATAGGAAATTGATTATCGATCGTTGTATCTAAAAAGAAGGCTGTTTCTTCCAATGTGTCTGTACCGTGAGTGATGACTACACCCATGATACCAGAATCGTATGCTTCCAAGATCCTTTTTTTCAAGATCAACATATGTTCTGGCATGATATGAGGCGAAGGAAGATTGAAAATGTCTTCCACAAGTAGCTCCACATTCTCTGGGATATCTACTTCTGCATCTAACAATGGATTTACTACATCGGGACTGACACCACCAGTTAGCATGTTTTCTTTCATAGCAATGGTCCCGCCAGTGTGTAATATCAGAATTTTTTTCATTTTACGGACTTCCTCACTAATAATTTTGCATAGACTTTAAAGCTTATTGTATACTATATGAAAGAGTTTTGCTATTAGCGAGACAAGAGATAGCGTAACCAACTATATCGAACAAGGGTGACAAGGATGATTAGAATCGGACTGACTTCGTTTAACGAACATGATAAGTTAACTGGAAAAAAGAATAACACACTCTACGAATATGCGGGATTCTTGCCGCTAGTAGAACTAGATACCGCCTACTATGGAATCCCCCGAAAGACATCTGTCGAAAACTGGATCAGTGAAGTACCGGATACTTTTCGTTTTGTCGTCAAGGTCTATCAGGGCATCAGCGGGCAAGCAGACTGGCATACATATTACCAGACAGAAGAAGAGATGATCCAGCATTTTTTAGAAGTCATGGCGCCCATGACCGAAAAGGGGAAACTTTTCTGTTTTTTAGTACAATTTCCTTCTTCATTTAAATGTACGCAAGAAAATGTACAGTATTTGAGAAAGTTGAGAAAATGGTTTGACGGTTATCCGGTCGCTATCGAACTTCGCGATTATTCTTGGTATAGCAGTGAATTCTTGGAACGTACACGAAGTTTTATGCAGCGTGCAGGTTTTTCATTAGCTGTTATTGACGAGCCGCAGCTGCTCAATACAACGATTCCTTTTGACCCATTTGTAACGAATCCGTCTTTTACTTTATTTCGGTTTCACGGTAGGAATACCCAAGGTTGGCTGGCAAATGATCAGGACTGGCGGAAAAAACGGACATTGTATCGCTATTCAGAAGAGGAGCTGCAGCAATTGGCAAAAGAGATCAGATCCATCGAAAAACAGACGCGAGAGATTGGTGTGATTTTCAATAATAATTCAGGAGGAGACGCTGCAGAGAATGCCTTGGCTCTGCAGAAAATCCTGCAGATCGAACCTCAGGGACTCAATCCAAAACAGATCAATCTATTTTAAGATATAAATAAGAGAGGAAGAAAGGAGGCAGGAGATGTGATCAAAGCAATATTTTTCGACATTGACGGGACATTAGTTACAAATCGTTCCAAAGCGCTGAAATCAACGAAGCAGGCAATCAGCTATGCAAGAAAAAACGGTATCTTATGCGGCGTAGCTACCGGTCGAAGCCCCGTTAGGATCAAAGAGATCATTGATGATCTGGAATTGGACATGTATGTGGTCTATAATGGACAGCTTGTTTTTACGGCTGATCGAACGATCGTCGACCATCCATTCGATCACGCAACGCTCCAGAGAATCGTTGATTTTTCAGATGAAAACCATCGGCAGATCATTTTTGGTGGGAGAGACCGTCTTGATGGGTCCATGACGATGCGTTTAGGACAATCGATTTTCATCAAGAGACTCGTCAGTTTGCTTCCAGAGAAGTTCCCTGTACGGTTAATGAAAAAAATGCTGCAGCTATTCAGTCCACATCGTCAGAAAGATCGGTATGAAACCTTGGATATATTGAACGAACCGATCTATCAATGTATTTTATTGAGTGCAGAATCGGAACAGACGAAACTTGACCGGCAATTTCCAGACTGTACATTCCAACGTTCGAATTCTTATACGGTCGACATCATTCCAAAAGGCGGCTCCAAACTTTTGGGCATCAAAGCTTTTGCTGAGGATACAGGGATAGATATGTCAGAGATCATGGCATTTGGCGATCATTATAATGATATCGCGATGCTTGAAGGAGTAGGGATCGGTGTAGCGATGGGGAACGCGCAGTCAGAAGTGAAAAAAGCCGCAGATTTTGTGACACAGTCGAATGAAGAAAATGGAATATACGAAGGCTTGAAGCACTTCGGATTGATCTATTGAATCTATGTATAAAAAAGGAAGAAGAAAATGACAGAAGAAACACCTTTCCAGAAAGTAGAAGATTTTCATAAACGATTTGATCCCCGCATACCAGAAATGCCCACCGCTTTTTCAGAACAGGAAGCTGTCTACCGCGCGGCTTTCAAGATCGAAGAGTTAGTAGAGCTTATAGCAGCAACCAGTAATGGTCAAAAAGAGCAGTTACATACTTCGGTGACAAAGCTGCATCAGGCACTCGATCAGGCAGAAGAGAAAATGCTGAAAAAAAGCGGGTGGGGAGAACAGCCATTGATCGAACAAGTCGATGCCTTGACGGATATCCTTTATTTTACGTACGGCTCGTTTTCGTTATTGGGAGTAGACCCGACAGTGATTTTCGATATCGTCCACCAGGCGAATATGGGGAAACTTTTTCCAGATGGCAAACCACATTATGATCCTGTGACGAACAAAGTCCTCAAACCAGATAATTGGCAGGAAGACTATGCGCCTGAGCCGCTAATAGCCGCAGAAATCCAAAGACAAATCCAGCGTGCCGCAGATAATTCCCAGAAAACAAAGGTGCAGTCGGAGTAAAAAGAAGTGGAACAGCAGTTTATAGATTTTGTTATCTATCGATGTTTGGAAAACAAAAGATTTTCGATGAAGTTAGTGAATGCTTGAAAATAGTATGCTATAATCTATAATAGATGTCTTTTACACGAAAGACGTATTTATTTGGATTTATGCAGAGCAGATCTTTCATCTGTGTGTAAATAGATGCATATTGAAAACGGAGGAACCTTAAATGGGAAATAATGTTATCATCGGAATCGTCATTGCAATCATTATAGTCGCCATTGTCGTCTTTTTGGTTAGTTACTGGATGAAGAAAAAAAATCAAGACCGATTGGACGCTTTGGAAAAACGCAAAGAAGAGTTATTCGACTTGCCTGTGATTGAAGAAGTTGATGATGTTAAAAAAATGCATCTGGTAGGGCAAAGCCAAAATACCTTTCGTGAATGGAGTCAAAAATGGAACGACATATCTACCTCTTCGTTCGCTGAGTTGGAGAGCCAGATCTTCGAAGTGGAAAACCTCAATGAAAGTTTCCGATTCTTAAAAGGCAAAAATGCTGTAGCAGAAGCCGAAAGTACGATGGATCAGATGGAAAAAGAAGTCGCTGAGATCCGTGAAGGCCTGAAAGAATTGCGAGAAACAGAAGAACGCAATTCATTGGCTGTACAAAAGGCATTGGATGTCTATGAAGAATTGAAAGGAAAAATCAAAGAGGACGAACAGGAATACGGCCCTGCTCTTTTTGAGTTGCAAAAGCAGGTCAAAACGATCGAAAACGAATTTACGCAATTTGTCACACTGAATACCTCAGGTGATCCCGTAGAAGCACGCGAAGTGTTGGATAAAGCAGAAAAACATACGTATGAAGTGGAAGCTTTGATGAAAAAGATCCCGCCGTTATATGAAGATCTGCATACGACTTTTCCCGAACAGCTTGAAGAGATCAATGAGACTTATGTCAAATTGACGAGAGAACAATATGTTTTTCCAGAAGAAGACCTTGCTGGTGATATCGAAAAAGTAAGCAGACGAATCGAAAATTCGTTGGCGAACCTTGAAAAAACGGAAATCGAAACGGTTGAATTTGAAAATCGTGAAACAGCAGATCTGATCGAATCATTATATGATATCTTAGAGCGGGAAATGGACGCAAAGAGTTACGTGCAGTCGAACCAGTCGACGATCGAAGCTTATATCAAGCATGCTGCTAAAAACAATCGTCAGCTATTGATCGAATTAGATCACACCGCACAAAGCTACGCCCTGAATCATAATGAAATCGGTCGAGTTCGCGGCTTCCAGACAGAAGTGGAAGAAATCGAGCGTCAAAACGAACAAATGAAACCGCAGCTTCAACAGCATCAGGTACCGTATTCAGAAGTACGTGTATTTTATAAGAACATCTTCAAAGTTTTAGAAGATATCGAGACCCAGCAAGTCGAAATCGACGACTCTTTACATGAATTGAGAAAAGGCGAAAAAGAAGCGCAGGAAAAAATCGATACATTCGAATTCAAATTGCGCAGCTTGAAACGTTTTGTTGAGAAACAGCGTTTGCCTGGATTGCCTAATGATTATCTGGAATTCTTTTTTGTCGCAACGGATCGTATCGAAGAACTCAGTGTTGTGTTGAATAAGATCCGAGTGAATATGGAAGAAGTCAACCGTCTCGTTGCACTGTGCGAAGAAGATTTAGAATTATTGGACAAGAAGACGCATGATCTAGTTGACGCCGCAGCACTCACTGAACAGATGCTGCAATACGCAAATCGCTATCGTCATACACACGAAGAGATAAAAGAAGCGATCGAGAAAAGCTACTATCTCTTCAATAAAGAATATCATTATCAAGAAGCTTTGGACGAAATCGGTACAGCGCTAGAACGCGTGGAACCAGGTGCATTCAAACGGATCGAAGATTTTTATTTCAATAATCCGGATTTGGTTTGATTGTAGCCATTATCTAATGGAATAATAAAAGAGACAGCGCACTGAAACATTTGTTTCCTTGAGCTGTTTCTTTTTTTGCATATGTGATCAATCGTCTGAAAATCTCAACGGCTCTTGAAAGCAGATAGGACAACCGTTATAATAGAAAAGAATTTCAAAAAAGAGGGGTTTCTTATGATATATTTTGATAATAGCGCGACGACCCCAATCTTTCCGCAAAGCTTAGATGCTTATGTAAAAACAAGTCAGCGGATTATTGGGAATCCATCTAGTCTGCACGATTTAGGGAACCAGGCAAATCGTCTGCTGCAGCAAGCAAGGAAACAGATCGCAGAACTGATCGAAGCAGTACCAGAAGAGATCTACTTCACTTCTGGAGGAACAGAAGGTGACAACTGGGTCGTGAAAGGAACGATGATCGAAAAACGCGAATACGGCAATCATATGATCATCTCCGGCATCGAGCACCCTGCTGTGAGTGAAACAGCGGAACAGCTAAAAGCATTAGGGATAGAAGTGAGTGTGGCACCTGTAGACAAACGAGGATTTGTCCTAGTAGACGAACTGAAAAAACTGATAAGGAAAGAAACAGTCCTTGTCTCCATCATGGCTGTCAACAATGAAGTAGGATCGATCCAGCCTATCAGAGAAATCAGTGACGTGTTGAATGAATTTCCTAAGATCCATTTTCATGTCGATGCAGTCCAAGCAATCGGTAAAGTCCCACGTTCTTACTGGCTGACCGAAAGAGTGGATTTTGCGACATTTTCTGCCCATAAATTCCACGGGCCTCGTGGTACAGGATTCATCTACTGGAAAAAAGGGAGACGTTTAGCACCTCTATTGACGGGAGGCGGACAAGAAAAGAATCAGCGAAGCGGAACAGAAAATGTACCTGGGATCGTAGCCATGGCAAAGGCTTTGCGTTTGGCTCTTGAAATAAAAGACCGTAAACCAGATCATACAGGTCATTTAAAAGAAGCACTGATCCATGCCTTACAGACCTATGAGAAAGTAACGATCTTTTCAGATGGGAAAGACTATGCGCCGCACATCCTATGTTTCTCTTTAAAAGGGATACGAGGAGAAGTCCTCGTCCATGCGTTAGAGGAAAAACAGATTTTCATCTCGACTACAAGTGCTTGCTCTTCTCGCAAACACATGGCAAGCAGTACATTGCATGCGATGCATGTACCGAATGAACTGGCGACATCAGCTGTGCGGATCAGCTTGGACGAAAGCAATTCGCTAGCCGAGGTGGAACAGTTCATGATTATTTTCAAGCAGCTTTATAAGAAATTTTCTGTTATCAATTAAAAGAGGAGTGTTTTTGTGAATTACAGTGAAATCATGGTTCGTTATGGGGAACTTTCTACAAAAGGGAAAAACCGGAAAAGTTTCATCATGCAACTTGCTCAAAATGTCAGACAGGCATTGAAAGACTTTCCGGAAATCAAGATCCATGCTGACCGCGATCGGATGCATCTGTTGTTGAATGGCGCAGATGGACATCTTGTGATCCCTTTGTTAGAAAAGATTTTCGGTATCCAGAATTTTTCACCAAGTATACGTGTGGAAAAAAATGTGGAAGTACTGAAAGAGACTGTACAAGAGATCATGAGAGAGATCTATACCGGCGAACAAACATTCAAGATCATCGCTAAGCGCAGCGATCATGATTTTGAATTGACTAGTAATGAGTTGAATCAGACGTTAGGAAATGCTGTCTTTGACATTTTTCCTGAGATACAAGTACAAATGCGGAGACCTGATATTCCTTTGCGTGTAGAAATCCGCAGAGACGGTGCTTATTTGTCCTATGAGACGATAAAAGGAGCTGGCGGTCTTCCTGTAGGTACGAGTGGGAAAGGCATGCTGATGCTTTCTGGCGGGATCGATTCACCAGTTGCAGGATATTTTGCAATGAAACGCGGTGTAGAAATCGAAGCCGTTCATTTTGCTAGCCCACCTTACACGAGTGAACAAGCATTGCAAAAAGCAAAAGACCTCACGGCAAAGTTGACCCCGTATGTAGGAAAAATCGAATTTATCGAAGTACCATTCACTGAAATCCAAGAGGAAATCAAAAAAAGTGTCCCTCAAGGTTACTGGATGACGATCACACGAAGGATGATGCTTCGTCTGACCGACAAGATCCGCCGTATCCGACATGGACTGATCATTTTAAATGGTGAATCCCTTGGCCAAGTTGCTTCTCAAACATTGCAAAGCATGGTTGCGATCAATGAAGTGACGAATACACCGATCATTCGTCCGGTAGCAACGATGGATAAGCTAGAAATCATCGAAGTAGCAGAACAGATCGACACATTCGATTTATCGATCCAACCATTTGAGGACTGCTGTACGATTTTTGCACCGCCACAGCCAAAAACCCGACCACAACTTGACAAAGTCCATCAATATGAAGAACGGTTGCCAATCGATGAAATGATCGAGCGTGCATTGGAAGGATTGAAAATGGAAACTATCCATGCAGAGACATCCGTAGAAGAAATCGCAGAGTTTTCTGAATTGTTGTAAAAGAAGTCGTGAAAAAGCTGTTCTGCATCAAGCAGTAAGAACGATCAGCTAAAAATAGATTTTCATATTTTTCAGCTGATTGGGCTTAGTGCCATTCATCTTTGAGTGGTAAGAAAAATTTTGTGAAAATGGCTTCCTCCATTTTTGAATCCATAGGTTATGGCAGAAGACGAAGAGTTTGAGACAAAAGCTGGTTTTGTTTTTGTTTCAAACTCTTTTTTGGATTGTAGGTTGTCACTTCGTTGTCACTCATGGTACACTGAATATGTGAAAAAATTAACAAGGAGTATCGACTATGCGAGATAAATCAGAAATATTGCCAAAAGCGACAGCCAAACGATTACCTGTGTACCTGCGTTACTTGAAAATGCTGGATGACTCAGGAGTCATACGTATCAAATCAAACGAATTCAGCGAACTTACACAAATCCCATCTGCCACGATCCGCAGAGATTTCTCTCATCTGGGTGAGCTGGGACGCAGTGGCTATGGTTATGACGTGCCGTTTCTTATCGAAGTATTCAATAATATTTTAAATACAAAAGAAGAAAAACGAATCGCACTAGTGGGCTACGGTAATCTTGGAAAAGCCCTGAAGCACAATAATTTCCGCCGAAATGAAAACTTGAACATCGTCTGTGTCTTCGATAATGATCCTAAACTAGTCAATCAAGTGATCGACGGACAGATGATTTACCCTATTGAGCGTTTTGCAGAAGTCGCAGAAGAAGAACATATCACCGTCGCGATATCGACTGTGCCAAGTAAGTATTCACAAGAGGCGATCAATGAGATCGTAAAAGCCGGGATAACGGCGATCTTGAATTTTGCGCCAGATCGCGTGAACGTCCCTCCGCATGTGAAAGTCCAGTATATTGATTTGACGACCGAATTACAAACGCTTATTTATTTTGATGAGAATTATTCAGAAGTCTTTTTTTAATAGAATTGAAAGCGTTTGAGATATTCATGTTTTTACTTGAGTCTGTGCCGCTCGTGAACATATGAAGAGCATGAAGGATTCTTCAGGCAACAAACCTACTTGGTGTATGAACGGAAGTGGGTGAGAGAATTGTTTTTTCTTTACCTTTTATTGACTAAAAAAAAATTCCATTGTAGAATGAAGCATGACGCTGATCAAGAGGAGTAGCTGGGAGATCCATTTCAAGAGAGAGAACTGTATGCTGAGAGGTTCTCAATGGTATCCGGTGAAGGTAGCTTGGGAGTTTTTGTCTTGAATCAAGTAGAGACAAACGAGTCGTGATCGTTATCTCACTCGAGAGGCAATAGTCGTGCTATTGCAAATTAGGTGGTACCGCGTAATCATACGTCCTAAAATACGAAAGTATTTTAGGACGTTTTTTAGTTTAAAGGAGGAAATCAGTATGACGGAAGAAAAAAATCTATCAACGAAATACAATCCGCAAGAAGTCGAAGCTGGCCGTTATCAGAACTGGTTAGACCAAGATCTGTTCAAACCAAGCGGCGATAAAAAAGCAAAACCCTATTCAATCGTGATCCCGCCGCCAAATGTGACAGGTAAGCTGCATTTAGGCCATGCGTGGGATACGACTTTGCAAGATATGCTGATTCGCCAAAAGAGAATGCAGGGCTATGATACGTTATGGCTTCCTGGGATGGACCATGCCGGAATCGCTACGCAGGCAAAAGTAGAAGCGAAACTTCGTGAGCAAGGGATCTCTCGTTACGATCTAGGTCGTGAAAAATTCATCGATCAGGTTTGGGAATGGAAAGAGGAGTATGCGAGCCATATTCGCGAACAATGGGCGAAAATGGGCTTGTCACTGGATTACAGTCGCGAACGTTTCACATTGGATGATGGATTGTCTGAAGCAGTACGTAAAGTATTTGTTACATTGTACGAAAAAGGGCTGATCTATCGTGGCGAATATATCATCAATTGGGACCCGCAAGCAAGAACAGCGCTCTCAGATATCGAAGTGATCCACAAAGACATCGAAGGCGCATTTTATCACATGAGCTATGAATTAGCAGACGGTTCTGGCGTAGTGGAAATTGCTACGACTCGTCCAGAAACCATGCTAGGAGATACAGCAATCGCCGTTCATCCTGATGATGAGCGTTATCAGGCACTGATTGGGAAAAAAGTGATCCTTCCTCTAGTCAACAAAGAAATCCCAATCGTTGCGGACGAATACGTAGATATGGACTTCGGAACAGGGGTCGTAAAAATCACGCCTGCCCATGATCCGAATGACTTTGAGGTGGGTAATCGCCATGATCTGCCACGTGTCAATGTCATGAATGAAGCTGGCACGATGAATGACCTAGCAGGGAAATACGCGGGCATGGACCGTTTCGAAGCACGAAAAGCAATTGTTGAGGACCTGAAGGCAATCGGTCGGTTGATCAAAATCGAAACGATGATCCATAGCGTCGGACATTCTGAACGTACAGGCGTAGTTGTTGAACCAAGATTGTCTACACAATGGTTTGTTAAAATGGCTCCATTAGCGAAAAAATCGATCGAAAATCAAGAAACAGACGGAGCAGTCGAATTCTTCCCGCCAAGATTCAATCAAACGTTCTTGCGCTGGATGGACAATGTCCATGACTGGGTGATTTCCCGTCAGCTATGGTGGGGACATCAGATTCCTGCCTGGTATCATAAAGAAACCGGCGAGATGTATGTGGGAATGGAAGCACCTGAAGACAGTGAAAACTGGGTACAAGACCCGGATGTTCTAGATACTTGGTTCAGCTCGGCTTTATGGCCGTTTTCAACAATGGGCTGGCCGGATACAGAAAATGAAGATTACAAACGTTATTTCCCAACAAGCACATTAGTGACAGGGTATGATATTATTTTCTTCTGGGTCAGTCGGATGATTTTCCAAAGTCTGGAATTCACAGGCGAACGCCCATTTGAAAATGTATTGATCCATGGATTGATTCGCGACGAACAAGGCCGCAAGATGAGTAAATCTTTAGGCAATGGGATCGATCCAATGGAAGTCATTGAAAAATACGGGGCTGATGCTTTGCGTTGGTTCTTGTCAAATGGTTCTGCTCCTGGTCAGGACGTACGTTTCAGCTATGAAAAAATGGATGCAGCCTGGAACTTTATCAATAAAATCTGGAATGCGTCACGTTTTGTCATTATGAACGTTGAAGGTATGAAGGTTGAAGATATCGATTTGTCTGGTGAAAAAAATGTGGCAGACCGCTGGATCCTGACTCGTTTGAACGAAACGATCGAAAAAGTCACCGACCTCTTCGACCATTTTGAATTCGGAGAAGCAGGACGTCAGCTTTATAACTTTATCTGGGATGATTTCTGTGACTGGTATATCGAGATGAGTAAAGAAGTATTGTATGGTCAAGATGCTGTCTCGAAACAAACGACGCGTAGTATCTTAGTGCACACACTGGATCAGATCTTGCGCCTGTTGCATCCAATCATGCCATTCGTGACTGAAGAAATCTGGCAGCACATCCCTCATCAAGGCGACTCTTTAGTTGTAGCAAAATATCCAGTTGTCCGCCCGGAATTTGATGATGAAACAGCTTCTAAAGGAATGGAAGTCTTGAAAGAATTGATTCGGGCAGTCCGGAATATTCGTTCAGAAGTCAATACACCGTTATCCAAACCGATTACTTTGCTGATCAAGACCAACGATCCTAAAATTGACCAGTTCTTAATCGAAAATACAAGTTATATCGAACGTTTCTGTAATCCTGAAGAATTGACGATCGCAAGTGACATCGCCGCTCCTGATCTGGCAATGTCAGCTGTTCTGACAGGTGCTGAGATCTTCTTGCCATTAGCTGGCCTCATCAATATCGAAGAAGAAATCAAACGTTTGGAAAAAGAATTGGATAAATGGACAAGCGAAGTCAAACGTGTCCAAGGAAAACTTGGAAACGAACGCTTTGTTTCAAATGCACCTGCTGAGGTAGTCGAAGCAGAACGTGCGAAAGAAAAAGATTACTTGGAAAAACAAGCAGCAGTGAAAGAACGCATTGAAAGTTTGCGTACCATACAGTAATAACCACGCATTAAGAAACCCAGATCAAAAGGAGTGATCCTGCTGATCCGGGTTTCTTTTTTTGGAGGGCGGCGTTTCGTCCAGTTTCTCAAAAAAATCAGAGAAGATCGATTTTTTGAAAAACTCATCGAAGAAGCATTTTTCTACTTCAGATGGAAACCCATCTATAATGATCCAATTTTTTGATTGAGCAATTGGAAGATCAGTAAGAAAAAAATCAAAATTTGCGCTTAATTCGAGTAAACGGTTATCCGATGCGACTTGGACAGGGTGAAAAAGAAACGTGTCATCAGATGATTGGGTTAAATGCTGTGCGACTAATTGGGTATGTTTTGTCCCATAAGTATAAAAAACGCCGATCCGCTTCATCTCCTGATTACGCCTGATCAACTCAACAATCTTGGGATCATGGAGGAGAAAAAGATAAAACAATTCAAAAAACAAGGGCATGTCCTTCAATTTTTTTTTTGAAATTCAAGATGATTCCCATCAACTGCTGTGAAAGAACCGCAGGAAAACAACTGTACTGTCTAAAAAATTCAGTTACAAAGCGCTGTTTGCTATTATTCAAAATATAATATTTTCCATGGAATTGTTCGAACACTGGATCAATGAACAAAGGAAATTCAGTCACTGTGTCTTCACCTAAAAGATGATAGATACTCGTACGAAAATGAGCGAAGGCTTCCTTTTGCTTCTTTTTTTCATCTGATTGTACATTCTGGGACAACGTCAGATATAATTCTGAAAGCTTAGAATGAAGAAACCTTGAATAAGAAACTTTGAACACTTTTTCAAACAAGAGATAGTCAACAAAAAAGAGCGCAGAGTCGAATGATGAAAAAGAAGAGACAGTCAACATTCCTGGAAAATGGCCACTCAGCTTGATGGTAACCCAAATATGGATCTTCAGGTGTTCTTTGTAATGTTCACAGAAACTTACATTAAGATGCGAGAAGCTTGAAACAAATTGATTAATGACAGTTAGCTCCTTGCGAGTCGTAAAACATTCAAGAAAATGATACTTCTCAATATGAAATAAAAGAAAAAAACAAGACAGCTTTTTGAATTCTCCGAGAAAATGAAACGGAGAAGTGCTGAGATAGATCTGATGACTCTCCAAACAACAGATCAACCTGTTCTTGATCCGTCTAAACTGAGAGCTGCTTAAACCAAAGACTTGAAGAATCTCATTTGTTGTAGCAAACGGATGGAGAAAAATATACTCGAGCACATTCAATTGTATCGATTCTTGATAAAGGTAATGATAAATGGTGCTGTAGCTCATCGATTTATTTTTTAAAAGTACATAACTGTTCTTTTTTTTCTCGATTGAAAAAAAATCGGTTCGACGTTCTAATTCTTCCAGGTAACTGATCAGGGTCCGTTTTGATGAGTTGGTCACTTTTTCCAATTGTTCTAACGAAGCGCAAGTGTGCTGTAAAAGATACTCCATGATCGCTAGCTGTTTCTGATGCTTTGCTGACAGTAATTTCCTCAAATCATCCATCCCCTTTCTTCATTTGTATAGACAAGAATGTTCCTTGCATGAAAATTATAACAACGGCCACGGTATGAGCGAGTCCTTTTTTTTTCTTTATGAATAATTTTTGTTTTCAGGACACATCAGTATACATACTTTTTGTTATTGAATATTTAGAAGATAAGATACCTTGATGTTTTTTAATTAAAAAAAACAAAAAAGAGATACCAAGCTGAAACTTTGCTAAAAAAAAGATACTAAAGATTTCAAATAGAAGAGGAATCCGTTAATTTGAAACTGTAAGGCGTAAAACAAGAGGAGGAATCAGGTTATTTAAAAGGATATTGATTTGTCAGCTGCAACAAAAAAGAAAGTAAAAGGAGATTAGTAATGAAAAAAACAGTCAAAACAAAAACATTCATGAAACAACTTTTGACACTGTCAGTCATTGGGGCATCTTTATTCAGTCCTCAGCTGCTGAATGTCTATGCCAAAGAGCAGAATACGACAGCTTCTGCATTAACGATGGATGATTCGTCAAATGTGATCAACGGCCTGAACGAGACGCATATGTGGTCGAACAACGGTGGCGCGAGCTGGACACGTGGAAGAGAAGGGCAAGTATTTAGAGGAACACAAGAAGTCCAAGTCGCTTTATACGACCAGGTCATTGTAGATAGTGAGGCTTGGCAGTCAAAAAGCTATACTGGCGGAACTTATGTCCTCCATAATGGCAACATATGGCGGAATTCTTATTGGGCTGAGCCTTCGGACAAACCGGGAGAAGATGCTGTTTGGCAATTGATCAAACCCTTGCCTGCACCATTGAACACTTTCAGATTCAATCGCTTCACTGGTGCACAAGCAGAGCAGCTGCAAAAAGAAGAAGCTGACAGAGTGCAAAACCAGACGAAAGTCATCGGCTATTTCGCAAACTGGCATGGATACAAGACAGATTACGAGCCGGAAAAACCGGATTATAACTATAGCCAAGGTGTGCTGGATGGAAAAGGATATGATCCTGTTGATGTTCCTTTTGACAAAATTACGCATGTGAATTATGCATTTATGGTGATTGACGACGAAGGGAATCTGGTTTCAAATGATCCATGGGCTGATTTTGACGAGGGACATGAAGGCGGAGGAAGAAACTATATCAATCAAATCGTCCAGCTAGCGGAGGAAAATGATGTTGCTTCCATGGTTTCAATCGGTGGATGGACCAATTCAGTGGACGATCGCGGTTTTGACCATGCGACAGCTACGCCGGAGCGGATGAATCGCTTTACGGATCAATTGGTTGAATTTATGCTGACGTATCAGTTTGATGGTATCGATATTGACTGGGAATACCCTGAAAATGAGGAAGAGAAAGAAAAATTCGTAGCATTGATCAAGCAATTACGTGAAAAAATGACGAAAGCAGGAAAAGAAAACGACTTTTATTATCAATTGAGTATCGCAGTCACAGCGAACCATGAAAAAATGGCATTCATCGCACCGGAAATCACCAATGACTATGTAGATAACTTCAATGTGATGACTTATGACTTCAGAGGCGGATTCGATACACAGACTGGACATCACTCTCCTTTGTATCCAAAGGCTAGTGATACAGACGAAAAGTTCAATGTCTCAGCAGCCATGAAAGAATACCATGAAGTCTACGGCATTCCTAAACAGAAACTGATGGTGGGGATGAGCTACTATTCAAGAGGTTTCGCCAATGTGGAAGAAGCGGGGATCGGTGTAGCAAGTAATGGTCCAGCAAATGGCGGAACTTGGGATGATCCGGATGAATTAGCTGGATTGAAGCCTTGGTTCCAACTCAAAGAATTTGAAGCACAGGCAAAAGACGAAACAGTCGAACACCTTTCTTATCATTGGGACGACGAAGCACAAGCACCATACATCTATGATTCAAAGAAGAAAGAACTTTACACGTACGATAATATCGAAACGATCACGAAAAAAGTCAATTATACGATCGACAATGGCTATGGCGGTGCGATCATTTGGGAATTAGCTCATGATACGCCAGATACGGCGGAAATGACGACAATCGTAGCAAAAGTATTAGAGGAAAGAAAGCCAATCGAAAGAATCCGTATCGAAAAATCAAGTAATGCCAATACGATCTTTTTAGATCTAGAAGAAGAGTTGAGAACGGCTAACACGAACTATCGAGTAGAGGTTAATGGAGCTTATAGATTTTCGAATGAGAGAGGTATCAATTATTATTCTTACCGCACAGCAAAAGACGGATATACAGCGATTTATCGCAGTGACATCCCGTTAAAAGAAGGGGACAAGATCACACTCTCTGCTAGAAAACAAGGAGAACGAAACCATACGCTATTGCAAGAGATTATTGTAACAAAAGAAATGATTCCGACTATTGATGAACGAAAAGAAGATATTACTGGTTTTGAAGTAGTAGGCAATCGAGTACTGGTGAATATAAAAAAAGAAGCTCAAGAAGCGAATAATCACTATGTTGTTACTCATAACGGAAACTATATGATGTCAAGTCGTAATCGGATAGTCTACTATTCATGGATCAATCGAAGTTCTGATATCTATACCTGGACAGGAAATACCACGCGGCCGGTCAAAGCTGGAGATGTTTTTGAAGTGTACCTTGCTGGTGACAATCATCAAAACAATCTTTATGATACGATCACTGTGAAATGATCGAGTCACTCATAGTCGTTGAAATGCGGATCATGACAGAAGAGGTTATGACAACTGCGCTTTGTTTTGAGTAATAAGACCAATTGAACAGGGATCAGTTTCTCATATCTTTGTACAAATGTGGCTTAGCACCGAGTAGCAACAGATAGAACGATATGTAAGCAAAAAAGAAGGTACGACAAGATTTTTGTCATACCTTTCTTTTTTGTAACACCCAAAAACAATCGTACGATCCTTATTTGGCTCCAAGGATCCCTTCTTTTGCATGGACCAATTGTGTCAAGAAAGCACAATATGGTGTGCTGATCCCGTACTTTTGACCTTTACGCCAAACGGCTCCATTGATATAGTCGATTTCAGTGATCCGGTGGTTTTTGATCAGATCTTGATACATCGAAGGATAGTGTAAGCCGATATTTTCTGGATCGTAAGTCGCACTGATATGTTTGTTGACTTCTGTCTGGTCTAAATGGATGCCTTCTTTTTCAGCGACTGAGGCAAATTCAGCAACGATCGTCTGGACGATCCCGTCAGCGGCTTCTTGTGCACCGAATTCAGCGATATTGCAGTCTAAAATCGTGCATAGTCCATTCAAAGTGCCATTCACACAGGCTTTGCGCCAAATCGAATAACGGACATTACTGCTGTAGATCGGATTGAGTTCCGCTTTTTTGAATACCTCAACTACTTCGTGTGCGAAAGCTTCACCTTCCGGCTCCAAATTCTCAAGTTCGATTTCGCCATCACCTAATAAGGTTACTTTCCCAGGACCATCTAGACCGGCAGTCCACATCGTGATCCCAAATAAAATATTTTTTCTAGGGACATATTTTTCTAGCACATCTTCATGACCTAGTCCATTCAATAAACATAAGACATAAGTTTTTTCCGTAATGATCGATTGGATCGCTTGGAACATCCCATCCAGCTGATTCGCTTTTGTCAGCGCAACGATCAGGTCTACTTGTTCTTGACTTTCGATGATTTCTTCTGGGGAGTAGATCGGAAGCTTCGCCACGACTTCGTTCCCATTGAAATCAGCGATCAATCCGTTTGTACGGATGGCTTCGATATGAGCAGGCCAGCGATCGATCAGGATCACGTCATTCCCGCTTTGATGTAACATCAGTCCGATTCGGCTACCCATCGCACCGGCACCAGCTATTGCAATTTTCATTTGTGTTCTCTCCTTTATTAAATGACTTCTTTATCAGTATATAGAAAAACACCAAAAAAAAGCACGATTTTGTTTGAAAAAAATAAAAAAAAGTGTCTTACTTAAGAAGAAAACATCAGAAAGCAGGTGAGAAAAATGGATATATTAGCAGCTATCGACTCCTTTAAAGGAAGTGCGTCTTCGTTTGAATTGAATCAGGCATTTTTAGATGGGTGGCTGACAGACGGGAAAAAAACGAATGTTCCAATCGCTGATGGCGGAGAAGGCACAGCTGAGGCGTTGTATCATTCGCTCGGAGGTGTGTGGAAAAAGAACGAAGGGATCGATCTGCTTTTCCGAAAGCATGAAAGTCGTTATTTATTGACGGATTGGCGGGAAAAAAAGATCGCAGTGATTGAGTCTGCAGAAGTGATTGGGATCGATTTGCTCGATAAGCCGACTAATCAGACGATTCGTTTGGCTTCAAGCTATGCTTTGGGTGAACTGATCAAAGCAGTACTGGCTGAAAAA
Organism: Enterococcus sp. ZJ1622; assembly: GCF_011038845.1. Classification (GTDB taxonomy): domain Bacteria; phylum Bacillota; class Bacilli; order Lactobacillales; family Enterococcaceae; genus Enterococcus_B. The sequence goes on from NZ_JAAKDW010000012.1 coordinate 22,610, forward strand.
CCGGAACAAATCATCATCACTCTTGGCGGAAGTGGCTGTTCAGATGGCGGACTAGGATTACTCCAGTCTTTAGGAGCATCATTAGAAGGTGTCACAGAAGGAAATCCGCTCTTGTCTGTAGAGGAAGTCCATTTGAACAACTGTCAGGAAATATTCGCAGGAATCGAAGTGATCATTGCAGCTGATGTCACCAGCCCTTACTCTGGAAAGAAGGGAGCTGCCCGACAGTTTGGCAGACAAAAAGGCGGTACGGAAGAAACACTTGGATTTTTAGATCAGCAGGCAAAAAAGATCGCGGATCAAATCAAAAGAGAAACAACTATCGATTTGGACGAAATCCCGGGAAGCGGCGCAGCAGGTGGGATCGGCGGTGCACTTTTTCTGCTTGGCGCGCAGATGCGTTCCGGGTTCGAGTTAGTCAGCCAAATGATCGGGCTAGAAGAACAAGTGAAGCAAGCAGACATAGTCGTGACTGGGGAAGGACGGATCGACGAACAGACGATCCATGGAAAAGTACCTTATGGCATAGCTGTCCTTGCTAAAAAATATCAGAAACCGATCATCGCTATATGCGGAAGCCGTGAAAAAGAACTGGGGGAACTGACATGTTTTTTACCCGTCGTCTTCAGTATCCAGCTTCGCCCAGCGAATTTGGAAGAAGCAATGGATCATCAAAGGACGCTGGAAAATACCAAAGTGCTAGCACAAACACTCAGTCAGCTTCTCTCAAATGATTGTAAGTGTCTAGTTTTTACCCGAATGTCAATTAATAAATTAGAAAATTTTAATGATTGAAATTCTCTCGGAAAATTAAATAACAATGATTAAAAACTCTGTGTAAGCGACCTTATTCAGAGTTTTTTTGATTGCTAATTTTTCAAAATAGAAAGGTGGGGAAAATAATGCTTCAGATTTTTTTGAAAAATGGATTACGTTCTTACAAGTTTAAAAATAGTCAGCTGAAGCCGTTAAGCTTTGTTGAAGAAGAAAAGAAAGGTTCAATCTTTATTTACTATTCTAAAGAAGCCTTAGCTGTTTCAAGAGGAGTTGTGATTACTTCTATAGAAGCCATTGAGGAACAAGCGGATGTGATCACGCATTGGACGCCAAATGTTTATCGATATGGAGAATATACTGATGAGAAACGTCTAGTTGTTAAAGGCCATTTCGAGAAGAACTTACGTCAAATCAATACCTTTGTCGTTGATATCGATTCTAAAGAAAACCACCAAGGAGAGATCATTCTAGCATGTATCGACCAACTAGGTTTTATGCCGACATTGATTTTAGAATCTGATTTTGGCTATCAAGTCTATTTTGTATTAAGTACACCAGCTTATGTGACGAACAAAAGCAATTTCAAAGTAATCGACGTGGCGAAACGGATTTCTATGGCTATTCGATCGCAGCTAGCGAAACAGTTAGTAGGTGTAGATATTGGCTGTAACCATTTTGGTATTGCTCGATTTCCAAATAAAAGAAACATTGTGTTTTACGAATCAGAGAATCGGTATTCATTTTCAGAGTGGATTAATTGGTCGATGAAACAAGCGGTGGATCAAAAGATAGAGGCAAAAGCGAAGTTGGTTGTTTTTCCAGAGAAAAAAGAGTATCGACAAGTCGATGAACCTTGGTTTTACCTCTTGTTAAGAAAAGCCGATATTATCGGCGGAGAGGGACGATTGGGGCGGAACAACGTAATCTTTACGCTTTCACTTGCCTATTTTTCTTCGGGGTATAGCCAAGAAACCTGCGCATATAACATGTTTGAATTCAATGAACGTCTAAAAGAGCCTTTATCTGAAAAAGAAGTTGAAACGATCGTAAAGAGTGCGTATTCCAGCAATTATCAAGCGGCCCGACGAGATTTTATCTTGGAATTGTGCCAGGAATGGATTGCTTCAGATATCCAAGAAAAAGAGCTGTTTATCCAACGTCGGGGATGGTGGAAGTTCAAAAAGCCAAGAAACCAGCGGAAATATAATCACCAACAAGAATGGAAAACGGATCTTATGAGCTACTTAAATCAAGTAGAAGCTCAGGGACAAGGATACATAGAGAGTACAAGAAAAGAGTTACAGGAGAAAATTGGTATTCCTACACGTAGCCTTGACCGACTTTTAAAAGACTTAAAAAAAGAAAATAAGGTGTTTTACCGAAGTAAGCGTGGTAAAGGAGGAGGAATTCTGTTGATGTCAGTACGAACATTCTTAAAGCAGTGTTTACGGCGTACACGTGAGAAGCAACAAGCCTATCTTTCTCATTTGAAGGACTTGTTTTCGCTAACGAAAAAAGAGCTAGGAATGATTGTAGCGCTTTTTTTAGAAGAGCATTGTAGAAGCGAACAACTGAATTTATTTGAAGCCGATATTGGCTAAAAGTAAAATGCGCCAATTGCCTTTTACAATATATCTATGATAAGGAAGGGAGTCATTCAATGGAATTAACGCATTTACATTTAGAAAGAATCTGTTGTGAGGTGACTTTATTTAGTCGCCAACGATGGAGGATTTCTCAACAAAAGATCCAACGAATTATTGTGGATGATTCAGGAAAGCAGCAAGAAATCGTCACAAGAGAGCTAGGGGTCGATGAAGATGCGGAATTGTTTTTTACACAGATCAAATCTATTTTTAGAGATGGAAAGATTGTGGCTTGTCGTGGCTGTCCACAACACCCCTTAAAAATTTTACGCGAAAACTATGCAAAAATTAAAGCAGGAACTAAAGAATAATCATTGAACCAACAAACTAGCCTTTTTTCGTTTGTTAGTTTCTTCAAACTAGCAAAGGAAAAGCCATTGAGAGCAGCACACGGACACGAAGCAGATAGGAATTATTTGTGGGTGGAAGGAATCTCTTGAACTAGAGTTGAACCGAAGCGACACACGTAAACTGATTTTTGATGTGTTTTTTTCAGATCATTGACAACTGAATATCAACAGAACTTTCTAAGTTGATCAGCGTGCCTATTCGGGGCTTAGGAAGGATAAAACGCCTAAAATAGTACGGCTAGAAAAAGCGGTGCGTTTGGATGGGTGAGGCACATACTAGGAAGGAGAGTTGCGAAGACTCAGCTAGCACGAAAACAAAAGATGACGAGAAATCGTCCGCTCGTTTTCAAGGGAGCGATTCTTTCTTTCTACGAGTTTGAGGTTGCGAATGCTAGAAACCTTGCGAAGTCAGACATTTTTTCTGTAAAACAGGTAAAAGGAAAAACTAGCAAACGAAAAAAGGCTAGTGTAATAAAGTAAAATGACTAAAAATTGAAAGGAAAGAAACTATGTCAAATAAAAATACAACGCTCAGGAATCAATGTCCCAAAATGAAAAGCAAAAGCCCAATGAACACTAAAACGGATGAGCGAAGACTTCAGCGAACTCCGTCAGGGCTAAACTTTTTCTTAAATAAAAAAGTAATTGTTGTGACTACGGACAGCAAACGGATAGAAGGAATTTTAACTTTTATTTCAACGTATGATATTTTGATTGAGTTATTAGACAAACAACGAACAAGGACATACATGACACTTTTTAAACACGCATTGAAATATGTGCGCTGTGATGAGCCGAACTGATTGTAGGGGGAGAAATCGATGCAAAAAAGTCTATATAATCCATTAATAGAGAGAGCCAGCCAGACAATAGATTTAAAAAAAGTAAATCAACTAACTGAATATTACGAATCAGATATTTTATATAAAATTTCACAAAGTCAAAATAAAAAACTGTCAATCAAGCAATATACTACTGGATTTTCTTTAAAAGAAAAACGTTGTTTTTTGGGTTTATTGAAACATTTCAAGCGAGTGAAGATTACTTATTGTTTGGAAGCTGGAGTATTATGTCAATATTTGATTATGGCATAGAAGAAATAGATGAAGTCTGATGGTGGATACACAGATTTTGATGAAAGGAAAAAGTGAAATGGTGAATGAGAAACGATGTTTTTTCTGCGTGCTTTTTTTGCTAGGAATGAGTCTGCTAGTCCTTATAGGTGGGGAATTTGGTTTGAAGGTAGAACAAAAACATAAAGCAGAAGTATTCAAACAAAACCTTAAAATGGCAAAAAAAGTATCTATTCATAAAAATGTAAAAAACTATGGAGATCAGGCACAAGGAGTAACGAATGATTTAGCTCTGTCAGATATGATCTCTATTCAAGAACATGCAATAAAAAAAGGAATCACAAAACAAGTAACTGGACATATTCAAATACCTAGTATCCACTGTGATTTACCGATCTATTGTGGGGCGAATTCCGATACATTAAGTTTGGGGGCTGCCACTTATTTTTATGACGATGCGGAAATGGGCAAAGGAAATTATGTTCTTGCTGGACATAACATGGAAGAACCAGGTGTTCTTTTTTCAGATTTGTTAGATGTACAAAAAGGGGACATGATGGAGTTAACAGGAATTGATCATGTTTATCAGTATCGGGTGACCAACCAATTTGTTGTACCAGAATATTATACATTAGAAGATGGGTTTCCAGTAGCAGGATCTTTTTTAGCTTTGCCAGAATCAGGTGAGAAACCCAAATTAACGCTGTTTACGTGTATCTATACGGCGCAAGGGAAAGAACGATATGTTGTTCAAGGAGAATTAATCTAATATTAACAAGGAAGAGAAAGTCTATGAAATAAGGAATCAATAAAGGCTGTTTATCCAAGTGGTCTTTTTTTTGATAAATATCTAAGAGAAGAGGGAGTTTATGGATGGAATATGTTTGATTGTATGATAATACGAGAATCAATTGATTGTCATGAATGTTAAAGAAGAAAGAAGGGATTGAGATAGAGGGGATTTTTCGAATTTATAATCCATTATTTCTGGAATCTTTATTAAAGAAGTCAAGTGACGATTACAGAAAACATCGATTTCATATTTCTATAAGTGAATTAGGGATTATCCAAGATAATAGAGAGTTTTATTTTGTAAAGAAAGCAATTGAAAATTTTTTTGAATATAGATTTTCGAAAACAATATTAGTACAATTGAATCGACGAGAAAATTTATTAGAAATAGGAGAAATCCATATGAAAAAAAGAATTACTTATCGCTTTCCTTACGAAAAATATGATTCATACTACGAAGTGATTAAAGAAATAAATGACCTTGTCGATGTTGATGGGGTATGTGGAGTTTTTGCTAATAATATTTATTATTGTTTAGAGGCAGGAATTATTGTTGAAACGAATTCTAATTTTGAACAAATAAAACAAGTAGCAGAACGTGCTGGAATGGAGGTTGATTATTCTTTTGGAATAGAAGAACTTACAGTTGGGATGAGTCATAGACAATATAATAACGTTATTTTGAGAGCTGGTCATGATATAGAAGGAATAAAATTATCTCTGGCTCCACTTTTTTCATTTCCCTCGAAAAAAAATATAGAAGAAAATAATTATAGCGTAAAGACTATCACGAAGAAAAAAATATTTGTTTCTTATTCGCATAATGATAAAAATGTGGTTCGAAAAATCATTAGCGATTTGCGAGATTATGGTCTGGATTTCTGGATAGATGAAGAACAAATAGATGTTGGAGATAGGTTAATGGAGCGAATTGATGAGGGCATTAGACAAGCAGATATTCCAATTGTATTTTTAAGTGAATCTACTAAAAATGCTATGTTTGCAAAGCATGAGCTGTTGAGCTTTTTTACGAAGGTTATTTATCAACAATCTTCAAAGAAATCTTGGTTTATTGTTAAACTAGATCAAGTAAACCCTAATGATATTGTTTTTGGATTAGGTGACTTCAAGTATATTGATTATTCTGAAAGTTGCATTGAGGAAATTGCACAGGCAATTGAAAGGAAAATAAAAAAAACTAATAATTATAGATTTTAGTTTCATACGCAAAATGAAATAAAAATATATATAATACAAAACACTTTTTCGTTGTGAAAAAGTGTTTTTTGTTTTGTTTGAAAGGAGAAAAATGGTTATTTTTTTTAGGTGTTGCTTTAATCGTCTTTTGCAGGTGTTTGGCTATGTTAGCAATCAAAAACATGAAGGAGAGGTGTCTAAGCAAAATATAGAAAAAAAGATGCCCGTAGATCAAATCAATGCACATGCGAAGAGTTATAAGGACGATGAAAAAAACGTCAATAATGATATGTTTGTGTGGTAAATGTTGTCCATACAAAAAGAAGCAACTGAAATGAGCAAAGGAAACTATGTCCTAGCAGGTCATAACATGGAAATGCCAGGTGTTTTATTTTCTGATATTCAAAAGTTGTCATTAGGGGAGGTGATGGACTTAGTTAGTAACGATGGCGTCTATCGTTACAAGGTAACGCGTAAATTTATCGTACCTGAGTACTTTAAATTAATCGATGGCATTCCTGAAGAGAACTCTTTCTTGTCTTTGCTAAAGAAAGGAGAGAAATCCTTATTAACGTTGTTTACTTGTGTTTATACGTCACAAGGAAAAGAAAGATACGTGGTACAGGGAGAGCTACAATAACAAGGTTTTAATCAACGCGAGTCGTTGAAATATGAAATGAGGAGAGTAAAAAATGGCAATAAATCGGTATGTAAAAAAAGCTGGAATGCTTGTTGGAATGTTAGGAATCATAGCAGGCTGCTTTCAGGGGGATCGCGCATATGCAGAAGATGTCACGCAAAAAACGTCACCAGAAAAGGTCAATATCACGGTTCATAAATTAATGTACGATCAGGGAACAAATGTAAACATTGCTATTGATGGAATTAAAAATGATGGATATACGCATGGCAAATATCCGACTGGTGTATCGAACTTTGATAAAGGTAAGTACGGCGAAGTGGCTTTTACACTAGCTAATATCACGAATTTAGTGTTACCGAAAACAGATTCCGAATTGACGAATACGAAAATTGACGAAATTGTTCATGATGTCGAAACCAAAGGTGCGAACAGTGAATATATCAAAAAGGCGTCCAATAAAGTGACACAAGCAGTGAATGAGAACGGTGAGACGACTTTCTCGAATCAACCTGCTTACGTCAATGAAAAAAGTAATGCCTATGTGCTGTATGAAAGCCAATCAGCTGACGGCTTAGTTACACAAAAAGCGAAGCCTATGGTGGTAATTGCCCCTATGACAGATCGTACTGGTCAAGGGTTCTTACAAAATATTCATTTGTATCCTAAAAATGTGGTTCAAAAATTACGTTTTGAGTTAACAAAATTTAGTGAGGATGGGACAGCACAAAGTAAACAATCTCCTTTAAAAGATGCTAAATTCGAATTGTATAAAGGTGAACCTGGCAAAGGAACAAAATTAGGTGATCTTGTTTCGGATGAGCAAGGGAATTTAATGGTAACCGATTTAACGGTCGGAAAATATTATTTTGTCGAAATTCCTTCTACGTCGGTGATGGGTTCAGGGCAAGAGCCTACGACTGATCAGTATCTGTTAGGAGCTGACGCGCGCAATGATGCACATAACAAGTTAACCTTTGAAATTACGAATGCAGGAGTGAAAAGCAATCTGACGGCTTCTTACGTGAATTATAAAGCACCCACTATCGATAAAAGAGTGACGAATGGTTCAGGGCACGAACATTCTTTCCAAATTGGTGACGCAGTGAATTATCAAGGAACAGTTCATATTCCAACAGATATTGCAGGTGGGACAGACGGAATCGTTGTGAATGGAGTGAAAAGTGCTACTTCACCTTATAGTGTGTTTAAATGGGGCGATAGGGCAGGACAAGGACTTTCGTATGTTGCGGAAAAAGCCCATATTAAAGTGACGAATAAAGACAAATCCATTGTTCTAAAAGAAAGCATAGATTATCGTTTGATTTCTTCTAAGGATGGTTTTGTTCTTGATTTTATTGTGAATAATGGAAAAGTGAGCAATGCGTTAGCTGCTCTTCATGGGCAAGATCTTTCTATAACATACGACATGTTTGTCAACGATGCAGCAAAAATTGCGACTCCTTTATCAAATAATGTGGATTTTGTTTATAACAATAATCCTTTTATGCAAGAAGAACACCATGAAAAAACAAAAGCGATTGTTGTGACTTATGGTGCGAAATTTTTAAAAGTCGATAGTGGATTATTTGGCACAGGAATCAAAGCAACACCGCTTGAGGGCGCAGAGTTTGTGGCTAAGAATGCAGCAGGTAAGTATTACGGTGGTCTTACTGATACAGATAAAGATGGCGTCAAAGAAGCGAGTTGGGTGGACAATGTGGCTAATGCGATTCGCTTGAAATCAGATAAAGATGGACATTTTGAACTAACTGGATTATGTGAAGGTACCTACTCATTAAAAGAAGTAAAAGCGCCAAATAATTATCAAAAATTAATGAAGGAGATTTCTTTCAAGGTAGACAAAGATTCTTATCAAGAAGCGAATCGACTGACAATCAAAAATAATCAAAAAGCAACTATACCGATGACTGGAAGCCGAGGATTTCAATTATCTGTGTTGTTTACTTGTTTATTATTAGGTCTGGGCGCGATGAGTGCCACTGTTTATCTGAAAAAGAAAGCTTAATAGATTATGATCGTGAGAGAACCGAAGGAAAAGGCCGGAATGAGAGGCCTTTTCCTTCTATGTAGTGTACTGTGGGTGATCATGGCGATGAGCGTCTATTTATTGCCCAGTGTAGAAGCGAATGTAGCGCGATACCGCCAAAAGCAGGAAATCATGGAATGGGAATCAGAAGGCGATGAAGCGACAATAGATGTAGCTAAGCAGGAATTAGGGAATCCCGTAGGGATTCTAACATTTCCTGTTCTTTCTTTAGAGTTACCCATTTATGAGGGGACGTCCGAGAAAGTATTAGAAAACGGCATAGGAATCACGGAAGGAACAGGTAATATTATTGGTGGCAAAGGCAAAAATCCTTTATTAGCTGGTCACAGTGGCTTATACAAAAATAGCCTTTTCGATGATTTGCCTTCTGTGAAAAAAGATCAAAGATTCTATCTAAAAGTAAATGAGGAGCAACATGCCTATCAAATCGATCAAATCAAGGAAATCCCAAAAGAAGAATTACAACGGAACTTTACTAAGTATTTAGCACCGAATCCTAAAGAAGATCGCGTAACATTAATGACTTGTACACCAAAAGGAATCAATACACACCGTTTTTTGGTGTATGGAAAACGAGTAGCCTTTACAAAATCAGAAATAAAAGATGAAGAATACAAGAAACAAAAATTGTCTTGGAAATGGCTTTTAGGAAGTATTATTTTTCTTTCAGTCATGATCATTGGTTTGCTAGTTATTTATAAAAGAAAAAAATAAAGGAGGGGAACTAACATGAGAAATAGAAGATGGCTATTTGTTTGTGTAGCGACTCTTTTTTCTTTCACTTACACACAGCTGATGTTTGCAGACAGTCAAGAAAGCACGGATAGCACAGAACAAACGATTCAAACATCAGATAGTAGTATGATTCAAAATAGCGATGAAACCGTCGATTTTTCAACAGTTGATTCTTTAGAAGCACCGAAACCTGCAGAAGACGATCAAGTAGTCAAACAGACCATTCACGTTCAAAAGATTATTTCTTCTGAACAATTAGATAACCAAGGAAAAAAGTTTGAAAAACAAGAAGGGGTCAATGGTGCGAAGTTTGTCATATATGATGTAACAGAGTTTCTTCAGAAAATGATTCAAGAAGAAAAATGGAAGAACAAACCTTTAGATAAAGTGACAACATTGTTAAAAGAACGTGTGAAAAAATTAGCGCTTGATCAGTTAAAAAAAGTAACAGAAGGGAAAACCAGTACAGTAGCGCAACAAGATGGGATTCTGGAATTTTCGGTAGAGGTATCTGTTAATCAAAAACAAGCCTATTATATTGTCAATGAATCGAGTCCGGAGAATGTTTCAAATAGCGAAGCCACTCTTTTAATTTTGCCGGTTTCGAACGAAGAAGGAGAGCTAATGAAAGATAGTTGGATCTATCCAAAATCGCAAACGTCTATGCCTAAAATAGAGAAGAGAAAAGTCGTTTCGACTGGTATCAAACAAAGTTTTTGGTCCAAAATCATTCAGTCTTTTAAGGAATGGTGGAATGAGTAAAATTGTTCAAAAAGTGTTGCAAGTTTTTTTATTCCAGACGTCTTTCATTTCTACGGTGAGTATTTTTAGCGGTTTAACCCTTTCGCAATTGTCGATTGTGTCGAATACACAGGGATTCTTAAAAAAGTGGTTGGGTGTGATGCCAGGAACCATGCCTTTAGCAGTGATTAAAAAAATGAGTTTGTGTCCATATTATTGGATAAGTGTCTTTTTCTTAGGAATGGGGCTGTTTTTGTGGTTTGCTCGAAGAGAACAAAAAAAGCACAAATAATTATGGTAAAATGGAGGAAAGAAATGTGAATGTGCATGGTGAATTGATCATTCGATTAGGAGTGAATATTTTTATGATTTCCTTAGGAATTAAAGTGTATGATTTATTACTCAAAAATAAATATGGTCATCTATTTTTAATGCAGTCCGGGCTATATATTTCTATGATTTTAGTATGGTCCTCCATGGATTTGCTTGGTGGGATTTATATGAGTGGTAAGAGTGATACGTGGTTGATTTTCCCTTTAATATTTACTTCGCTATTAAAAGCTGTGGGTGTAGTACTTGTGTATTCAGATCGTCTAAATTGTCTGTTGAGTTTGCTTAGCTATTTGCTTTTAGCTATTTTACTATATTGGCGGATGAAAGGAAAAAAAGTAGTTATCCAACAAACTTCCCTGATTAAACTACCAGATAAAAAAATTTCGATTTATTTATCTGAGAAGGATTTCAATTATCTTTTTTTGTGGTATGTTTTGACTGCTGTATTGGTGAGTTATTTTTATGATCAATTTATTTTTCAATGGGAAAAATTATCAAGGCAAGTAATGGTCCCTTTAGGGTTTCTTACGATTATTTTGGAAGCAACTTTAACCGTTTATTATTTCATTTTCCTTAGTCAGTTAACAGAAAATAAACGATTTGCTCAACTGATGATAGAAAGAGAACGTTATAAAGATGTTTATCAGTTAATTCAGCGGTTACTGCTAGAGAAAAAAGTTCGAATGAAAGGAGAAGACGTCACTGAAGAGTTATGCCGTTGGGTTTCTTATGGTGTATTTCAAGTTTTTGGTACAGATAATTTGAAGAAAGTAAAACCGGATGAAGCTATTTTGTTGCGATTATCATTAAATGCCAGGATTTTTTTCAGCAATGAACAAACGATTTTAGAAACAGGTGTAATAGTTAGCGATGGCGGAATGATTGGAAGAATAAGCTAGATAGAAAGGGAAAAATAATGATGAAAGAAAATAAGAGATTTTGTAAGCAAAGAACGCTCATTTTAGCGTTCTTTTTTTTCGGATTCTTTTTCTTAGGAAGAGGAGTCAGTGCGCTGGAAACAGTTGATCCGTACGCAATCAAAGAAAATAATAATTTAGCGTTGTACCACGATAGTGATTCACTAAAAAGTATTCAAATCACAGGAATCAATGGCTACAAAGTGTATGATGCTTATCAAAAGAAGCACCAAAAAGCAATCTGCTGGTCAAAAGTAAAAGACCTGAAAAATACCTCGAAGATTGTGGCACATTATGAGAAAGTGGGCACGTACTTAGGAAAAGAAATCGATTGTGACGTGACCTTCTCTCAATTTGTTCCTCAAGCAGGAATCAATGAGCCGTCGATTTATCAAACGGTAAATGGAACGAAGTATTATAACTATTTATTATTGGAAAAAAACGTATACCGCGGTTTTTATATGCAGTCCATTCATGCAATGAATGTCCAATTGGGGTTCAATTATGCAGGCACAAAGACGAAAGTGAAACTTGCTTTGCCACAGACAGAAATACAATCTAAGTTGAAGAATAAACGAATCAATTTAGCGGATACTTTTCTTTCCGTCTACAGTTTAAATGGACAATACCAACAGCGCGTGTCTTGGTTCGATGATAATAACCAGTCGGTGGGCGAACGGAATATCGACATGAAAGAATTTGTCGGCTATGAGAAAATGGCGCAGCACCCTTATTATGTGACGAAAGATACGGCGTGTGGCGAATACAATGCGCCTGCCCAATCAGCGAACAAGTTGTGTTCAAAGGTAGTCGGAGGAAGAGCGGAAAAGAGTTACAGTTCCAATGGGCATTTTACGGACGTGGTGGGTTCAGACACTTATCACCGAAGTGGGGTGACTTTTTCTGTACAAGGTGAATCACCGACATTCATGATCGGTGCGAATGCCAATAACATGATGTTCAGCTTTGATTCAGCGTTGTTGTGGACGCCACAACCTCAAACACCTAAAAAAGAAGTCTTTAATCAGGCAGAAACGGAAGCAAAAGAAAACAACGTAGATAAAAAGATCATTCCTCAAGGCTCAGACGTGTATTATCATATTCACCAAAAATTTGATGCGTTAACAGTTAATTCCATGAACAAGTATCAATCATTTACGATTACAGATACGTTTGATGACAAGAATTTTATAATGCAAAAAGACAGCAAAAAGAAATGGGATGGGGCTTTATGGTGTATAGAAAATAACGGGACTTGGAAAAAAGTAGATTCTCCTGAGTTGTCTGTATCAGGTAATAAAGTTGTGTATGCGGCTTCTAGTAGTTTTATCAATAATGCCGCGAATTATGGGAAAGAATACGTACTAGAGTTGCATATGAAAGCGAAAAATGAAGCGAGTGGAATCGCGCCGAATACAGCCACAGTCACCTTTAACAATGATACTGGAAGAGGAACACAAAAAACGAATACTGTTGAAAATTATTTTCCTTTAACTCCAGTAAAGCAAGGAACACAGAATGGTGTGGATATCAATGGACGAGGAGCGAATGAGAAGGATAACGATTATTTAAATGCAGGGAGTGAAGTGGATTTTACAATTATTCAACCATGGCATAAACAAGGGGTAAATAGTAATGATCAGTATTATGAGAGTTTTAGCATAGAAGATCCGCTAGAACAAAGATTGATCTATAAAGATGGTTCAGCTAAAGTCATTGATGAGAATACGGGAAAGGACATTACTGAACAAGGTGTTCTTAACTATGATAATAATAATCGGCTTTTGAAATGGACTGCTTCTAAGGAGTTTCTCCATACGAATACTTTAGATGGGAGAATAGTGAAGTTGATTTTCAAAGCAGTTACACCAAAAAAGAAAGAAGTAGGGTTAATTAATCAAGCAAAGACAAATATTAATGGAATCGGAACACAAACGAATCAAATAGTATTTGGTGTAAAACCAAATTTGCCAATTCCAAGAATTGCTAGAACAGGTTCATTAAGAGTGTTAACTTGTTGTATGGTGTGTATGATTTTATTTTTGGGCGCAAGTTTCTCTTTATATAAAGCCGTGAAATGGAAATAAAACAACAAATAAAAAGGTCACCTTCTTCTTGATAGTGACCTTTTTATCTTGTTAGTGAAAGGAAGAGATAATTATGGTTATGACCATGAAAATTTTAGCAGTTGTGTTACCGATAAGCGTTCCGAGCTTGTCATTTTTTTTGCCTGAACAATATTATAGAGTGCAGAAGAAGATTTTAGAAAAAGTAACTCCGAAATCGTCTAGTGATGAGAAAAAATTATTGTTAACAGGATTAATGGGTAGTTTCACTTTATGGTGTATTTTATTTAGTTTGTTCAGTTTGGCAGAAAGTATATTACGTGTTCATTGAAATAAATGCCTTCCTAATGTTCCTCCAAGTTGTGATTAATTGAAACTATTTAAAAATATTTTCTGCGCCAATGAAAACACTGGTTGTATCTAACATACCATTAGTATATGGAGTGAAAGCATGGCTGATACCTGCTAAAGTTTGTTTTTCATATAATAGATTGGCGTTGTGTCCGGGGCTATCTTTCCAACCTAACATGGCAACAGAGGAACTATTATTCAATAAAGTATCGACGTAGTAATAATATGCAGTAATATTTTCCCCAGTTCCGCCATAACAGCCCAAACTGTCAAGAAGGTCTTGGAAAGTGCCCCCCTCTGGACGATAATGACTAAAGTTTGTTTGAATCTCCTGTGCGCGGATATCTGCGGCTTTTTGGACGATATCGTTGAATTGCATTTGTCCAACGCCGTTTTGTTGGCGATAATTGTTTAACCATTCCAATTCTTTTTGTCGCACTTGATTGTTTAGTTCTTCCAAAGTGATGTGTTTATATTTGAACGTAATGGTTTTGTTTTGCTGGATATCACTAATAGAACGAGAACCGTCAGTTGTATTATCAGAAACAGTTGGATCATCGTTACTACACAAAAAATAATTTTGGTCGGACATGTTTTTCCAAGGTGTAGAGAAGTTTTCACCTTCGTAAACATTTTTGGCTTCTGTTGAAAGCACAGCGTTCGTATCTATGTCTACGTGATTCACAGTGACAGTGTATTGATGTGTATATCCAAAGCCAACGTCTTGATTTGAAGTGACATTATCTAATGTGACTGTAGCGTTTGGCGTATCTCTTGGATCTAAAATATATCCATTAAATACTGGAGCTTGGATTGTGATACTTTGTCCATGCCGAACATTTTCTACATTTCGATTATGTTGATTATTAATCAGATAATCACTTGTGTAATTATCTGTACAGCGAATAAAGACTTGATGAACTTCATCGTATGAAAAAGTAATAGTTGTATTGGTATCTATTTTTTTACTTTGAGTAGTTGCTCCAGTTATTTCGTAACTGAAATTATTGGTAGTATCATTATCGTCGTATTTAAACGCTTTTGCTTGGGCAGTATAAGTAGTACCTGCTTTGACCGTTGCTTGCTCTGTCGCGATCGTTTGCCCCGTTTGTGCGTCTACGTGGTTCACTGTAACGGTATAATTCACTGGTTTAGGTTTATGAGTTAATCCTTTATACGCTGTTTCTAATTTATTTTTCGCGTCATTGACTTGGCTTTGTGTCGCTTTTGTATTGTCGAGGACAGTTTTCGCATGATTCAAAGCTGTTTGGAAAGGTGTCCAAGTAGCGTCCGTGTAATCGCCTTTTGCGATTCCTTTGACTTGATTGTAAAGGGATTGCAAGGCGTTTTTATTTACTGTTGGAGCTGGATTTTTCCTTAGGTTTTTGTACGCTGAATCTAACTGATTTTTTGCTGTGTCTACTTGTTTTTGATTAGCTTTTGAATTATCTAACACATGTTTTGCATTTGTAAGTGCATTTTGGAAATTTTTCCAACTAGCATTGGTATAGTTATTGTTTTTCGTGCGACTGACACTGGTGTATAACGCTTGTAAAGCGGATTTGTTTACCTTAGGAGTAGAAGCGTCATCTGCTCCGTACCACCCAACACCTTCGTATTTCCAGCCGTAGTTTTTGGTGAGCCATTGTACTTCTTTCCAACTACTAGTGTAGTGGTGAGAACCGCTAGTGACACCTTTTAGGAAAAGGCGATAGACAGGATGATTGTTTTTATTGGCAGAACGCCACGCAGGCCCTTCATACGTCCAGCCATAGTTTTTGGTTAACCATTTGACTTCGTTCCAGCTTGCAGTGTAGTGGTGATCTCGCAAGCCTTTATTATAAAGACGATAGACTAATTTTCCTGTATTAGTTGGGGCTTTCCATGCAGGGCCTTCGTAGTTTCCCCAATGAATTTTAACTAAGTGATCTCGTTCTTTGGTACTGGAAGTATAAAAGTGTTCATGGTTATTGGGATTATATAATCGATACATGACTACTGTGGAATCGGCGTCTACGTGAGTAGACAAAGCGACACTACTCATAAAAAAACCGGTTAATAATGATGAAAATAAACAAATTTTACTTAACTTTTTCATTGACATACTCCTTTAGGTGTGTTTCGGGTTTATCTACAACATTACCGAAGCGTTTCGGTAGGTTGGAAATGAATTCTGCTGCTTCTTTATGTGGAAAGGATTGTTTTGTTGATACAAGAAATGCTTGTGTCCAGAAATTCCGTATGTTAGCAAATTGTTTGAACTCCTTTCGTAAAATTTGTGTCTCTTTTTTTAACTTTGCCATAATAAAGCGTGGGCTTTGGTTGGGAGAGACAACGACGGTGATACGAATATGCTCTGGATAAATTTCAAGGTAACGGATCTGGAAACCATGTTTTTTACAGGTTTGTCGGATCAATTCGGCTGTACGATTTTTCACTTCTTCGTTTTTAAATACTTTTCTTCGTACTTTGGTTGAAAAAGCAAAATGAAACTGGATAAAATGAGTGACAAATTTATCTTTCATATATATATCGTTCATGTGTTTATTTTATCGCTAAATAAACAGGTAAAATTCCGTAAAAACATGTTAACGAGAAAAGAAAAAAGAAAAAAAATAATTGTGTTATTAAGGAGGAAAAATAACAAATGATAAGATTCGAAGAGAAGAAAGGAAACATACAGATTAGAGATCCCTGTTTTTAGTGGAGCAAGGATATAGTAAATCAATTTGAAGCGGATTCTTCGTTTCATAATGGAAAGAGCAAAAAATTATTAGGAAGGAGAAAAAATAAGGACGAAATCATGTTTGTTTTTTGATATATTAAACTCAAAAAATGAATGGGGTAGATTGGTACTATGAATAAAATTATTCCTTTATTATTAGTTCTTTTTGTAGGAGAACTTTTCATGAGACATGTAGGAACGATTCACTTAAATATTTTTTTGTTTTTAGTTATTTTGGCACTATGTTTCATTTTTTGGCGTTTACTACTCTCTCTAGTTGTTTCAGTGGTGAAATTCATAGTAGGATTATTTTTTATCAATCTATTCAAATAAAAAGTAAGGATCGATGAATTATCATCGATCTTTTTTTGTTCAAGGAGGAATCATCATGGCAAAAGCCAAAACGCCATTTGAAAAGGCCGCATCTAAAATTTTAGAACGTCGTGGTATTTCTGATACACAATGGAAACAA
Source organism: Enterococcus sp. ZJ1622 (assembly GCF_011038845.1). GTDB lineage: Bacteria > Bacillota > Bacilli > Lactobacillales > Enterococcaceae > Enterococcus_B. The sequence continues at coordinate 39,496 of NZ_JAAKDW010000012.1, forward strand.
GAAGTTCTTGAAAAAGCACAATTTGATCTGTTGCGGGGAAAAGACAAGGACTTAGAAGGATATATCTATCAACGTGAACGTGAAAAACTTGTATTCGATGAAATTATTAAACATTAAAAGGAGCGAACAATCTTATGTTTGAATCAATCACAATGAAATTTTTAACTCAACCGAAAGTAGTAGCGGCGGTTGATATTTTTCGAGCCTTACAAAGTGCAGCCACTAGTTTAAAAAACAATCTAATGATTTTTGCCGCTGTTGCGGCTGTTGCCTCTATTGTTCTTGGGGGGATTTTCTTCTTCTTTGGCCGAAAAGGAGCTGAAAACGGGAAAACCCATGTCGGTTATGTATTGTTGGGGGTAGGAGTTATTTTAGCAGCTGGTTCTATTGTATTTTCAATGTTCTCAATGTTTGGACAAACGCCACAAGGATTATAAAAAATAAAATGAAGGAGTAAAAAGTACTTACATACTTTTTACTCCTTTTTTATGAAAGGTGCGAATATGAATGTATTTTACGATTGTGGGGAATACAAAAAGAGAGAAAGAGTTAATGAAAAAAGCAATGAAGGAACTAGGAAAGCGTCCTTCTTTTTTACCGAAAACTATTAAATATTCTGTCATTGAAACAGAAGAACAGTTACATGTGTTAGGAAAAGTACTGGAACAAGAAAATCAGTCTTCTGTTAATTTGAGCCTCACGTTACATGATACAGAAGGAAAAATAGAGAAAGCTGGTACAGAATACATTTTTGGCCCAATGGATTATCAAATCTCAGAAGGTTTCTATCCTACATTGATGGATTTAATCCGTCTTGATGTGTTTAAAGAAACGGATGAAACCATGAGTGTAGAAGAGTCTTATCGAAACGAAAAACTTTTACAAGTTTTAGAAGAAGAGTTAGAGAGAGACCAACTGAAAGATAGTCAAGTAAGTAAAAGCGAGGGAAATGAAGAAGCACCATGGGAACGGCCAATCTTTCCAAAAGATGAACCAAAAGAAAAAGGGCTAGTAAATGATAGCGAAGAGGTTGACATTCCGACTCAGAAATTGATATTTGAGGAAGAGAACGAAGTGAGGAATCAATTGGATGGCGATCCTTTTGAAGAAACAATGCAGGATGAAGAGACGGCCAAAGTAGAAATTGATCCAGTTGAAGCTATTGAAGAGCCAACATGGACTGAAGGGGATTCTCAGGAGTATATCGAGCCACTTATTAGTGAAGAAGTAGAGAAAAATGAAATAGAGATACAAAAGGCAACAGTGTTTGATTATATTTTGGATCAATATCCACCAGAACATGAGTGGATGAAAGAAAAAAATAAATTGTTTTTAAATGAGCTTTATTCGAAGTATCAATTACCTCAAACCTATCAAGCTTTTCTAGAGAGTAAAGAAGAATTGATCTCACAGGGAAAAGGCACGCTTTTAGAACAGTTAGAGTCTGTCCAATCAATAAATTGGCATGAGCTTGCACAAGAAGATTTATTAGCCACCTTTGAAGAACGCCAACAGGAAACAGATCAAGAAATTAATGAGTATGCGACGGAACAGTCGTCGAATTGGGAGAAAGCCAAAGAGGAATTAACTAGAGAAGAAGAGCGAGTGATTGAAGAAGAAGTACAAAAAATTAAAGACCGCTACGAAAAGAAACGCGATCATGCGTATGCCTTGTGTGTCGAAAAGATTAATCACTTTACTCAGACGAATCAAGAAGCGTTATCGAAAGAAAAAGAAAACTTATTAAAAGAACGTACAAGAGAACGAAAAGAAGAATTTTACCGAGGCTTGCGTACAGATAAGTTAAAGATTAGCAAAGAATTAAATGAGCAATTGAATCAACTCTATCAAACAACGACAGAAGTTCTTACGGAAAAACATGAACAGATCCAGCAAGAATTACAAACACAAATTCCAAAATGGAAAAAAGAGTATGAAATTTACCAACAAAAATTGAAAGAACAAGAAGAAAAACAACGGCAAAAAGAAAAAGAGCGTAAACAATTCGAATTAAAGAAACGTGAACAGGATCTTGCTGAACAAAAAATGGCAATAGAAAAACAACGGTTAGAGCAAGAAAAGGAAAAAGAAGCAGCTGCTCGTAAGGAACGTCAAGAACAAATGGATACATTGCGACAAGCACAGTTAAATTATCTATCACAACCTCAACCTACGCCTTTAGTAGCTACTGTTCAAACGCCAGTGAACAACCAAACAAATTCAACTTCTTCACCACAGCGTTCCTTTAACGGATGGATGGTGGGATGTATTGCAAGTTTAAGCTTGCTTCTAGGTGGAGGAACCGTATTTGCTTTTAATCATATCACTCAATCTTCACAGGCTGATTCTGTAGCCACAACGGCGTCAATAAAGGAAGAAGCTCAGGAACAAGCAAGAAAAAAGTATGAACAACAATTGGAAGAATTATTGAATCGTACCAATCAGTCAATAATCGATTCAAGTGAGGAAAGCAGTAAAGAGCGTGATTCTAGTAAAAAGAAAGAAGGATCAAGCGATTCAACGGCACAATCAAATTCCTCCGAAAGTTCAAAACCAAATGAGGTGAAATAATGCGCGTTCGAGAAACAACGAAACGAAAAGACAAACATTTTCATTTAGGAAAAAAGAAATATTTCTCACATTTTTATCGCTATGCACCAGCAGGTGAAAGATTACCAGGTAAGCATGATAAGCGAGTCAAACAAAAACTAATGTATAGTGGTTTAATCTATCTTCCTTTAGATTATTTAGTGACAAGAATACCTGAAGCTTTCAGTCGATTTGAAACCATTCAAGGAAGCCTACAAGGCACGAATCTTTTTCAGTTACAGGAAATGCCGCAGCTCTTTCATTTTGATTCAGCTGGTTTTTGGAATCCTTTGACCCCAACAACAAGTTTAGGAACACGATTAGTTGTTTCCACCATTTGTGTTGTTCCAGCTGTACTTATGGGATTGAAAATGGATATGTGGTTTCGCCCGTTAGCAGATGGACAAAAAGGGGATAATCGGTTAATGACACTAAAAGAAATCCAACAGATCTATCCTCAGATACCAAATACGAAAGGTTCTTTTCCTGGATATGGTGGTATTCCTATCACTCACTATAAAAAGTACTGGTATATCCAAACAGATACTGTTAACACTTGTATTGTTGGTACTTCTCGATCAGGTAAAGGACAGATTGAAGTTTTAGCGACTATTGATAATTTGTCTCGTGCAGAAAGACAAAGTTCAATGGTTGTCAATGATCCTAAAAATGAGTTGTATGTAGCCAGCAAAGATGAATTGGAAGCAAGAGGCTATGATGTTTATGCTTATAATCTGACAGAACCGTTACAGTCAATGAGTGATAATCCGTTGGCTCTAATTGTGAAATATTGGCAACGAGGTGACGTAGATACCGCAACGCAGCTAGCCAATACATTTACCAATACGATTTACTATGACGCCAATGCTTCAGACAACAAATACTTTAATGAAAACGCGCAGAAAGCTGTCAATGCGCTTATTTTTGCGTTGTTAGAACAAGCAGATCAGACAGGGGATTATTCCAAATTAACCCCCAATAATCTCGTTGAGCTTCTTTCTGAGATTGGCGGTTTTAATTATTATCCAGATCCAGACAATGAATTCAAACAGTTAAATGCCTTAGATGAATTTATGAACCAGTTGCCACCTGGAAATTTAGCAAAAAAACAATATGGAGCGACGAAAATTGGCTCTGATAAAGCGAAGGGGAATATTTTATCGACAGCTATCACAGGATTGAATCCATTTACCCTAACAAAAATTGCGAAAATGACTTCACAATCAACTATCGACTATAAGTCAGTCGGCTTTCCAAAATATTTGGATCTCAAATTGCATGAAAGTCTATTAAATCAACGAATTAGCATAGAATTTTATCATAAGGGGACGAAATTCCATGAAGAACGTGTCAAGGTAGGTTATAAAGGATTTTGTGAAATCAATTTTGATTGTCATTTAGAGCAAGGGGATCATGTTTGTTTAAAATATGATCACCAAGGAAAAGAATATGTGGCCTGGTATGAGTTCTCTCAAAAAGTATTGAAAGATGAAACGGGCAAAATCGTCTATCGAAAAAAACGGGGAGAAACGCATTTGCCAGAATGGGAAAAAGAAGCGGTTCTCACACTGGATGAAAGGAAAAGTAACTTACTAGTAGAAGCTATTCGGATGCATTATACCGATAAACCAATGGCTATTTTTATGTTAACGCCTGATTATGATCCATCGAACCATATCATTGTGAGTATTTTTCTTAGTCAGTTGTATAAAGAATTATCTACACAATGTGTTAAGACCAAAGGGGATAAATGTCACCGTAGAATTCATTTCATTTTAGATGAATTCGGAAATATGCCTGCAATGGACAACATGGAAGGAATCATGACGGTTACAGCTGGGCGAAACATGTTGTGGGATCTGTTTATTCAATCTTATCAACAGTTAACTGCAAAATATGGGGAACAAAATGCAGCGATTATCAAGGAAAACTGTCAGACACATCTCTATATTATGTCGACAGACGATAATACCATTGAAGAATTTTCTAAGAAGGTTGGAAATAAAACTGTTGAACAGGAAAATAGTACGATCAATGCGTTAGGTATGAATACTCATATCAATCGCAATGTTGATTCTGATCGTATTTTAACACCTGAACGTATTTCAACCTTCTTAGAAGGGGAAACGATTGTACTCGCCCCATTAAAGAGAAAAGATTTGAAAGGGAACAAAATAAGACCCTATCCTATTTTTAATTCTGAAAAAACAAATAGTCCTTATGCTTATCAGTATCTTGAAGATTTCGATACCTTAGGGCGAACCATTCATGATATCGATATTTATTGTACTCATGCAGATCTAGATTTGAATGAATTGCAGATTGATTATGATTATTTCTTATCAGATGAATATGCTAGAGATCTCTATCATGGACTGCATGAACAATTGGAAGAAAAAAACGAAGAAAATATGTTTTATAAAATCGTTCAGTCTCTTGAGAATGAGACGTCCAAAAAATTGTTAATTCAATTTTATGAAGAACAAGAGACGGATCGTTTTCAAGAATATGTTGAAAAGTTGGTCAAGAATCAAGAGATTTCAGAAATGATTGGGAAACGCTTGTTGTGGGAAGCAGAAAAGGTGGTGAAAGAATGATCATCGGAGGTATTTTTTCAGATATAGGAAATTGGTGGTCAGAGTTATTTGGAGAAGGTGATGCCAAAGGGGTTGCGAAAATATTACAAGATTATGGAAATTATCTACAATATCAAGATGTCTTTGGTTGGATCTGTAATACTTTTTTATGGGGTTTGATCAAAGGATTGTATAAACTCAATACTTTACTAGAGAAAACAATTTATCAAAGCTTTGATTTAAAAGGGTTATTGAACACCGCTGGTGTGAATGAATTGTTTCAAAGTTTGATTAGTAAGGTTTTGGGTCTTTTTTGTGTCGTCACATTAATCTATTTAGGCTTAAAATTTTTCATGAGTAAACACCCACCAAAACCTAAAAATATCCTGGTTAATTTAGTTATGGCTATGATTTTGATTTTTGGGGGTAGTTCTTTAATCGATGAAGGGTTAAATATCAGTAAAAGTTTTTACGGAGACGTAACTGCAGCAAATAAAGCAGATAAAACCGGCTCCCCCGCTTTTCAAATTATTCAAAATAATGTGATCGATGTCAGTACATTACTAGCAACTGATCCAAATAAAGTAGAATCTCTACCAACAGACAAAAGAAATGCCTTGACTGCTAAAAATTTTAAATCTGCGAATATCAATGGGGTTATTACTCCTGATCAAGCCGCTGCAATGGCGGATAATGATAAAAGTGGGTTATCAAACTTACAAAAGGATCGATTAAACGCGTTACAATACCGATTGGAACTGGATGATAATGGAAAAGAAATTCCTGTTAAAATTAGTGATGAAGGGTTAGCAAAGTTTGCCTATACTTCAGGTTATCGTCGATATATTAGTAAACCAGGAATTATTTTAGCTGGTGAATCTTCTTTGACGATGGCCTATTTATTTATCCTTTTTACGATCGTTACTTGTATTATTGAATTAGTATTTAAAAAATTCTATTTAGTGGTTGCTGCGTCAACGGACTTTGAGACAGGGCAACGAATGAAAAGTGCGATAGAAGATATTTCTCAATCTTTCTTATTATTGGCGTTTACGATTTTAGAATTACGAATCTATACATTAATGCTTTCGGGTATCGGTGATTTACATGCAGCAGGAAAAATCAATGGATTCTTATATGTTGTCGCTTTAATTGTACTAACTATTGCGCTATTTAAAGGGTCCCAATCTGTTACGAAAATTTTTGGCGTTGATACCAGTCTGAAAAATGGCAAAAATTCTCTTCTTAGCGCGTTTGCTTTTGGGAACATTGCGAAAAATGTAGGTAGTGGAGCAAAAAACTTTGCAAGTACTAGTAAGAATGGTTTAAGCAAATTAAATGATATTCATAAAAATGGATTTGGCAAACGAAAAGAGATGATTCCTGATAATGGAGAAGGACAATCAGACGATAAAGCTACAACTGTGCCAAACAGCAAGAAGACAGTTTCCGAAATGTTTGGGAAAGCGAAAAATGGTGTTTCTAAAGCCGCAGAAGGTCTTGGTTACGTCAATGAACGTGGATTAAAGGGGACGGCAGAAGATCTTACAGAAAAAGCAAAAGACACCTTAGAAGAGAAATTAGATGGCACGAGAGCCAAAGAATTGGCTGAAACTGTGAAAAATCCATCCGAAGCACTAGAGAAACAAAAAGAAAAAGCTTCAGAAATCAAAGAAGGATTGAAAGATGCGTATGGTGAAGGACAAGTCAATGCAGCAGTAAAAGCTAATACAACAACCGAAAAAGAAAATAAAGAAGGTGTAGCGATTCCTTCAGCCAAAGATCACCAAGAAGCGTTGCATTCTAATGGAAATTCACTAGAAGAAAAACATTCAGAAGAAGGGAAAGATGGCTTGTTACCTAAAACAGATCCAGAGCAATATCGCTATAAATCTGTTAAGCCTGAAAACGAAAAACGAATTTCAGATTTACCAAAACGAAATCAAGAATTACAAACGGATGAGGATTCGATCGATTTACCAAATGATAACGGAATCGAAGTTGGATCTGGCAAATCAACGAAATTTGATTTGCCTAAGACACAAAATTTACCAACGAAAGATAGTCGTTTGAATCAATTTAATGAGAATGATCGAAGTTTTGTTCACCAATCAACTGCAGGTAATGTTCAAATGAAACCAAGTCGATTACCTGAAAACGGGAATCTAACAACTGTTTCTTATAATTTATCTGATAGCACTGAGGCAGGAAATCCGTCCGTTCAAAATATCGTTTCAGGAGAAGCTGCACCACAACCTATTCAAAAAGTTCATACGGGTTACAAACCAGCAAACGTGGCATTTACTGCACCAACAAAAATAAATGTAACAAGAGAAACAAAAAATAGACACAATGAATTGAAAGAACAACTATTGAAGGATATCAAACCATAAAAGGCATACGAGTTAGGCCTTTTTTCTATGTATGAAAAGGAGAAAAATTTATGGATAAATATATTAATATGAAAAATCCTCCAAGATTTAGTGGAGAATGGAAGTTTTTCGCATTTTTCTTTATCGATTTATTAACACTTGGTAGTTGCTTTTTTTGGGCAAAAATGGTCAATAATCTTGTCCATTTACCACTCTTTTTTGCCCTTTTGAATTATGGATTATGGCTTGCAATAGGCTTAGTGATTGTTTGGCGTCCCTATAACAATCCAGGTCAAAGACAGATTTTTGCGATTATAGAATCCATTTTTTTTACGGATAAAAATCATTACCATGCCTTAGATCCTAACAGAAATTATCATGGTACGCATAAGGAGGACGAATAAATGCGAGTCAAAGGACAAAATTTAGTTGATAAGAAATCCATCTTGCAGTTTGGAAAGCCAGAGGAACGATCTATCTTGGACTTATTTCCTTATAAATCTTGTACAGAAGAGGGCGTCTTAATTACTAAAGAAGATCGTTTTCAGCGTTATTATCGTGTGGTTTCCACTGATGTGGAAGGATTAAATGAACAAGAGAAACTGGAACGAATGAATCAGTTAACCACTGTCATGCGTACGTATGTGCCAACGATTAAATTAGTTAGTTTGACCACGGAAACGGATTTAACGGAACAAATCGTATCAAAGAGGCAGTTATTAGACAAAAATCGTATGGAACAATCATTAGGAAGAAATCTACAGCGGTTAAGAAAATATGAAAAGAAATTAGTAGAAGAAATTCAAGAATTGAAACGCGCCGAACAAGAACGCCCTGACCTAAGCTTCTTTTTCGTTATTGAAGGTAAGACAATCAAGGATTTACAAACCAGAAATCGTCAGTTAATGCGATCTAGTGGCATTTTAGGGTTAAAACCACTCTACAAAAAAGAATTGATCAAGATTCTTTATCGAATGAACAATATGAATGATGAGTAGTAGTTGACTGAATATAAAAATAACAACAATTATATGGATGTGATAAAATGGAGAAAAACATGTCAGATAAAATGAATAATAGCTATCATAACAAAGCAATGCCTAAAATTGAAAAAGGAATGTGGCAAGTAGAGGATCATACACAAGGTGAAGAATGTGTGGAGGAATTGATGTTTATGATGAAAGATAAATATCATGAATTTTCTTTAGGATTATCAACTGTTTTAAAGTGTTTAGCAATTGCAGAAAAAGAAGGGTATGTTCCGCCTTTGTCAGATGATTGGTGGCTTCAAATTCGTCAAATTTGATGGGAAAGGGAGATCGAATGGATTCTTTCAAAACTAAAGTAGGATTTAGTAAAGTGTATAGGATAACGCCTGCTAACTATGAAAAACAAACAAAAAAAAGAAGACCGTACGTATTAGAAAGAGAAGGAAGGGATTCCTATTATGCCGTTTGTCCGGAGTGCGATAATCCAATTCAAATTATTGGATTATATAAAGAAACACGGGAATCTGGAAGAAAACCATATGGCAAGCATCATAAAGGTACAATTCCATATTTAGCTAAGTATTCAGAAGAAGACTATTTGGAATGTCCATTTTCTAACTCCAAGTGGAAAAAAACGTCTGGAAGAAGAAGTACAAGTAGCCCACTAGCAAATCGTATTCTTTTAACATTAGAAGAACAGTTTGATCGTATTATTTATATATTAAAAAAACAAACTGGTCTTCTTATCAACAAAAAATTAGCAAAAGAGATGCTTATCACTTACTTAAAAAACGAAGGGTGGTTATACAAGGAAGCAACTTTAAACAATCTTCCATGGATTTTTGGACAATGTAGTCCTGCGATTCCTCTATTTGGAAGGATGATTCAAAAAAATAGTGAGCTTCATCAGGTAATTCAAGAAAATTGTCCAGAAGTTCAATTCGTACCTGCATCTTTTTCTTCTGATTACGTTCAAATAAAGAATCAGGAAGGAATGTTTGTTACCCTGTATTTTACCTTTTTAAACCATGAAAAATACGTTGTAGAGGAAGAAATACATGAAACAATGGATTTTTTAGTTTTTAGAGAGAATCGTTTAGAAGAAGATGACATAATATTTAGTAAAACTCTGCCTATTGAATCAGTGTACTTTTCAAATTTAGCTTTATCTAAAAAATATGAAGACAATCGAAATAAAGAGTTATTAAATTTAGCAAAAAATATGATTCATTTGTATGTCGCAAAATAAATAATAATTAGTAAAAAAAGTTAGAAGTCTATTTTAAATAGGCTTCTTTTTTAATTGAACTAGGCGTTCATTGCCCATCCTCTTTAGGTAGGTGATGAATAAGAATGGAGGAAGCAAGTAGATGAATAATCATTTTCAATGGTTAGATGTAATAGACTGTAAATTTAGTGGGAGAGTAGTCGATTCAAAAGAAGAATTGGATAAAAAATATTCAAACGTATTTATTCTAGGCAAATTAGGAAAAGGAAACACTGTGAATTCAAGAATGAATCCATCCAAACGAGGTGAACGTTGATGCTAGAGACAATCAAATCAGTTTTTGCACCACAAAATGATCAAAAAGTACTTGATCCATTAAAGCAACTAGGAAATCGTGAAATAGAAATTTTAAAATCCAAAGGGTATGATTTAGATTTTTTAAAACAAGTGATGCCACAAGGTGGATTAAATTTCGATGAAGAGTATGTGACGTATGGCAATGGTTATTCACGTTGTGTCACAGTTTATCACTATACCAAAAATCCTACTCTTTTTTGGTTAGCCAACTTGATGAATAATCCTCATACAGTGGCGACACTAGATGTTAGCACAGATGAAAAGCAAAAAGTAATTGATCAAATCAACCGTGCCTTAGATGAATTAAATGATCGATCAGATAATGAGCGAAAAGCGACTGAACGAAATAAAAGTGCGGAAGAATACCTGGAATTATCGGAATATGCTCGAAAATTGACTTCTAATGGTGAAATTTCTAAACAAGTCAAAGTGAGAGTACATGTTTACGGAAACACGATTCAAGAAGTAGACGAACGAGCGCAGGAATTGATCGAAAATCTCAAAGGAATGGATTACCGTGGGGTGACCTATCTGCATAAAACCAAAAGAGACTGGCAATCGATGTTCACTATGTTCGATGAACAAGCTGAATGGTTCGGAAATATCAAAGGGCAATCACTACCATCGTTAAATATTGGCGGAGGGTTCCCGTTCCACCACCAAACGCTAAAAGATCCAGGAGGGACACAGTATGGCGAAACCATGACGGGTGGCCCATTCGTTTGGAATGCCACGTATAAAAATAGCGTCCGTTTGTCTACCAACACCTTGCTTCTAGGAATGATGGGGGCTGGTAAATCAACTGTTCTTAAAATGATTGCGGAATCCCATTTAGCTAAAGGAGATTTCATTTGGGGATTTGAAAAGGGAAAAGACTTTATTCCCTTTTTAAAAGAATATAATGGCATTATGGTGCGATTAGATGGGTCTGACGGAATGATCAATCCTTTAGAGATCTTTGCGACACGGACGTATGACGATGCTTCCAATCTGTATGAGGATGGATCAGTCAAAGATTTACTGATCAATGAAGCAGCGTCTTATCAAACGCATTTAGACAAAGTGGTTTACCAAGTACAACTTGTTAGTCCGCAATTAACAGGAACGATGAAAGCAGAATTCAAGACCTACTTGAATCGTTTTTATGAAGAGTATGGAACAGTGCCACGTGGCTTTACTTCCTCCAATGCGCGTTCAAATACTGAGGCACAAGTCACAGGGAAAGATCCAGAAGCTTATCCGACGTTCAAAGAATTTTTAGCCTTTTTAGGACAACTGGAACTACCAGGTGCTTCCCAAGAGAAAAAGAATCGGAAAGAAGAAATGGAATCTATCGTGGAATCCTTATGTGAGACGTATGGCATGATTTTTGATGGCCATAGTACGATTCGCCACCTTGACCAACAACAGTTGGTCTTTTTTGATATTGACTCTATTACAGGTTTAGATCGCGGGGTACAACAATGTCAAATGTACATGGCGATGACGTTGATTTGGAATCAAGCATTGATTCAAGGACGAAGACAACGACGTTTGATTAAAGAAAACCAGATGGAAGAACAAGACTTCAAACGTTTCTTGGCCATGATCGATGAGTGTCATAATGCAATAAATCCAGATTTCATTGAAACGGTCAATTATGTGACAAACTTCCAACGAGAAATGCGTAAAGTAGAAGCGATGACGGTTCTAGCTACCCAATCGCCACAAGAAATGGTGCCAGAAAATATGTCTTCTGATAACTTCTCGAAACTGAAGAAAGTCTTTGAATTTTCTTCTACGAAGATCTTCATGCGTATGGACGAATCTATTTTACGTCATATAGAAGGGTTAGTCGGTAAATCAATGACGAATTCAGAATTAGAATCGATTCCTCAACAAGAACAAGGAGAGGCTGTCATTAATTTTGGTTCGAAAGAGACGATTCGTGTTCATTTTAGTCCGAATAATCGACAGTTAAAATTGTTTGATGGAGGAAAATAATGGAAAGCCAAAATGAAAGTTTAATCAAGCAGTATGTTAAGCGTCGTACAAAGCGACGCTTATTTTTGTGGTTGTTTGGTACTTCTGCAGGTTTGCTTACCCTCTTGATCACTGTGTTTGTGACGCTTTTTCTAATCCTTGCGGCGGGGTCGATTGATAACTCTGATTCAGGTTCAAGTAGTGGTGGTGAAGCTTTTACAGGAGAATACTCAGAAGGCTTACCCATCTATAAAGAAATCAAAGGGAAAGGTCCTTTTTCTGATGAGATTGCGCAATATGCCGTAGGAGCAGCCGTGAAATATAAATTATTACCAAGTGTGATTCTCTCGCAATATGGGTATGAATCAGCGTTTGGCACGTCATTATCTGCTAAAAACGACTTGAATTTTTTTGGGATCACTTGGTTTGATGGGTGCTTGTTCCCCAAGGGAACCGCACGTGGAGTTGGCGGGATTGAAGGGGGTTGGTACATGAAGTTTCCCAACTCAAAAGCCGCATTCTCATATTACGGATTTAGTGTGACGCGTTTCTCTATAAGTGAATAATCGCGAAAAGAGAGGGTTGTTTTCTTAACAACTACAACTGAATGTCTGACAGTTGGAATGAAAGTCGTCATGTTGACTGAAACAACTGGTCTAAGACTCCTGCATGCGTATCTGATGATCAGGTCAGATGGGTGTGAAGCCAGGTGAAGTCGGCAGAATAATTTCTAAGTGAACTCTAAGTTCATATGAATGCAGATATGCCGGGACGCTATAAATTATCTATGGTGAGAATGTTCATGATAGAACTGACGAACTTGCGAATGTACAGGTCTAAACGTAGACTTATCCGAAAGGATATAAGGTTGTAAAAGCAACGAATGACACCGAAAAGTAAGAATTTTAACTATGAAATTCGGGATGAGGAACAATGACCTCATAGTAGCATTCAGGCCTAAAGTGAGCACCTAAGGATAAATATGGAGAGCTAAGATATTCGGAACGTGGAAAGCGAGAAACATTGATTAAACTGACTGATTTTCAGAAATGGTGGATATAAGAATAATAGAATTATTCGAAATTCCTTAGTTCTCGTGAGAGTAGGGGCACAGTACCGATGAAACGTCTAATAAACGTGGAGGGATAGCCCCAAGACTTGTATGAACAATTAAATTTTAAGTTAAATGAAACTCACAGGGTCGAGTAAGATGATGGGACTATTAGAATAGGAGAAACAAACCATCGGTGAGTACAAGATTGCGATATAACGAATACTATAATATGCAAAGTACGTTTGATTGGTTGTATCAAAGAAGTTTAAGCAATGCAACGAAAGGTATTAATTTATACGACATTATTTTGTCGGAAAACAATATTTTACTTGCATATAGGATAATCAAAACTAATACTGGTTCAAAGACAGCTGGTTGTGACAAACTTACGATTGATAATTACAAATATCAAAATAAAATCCAGTTTATCAATGATATACGTGAGGATCTACGAAAATACCATCCAGATGAGGTAAAAAGAGTCATGATTCCTAAACCAAATGGAGATAAACGACCATTAGGAATACCGACTATGCGAGATAGATTAATTCAACAAATGATCCTTCAAGTAATAGAACCTATCTGTGAAGCGAAGTTTTATAAACATTCCTATGGATTTCGTCCAAATCGAGCTACGTATCATGCAATAGCTCGTAGTAATTTTCTAATTAACCAAGGTTATCAACACGTTGTAGATATGGATATTAAAGGATTTTTCGATAACGTTAATCATTCAAAGTTATTGAGTCAGCTATACACCATTGGTGTAATGGATAGAAGAGTTCTTGCTGTAATTAGTAAAATATTAAAATCACCTTTATCAAATGGAACTATTCCTTCAAAGGGTACTCCACAAGGAGGAATTTTATCTCCTTTATTGTCTAACGTAGTATTGAATGATTTAGACTGGTGGATAAGTAGCCAATGGGAAACAATTAGAACACGTAAAAGATTTAGAAATTTATCCTCTAAATTAGGAACTCTACGAACAACAACAAATCTAAAACGTATGTATATAGTCAGATATGCGGACGATTTTAAAATATTTACTCGTGATTTCAAACAAGCTAAAAAAGTATATCATGCAGTAAAAGAATATTTAGAAAATCATTTAAAGCTAAGCATATCACCTGAAAAATCAAAAATTACTAATTTGAGAAAACGAAGTTCGGAATTTTTAGGTTTTGAAATAAAAGCTGTTCCGAAAAGAAATAGATATGTGGCAAATACACATGTATCCAAGAAGAATATAAAACGAATAAGAAATCAGCTAAAAATCTATATCAAAAAGATTCAATATAACCCAATAAGACGAAGTATTTATGATTACAACACTTACGTGTTGGGCGTTCAGAATTATTATAGATATGCAACACATGTCAATGTTGATTTCTCAAAAGTAGCCTATTCACTCTTATATACGATCAAAAATCGATTAAGTCAGGTAGGTAAATTCGGAGTTCCAAGAGATCCTCCAAAAACTTATCAAAAATTGTATCGTGGAAAATGTAGAACTATAAAAATTGGAAAAGAATATTTATATCCTATAGCAGATATTAAATGGCAAATGGTTCCACAGTTTAATCAAGAAATCTGTAACTATACAGAAAACGGACGGTCAATAACCTTTAACAGACTGAAACAAAAGATTTCTGTAGAATTGAGCAAACTATTAACTATATCTAAGCAAGGATATAATTTAGAATTTACAGATAATCGTATTTCTAAATATTCTATGCAAAATGGGAAATGTGCGGTTACAGGGGAGTTTTTGAAGGCAGACACGATTCACTGTCACCATATAATCCCAAAATACTTGGGTGGAACGGATGAATTTTCAAATCTAGTAATTATACACCCCTGGGTGCACCAATTGATACATTCAAATGATTCAAAGACAATCGATAAGTATTTGTGCTTACTCAAATTAAATAAAAAGCAAATTGAAAAAGTAAACAAATATCGTGAGAAATGTAATTTAACATTCATTTAATTGGAAATAAAACAAGTTGGAACGCCGTATGAGGCGAAAGTCTCACGTACGGTGTGGAGCAGGGGAAAAGTTGGAGAATTCCTACTGGAATTTCAAAGACTTACCTATTGCTATTGGTAGCCACACAGTCCAATTTTAATGCTTGCGTTGGTAATAAAAGCCCTGGGGCGAGCCTATTGATCTTAGGTCGAGGGGGGTATGCCGCTGCGGGAATTACGGAAGATAGTGCGTATTATAAAAATTGTATGTCGATTATTAATTCCAATCAATTAACTGAATATGATGAATTCGCCATCAAACATTGGGGTGAAGGTGGCAATAATAATGGTCCAATTACTGGTGAATGGACGAACCCGTTCCCTGGTAGCAGTTTAGATAAAAGTTCCTTTAGCGGTGGGCAATTATTTGGAACGAATCCAGGGGGAGAGTTCCGACCAAATGGTTTTCATGACGGATTAGATTTTGGTTCAGTCGATCATCCAGGAAGTGAAATTCACGCGGTGCATGGAGGGAAAGTCGTGTACGTTGGCAATCCTGGTATTTCAGGTTTAGGTGCGTGTGTGATCGTGATTAATTACGACGGCTTGAATATGGTGTATCAAGAATTTGCAAATAGTACAGGGAACTCTCGTGTGAAAGTGGGGGATCAAGTGAAAGTGGGTCAAGTCATCGAAACTAGAGATACGGAACACTTACACTTAGGATTTACCCGAATGGATTGGCGTCAAGCACAAGGCCATGCCTTTATAGATGATGGGACGTGGATTGATCCCTTACCATTTTTAAACAGCAGTAAAAAATAATTTAGGAGAAAAACAATGGAAAATAAAACGTTAAAAATCGTCTTAACAGCCGCAATTAGTATTAGTTTAATCGGCAATATTGCGTTGTTTTGGCAGCTGAAAGAGGAACAAGCAACAAATACCTATCAAACAGAAGAAGTGGCTAAAAACGCGTCTGAGACGCTCAAAAAAAATTCCTCTGAGGCACAGGCGAAGATCGACAAGTTAAATCAAACCATTCATGAGAAAAACCAAGAAATCGATCAGCTGAAGCAACAAGACGGCACAAAAGGAAAAGAAGAAGTCACTGAAGCACAAAGAAAGACGGCTGAAACATTTGGTCAATTAGCCATTGATAAATCATTAAGCAAGAATGAAGTAACAGAGAAACTAAAAGATGTCGCAACCCAAGAAGTGATCGACAAATTAAGTCCTGTAGACGATGGTCACCAACATGATGACTACGGCAGTTACTCTTTTACATTAGGTGATGTGGAAACTTACGCTCAAACAAGCAGTGAGAATGAAGAACAAAATTTTGTGGTCTTTGTGGACTATACGATTGGCAATCCCCAATTCAAAGATGTCAAACCACAAAAAATAAAAGGTGGAGTGACTGTGACTGAAAAACAAGTAGATGGACAATGGAAAGTCACAGACTTTAGTTATTTCACTCGGTAGGAGGAGAAAATGAGTAAGAAAAAAGGAGCAAGACAACGGTTTAAAAAACGAAAAAGTTATCTTCGATGGCTGGGAATTTTGACGATTCTCGGCCTTTTAATCCTTGCGAGTCCGATTTATACGCATAAGAAAGTAGACGTACCCGATGAAGTAAGTACAAACGCATTTTTAAACACGAAAGAACTGACAATGGTTTCAAAAGAAAAAGGAGCGAATCAACAATTAGTTTTTGAATTTGCGATCGACGATGACGATCAAAGTTTGTTAAAAGAACTCGCTAATCTAAATTATCGAGTAGAAGTAAAGACAGCCAAAGGCGATTATCAAGCAATAAAAGCCAAAGTGATTAAGGTGTCTGATGACTATTTTGCGGTGAAGCTAACGCATGTACCAGAAGAATATATCGCTATGCGCTTAACGATTATTCCTGAAAAAATTGATCCAAAGGTGGATATGCAAGAACCGCAAGATCTGATTTATTATGTTCACGAAGATAAGGTCAAGGATCAAGTGAAAGATGAAGATTACGAGCAACATGTGATCAATTACAAAGTGAAAGGATACAAGAAAGAACAAAAAGCAGCACAACAACAGATGGAAACCTTACAAGCAACCATTGATTTAAATGAAGAATTAGTAAAGAAATTAAAAGATCAATTGCCTTATCAAATCGCAGAGGATCAGGAAAATACTGAAAACAAGATTAATGGTTACCAGCAAGAAATTGAAACATCGAAAACACAAATGAAAGATCAAGAAGAGATCATTCAAAAGATTCAAGAAAAAATTGATCGTATGTCAAAAGAAAATATTTAGAAGAACAGGTGGAGTGAAGGAAATGAAGCGAGCGAACTTGGTTGGCAAAGATACTTTCATTGAGCAAAAAGTATTGATTAACGCCTATCTCAAAGTAGTAAATGTTAAAGAAATATGTCAGGAAGTGAATTTATCAAACACGACAATATCTGAGTTGAAGAACGGTAGAAAAAATATAGATACCTTAAAATTCAGATCTTTTGAGGCTCTTTATTTGGCTGCAAAAAAATATTTTACAGCTGACAGTAAATAAAAACAGGAGGGTTTTATGTGAAAAAAGTATATCAAAAATGTTTATGGATCAGCTATATCACCGTAGGTATAGCTGTTTTTTTCTTTAGTCTCGCTGTGATTGTCGCCCCAATTTTCTTTTGGTTTATCAATAAAGATTTGTCATTTTTGTTTATGAGTTTCCTATCGTGCATTGTGTTGATGTTTTCATTTTTAAAGATCCGCAAATTTGTGCCGTCACATTGGCAAGAAATGAAGAAGGAAATTAAAGAAGAAATCGAAATAAAATCCAATGACTGGATGGAACACACTTGGTTTCCATTGAAAGCGAATATCAAGCGAAAAGAGTTTTGGACATTACAATTATGGCCATTTGGAAAAATTTGTAGTTATGTTGCTCGTCTTGTTTTCGATTTAGCTATTTACTTGTTTGGGATATTAGGAACAACCTATTACCTGATAAGAGATCCAAATTGGATTTCGCCGTCAGATATTTTTACAGTGCTAATGACATCGATTGTTATAGTATTCGCGTTTATTTTAAGTCACTTACTTCTACAAATTATCAAACAAAAATTAACAATGAGCAAACTTTTTAAAAGTTTATTTGACTTCATTGTTTTAGGAAGTATTCTAACGACTCTAATAGAATGTATAGATCACTCAGGAAGAACGCTAGAGGGATTGAAGGACTTTCTGACAACGTTCATTCAATTTATTAATGAATATATGTATTTATTTGTGTCTGGTTGTGTTCTTGCATTAATCGGGTATGTCTCTACAAAATTCATTAAACATTCAGTTGAAAAAGAAATAGATATTGATTTGATACCAACACTTTTTGGTTATGAGTACTATGTTGACTATGGGAAGTATGATGGGTTGCTTCATACGAATACCGTTCACACGAGTATTCAAGAAGTTACGAATAAAGAAATCAAAGACTCTATTCAAGGAGAGCAAAAAAGGAAGTTCATTGATCGACAAAAGAAGGTCTACAATTTTTATGAAGTGGAAGCAAGCTTGCGATATGGAATCGGGCATGTAAGGTTAGGTGGAAGTAATATCCAACAAAACAAATCCTATTTTCATTGGAAAAGTGGGGTTCTAGAAATATCTAAAAAGCTCGCTATGGAAGATAAACGAAATAATTAGAATGCTATTACCAATAGATATAAAGGAGAAGTAGCAATGGACATTATCAAAGGGAGTTACTATAAGCAAAAAGATAAAAATCAAAATCTTATTTATCAAGCAATAGACAATCAGCCACTTCCAGAAAGGTATCGAGATAGAGAAAATGAAGAACGATATAAAAATGATCAACCATTTTTGATAGTTGACTTATTAGAAAAAGATATAAGCAAAATGTTTTTCGGAAAAACATTGAACACAAAACAAATAAATTTTATACCTGCAACAGAAGAAGAAATTAAGCTCTACCAAGCGGCAGAGCTTATTTACTGTTTTCAAGAAATGTATATGTTATAGAAAAGTTCTTCACTAAATGGATCTACACATTCGGGTTTTACAAAAGAAGAAAAATTTAAATAAACACTATCTTTTGAAGTAAAATTCCAAAATAATGGAAGAGTAATATATACTTCAAAAACATTTTTTTCTTTATTAATAAATTCGTCGTATATATCTGTATATTCATTCTCTATGTGTTCCCTAGATATTATGAGTGAAGGGCGGTATTGTGGTACACCATATTTAATACTGGGATTTTTTCCGTAAGTACTAATAAAGTTTATTCGTAGTACTTTATTGTTGTTAGTCTTATCTAAATAAGCTTTCCCGTAATAGATACTAGGATATTTTCGTTCACTAAGATTTTCAAATAGATAGTTTGCAACTATGGGCTTAAATAAATACTTAATAGGAATGATAGCACCAGTTGTATGACGAATTATTTTAAACTCGGGATTGAATTTGTACATTTCAACATGATCCTGAAGAGTTTTCAGGTGCTGTTTAACTGCTTTGGTTAAATGTTTATCATTTTTGTTATGTGTTTTTTTTGTACCTATTGTTTTATTTTCAGCTTGTGTTACACCTATTTCAGTATTCTCATTTTTTGTTTTAGAAGTTTTTTTAGGTGAAAAACCGGTCATACTAGGTAAATCAGAAATAGTATCTCCAGTTTTGAATTGTTTGAACCCTTCGTTAGTAACTCCATTACTGACTGTCTCACTATCATAATTTTTAGGATGATAATTACAAGAGCTAATGTGTTTATTGTCAGAGATAGATTGATTAACAAAAGCAGGACTATTTTTACTTGCTGGACTAATTGAACGACAAGTAATGGGTGCTGGACAATTATTAGTAGGACAAATAAAATTCCGCTTGTCTAAAATATATTGATCAAATAATTCTCTAGCAATGAAAGGAGATATAGCAAAATTATCGTGTAAATAAGGGTGTTCTTTTAAATATTTTATTGCTAAATCGTCTGTCGGAATTGCCTTAGTTATTAAATTACCCATATCATTTACCTCTCTATTTTTTATTTATTTTATCATGGAATAGATAAAAAATATTTTAGAAATGGAAATTTTAAGTGTATTAAATAGTTCACTAGTAGATAAAAAAATTATGAATATATACACGACATTTACAAATGACAAACAACACGTTCAAACACTATTGACTCAAATTGATTTAATCTAAACAACAATGAAAAGAGGTCTTGGCAAATATGCAAGACCTTTTTCATTATCCACTAATCGTAAAATAAGAGAATAGGAGATATAGAAATGAATTATCAAATTGAATATGATTACGAATTATATTTAGATGAGCCTTTGTTATTTCCTGCCACCAAAGAACTGGTAAGTATGATTTCCTTTGATGTTCGATTTGGAACAGTTTTTTCAAGTGAAAAAGCAGTAATAAAAAAGATCAAAATGGATGGTGAATATTTTTCATTATGGGAAATATTACACGTGATTTATAAGAAACAAAATCAGTGTTTAGAATTTAAATTAGACAAAAGATATAAAGAAGCATATGAAATTACTTCATTTCAATTAGGGATAGGAGAAGATGAAATAAACATCAGAAAATCAAATAAACAAGAATTTGAATGGATTTTAAGTAATTGCAGTAAGCATATAAATTCCGATCAAGTATTACAAACGAATCTTGTTAAAATACATTTTTTTAAAGAGCATAAGGAAACGTGGGAACACTTTTTAAAAAAAGTGTTCCAATAGGCTGTGCCTATTACGTTTCTCTAAAACAAAAGTGGGTACAAAATATTCGATTTATGGATAGTGTATGGATAGTAAAACAGCTATACATGGATAGCATATGGATAGACTCCATAGACTATCCATACTTTTTTCGGAGGGTGAAAATGGAAATTAAAGAGATTAAAGTAAGAGGTATTAATAAAAAATATGTTCAAGAAATTGATCGTAGATGCGTAGAATTAACAGAACAAACTGGTCAAAAATGGAGTCGAAATGATTATCTAAAACTATTGATTGAAAACGACTTTGAACGTCCTTTAATGGACTACAAGAAAGATCAATTTGATCGTTTATTGGAAAAATTTACAGATGTTCAGCTGCATAATACAAAAGTTTTGGAAGCATACACGAACGAGGTCAAGAACTTAATTGAAATATTAATCGCACATTAGGAAGGAGATAATGTTCTATGGTTAAAGCGATAGAAAAGCATATTACATTTTATGAAGCGCACGATGAAGTTTTAAAAAATATTATGGAAACTCAGCCTACGGTAAAAAACTATTCTGAAGCCATTCGATTTTTATGTATGAATTACGATCCAGAAATTGAAAAAAATAATAATATGACGAACGCAAAGTTGAACGCAATGGGAAAGGAAATTTCTATTTTAACAGAAATGGTTTCAGAGTTTGCGGATCTTCATTTGAAAGATACAGGAATACTAATTGGTACAAATTCAACTGTCTATCAAGAAGCAAAAGAGCGTGTGGAAGGGAAAATAAAAGCGAATCAAACGAAGAAGTATTCTCCTAAAATCAAGAAATCAATAAATGAATCTGTTCATGCCAGAGTAGACCCGTTTGATCCAACAAAGTTTTTAAAAAGATAAAAAGTAGAAGGGGAACATGATGAATAAATCGCCTGCAGTCATTCTCACTTGTCAATTTACCTTGCCCAATAAAAAATCTTTTTCAACATACATTGATTATATGACAAGAGAAAAAGCGCTGGAAGAAAAGGAACGACGCACGCCCGACGAAGAACAGGAACTGCAACGAATCAAGAATGCTTTAGAGGATTTTTATATTCCTGAAGGAGAAACTTTTTCGGAGAGTAAGACGGGTAAAGAATTCAGTGAAACGTCGAATGAAGCTCAATCTTTGTTGGGAAATGGAATCAACTTTGACAAGTTAGAGGAACAAGATTTTACCAAATATCTTTCTTATATGACCCGTCACTATGCGTTAGAACAAAAGAAAGAACTGACGCAAAGTGAACAAAAAGAATACCAACGCTTGAACCAAGCAATAAAAAAATATCAAACAGAGCCACACAAAAAAGCTTCAGGAAACCTTCCTGGAGTTTTTTCTATGGCTTCAGACGAAGTGAAAGGAAGTGATCTGAAGGAGATTAAGCAAATCTTCCAAAGAGGACAACAAAAAGGCTCAATCATTTATCAAGATGTTGTCTCTCATGATAATTCGTACCTTGAAAAAATAGGATTGTACGATCCCAAAACAGATACTTTAGATGAAGAAGGATTAAAAGTAGCTGGAAGAAAAATGATGGAGACATTATTCGAGAAAGAGCAACTGAACGAAACAGGCTACTGGATGGCAACGATTCACCGTAATACCAAACATATCCATATTCATTTTGCAGTTGTTGAAAAAGAAAATACGCGTAAACCTTACACGGAGGTTGAAAATGGTGTGAGTTATATCGTACCGAAAGGTAAGAGAAGACAAGCAACATTAGACGCAATGAAGACCAATTATGTACATGAGTTAGAACGTTTTTCTTATGAAAAGGATCGAATGATTGGTATGGAGAAACGAAATTTATTGACGCGGAAAAGTGATTTGCGTAACACCTTAACAAAAGTGGTAAAAGAGCCAGCGCGTTACGATCGACACGCAATGAACTTATTAAATGAAGTATATAAAACCCTACCTGACAAACGTTCGGAATGGAATTACGGGGATGAAAAACGAACCAAACTTTCACCATACACAAGAGAGAAACTCGATGAGTTAACCAAATATGTTTTAACAAAAGAACCTGAATACCAAGAATATATACAGATTTCAAAAGCATTGAAAGAAGAAGCAAAAAGTCTTTATGGGGAAAGCAAGAGAGAATCAAAGGATGCAGAAAAAAACGCCCTCTTTGATTTAAAAAAGCGCACAGGAAATGCCATCCTAACAGAACTGAAGAGACAAGATAGTCAAATAAAACCATTAATAGAAGGTGTCGATCAGATGCAATCTATTTACAATGAACGATCCTTTCGAACGCTTAAACAGTTACCAACGAATGAATACAAATATAGTTACGAAGAATTCATGAAGCGCAGGAAACAATTCCAACAAAGAGTTGTCACGCAACGGAGTTTGCGTCAATTAAATCGAACGATTAATGCCCATGAAGAAAAATACCACGCAAGTAAAGCATACGAAGAGCAACAACGAAGAATTCAAATGGAACAAGAAAGACAGTAAGACAGTAGGAGGAATAGCAATGAAACAATATTTAGATCAATGGAAAGTTATAGAAGGATCATTAAGAGAAGAACGAATCGAACAACTTCCCGATTGTTTAGAAAAAGAGCATTTGTTTCAGATAAGAGAAATGTTGAGAAACGAACAGTTTGATCCAAATCAATTTTTAGTTGTTGAGTACCCAGCTACTGGTGTGTACTGTTGTAATCATGTGAACGGTGAAAAATATTTTATCATTCAAGAATATGAGGGCAAGTTAGCGCCTTATTATACTACTTGGGAAATGAATGAAGAGGGGATCAATAACTTCCCGTGTAAAAGCATTGAAGAGTCTATTTCACTCACAGAATGTTAGTTGTTAAGTGAATAAAAGAAGTAAAAGAGTCCTGAACATAATTTGTCCAGGACTCTTTTTTTCAATGAATTGTTTTCCGCCAATTCAATGAGTGGTGCGATTTCCGACTACATTATATCAAAAGAAAGAGAAGGGAGGAAGAAGAAATGGCTTATTCAACGATTGGAGTTGTTGTGGAAAAAAGCAGAGACAATCTCGTTTTTGTGACAGAAATTCAAACGGGCAGAGCTTTTGTCGTCACAGACAAAGCGGCAAAAGCTTATCAAAGTGGCGATATTTTAACGTTAAATCTGACTACGAAGACGTTCGTCGATGCGGCAGAAGATTATCCATTTGTTTAGGAGGAAACGGACATGGCAGAAGAAAAAGAACCACTAGACAATAGTCGTTTGGGAAAATCCAAAAGAAAATTAGTACGATTGCAAAATGAATTAAACGAACAAATTGAAAAGATGTTTGAACACCAGAGAAAGACCAACGGTCAACCAATGAACGATAAGAGAAATGGGCATTCTTGGTTTAGGCAACAAGAGCGAATCGAAAATAAAGTGCATAGTCTGAGAGAAGAGATCAAGCAACAAGAAAAACAAGTAGAAAAACTTGAAAGACAAGAAGAGCTAAAGGAAATGGGCTATAACAAGTACGGCGGACTGGATATGACGATCGAGAATATTCCAAGAATCAAAGAAGAAATCGAACGCTTTGAAAAAGGTGAATCGACTTTTTCAGCCGCTACGATCCGAAAATACCAACGGAAATTGGAAACATTAGAACAGCTGAAAGAAAGATCAGAAAAAGGAAAAGAAAACCTTCTTCCTGAAGTACAAGCAATCATTGACAGCGGACGAGTGACGCAATGGAAAAAAAATCCGACCATTTATTTTCTGAAAGGCTATCGAAAAGTCGCTTTAGAACTGAATGAAAACGGGGGATTTGAGGAATCAAAAAAATACCAAGCCACGTCGGAAGAGGAAAAAGCAGCTGTTCGTGAATTACTTGAAGAGGCTGCACCAACTGATTCTCTGAAGGAGAAAGAAAACGATCATTTCTATCGAGTAGAATTCAACGAAAATGATCCAGAAAAAGGATTGAAAAGTTATGGTGGGGAGATCGTAACATTAGAATTGATCGATCAACTCAAAACGTTGGATAACCAATACGCCGCAGAAGCAGGTTATTATAAATTCTATTTTGAAGAAGTGAAGAACGGAGAAGTAGTCGATCAGTTCCGAATGGATCTAGGGGATGGCGTCAACAGTAATCAACCCATCTATTTAGAGTTAGCAAAATTGTGCGAACAAGTACCTGAGAAGGAACAAAAACAATCGGTCAAAAATGAACCTGTTTCGAAAGAACAAATTAAGTCGAAAGAAACAAAAACAAAACAAAAGGGCTATCAAAAACGAACGGCAGAAGAGATTAAGCAAGAAGTCAAATCACTTTCGCAACAGGCGCTGGATGCGGTGAAAAAACATACCCATTCTCCTGAAGACGTCAAAGAACTTCTGAACTTTATGTCTCGTTTTCCAGAACGATCCTTTAGGAATCAATTATTGATCGAGGAACAATTCCCAGGCGCAACGGCGTGTTTAGGTCGTGCCGCGTTGAAAAAAGAAGGAATCTATATCAAAAAAGGGGAACAAGGGAACAAGATCTTTGTCAGAAAAACGGTCAAAGGATTTTATGAGAAAGGACGTGGCTTTGTTCGAGAAACAGAAGCTACACCAGAAGATAAAAAACGAATCGAAAGTGGTCAAATCGAAGTGATCAAAAAACCTTACTACACGATTGAAAAAGTGTTTGATATCACACAAACACAGTTAAAACCTGAAGACTATCCGAAGATCTTTCCGAACCGTGTCTTTGATTTTCAATTGGATAAAAAAGGACAGTCAGAACTTCAAGCTGGGATTCAAGCGGTAGCCAACAATATTGGAATACAAATTCGAGATATGACAGAAAGTGAAGTCTATCAAAGAGAATTAGGACAAGCACGTGGGGCGTATGTTCGTAACGAATTTACTGGCGAAGAAGAAATCGTCATGAATACTCGAAATACTCCTACGCAGCATTTAGCTACAAGTATTCATGAATTAGCCCATGCAAGAATGCACAAATTTTCAGAATTAGATACCGCAACTAAAGAATTGCAGGCAGAAATGACTTCTTATATTGTGTGCAAACATTTTGGAATGGACACGTCGGAGAAAGCTATTCCTTATATTGCAGCATGGACAAAGAATGGTCAGACGTTGGATGATAAGGAAGCTGCGGAACGTGGGAAAATCATGAATGATGTCAGCCGTGTCGCAAATGAATTCATTCAAACCATTTCTAATGAAATCAATCAATACAGAGAAAGAGAACCAGAGATCCAACCAGCAGAAGTGAAGCAGGAGCATAAAAATACTGTAGAAACGGCAGAACAAAAGAATATTGTTCCTGTTGGTTCACTTTGGATCGACAAGAAAGACGGGAAAGTCATGGAAGAAGATACGGGTCGAACGTTACATTTGAAGGATGCGGCGTTTATTGAAGATCCGCAGCATAATCAAGTGATTCTAAAAGGGAAAAGTTATGGGAAAGAGATCCAAACGGCTTTACCTTCAGAAGAATTTGCGCTAGGAAATCCATTCCGATTTTCACTAGAAACTGTATCAGAAGTGGCCAAACGAAAAAATGAAATCTATTATGAACAACAAATGTCACAAAAAGAACGAGTATAAAACAAGCAAGAAAGACTATCTGAAAAATGGATAGTCTTTTTTCTTTTGGGAGGTTTGAAAATGACAGAGAAAAAAATGAGTCTTATTGATCGATGCAAGCAAATGGATATTGTGGATTTTGCTCGAAACAATGGTTTAGCGGTAGTCAATAAAGGACGAGACTATCGTTTAGAAGACCATGATTCTTTTGTTTTCGATCGAAGAAAACAGCGATTTTATTGGAACAGTCAAGGTATTGGTGGGGATATTATTGAATTGACTCAATTGTTTTTTATTGACGATTCTATTCAAAACCCAAAGCAACGTTTTAAAGCAGCGCTAGATTATATTATAAAGGACGAAAATAAGGTGGAACGGGTGGAAAATCTTCACTTTGAAACACAAGAATATAAGCACCACCCAATTGATTATCGACCATTGACAGAAAAAGGACGAAGTTACTTAAAAGAACAACGAAAATTCCCTGAATGGTTGATTGATTACGGAGAACAACAAGGGTTGATCCTGGAAATGAAGCCACGCAATGAACGAAAAAATTATATTGTGCAAGATGATCGCTTAGACTATGCGATCGTTTTTCCCTGGAAAGACCGTCATACAGACCAAATATTAGGGGCAACTTATCAAGGGACTATCGTAGACTATGAACGTTTTGGAAAACGGGGTGTTGACAAACGAATAGATATAAATCCTACGCCTAATCACGGGTTTAATGTTCTTCTTGGATCTCCTAAGAATCTGAAATTTTTTGAGAGTCCCATTGATTTACTTAGTTACGCTGCTTTAAATCGCGAGACGATCAAAGACACGTGGCTTGTTTCTATGGATGGACTGAAGGATGCAGTAGTGGGGCACTATGTTCGAGAAGCGGTGACAGAATTGGCGCCGAAAGAAGAATTTCCAGAATCGATTGAGATTTGTGTGGATAATGATCGAGCTGGACACGTATTCTGGGATAAGGTACACCGACTTGGTGTGTCGAATCCATTTACAGGAAAAGCGGTGTATTTTGAACCGAATCTTCCCAACGATTGGCAAGTACCGAGAGAATATCAAACAATCTATGAAGAAGTAGGGAAAGAAATGAGAGTTGCGCCTGAAGCAATCATGGCTATTCATAAAATCGAAAACAACCTAACGGATACTAACCAAATCGTATCGTTCGGTGAAATCCAGGGAGTATTTGCCAAAAAACTTGCGCCAAAAGAGAAAGCCCAATCTATTGTTGTAAAGGAAAAATGTATAGAAGCAGCTCAGCAGCTAAAATCGTGTGAAAAATCTGATGGAACATACGATTTTGATCGTTTTTATCGTGGAAAAGGGAAAATTAATGAACAAATTCAATTTTCATTGAAGGCCAAACACTATTTTGAAGGTTATAAAAATCATGAACACGAATTTGTTTCTGAAGTGAAAAAAGATTGGAATGATCAATTGAAGCATGAGATCCAGCAACAAGCAATCAGAAAGCAAAAACGTGCGATGTTGTTTCAACAAGGCAGACAACAAGAAAGGGAGTGAAATCGTCATGATGAAAACCGTTATTTTAGCAGAAAAGCCGTCACAAGCGAAAGCTTATGCCGATAGCTTCTCTAAAGCCACTCGAAAAGACGGGTATTTTGAAATCCAAGATCGATTGTTTCCTGGTGAAACTGTGATCACGTATGGTTTTGGTCATTTAGTCGAATTAGATTCGCCCGATATGTACGATGAAAATTGGAAACAATGGTCATTAGAACATTTGCCTATTTTCCCTACACATTATCACTATCATGTTCCTAAAGATAAGAAAAAGCAATTCAAGGTGGTGAAACAGCAACTTCAATCGGCCGACACCATTATTATTGCGACAGATAGCGATCGTGAAGGGGAACTGATCGCTTGGACGATCATTCAACAAGCAGGCGCCGATCATGGAAAGACCTTTAAAAGACTTTGGATCAACTCCTTAGAAAAAGAAGCCATTTATCAGGGATTCCAGCAATTACGAGACGCAGAAGAGACCTATCCCAAATTTGAAGAAGCACAAGCACGCCAGATCGCTGATTGGTTGATCGGCATGAACGGCAGCCCACTGTATAGTTTACTCTTGCAGCAAAAAGGCATACCAGGAAGCTTCTCCTTAAGCAGAGTTCAGACTCCAACGCTTTATATGATTTATCAGTTGCAAGAAAAGATTAGGAACTTCAAGAAAGAACCCTACTTTGAAGGAAAAGCCCAAGTAACCGCTCAAAATGGCACATTTGATGCCAAGCTTGATCCCAATGAAACCCAAGTGACGCAAGAAGCATTTGAAGCGTATTTAAAAGAAAAAGGCGTTCAAGTAGGACAACAGCCAGGCATGATTCTTGAAGTCGAAACCGAGAAAAAAAGCGCGGCAAGTCCGCGTCTTTTTTCTCTATCGAGCCTTCAGTCTAAGATGAACCAACTCATGAAAGCTAGTGCAAAGGATACGTTAGAAGCAATGCAAGGACTATATGAAGGGAAATATCTAAGCTATCCGCGAACAGATACCCCTTATATTACGGAAGGGGAATATGCGTATCTGTTGGATCATTTAGATGAATACAAGCATTTTTTAAAGGCCGAATCAATCCCAACCCCTATTCATACGCCGAATAGTCGGTATGTGAATAACAAGAAAGTCCAGGAACATTACGCGATCATTCCTACAAAAACGATCATGACGGCAGCGGCTTTTGAACAACTAAGTCCACTGCAGCAGGCCATTTATGAACAAGTGTTAAAAACAACGGTGGCCATGTTTGCGGAAAAATATACCTATGAAGAAACAACGATCTTGACGCAGGTTCAGCAGCTTCAGTTAAAAGCAATCGGAAAAGTGCCGGTAGATCTACAAGTCCTTGAAAAAGAAACCAAGCCACCAAAACCTTATACCGAAGGTACGTTGATCACTGCAATGAAAACAGCTGGGAAAACCGTGGATAGTGAAGAAGCGCAATCCATATTGAAAGAAGTGGAAGGAATCGGTACAGAAGCGACACGGGCGAATATTATTGAAACCTTGAAACAAAAGGAATATATCAAGGTAGAGAAAAATAAGCTCGTGGTGACGAATAAAGGGATTTTGCTTTGCCAAGCCGTGGAAAAAGAGCCGCTGCTTACGAGCGCCGAAATGACCGCCAAATGGGAAAGCTACTTGTTAAAAATTGGAGAACGAAAAGGAACACAAACCACTTTTCTAGCTAATATCCAAAAATTTGTCTCTCACTTATTGGAAGTCGTACCAGGGCAAATCCAATCCACTGATTTTGGATCGACGTTACAAAAAGTGAAAGCAGCCAGTGAAAAGCAAGAAGCCGCGCGTCATTTAGGAATTTGTCCAAAATGCCAGGAACAAGAAGTCTTACTCTATCAAAAGGTGGCAGCATGTACGTCTGAAGTCTGTGATTTTAAATTATGGACAACGATTGCCAAAAAGAAACTCACAGCGACACAGCTGAAGGAGATTATTCAAAATAGCCGAACAAGCCAACCAGTGAAAGGGTTAAAAGGTCAGAAGGGTTCGTTTGAAGCAACGATTGTTTTAAAAGAAGACTTCACTACAGGCTTTGAATTTTCTGAAAAGAAAAAAACGAACTTCAAGAAAAGAACACGACGCACTACAAAATAATGGAGGGTTAATCTTATGCGTAATACAACACACAAACAACAAGAAATCGAAAATCAAAAAGCCAAAATTCGTTCAGAACAGGAAAAAATGCGTGTCAGCAAACGAAGACTGCAGCAATTAAAGAACCAGCAGCGGATTCAAAAAGAAATTGAATTAGATCGATAAAATCTTCCTGGCTATTGTATACGTATAAACTTATGTTATACTATATTTATAAGTTTATACGTATACAAAGGAGGGAGAAAATGACAAAAGCAATGGTGTACAAGCTGTTAGAAGAGTTTAACGGAACTTTGGCTTTGAAGGATGCCAAAAAAGCGGGCATTTCTCCTGTAACGATCAAACGTATGGTAGATCGTGGAGAGCTGGATCGTGAGTATCCAGGTATTTTCACCTTACCTGGTCAATTTCCTGATGAATTGTTTATGGCACAAAAGAAATATGAGCGAGGCATTATTTCGCATATCACCGCGTTGGATTTATATGATTTAACGGATATGATCCCTAGACAGATCGATCTAACCGTACCTTACGGTTATCACGTTTCTGAAAAGGGGTTGAAGGAATTCGCAGTTGAGTTACACTATTCAAAAGCGGAATGGTATGAATTAGGTAAGATCGAAATAAAGAGTCGCTATGGGAATCCTGTTATAGCTTATGATCCAGAAAGAACCTTGTGTGACATTTGGAATCCCTGGTATAACGTTGAGGATGAAATCAAAGTAAAAGCAATCAAAAACTACATGGAGTCGGACAGAAAAAATCTTAGAAAATTGAATGAGTATCGACGAATTTTGCCTACAGACAAAACGATGCGCTCTTATATTATGGCTTTAAATTAAAGGAGAAGACACATGACACCTACGCAATTAAAAGCAAAAGTGAAGAATATTTCCAGAGAAAAAGAAGTTGATCCGCAGCTTGTTTTAAGACATTTTATGATGGAAAAATTCTTGGAAAAAATCTCAGAGTCTCCTTATCGTGAAAATTTTGTGTTAAAAGGCGGCTTCTTAATTGGCTCAAAGTATGGCATTGAAAATCGAACAACTAAAGACATTGATACGACTTTACGGGAAATGAAAGTAACCAAAGAAACATTGACAACGGTTCTAAACGATATTTTTTCAACGCCGACGAAAGAAGGCATTCAATTTGAGATTCAAGGAATGAAAGAAACGAGGGAAGCTGATTATTATCCAGGGTTTAGCTTACGTGTACTGGCACATTTGGAAAACATGCGGCCAGATTTTAAGGTAGACGTGACGACAGGTGACTCGATCTATCCTGCAACAATCACTCACAGTCATAAATTGATGTTTGAGGATCGAACGATTCCTTTGGAATCCTATCCTACAGAACAAATTATTGCTGAAAAATTAAGTGCAACCTTTGATTTTTTAACAGATAATTCAAGAGGAAAAGATTTTTATGATCTCTATACTATTCCTAAAATGGAGAAGATCGATGAGAAGACCTTGAAAGATAGTGTGAGAAATACATTTACACGTCGAGGAAAAACTGATCCGTTAAAGATTTACTATGAAAAGGATATGGATGTACTGAAAAATAGTCACGAGCTAAAAGATACTTGGAAGAAATATCAAAAAAGCAATCCTTATGCTGCGTCGATCACGTACGATGAGACAATGGATTCGATTAGTAATTTGATGGAAAAAGTGATTCACGTCGAAGAAAAAGAGCGAAAACTAGCTTATCAAAGACACCAACAGATGAATAGAGAAATGGAGAGATAAAGATGATTAATAATGTGACATTAGTAGGACGCTTAACCAAAGATCCCGATTTACGTTATACTGCAAGTGGCACAGCAGTAGCGACTTTTACCCTAGCTGTTAACCGCAATTTCACGAATCAAAACGGCAATCGAGAAGCTGATTTTATTAACTGTGTGATTTGGCGCAAACCAGCAGAAACGATGGCGACATTAGCTAAAAAAGGCAGTTTGATCGGCGTTGTCGGACGGATTCAAACCCGAACCTACGATAACCAACAAGGACAACGTGTGTATGTGACAGAAGTTGTGGCCGATAATTTCCAAC
The DNA here is from genome assembly GCF_011038845.1 of Enterococcus sp. ZJ1622. GTDB lineage: Bacteria > Bacillota > Bacilli > Lactobacillales > Enterococcaceae > Enterococcus_B. Next base: position 71,605 of record NZ_JAAKDW010000012.1, read on the forward strand.
TATTAGAAAGCAAAGCAGCGACAGAAAGCCGTGCGCACGCTGATCAATCGTCCACCAGTCCAAGCACCACCACTTTTGAACAACGGGATACAGCGACGCCTAACAACAATGGATTGAACGCTTCACAGAATCCATTTGGTGGACAATCAATCGATATTAGCGATGATGATCTACCGTTTTGAGTGCTTTGTCAAGCCTCATTCATTCTAACAGGTGAGAGTCCTGTTCTAGAAATTAGCCAGTTCGTCTAGATAGCTATGGTGTACGTATGCGGAGCAATCCAAGTGCGGAAGCGACACCGACTAACGTTGTCCCCCGTAGGCTAAATCAACAAGATTTGGTCTTACTTCAGCCAGTGGGAGCGAGCAAAACTACAGTCCGTAACGAAAGTGAACTTCCGATTAAGTGTCGTTAAGGTCAACTCAACGAGTATAGCTGAAAGAGTTGAGTTTTAGAACTGTCGAGCCTTTAAGACGGGGGCGAAGACTGGAATCACTGCTAGTCCAACTGGTAGATACCAGCAGTGAAGTTCTCGGCATATAGAAGATGGAATGTAGTGAAAGGTGAATGAGGAACAAAGGATACCCTACCTTGTCCTAGATAATCCCTCTAGGTAAGATTAGATATAAGGTAAGCACCGAAATTCTAATTAATGCAAGGACAGGGAGTCGGAGAGGTTCATAGTACCGATAATCATAGGAGACAACAAAACTCCATGTAGGGAAGGAACCTTACCTCTGCTGTACTTGCCGATGGGAGAGGAACTAGATGATTGCTAATAAGGCTATACACATCTTACCAAAGGTTCGAGTATTCCAACGGAAGTTATATCTATCGGCCAAGGCAGATAAGAAGCGAAAGTTTGGAAATTTATATGACAAAGTCTATCGAGAAGATTTTCTTAGCTCTGCATGGAATTGTGTAAAAAGAAATAAAGGCGCCGCGGGAATTGACTCGCAAACCCTTGAGGATATTGAGGAATATGGCGTACAAAAGTTTCTTGATGAGATTCAAGACCAGCTAAAAGGTAAGAAATATCGTCCGAAATCAGTGAAAAGAGTTTATATCCCAAAATCCAACGGAAATAAACGCCCATTAGGAATTCCTACTGTGAGAGATAGAGTGGTACAAACTGCTGTCAAGTTCGTTATTGAACCGATTTTCGAAGCAGATTTCCAAGAATTTTCTTATGGATTCAGACCTAGGAGAAATGCGAATCAGGCCATAAGAGAGATATACAAATATCTTAATTTTGGATGTAACTGGATAATCGATGCAGACCTAAAAGGTTATTTCGACACGATTCCCCATGATAAACTAATTCTCTTGGTTAAAGAGAGAATTACAGATAAGGCGATTATTAAATTACTAAATCTGTGGCTAAAAGCAGGTATCATGGAAAATCTTAAAATTAGGAATAATCTGCTCGGCACCCCACAGGGGGGCGTAATTTCACCGTTATTGGCGAATGTTTACCTAAATGGGCTAGATAGGTACTGGGCGATTAATAAATTCGATACAGATAGAAAACACGACGCACATCTTGTCAGATATGCCGATGATTATGTTGTTTTATGTCATCATAACCCTGAAAAGTACGATGAATTCGCCCGTAGACGGATTGATCAGCTAGGATTGGTAATTAATGAAGACAAAACACGAATTGCCCATGCTAGTGAGGGATTTGATTTTCTAGGATACACGATACGAAAAGGGAAATCTCAAACCACTGGCAAATGGAAGACGTACTATTATCCATCGAATAAGTCGATGAAATCTATTAAAGGGAAAGTAAAAGAAGTTATCCGATGTGGACAACACTTAGATTTGCCGGAAATAGTTGATCAGCTGAATCCGATTCTTAGAGGCTGGGGAAATTACTTTAAGGCTGGAAATTCAAAAGAACGATTCAAACAGATAGACCAATATGTTATTTATAATCTAACAATTATGCTTAGAAAGAAACATAAGAAAGCTGGTAAAGGATGGAGGGATCATCCGCCATCTTGGTATTACGTAAATCATGGGCTGGTATCCATAAGAGAAATGTGTACCAACATAAATGATGATAACGTGAGATACAAGAGGTAGCTAATTGTGTTTCATGTAGCTATAACGCCGAAGAAAGAAAGCGGTGGGAAAGCCGTGTAAGGGAGAACCTTACGCACGGTTTGACGAGGGGTTTCTGAGGAGATAACTTCAAATCAGCGACCTACTCTACAGTTCGAGAAAGAAGGAGTAAGCATGGCAAAAAACATTAGTCTAACGATGGATCTATTGATACCCGTTATTGCATTTATAGACGGTATTTCTTTGGGTATCACTGAAGATCCTTTGGTAAATAGAATTGCGAAAGGATCACTATTTCTTGTATTCGTGTATCTTGTCTGTTCTTATCTTTTAAAAAGAGCAGGAAAGGATAATTCCTTTTGGCGATTGACTAAAGTCACAATAGCAGCGACAGCTGTTATACTTACGGCTATTCTACCGCTTTATATGTAGGTTTAACGGGAAATCGTTGAACTTCTTGCGAAATATTGCTATAATGAACATGAAAAAGAGGAGTTGCGCGAACAACCCCTCATTAACAGCACCGTTTAAAGAACGGCGGCTCAGATTAATTATTTATTGAGAAATAACCGATCCTCGCTAAAGTGACGGTTATTTCTTTTTGTCATTTTTAAGCATATTTACAATCAAACTAATCAAAGCAATGGCAAACATACCAAAACCAAGAATGGTTTGAATTGTCTCATATGCGGACAAAAGGCTTACTCCTTTCATAGATTTTAGCACTTACATTCATAAGCACCACCACCTTCCAGAAGTCGCCACCGTCATTAAACTTTACTGTCTTGATCATTATAGCATATCTAAAATCGAATAAAAATTCTCAATTTTAGCTGTTTTTGCTATAATTTTAGCGAGGTGATCGTGATGGAACAATATATTGGTTTACTCGATAAAATTCGGGTGATCAAGACAAAGCCACTGCTTGTGCGATTTACATTACGTACAAATCATGAACCGATTAATTGTGTGGTGGCCAATATAGAAATAGCGGATAAATTGCTGATTTTGGAAGAAGGCAAGTATACTATTTCAGTGACAGGTCACTTCAATAAACGAAAGCAACTAGTCATTGAATCAATGCAAATTAGAAACCCTGATCATTTTACGCGATCGATGGGCATATAAAAGAAGAGCTGCAGTCCTAAATGAGGATTACAGCTCTTTTTGTTTTACATAGAAACAAGAAAAATGAAAAGGCCTTTTAGGAAGGCACAAGCGCCTTCTCAATTGAAAAACCTTTCTCTCACTCCAACCGCCACCGCCGTTCGAGAAGAAAGGAAGTGAACGTTGCACGTTCACTAAGATAAGGGGGCTTGCAAAGCAAGACAAAATAGAAAAAACTTCCTCTCACCAAAAGGTTCGTTCCTGTTCGCTATCTCTTTATTGATTTGCCAGACCGGCAACAAGTTGCCTTTTATCACCAAAAAGCGACAAGGACAAGGGTAAATGGCACGCTGCGCGCCCTTGTCCTTGTCGCTTTTCGTTGATTCATTCTGGCCAACAAATCAATAAAGAAAGAACTAACGAAAGGAAGTAAAACCTTTCCTAAGAGGAGGCAGAATCAATCATGCGAAAGAAATTTGATTATTGGGGTGTTCCCTTCAGCGAATTATTCCCAAACTACCATGCACCACATACTGTCGAATGCGACTGTGGAGAAAGAGCGAAATGTATCAAAAGCTATCGTTTGTACCAATGTCAAACATGCGGGAAAAAATACACCTTGTCTTATGGCGATTACATTTTGATTGATGAGAAAGGAAAGAAACGCTGATGAAAACACAGCACAAATTATTGACTGTAAAAGAAGTCGTTCAAATTTTGGTGGACAAAGAAGTCATTTCTGAAAAAGTAGCAGAAGCTTTACTTATTCCGCGGTACTGGACGATAGAAACCCCTTTAGTAGAGGATGCACCGACTATGCTATTTGAAGACCTAGTGAAGATTGCAGGATATGAACTGCATTATCAAGAAAACTTGGAAACTTATGAAAACGAATATTGGTTAACCGAATTAGAGAACTAAAAAGGAGAAAAAATATGGCTCAAAATTACTATGACGAATTTGTCAAATTACCTTTGGATAAAATGGCACAAAAAATGGAGGATATGACGTTTCTATATCAAGAAACGCGTGTACCTAAAAAGCATTATAAGGAAAAATTGTCAGTCGCAGTGGAAGAAATGATTGAATCAGGTGTCGAAATGAACCTCATTGCGACCTACTATCGAACGCTTGAAGAACTAAAAAAGCAAAATGGAAAATGGTTTTTTCAAGCTTTATTATGTTTGGAAGCAGGAGTAAAACCAAGCAATATTAAACCTTCTGAATATCAAGCATTAGAATTCACGTATGCAAAATTTGCCCAGATTAAAAAAGCAAAAGCAATGGCTAGTGACTGGTTAGAAACATTTGAAAATATCGAGAAAAATGGTGCATTTTATACAATTGAATCGGAGGAGAAAGATAATGACTAAATTAGAAGTAAAGGTAAAAATCAATTATTTTCATTTATTACCCACGATTGAAAATGGTGAAACGATTTTACGATTGGAAACGTCAAACTATATCATGGAAGTATATATGAAAAAACGAAATGAAACGGAAAGGACTGTTTGCTATAACCTGATTGAAAAGAAAAATGAATCATTCATTCATCATCAATTGATTCGTTCAGCTCTAATGGATGAAAAAATGAAAGAATTGAATCAGAAACCATTTGTTCATTATGATTATTATGTTCTTTTCAGTCAATTTTTGACGCAAAAAAGTGAGTTTGCTGTAGTGAATGGTTCTGGATATATCCTGACTGTTGAAAAAGATATTTATTTGGATTATCTAGAAAAAATGAAGAATCCGAGTGATGAAGAGTTGAAAAAAAGAAAGGAATTATATCAACTTTATCATTTTGATGAAGCAGAATTCTTGGAATTAGAATTAAATAACCAGCATATTCCGTATCAAAAGTTTTTAAGTAATCAATTCTAAAAGCATTTATACCGAAAAGTGAGAATGTGTGAAATAAGGACAAAAAACTAATAACTAAGTGAATGGTTCTTGTTTCACACCAATCGCTCCAACCGCCCCCGCCGCTTAGGTGGTGCGAAATAAGCGGGCAAAGGCCGACAACCTAAGAGAAAGCTAATGAGTTTGAGGCATGATAATCAATAAGTCGGGATGCAGGCTTTCTGCTGTAGTCATAGCTACAAAGGAAATTAGCAGTGTTCCGATAGACCGTTTCCATAAGTCTATTATCCAGGAACAAAATTCAATAGCCAAGGTTTAAAAGTTATTTAATAAGGAATAGCCCTAAGGGGTGACTGAAACGATGGAAGTCGTTTCAAAATATATATTACGAGAAGGAGATCCATATGAATAAAATCATTCCTCTATTGTTCGTACTGTTTGTTGGCGAAATATTTATGCGTCATGCTGTAGCTGTGTATTTAAACTTCGTAGTATTTTTGGCAATACTGGTGTTTTGTTTGATCTTTTGGCGGTTTGTATTAGCCTTTGTGTGTCTACTATTCAAGATGATCGCAGCTATATTTTTCATAGGGTTATTTTGATGAAAGGAAGAGTATCTATGTTGCTCGCAACAGGAAATAAACGATTTAGCTTTACAAGTATATGTCTTATAAAACGAAAATCAAGGAAGGTGTGCGAGTAGGAAAACAATTTAGACGAAAAGAAAGTTTAATGTACAACAAATAAAGAGAGGGAAAAATGATGACAAAATATATTACAATAAACAACAAAAAAGGCGGTACAGGAAAAACAAGCGTATCTTGTATGTTGGCAGTGTATCTCTCCCGATTTGGCAAAACATGTTTAATTGATTCAGATGAAAGTAGCAACGCGACAAAACGTTTTACAGAAGAAATCGAGGAACAGGCAGAATTGCCTCGTTTGTTTCGACGACAAGAAGTTATACCAATGTCGGTTAGAGAGCAGTTAGATCTTGTTGCGGGAACAGCTGAATTAGAATTAGTGAATGCTGAATTAATTCAACGAATCAATAATACATTGATCTTTAGCAGCTATATTCGTCAACATGATACGTTTAAAGGATATGATTATGTTGTGATTGATACACGAAATGATAGTAATATCATAACTAATAATATGTTAGCAGCGTCAGATCTTGTTTTAGGTGTATCTGATCCAAGTGCGGATGGCTTTGAAGCACTGTTGAATTTAAATGGTCATATTGAGTATCTATCCAATGAATTAACTGATGTGTTCACAGGGAAAAGCTACGTACATGCGAAGGTGCGCTATGTAGGAAATCAAATTGCGCATAATACTGATGTATCACGACAATTTAAACAAATAATTGCAACGAATGACATGTTCCTAGGGTATTTCCAGGATCGTACTGCATTTGATGAAGCAAGTTTACAACGTATTTCTTTATTGGATTTGTTTGAACAAGAAAAGTATCAGCAAAAACCCTATCAGGAATTTAAGAGGCAAACGTACAAGCTGTTAGAGAAGATCAAAGCATGTCTTGATCGTGATTAGGAGGCGAGCGAAGCAACGCCTCCTAAATACCTATGGAAAATACCTATGGAAAATACCTATGGAAAATACCTATGGAAAATACCTATGGAAAATACCTATGGAAAATACCTATGGAAAATACCTATGGAAAATACCTATGGAAAATACCTAT
>NZ_JAAKDW010000013.1 GCF_011038845.1 Enterococcus sp. ZJ1622
GCGGTGAGTGATCACCGTACCGGTTCGATTCCGGTCCTCGGCATTATAATATGCGCCCATAGCTCAACTGGATAGAGTGTTTGACTACGGATCAAAAGGTTAGGGGTTCGACTCCTCTTGGGCGCGTTAATTAAACGGGAAGTAGCTCAGCTTGGTAGAGCACTTGGTTTGGGACCAAGGGGTCGCAGGTTCGAATCCTGTCTTCCCGATAATTATCAAATAAAATACGGGGCCTTAGCTCAGCTGGGAGAGCGCCTGCTTTGCACGCAGGAGGTCAGCGGTTCGATCCCGCTAGGCTCCATTTCATTTGAATAATGAATATCTTTTTCGCGGTGTAGCTCAGCTGGCTAGAGCGTCCGGTTCATACCCGGGAGGTCGGGGGTTCGATCCCCTCCGCCGCGATTTTTAAGAGCCTGGACCTTTAGCTCAGTTGGTTAGAGCAGACGGCTCATAACCGTCCGGTCGTAGGTTCGAGTCCTACAAGGTCCATTGTGGCGTTGTAAGTTCCATATGGAGGATTACCCAAGTCCGGCTGAAGGGAACGGTCTTGAAAACCGTCAGGCGGGTAAAACCGTGCAAGGGTTCGAATCCCTTATCCTCCTTTTTAATATTATCGCGGGATGGAGCAGTCTGGTAGCTCGTCGGGCTCATAACCCGAAGGTCGTAGGTTCAAATCCTGCTCCCGCAATTAAAAAACTAAAAACACTGGTTCCGTGGTGTAGGGGTTAACATGCCTGCCTGTCACGCAGGAGATCGCGGGTTCGATTCCCGTCGGAACCGCCATGCGGGTGTAGTTTAGTGGTAAAACCACAGCCTTCCAAGCTGTTGTCGCGAGTTCGATTCTCGTCACCCGCTTTTAGTTTTTTATGGGCCTATAGCTCAGCTGGTTAGAGCGCACGCCTGATAAGCGTGAGGTCGATGGTTCGAGTCCATTTAGGCCCATTAGTACAAAATCTTATTGGTTTTGGGGAAGTACTCAAGTGGCTGAAGAGGCGCCCCTGCTAAGGGTGTAGGTCGGGAAACCGGCGCGAGGGTTCAAATCCCTCCTTCTCCGTTTCAATATTTTACCTGGCCCGTTGGTCAAGCGGTTAAGACACCGCCCTTTCACGGCGGTAACACGGGTTCGAATCCCGTACGGGTCATTATAAGATTTACATGGAGGATTACCCAAGTCCGGCTGAAGGGAACGGTCTTGAAAACCGTCAGGCGGGTAAAACCGTGCAAGGGTTCGAATCCCTTATCCTCCTTTTTAATATTATCGCGGGATGGAGCAGTCTGGTAGCTCGTCGGGCTCATAACCCGAAGGTCGTAGGTTCAAATCCTGCTCCCGCAATTAAAAACTAAAAACACTGGTTCCGTGGTGTAGGGGTTAACATGCCTGCCTGTCACGCAGGAGATCGCGGGTTCGATTCCCGTCGGAACCGTTTGGCTCGGTAGCTCAGTTGGTAGAGCAATGGATTGAAGCTCCATGTGTCGGCAGTTCGATTCTGTCCCGCGCCATTATGCGGGTGTAGTTTAGTGGTAAAACCACAGCCTTCCAAGCTGTTGTCGCGAGTTCGATTCTCGTCACCCGCTTTTAGTTTTTATGGGCCTATAGCTCAGCTGGTTAGAGCGCACGCCTGATAAGCGTGAGGTCGATGGTTCGAGTCCATTTAGGCCCATTGTTTTATTTTATTATTGGCCCGTTGGTCAAGCGGTTAAGACACCGCCCTTTCACGGCGGTAACACGGGTTCGAATCCCGTACGGGTCATCTGAGATACTTTTTTAAGTATCTTTTTCTTTTTTTTCTGAGAGAATGGTTTCAATCAGCTTAGCAAAATTATCCAGTAAAGATAATTTGGTTAAGCTTTTTTCTTTACTTAAAAAACACGAGGTATTTTTTCGCTGAAAACGTAAAAAAAACGAGCGTAAAATCATTTTATCTGCTATACTTGGTTCGTTGCAAGTTCCCGAAAGGATCCGTGAAACGGAGATGCCTTGTAACCGAATTTAACTAGGGGGAATCACTATGGGAGAAAGACATTTATTTACTTCAGAATCAGTTTCTGAAGGCCATCCAGATAAGATAGCTGACCAAATCAGCGATGCGATCTTGGATGCAATTATAGAACAGGACCCGAATGCGCGTGTAGCGTGCGAAACTTCTGTTACGACTGGGCTTGTTTTAGTATTTGGAGAAATTTCTACGACTGCTTATGTAGATATCCAAAAAGTAGTACGCCAAACTATCAAAGAGATTGGCTACACACGTGCAAAATTCGGATTTGATGGAGATACAGCAGCTGTATTAGTTGCGATTGATGAACAATCTCCAGATATCGCACAAGGTGTAGATGAAGCACTGGAAATCCGAGATGAAGATAAGAAAGATGTATTAGATGAGATTGGGGCAGGAGACCAAGGACTGATGTTTGGTTTTGCAGTAGACGAAACACCTGAATTGATGCCATTACCAATCGCTTTAAGCCATCGTCTGGTACGTCGTTTAGCAGAATTACGCAAATCAAATGAATTAACTTACTTGCGTCCGGATGCTAAATCACAGGTAACTGTAGAGTATGATGATAACGGGCAACCTGAACGTGTAGATACGATCGTTATCTCAACACAACATGATGATGCGGTTGACAATGAAACAATTCACCGCGATGTCATTGAAAAAGTGATTAAGGAAGTCATTCCAGCTGAGTTACTAGATGAAAAAACAAAATATTATATCAATCCTACTGGTCGTTTTGTTATCGGCGGACCTCAAGGAGATGCCGGTCTGACAGGAAGAAAAATCATTGTTGATACGTATGGCGGATATGCTCGTCACGGCGGCGGTGCTTTTTCAGGGAAAGATGCCACAAAAGTAGACCGTTCAGCAAGTTATGCAGCGCGTTATATTGCGAAGAACATCGTTGCAGCAGGACTTGCACGCAAAGCTGAAGTCCAATTGGCATATGCGATTGGTGTTGCACAGCCTGTCTCAATTTCAATCAATACTTTTGGCACATCTGAAGTACCAGAAGAAGAACTGATCGCAGCGGTTAGAGAAAACTTTGATTTGCGTCCAGCAGGTATTATCGAAATGCTTGACTTGCGTCGACCAATCTACAGACAAACAGCAGCGTATGGACATTTTGGCCGTACAGATGTTGATTTGCCATGGGAACACACAGATAAAGTAGATGCATTAAAAGCAAGCTTAGCTAAATAATCGGCTGATAACTGGGATGATTGCCAACAGGTAGTCGTTCCAGTTTTTTGCTCATCTACAATTTCATAGAAGATCTGCTTCTTTTTTTTGGTCTGAAAAACTGATTGAGGATAAAGAAAAAAGCGAATAAAACAAAGGAGGAAAAATATGGAGAGAAAAACAAATGTAACATTAGTCACTATCAGTGTATTCATTGCTACTTTCATGACAGCGATCGAAGGGACGATTGTCACGACTGCGATGCCGACGATCGTAGGTTCACTTCACGGAATGGAGATCATGAATTGGGTATTTTCGATTTATTTACTGACGAATGCGATGCTGACACCGATCTACGGCAAATTAGCAGACAAGATCGGGCGTAAGCCGATTTTTATATTTGGTACGCTATTATTTATTATCGGTTCGTTGTTCTGTGGGCTTTCTCAAACGATGCTTGGACTGATCGCAGCCCGTGCAGTTCAAGGAATGGGTGCCGGAGCGATGATGCCGGTAGCTTTAACGATTATCGGGGATCTTTACTCTATGGAAAAACGTGCGAAAGTCTTAGGATTGAACAGTTCTGCCTGGGGGATTGCCAGTGTCTTCGGTCCGTTGGCTGGCGGGTTTATCGTAGATGCATTGAGTTGGCATTGGATCTTTTTTATCAATGTACCAATTGGACTTTTACTGATCGTACTGATCTGGCTGTACTTGAATGAACCTGCGATCGAACGTGAAGCAAAACCGATGGATATCTTAGGAAGTTTCAGCTTGATGCTGACGCTCGTCTCATTACTCTTAGGGTTTCAGCTATTGGGAGATCAGGGAATCACACCTTTAGTGATTGGTTTATTAGTAGGAAGTCTCCTTTTACTTGGTCTTTTTGTGGCAGCAGAAAAGCGAGCGAAGGATCCAGTGATTATGCTGGATTTATTTAAAAATCCGCTTTTTGTTGTGGTGAATATAGCAGCTGCTTTAGCGAGCGGTTTTTTGATGGGAATCGATGTCTATATCCCCATGTGGATGCAAGGAGTTCTGGGACTGAATGCTGCGGTCGGAGGACTGGTATTAGCGCCTTTATCACTAGTATGGATGGTCGGCTCATTCTTAGCCAGCAAGTGGATGACTCAAATGTCTACAATCTGGGTATTGCGAATTGGTCTGCTGATTGCAGCAGTCGGTGGTGCATGGTTGTATCTGATGCCATTTCACAGTAACTTCTTATGGTTTTTTGCTATTTCGACAGTGATTGGTGTTGGCTTAGGGATCACCATGACGACCTCGACTGTGAGTGCACAAAACAGTGTCTCTCGTGAACAGCTTGGGGTAGCGACTTCATTTAATACATTAGTGCGGACGATCGGTCAGACAGTGATGGTCGCGGTCTTCGGATTGTTGATCAACGGAGTGATGCAAAGAGAACTTGCCGCAACAGAATTGACCAACGATCCAGATATCATGAACAAATTAGTCAATCCACAAACAGCAAAACAACTTGATGCAACGCTTATCACTCCGTTAAGAAAGATTCTATATGATGGCTTGCACGCGGTTTATCTAGCAGGGCTTTTACTGGTAGTCATTGCTTTGTGCTTAACATTTTTCGTTCGCAAAAAAAGTGATAGAATAAAGCAGTAGCTTCGCGCAAAGCGAGAAATCAGGATTTATGAGAAGAGTATTCAAGAAGCTGTTCTTCAGTGACAAGGAATATTTCTTTCATCATCTCTAAATAAAGGAAGGCAGAAAAATGGCATTTATTCAAGCAAACATTTATTCAAATATATTAGAAATGGAAGTCAATCTGAACGTGATTCTTCCACAAAAAACAAAAAAAGTGATCGGGACGAGTTCACAACAGGAAACAACAGATGTTCCAGTATTGTATCTGCTTCATGGGATGGGCGGTAACCACAGTGTGTGGGAACGACGCTCTTCGATTGAAAGATATGCATCCCATTATGGGCTAGCAGTGATCATGCCGTCTACGGATCAAGGCTGGTATACAGATACGACATATGATATGAATTACTGGACCTTTATTTCAGAAGAACTGCCTGAAATCTGCCACGAGCTGTTTCCGCAACTAACGAAAAAACGAGAAAAAACATTTGCTGCAGGGTTATCGATGGGCGGATACGGAGCCATCAAACTAGGGCTGGCAAAATCAGAAAATTTTGCTGCCGTTATCTCTTTGTCTGGAGCAGTTTCAGTGGGCAATCGAATGGATGACTTGTTGATGGTCCGAAAAGCAGCATTCTGGGAAGGGATTTTCGGCCCGTTAGATCAAGTCAAAGGATCGGTCAATGATCCGCAGCGTCTTTTAGAGGACTTGGCAAACAGTAACAAACCGGTCCCTAGAATCTATCTTGCGTGCGGCGAATCTGATTTTCTTTATCAGGCAAATGAAGAAATGGCTGCAGCTATCAGAGAAAAGGGAATGGACGTGACCTTTGAGCATGGTCCAGGCGAACATAACTGGGTGTTCTGGGATCAGTGGATTCAGCGGGCACTTTCTTGGCTGTTTACAGAAAAATAAAAGAGAACGATTCCGAAAAAATGATCGGAATCGTTCTTTTTTTATTTTTGAACACTTAATCCTAGAAGGAATGTTTCAACACTTGTAAGAAATACTTCTTTTCCATCTACTGCTACATGGGACATGATGCTTTGTGTGAGGCCGTTTAGCTGATGATCGTTGACATACTGGCGCATATAAGAAACAGTGTCTTTCAATAGGACGTTTCCTTTGATGATTTTTTGTCTAAGCTGTTGTTCGTGCTGCTGGTCCATCAGCTGACCGACTAGAAGATTGTGCAAAGCGGAAATCGCTTGATGGCTACGCGCAACAGAAAACCCCTCGTTCACTAAAATCTGGATCATTTGCTCCAGATGTTCCAAACGGCTTGGAAAAGCAGGGACTGTGTGGATCTCTAATTCTGCGCCGCAAGGAAACTGCGTATAAAGATCGTAGTAATTTTCCATAAACTGCAGCAATTGTTCTTTCCACGGTAATGTGGGATCAGGTATCGCTAATCCATTTTCCATTGTCTCTGCCATTTTTTGCAATAACTGCTGTTTATTCTTGAAATACCAGTAAAGTGCAGGTGCTTGGACATTCGCCGCTTTTGCTAAGCTACGCATCGAAAGCTGGGAAAGTTCCTGTTTTTCTGCCAGTATATCAAAGGCAGTCTGGATAATTGTTGCTTGTGAAAGCTTGGGTTCCATTTTTATCATCCTCGTCTGTTGCATTATCTTTTTAATCATGGTACATTTTTAGTCGGTCTAATTTTACAGTGTTAAATTAAGGCTGTCAATTTATATAAAGGGGTGTAAATAACGATGAATCTAATCTTAAGACATGCGAAAAAATACAAAGCGGCTGTTTTTATTTCGTTATTGTCTGTGGCGATCATGGTTGCTGCAGCTTTATGGCAACCAAAGCTTCTACAACAAGTGCTGGAAGCAATTATTACGGAAGACAACGATGAGATGAAAACGATCGGTATCTATCTGATCAGTCTGGCATTGTTGGGATTAGCGGCAGGTGTGACGAACACGATTTTCTCCGCTAAAGTGGCACAAGGTGTGAGTGCAGATATTCGCGAGGAAGCCTTTCGTAAAATCCAGTCTTTTTCATTTGGGAATATCGAACAGTTTTCTGCCGGAAATCTCGTAGTTCGTTTGACGAATGATATTACGCAAATTCAAAATTTAGTGATGATTTCCTTACAATCATTATTTCGGATTCCATTTTTGTTTATCGGTGCATTCATTTTGGCTATGGCTACTTTGCCTCAATTATGGTGGATCATTGTCGCACTTATTATTACAGTATTTGTGATCACTGCACTTTCTTTTACCAGAATGGGCAAGCATTTCATGATCATTCAGAAACTGATCGATAAGATAAACAGTATTGCAAAAGAAAACCTAGTGGGTATCCGTGTGGTGAAATCTTTTGTACAAGAAGAAAACCAGCTGAATTCTTTCAGTAAAGTCAGTGATGATCTGACGAAGCACAATATCATCGTAGGTACGCTGTTTTCAGTGATGATTCCTTCTTTCATGCTAGCTGCGAATCTAGCTGTCGTCGGCGCGATTTTCTTTGTCAGCAATTTGGTCAAAGATGATCCGACATTGATTGGAAGCATCGCATCCTTTATGAATTATTTGATGCAGATCATGATGGCTATCATCATTGGTGGGATGATGATGATGATGACCTCAAGAGCTGCTGTATCTTTGAAGCGGATAAAAGAAATCCTTGAAACAGAACCAGATCTAACTTATTTGGATGTTCCGGAACAAGATTTGACCGGCTCAGTAAGATTTGATCATGTTTCATTCCGATATCCCGGTGACGAAACGGATACGTTGAAAGATATCAGTTTTTCGATCGAACCAGGAGAAATGGTGGGGATCGTCGGTGCGACTGGTGCTGGTAAATCAACCTTAGCTCAGCTGATCCCCCGATTATTCGATCCGACAGAAGGGACCGTTGAAGTAGGCGGGGTGGATTTACGAAAAGTAAATGAGAAAAGCTTACGTCATACAGTCTCCTTTGTTTTGCAAAAAGCTATCCTGTTTTCTGGAACGATCGCACAAAACCTGCGGCAAGGTAAAAAAGACGCAACACCACAGGAAATGGAACGTGCCTCAGCGATCGCACAAGCACAAGAATTCATCGAGAAGCTGACGGATCGTTATGAAGCACCAGTGGAAGAAAGAAGCAGTAATTTTTCCGGTGGGCAGAAGCAGCGGTTGTCCATTACACGAGGCGTGATCGGCAATCCCAAGATCCTGATTTTAGATGACAGTACGAGTGCCTTGGATGCTCGTTCCGAAAAATTAGTCCGTGAAGCATTGGATCGGGAGCTAAAAGGGACAACTACGATCGTGATCGCTCAAAAAATCGCTTCAGTAGTCAAAGCCGATCGTATTTTGGTTTTAGATGAAGGAAGATTAGTCGGTGAAGGTACGCACGAAGAATTAGCAGCCACTAACCGGGTATATCAGGAAATTTTTGAAACACAAAAAGGAACGGAGGAGTAACCATGACTGATTTAATTAAAGCGGGCAAATTTTTCTATTACTATTTAAAACGGTATAAGGTCTCCTTTTTCTTTATTTTTGTCACAGTGATTGCTGCGACCTACTTGCAGGTCAAAGCCCCCCAGTATATTGGGGAAGCTTTTCAGGAATTAGCCAATTATGTAGCTGGTCTGATGCAAGGGGTCGATGATAAAAGCAAGTTTATTGCGATTATTTGGAAATTACTGCTATTTTATGTATTGGCAAGTGCGGCTAACTTTATTTACAGTATTTTGTTTACGCAAGTGGTCGGAAAGTCAACCAATCGGATGCGTATCGGGTTATTCAACAAACTAGAAAAATTAACGATCCGTTTCTTTGATTCTCATCAAGACGGAGAGATCTTAAGCCGATTCACTAGTGATCTGGATAATATCCAAAACAGTTTGAACCAAGCACTCCTTCAAGCAATCACCAATGCGGTACTGCTTGTGGGTATCTTGATCATGATGTTTAGACAAAACGTGGAATTAGCTTGGGCAACGATTGCTTCGACACCAGTAGCAGTCCTGATCGCGGTCTTGATCATTCAAAAAGCAAGAAAATATGTCGATCTGCAGCAAGACGAAGTAGGAAAACTGAATGGTTATATGGATGAAAAAATCAGCGGACAGCGCGTGATCATTACGAATGGTCTGCAAGAAGAGACGATCGACGGGTTCTTGGCGCATAACCAGAGTGTTCGACAAGCTACATTTAAAGGACAGGCTTATTCCGGCTTGCTTTTCCCAATGATGCAGGGGATGTCACTAGTCAATACAGCGATCGTCATTTTCTTTGGCGGCTGGCTGGCATTGAATGGGAATCTAGAGCGGTCTGTTGCATTAGGATTGGTCGTCACATTCGTGCAGTATTCACAACAGTATTACCAGCCATTGATGCAGATTTCTTCTGGCTACAGCATGATCCAGTTAGCCATCACAGGTGCAAGAAGACTGAACGAGATGTTTGACGAAAAAGACGAAGTGAAACCTGAAAATGGCCAAGCATTCGATGGAATCGAAAAAGGCCTTGCTTTACAACACGTGGATTTCGGCTACTCGCCTGATAAATTGGTGCTGAAAGATGTTTCTATCCATGTAGACAAGGGAGAAATGGTTGCATTAGTTGGTCCGACTGGTTCAGGGAAAACAACGATCATGAACCTGCTCAACCGTTTCTATGACGTGAACAAGGGCGCGGTAACGATCGACGGAAAGGATATTCGCGAGTTCGATCTTGATGCGCTGCGCAAACATGTCGGAATCGTTTTGCAAGAATCTGTTTTGTTTTCTGGAACGATCAGGGACAATATCACATTCGGCAAACCTGATGCTACGGATGAAGAAGTGGTCGATGCAGCCAAACAAGCAAATATCCACGACTTTATCATGACATTGGAAAAAGGCTATGAAACAGAAGTATCAGAAGAAAACAACCTATTCAGTACAGGGCAAAAGCAGCTGATCAGCATCGCTCGGACCATCATTACGAATCCATCCTTGCTGATTCTGGACGAAGCGACGAGTAACGTGGATACTGTCACAGAAGCAAAAATCCAAAAAGCAATGGATGAAGCTATCAAAGGAAGAACCAGTTTTGTCATTGCTCACCGGCTGAAAACGATCTTGAATGCAGATCGGATCGTAGTTTTGCGTGATGGCAAGGTCATTGAAGAAGGCAGCCATCATGAGCTGTTAGCAGAAAATGGATTCTATGCTGAGCTGTATCATAATCAGTTTGTATTTGAGTAAAGAGGCTGTGAGGTCATCTAGCTTCGCATGAGATGGGATGTTTTCTGAAATGAATGTTCCATATTATTTACGCGAAACAAATCTGCTAGGCCTCAGCTAGTCTTAATAATCTTCACTACCAAAAAGGAGGTGCGACAAAAATCTTGTCGTACCTCCTTTTTTTCGAATAAATTGTGTTCCATCTGCTGCTTCTCGGCAATAAGTTCACTGAACAAGAAAATATGAGGAGCTTTTTTCTGTTCAGTGTCCTTATTCCTTAAAGCAGAGCGCAGTTGTCACAACCTCTTCACTAAACGGTGTTCAAGGAGACAGCCTATCGGCAATAAGGCACGATTTTGTAAAATATGGGAAGCTATTTTTCAAAATCGCTTCTTATCGCTCAAGGCTGAACGTCTCTTTCACGACCTCTGGTTCACGGTGTTCAAAAGCTTGCATCTGCGGTAATAAGCCTAACCAAACAAAAAATATGGAGAACTATTTTTGTTTGGCTGTTCTTATTACTTGATGCAGGACAGCTTTTTCACAACCTCTGATTCACGGTGTTCCAGAAGTAGCTTCTTCGAAAATAAGCCGAGATTCTACAAAAATTTAAGAAGCAATTTTCGCAAATCCCTTCTTATTTCTTGAAGCTGCCCACTTCTGTCACAACCTCTTTTATACGTATCTCTTTTTTTCGATACAATAAAGGATCGGCGGCTGGTTTTTCTGATTGATGAATTGATAATTCAATACATTATATTGTGCTTGAGGCAAATTACGGCAGAATTCCTGCACCATGTCAAGTTCCTGCTGTCCGCCTTCATGACCATAATAGACGACTAGGATCAAACGACCGCGGGGAACAAGCCGTTTTAATATTTCTTCCATCGCGATTTTTGTTGTTTCCGGTAAAGTGATCACGGCTTTGTCGCTTTTTGGAAGATAGCCTAGATTGAAGATTCCCGCTTTGATCGGCTGATCTTCGCGGATCACTTGTCCTAGCGTCTCATGGCCTTGTAAATACAAAGAAACGCGATCATCCAATCCACTGTTGAGTTTTTGGCGGGTAGCTGATAGTGCTTCTTGCTGGATGTCGAAACTGTATACATGTCCCGTTTTACCAATCTGCTCTGCCAGAAAAACCGTATCATAACCGTTTCCCATAGTTGCATCGATCACGTGATCTCCTGGCTGGAGGATTTCTTTCAGCAAAGTATGACTGAAATGCAAAGCTGTTTGCAGCATTAATTTGTCACCTTTTCTCTCACATTGTATTTTCCTTGGAAACTGTCTCTGCGGATAAGTTCCTCGTCAATGGCATTGAGCACTTCCCATTTCTTCAAACTCCACATCGGACCGATCAAGGAATCCCAAGGTGCATCTCCCGTCAAACGATGGATGATGATTTCTTTCGGGATCATCTCCAGCTGGTCGCAGATCACATTGACATAATCGGGGCGACTCATCAATTGAAGACGTCCTTCATGGTAATCTCGAAGCATTCTTGTTTTGCGCATCAAATGCATCAGATGCAGTTTGATTCCTTGGATATCTGAATCTAAGATCGTACGTCGCACATTCTCACGCATCATCTCCAGCGATTCTCCAGGAAGACCGTTGATCAAATGCGTACATACTCGGATATTGTGTTTGCGCAGCTTGCTGACGCCCTCCAAGTAGGTTTCATAATCATGGGCACGGTTGATCATTCGAGAAGTCTCTTCGAATGTCGTCTGTAACCCTAATTCGACCCATAAATAAAGGCGCTGATTCAATTCAGCAAGATAATCGACGACTTCATCTGGCAAGCAGTCAGGGCGAGTACCGATCGATAATCCGACAACACCAGGAAGATTGACCACCTGTTCAAACCGTTCCCGGATCACTTCAACGGGCGCATGTGTATTGGTAAAGTTTTGGAAATAAACGATATATTGCTGGACATTTGGCCATTTTTGATGCATCATATCGATTTCTTTATGGAATTGGACAGGAAGCGGATCTTCTGGTGCTACGATCATATCTCCTGATCCGGAAACGCTGCAGAAAGTACAGCCTCCATGAGCGACTGTCCCATCGCGGTTAGGGCAATCAAAGCCGCCATCGATAGGAACTTTGAAAATCTTTCCTCCAAATTCGTTTCTCAAGGCATAATTCCATGAGTGGTATCGTTTGTTTCCTTCTGAATAAGGAAAATCCATCAAATATCCTTCTTTCTTCATTGGTTGTGCTTACTCAACTGTGTGTATTGTTTGTAAATCGGATATGTCAGACATAGCCAGGAGAGGCTCAGTAAAAAGCCGCCAGTGATATCACTAGGGTAATGGACCCCTAAATAGATCCTGCTGATGCCGACACTTATTATGATAAACGCCATCACGAATTGAAGCAATGTGCATAGTCGTTTTTTTCTGACAAGAATAGGCATCAAAAAGAAAAGAGAGCCATATAAGATCATACTGCCAGCAGCATGCCCACTAGGGAAACTATAGCTTGTTTCTGTGACCAAATGTGGGATCGTCGGACGTGCCCGCATAATCAGCAATTTGACAAGTGGATTGATAATCCCGGCTATCACGAGAAAATTTGAAGCGAACCAGATCATCTCAGGCCGTTTTTTCTGCCACCATAAAAATAAAAAGCCGCCTAAAAATATAAGAATGACAATCAGCGGATTTCCCAGCTTTGTGATGAAGAGCTGATAGCCATTCCATGTCGGATAGGGTGCACGAATAATCCGAGTGATCGTCTGATCGAATCCGGAAAGCCACGAGATATGGAATCTGACGATGTAGGTCAAAGTTAAAAAGGATAGCAAGAATATCCCGCCAGCCACTTGAAAAGTTGTTTTGTATTTCATATCATTCCTCCTTCTCAATAATGCCTTATTATAGCATTTCCGGCCGAATAAAAAACAGACTTTCGGTAATCCGTGAGGGAAGGTAACGAAGCTCGACAAATCGATATCTTGTATGAAAAAAATAACTGTAACAAAACGGAAATTTTTTAGTAACAAAACAGACATAATCGGATCGTTGAAAGAAATCCCTTTATTTTATAGAGGGAGAGCAATGTAGTTATACGGCGTTTCTTGCCAAGACAAATAGTCGAACATTACGATAAATTACGAATTGATTACAAAAAACAACAAAGGTCTTAAACAACTTTTAATAAATATTAATAAAAGCTATAATTGTTAATAATAGTATACGAATTTGGAGGATAGAAGATGGAAAAGGAAATCATTGCTAGAAAAGAACGGAGACGTTTAGAAGAAACAAAACGTTTTCGTAAAGTAAAACGAGGAGCAGCGCTTGTGGGAACAGCGATGGTCGGTTGTTCAGTTGCTGCTCCATTGGTACAACCCGTTCCTGTCAACGCAGATGACACACCCGCACAATTCGGTGCACGGATCAATACCTCTGCATTCATCACAGAAATCGCGACCTATGCACAGCCGGTCGCTCAAGCAAATGACTTATATGCTTCCGTAATGATCGCGCAAGCAGTCGTCGAAAGCGGCTGGGGAAGCAGTTCTCTTTCTCAAGCACCTTATCATAATTTATTTGGAATCAAAGGGAGCTATCAAGGACAAACGGTTTACATGGACACACTTGAATACTTGAACAACCAATGGGTAAGTAAAAAAGAACCATTCCGTCAATATCCTTCTTTTGCAGAATCTTTCAGTGACAACGCCTATGTACTTCGAAACACATCATTTGGTAACGGCTATTATTATGCGGGAACCTGGAAGAGCAACACTAGCTCTTATATGGATGCGACTGCCTGCTTGACAGGTCGTTATGCAACAGATCCTACTTATGCAGGAAAATTGAACAACATCATCATGACATACGGACTAACAAAATATGATACACCGGCTAGCGGCAACGCAGGCGGCGGAGCTACTGCAGGCACAAGCAACAGCAGTACCGGCAGCAATACAGGGAATACAGCCAATACAGGAAATACCGGGAATGGAGTAGCGAATACATCATCTACTTATACTGTAAAATCCGGTGATTCCGTCTGGGGCATCTCCAATTCTTTTGGGATCACAATGGATCAACTGATCGAATGGAACAATATCCAGAATAACTTCATTTATCCAGGACAAAAACTGACGATCAAAGGCGGTCAGGCAAACGGATCATCGACAACGAATTCCGGAAACAATACGAATTCATCTGGAAACAGCAATGCGGCTTCTGGCGCAGGTCAAGCAACAGGTACAAGATACACGGTGAAAGCTGGCGACTCTGTTTGGAAAATATCAAATGACCACGGCATCACGATGACACAGCTGATCGAGTGGAACAATATCCAGAACAACTTTGTCTACCCAGGTCAAGAGTTGGTCGTTTCCGCCAATGGTTCAAACGCAGGAGCAAGTACTGGCGGATCAAGCGCTTCGACTCCGACAAGCAACCCTTCAGCCAGCACAAGTCAAGATAGATACACCGTCAAGGCAGGGGAATCTGTCTGGAGCGTATCAAACAAAAACGGGATCACGATGGATCAACTGATCGAATGGAACAACATCAAGAACAACTTCATCTATCCAGGTCAAACGTTGATCGTCAAAGGCGGTAACAGTTCAGCAAGTACTACTGCTAATACAACTACACCAACTGCACCAGCTACACCGAATACGTCTGCCAATACAAGTACTGCTGCAACGGGTGATACGATGTATACAGTCAAAGCAGGAGAATCTGTCTGGAGCGTAGCGAACAAGAATGGGATCACAATGGACCAATTGATTGAATGGAACAACATCAAGAACAACTTCATCTATCCGGGACAGCAAGTGATCGTGAAAAAAGGGAATACACAAGGACAAGCCGCTGCAGGTGCAAAAACGTATACCGTCAAGTCAGGCGAATCGGTTTGGAGTGTTGCTGACAGTCACGGGATTACGATGGATCAGCTGATCGAATGGAACAACATCAAGAACAACTTCATCTATCCAGGTCAAACGCTGATCGTAGCAAAATAAAAGCGGATTTTGAGGAAATAACAATTGAACTTGTTCAGAATATTTGTTACTATGAACCTACTTAAATATGACAACATTTGAAAAGGAAGTAGTAAAAAGACAGAAGTTTCAGAGAGCACATGGCTGGTGAGAATGTGTACGGATGCTTTTGAACTCGCCTTTGAGTTGCACCTGCTGAATCTCAATAGTAAGCAGGGGCGGTGACGGCCGTTACAACGTTCGAGGCCTTTCTTTCAGGAAAGGCAAAATTAGGTGGTACCACGTAGATTACGTCCTATAAAAAGAGCAATCTTTTTATAGGATTTTTTTTTTACTAGGTTTCAATAACCAAGTAAGCATTGTTTCTTATAGAGCAGGAGGACAGAAAAATGAGTTACAACCATAAAGAAATCGAAAAAAAATGGCAAAAGTACTGGGCAAAAAACAATACATTCAATACCCATGATGATCCTGAAAAGCCAAAATTTTATGCACTGGATATGTTTCCTTATCCATCTGGTCAAGGGTTGCACGTAGGACACCCAGAAGGCTATACAGCCACTGATATCCTTTCCCGAGTAAAACGAAGTCAAGGATTCAACGTACTGCATCCAATGGGGTGGGACGCTTTCGGTCTTCCCGCAGAACAATATGCGCTAGATACAGGTAATGATCCTGCAGAGTTCACCCAAAAAAACATCGAAACATTCCGTCGTCAAATCAATTCACTTGGTTTCAGCTATGACTGGAATCGAGAAGTCAATACAACTGATCCAGAATATTACAAATGGACACAATGGATCTTTACGAAACTTTACGAAAAAGGATTGGCTTATGAAGCGGAAGTGGCGGTCAACTGGGTGCCAGAACTAGGGACAGTCATTTCAAACGAAGAAGTCATCGATGGAAAAAGCGAGCGTGGCGGATATGATGTGATCCGCAAACCGATGCGTCAATGGATGCTGAAAATCACCGCTTACGCTGATCGTCTGCTGGACGACTTAGAATTAGTCGACTGGCCTGAAAGTATCAAAGAGATGCAACGTAACTGGATCGGACGTTCGGTCGGTGCAAACGTTGAATTCAAAGTAGCTGGGACAGATCGTTCATATACAGTCTTTACTACTCGTCCGGACACGTTATTTGGGGCTACTTATTCTGTATTAGCACCAGAATTGGATCTTGTCCGAGAAATCACGACACCGGAACAAAAAGAAGCAGTAGAAGCGTATATCGAAGAAACAGCGAAAAAATCAGATTTGAAACGAACAGACTTGGCAAAAGAAAAAACAGGTGTATTTACTGGGGCATATGCCATCAATCCAGTGAATGGAAAAGAGATCCCAATCTGGATCGCTGATTATGTGCTGGCTTCATACGGAACTGGTGCGATCATGGCGGTACCTGCGCATGATGAACGTGACTTTGAATTTGCCAAAACATTTGGGTTAGAGATCCTTCCTGTAATCGAAGGCGGAAATGTCGAAGAAGCAGCCTATACAGAAGACGGTACGCATATCAATTCTGAATTCTTAAATGGAATGAACAAGCAAGAAGCAATCGATAAAATGAACGAATGGCTGGAAGAAAATGGCGTGGGTAAAAAAGAAGTCAGCTATCGTCTGCGTGACTGGCTATTCTCACGGCAGCGTTACTGGGGCGAACCAATCCCGATCATCCACTGGGAAGACGGTACAGTGACTGCTCTACCAGAAGAAGAACTGCCACTTCGTTTGCCGAAAACAACGAATATCAAGCCAAGCGGTACGGGTGAATCACCATTAGCGAATATCGAAGAATGGGTAAACGTCGTTGATCCAGTAACTGGGAAAAAAGGACGCAGAGAAACCAACACGATGCCGCAATGGGCAGGAAGTTCTTGGTATTACTTGCGTTATATTGATCCGCATAATAAAACAGAGCTAGCAGATTACGAAAAACTGGAACGCTGGCTACCTGTCGATATCTATATCGGTGGAGCAGAACATGCCGTACTTCACTTGCTGTACGCACGATTCTGGCACAAATTCTTATACGATATCGGTGTCGTTCCTACAAAAGAACCATTCCAAAAATTGTATAATCAAGGAATGATCCTAGGGGAAAACAACGAAAAAATGTCAAAATCCCGCGGGAATGTCGTCAACCCTGACGATGTGGTCGAAACTTATGGCGCAGATACCTTACGGATGTATGAAATGTTCATGGGACCATTAGATGCTTCGATCGCTTGGAGTGAAAACGGACTAGAAGGCAGTCGTAAATTCTTGGATCGTGTATGGCGTTTGATCGTTGATGAAAACAACAAGATGCGTGACCGTATCACGACACTGAATGACGGAAAACTTGATAAAGTATACCATCAGACAGTGAAAAAAGTGACCGAAGACTACGAGAATCTGCATTTCAACACAGCAATCTCTCAATTGATGGTCTTTGTCAATGAAGCGTACAAAGTGGATGCACTTCCTTACGAATATATCGAAGGCTTTGTCCAGTTACTTGCACCGATCGCACCACATATGGGCGAAGAACTATGGGCGATCCTTGGAAACGAAGGCGGCATCTCTTACGCACCATGGCCAGTATATGATGAGGCAGCTCTTGTGGAAGACGAAGTCGAAGTAGTTTTCCAAGTCAATGGTAAAGTCCGAGCTAAAAGCAATGTCCCTCGTGATCTAGGAAAAGAAGAGCTGGAAAAAGCAGCACTGGCAAATGAGACTGTACAAGAATATATCGAAGGTAAAACAGTAAGAAAAGTCATCGCTGTACCAAACAAACTAGTCAATATCGTCGTGCAGAATTGATCCGTCTATCACTCGAAAACGACACAACAAATATCATTTAATAAAAAGCAAGCAAGATAGAATCTAGTTTTCTATCCTGCTTGCTTTTTTTCAGTTATTTGATAAGGTGGATATGTAAGCGAAAACAAAAAAATTGGAAATCAGGTATTCAAGGAGAGGTTGTTACCATAATAGGGGGTGCAGGATGAAAGAGTATAAACATAAAGAAGAACTAATTGAAGCGATCAAAAACAGCTATCAGAAGTACATCACAGAATTTTCGGATATCCCGGAAGAAGACAAAGATTTGCGTAGTGAAGAAACAGAAAAAACACCTTCCGAACATTTATCCTATCAATTAGGATGGATCAATCAACTATTGGCATGGGAAAGAGATGAAAAAAACGGGATCAAGGTCCAGACACCTGCAAAAGGGTATAAATGGAATAACTTAGGTGGTTTATATCAGCATTTTTACGAAACCTATGGAACAAATTCCTTGAAACAGCAGAAACAGTTATTGGATCGCGCTGTGAATGAATTGTGTCATTGGGTCGAAACTCTTTCAGAAGTAGAGCTATTCGAGCCAGAACAGCGGGAGTGGGCAACCACAAAAGCCAAATGGCCCTTGTATAAATGGATCCACATCAATTCTGTCGCGCCATTCACTAATTTTCGACCAAAAATCCGAAAATGGAAAAAAACACTAAACAAATAAGTCATAAATAACAGTCTATCCAAAAGAGCAACCTACCGTCTTTTGAATAGACTGTTTTTATGGACTCTTCTCAAGGAAGATCGGTGAAACGCTCTACTTTCATTTTCAGATGATATTTCTTTCTCAGCTCAGCGATCTGATTCATCATTTCAGATTTATGATGACGGTCGATTGCTTCCTGGTCCGTCCAGCGATCGATCAGTAATACTGACTCCGGGTCTTCAAGTGGGAAATAGTATTCATACTTCTCATTTCCCTCTGCTGCACGAATCGCTTCGACGATTTTTCTTTCCATCATTTCTTCTGCGAATTTTCTTGCCCGACCATTTGTACTTGTATATAAGATATGCACTGTGATACTCATTGAAGCAGCCACCTCGATCGTTAAATTTTTTGAATCCAAAAAAAGCATACCATATGTAAAAAGATTCGTACATCTTGACATTGCTCCTTTTTTTCCGTAACGATAAGGAAATAGTTGTTTTGAATAGAAAACGATTACATTCTATACTAGATACACAAGCTGAATCAGCTGAGTATGACTTATAAAAGGAGCAGACGGTTATGAAAAAGGCATTGATCATTTGTGCAGCAGGGATGTCATCCTCGATGATGGCATCAAAGACGACAGAGCTTTTTAAAGAAAAGGGAGAAGAAATCATGGTAGATGCAGTTTCTGCAACCGAAGGGGATAATATGATCAGGAATAGCGACTTCGATTTGTTTTTGATTAGTCCGCAAACAGCTATGTTTTTGGCTAAATTCAAAAAGTTAGGGGAGAGTGTCGGAAAACCGGTAGTCAGCATCCCTTTCCAAGCCTATGTCCCTATACCAACAGGCATCCAGCAGCTGGCAGAGGTGATCGAAGAAAATATATAGACGAATAGGAGCGGGGAATAATGAAACAGAAGGAAAAAATATTGCTGAGGTATTTGATCGAACGGAAAGACGAATATGTCACCAGTCGATATTTGGCTTCTGAGTTGTTATTGTCTGATCGGACTGTCCGGAATTATCTGCATCATTTGAAAGAAGCAGTCGAGAAAAACGGTGGCAGGATCATCGCGAAACAAGGACAGGGCTACCAGCTCCAAATCGTGCATAAACTGACGTTTGATCTATTCTTGAGTCAGCAGGAGATCCTGCCTGGAAGAAGAGAAGATGCCCGAGAAGTGTTTCTTGAATCCGAAGACCGGCAGAAATATCTGTTGAATAAGCTGCTTTTAGAAGAGGAAGTCCTTTTTATGGATGACTTAGCAGAAGAACTGTATCTCAGTCGATCCAGTCTGGCAAAAGATATCAAAAAGATCAAGGCGAAACTTGCTCCTTATTCACTGAAGATCCTCTCAAAATATGGAAAGGGGATGTGGATCGAAGGAAAAGAAAGAGATAAACGGCATTTTATTATGAATACTTTTTTTGGGAGCAGCTACGCGAATTCACTGAAAGAATATTTAGGGAACAGTCATTTTTTCAGCGAAATCAGTTTCGAAGAACTTGCTATGATCATTTTGGACGAAGCAAGAGAAGCAAAACTGAAGATCTCTGACTTTATTATTCAAAATCTTGCCTTACACCTTGCGTTAGGTATCAAACGAATGAGAGCAGGTTTTGAGATCCAAGATTTAGGGATCGAAAATGAACTCTCTGATCGCATGGAATATCAAGTAGCAGAAAAAATCGTCGAACGAATCAAAGTCGTCGCCAATGTCTCCTTTCCGCCAGAAGAAATCTCTTATCTGACACTACATCTCATGGCAAAATCGAATCGGAACGAAACAAAGAGCAACCATACGCTAAAAAAAGAAATAACTAAAGCAATCAGCCATCTGTCACAATACTTCAATGAACCATTAACGGAAGATCAGCAGTTGCAAAATGGTCTGCTGGATCATCTGGCACCAATGCTCGTACGCTTGGAACGAGGGATCACATTAGAGAATCCGCTCACCGAAGAAATCAAAAAAGCCAACCAGCTAGCCTTTGAAGCGACTAAATCCTGCTTTGGCGAGCTACCAGTATTAAGCCGATTTTCAGTGAATGATGATGAATGGGCATATTTAGCCCTCCATCTCATGGCAGCTTTGGAAAAAGCGAAAGCTGCACAGAAAATCCGTGTGCTGATCATCTGTGCGACAGGTTATGGCAGTGCACAGTTATTGAGAAACCGCGTAGTGAATGAATTCGGGAAAACAGTGATAGTGACCGATGTCAAAGGGTATTATGAAATCGACGAAGCAAGCTTGGAAGGTGCAGACTTGATCCTTTCTTCGATCGATCTGTCATCTATGGTTTTCAAATTGCCGGTTCTGCATGTCAGTGTGTTCTTGAATGAAGAAGATGTGCATCGGATTCGCAAGAGCATCACCCAGCTTACCTCGCAGCAGCAGACAGTCACCGACACTTGTACATTTTCTGTCACGCAAAAGCAAAAGATTTATGCTCAGCAGCTATCAGAACGGTTCTTCAAAGTCTATGAGAACAGTCCTGAAAAAGAGACAGTGATCCATGATTTGTTAGAGCTGCTTAGCAGTAACGAAGAAGGAGATTATCCTATAAAGATGAAAAAACAGATCAAGCGACGCCAAGAGATGGGGCAGATCATTTTCAGTGACACCGTAGCTGTTCCGCATCCAGCTATTCCTATAGGAGTTGAAACAAAAATCGCAGTGGCATTGATCCCTGATGGTATGCAGTGGGATGACTATGGAAGGATCCGATTTGTTTTTCTCGTTTCCCCATCTTATATCGAAAATGAAGGAATCACTGTCGTCACGAAAGCAATCGTGAAACTGGTGGATCGACTCGAAATCCAACAAGCAATATTAGCTGAACCAACCTTTGAGAATTTCAATACATCTTTTATCAAACTGATTTAAAGGAGGAGAACACGTGACTGATAAATTAACTAGCGAAACCTTGCAGGTCATATCTTTTGATATCATCCTCCATAGCGGAAACGCTCGAACGCTGATCCATGAAGCATTTGCAGCTATGCGTGAGGAAAAGTACGAACAGGCAGAGCGAAAACTTCAAGAAGCCGACGAAGAGATCCTGGAAGCCCACAAATCACAGACCAACCTTCTCAAAGAATATGCGGGTGGAACAAAAATCGAAATGGAGATCATCATGGTCCATGCACAGGATCACTTGATGACGACGATGACGTTACTGGAAGTAGCAAGAGAAATGAGCTATTTATATCAGAGAGAACCAAGAGAGGAGGGAAAGAAATGAACACTGCTGAAAAACGGAACCAGGAGCTGGAAAAAAAGAAGCTGAGTATAAAAATGATGTATTATAATCGTTATTTGTTGATTCGCTATCTGACAGCATTTTTCTTTTTCATCCATCTTAATTGGCTAGCACTGCTTCTTTTTGCTGGCAGTGATTGGTTAGTTTTGCCATTGGGATTGCTCATAGCGATACTTCCGGCAGTCTGGGAACAGGTCCTTCTTTATCGAAAGCATCAATCGGTCGTGCGGATGACTAGAAATTACTTTTTTGTACAGATGATAAGTAACCTATTCTTATTCGGGATACTGTTCACCGATAGTTACGAGGAACTATTTCCATTCATGGCAAATAGTATGGAGACGAAGCAGATCGTTTCCTTGATGATTGTAAGCGGTATCTTTATCTGTGTGTTTGTCCAGCATCGCTTGAAACAGATTGCTACTGATCAGGATCGTCATTTCGGACGGATCAAACAATATGAAAAAATACTGTATTCAGGAAAGGAGAGTCACTAATGTTTAACTTTTTGCAGAAATACCTGATGGGACCTATGGGGAAAATCGCACAGCTGAAAATCGTCCGAGCGGTCATGGCTGCTGGGATGGCATCCATTCCTTTTACGATCGTAGGTTCGATGTTTTTAGTATTGAATATCCTGCCTTTGCCGTTTCCATTTCTAGAAGGATTCTTCAATGCGACATTTTTCAAGGTCAGTGATCTATACATGATCGTCAATACGATGACCATGGGGATCTTATCTATCTATTTTGCCATTGTTTTTGCTTATGAACTGACTTCGATCGAAAAAGAGGAACAAGGATTGAATGTCAACCCACTGACTGGCGCGCTCTTATCTGTTTTTGCTTTCTTCATGTGTATCCCAGAATTGATTATGTCAGATGGAAAGCTCAGTCTGATTGCTTCTGTCAATGACACAGAAACAGTCGTCAGTGGTATACGAATGGGGGCTTTTGTCGAACGTCTAGGCACATCAGGGATATTCACAGCGATTATCATGTCTATCATTGCCGTTGAGTTGTATTGTCTATGTGTGAAGCGCAATTGGGTGATCAAAATGCCGGATGTCGTTCCTCCAGGTGTTTCGCGTTCATTTACTGCACTGATCCCGACTTTCGTGATCGCCTTTGCCGTGATGATCATCAACGGAGTGCTCATTGCATTAGGAACAGACATCTTCAAGATGATCGCTATCCCATTTGGTTTCGTGACACAACTGACGAATACGTGGCTTGGCGTCATGATCATTTATTTCCTGATCCATGCATTGTGGATCGTAGGAATCCATGGAGCAAATATCATCACTTCTTTCCTGACACCGATCGTCTTGGCAAATATGGCAGCAAATGCTCAAGGTGCAAATTATCCGCTAGCAGGGGAATTCAATAATTCTTATGTGACCGTCGGAGGATCAGGAGCTACGCTAGGATTGATCATCTTCATCGCTTTCCTTGCCAAATCCGATCAGCTGAAAGTTTTAGGAAAAGCTTCTTTTGTACCAGGACTATTCAATATCAACGAGCCGATCATTTTCGGGATGCCGATCGTATATAATCCTTATTTAGCGGTTCCTTTCTTCTTAGCGCCCATGGCATCTGCATCGATTGCTTACTTCGCGATCAAATTAGAGATCGTCAAACCGATGCTGGCGCAAATGCCATGGCCTTCTCCTGTAGGGATCGGAGCATTCGTCGGCAGTGGCGGTGATTGGAAAGCGGCGGTTCTAGCTGTGTTTTGTGCAATCGTCGCATTCATTATCTGGTTTCCGTTCATTAAATTCTATGACAATAAATTATTGAGTGAAGAAAGGGAGAAAGCGGCAGAATTAGCTAGCGAAGTCCCAAGTTAGAAAACGAATAGAAACCCTCTCTCCTAAAAGGTTAGTTTATCGTGGAAGAGGGTTTTTTTGTACAAAAATCAGGGAAGAACCCCTACGGACTGAGCGATGCCTAGAAATGTGAATATCAGATAAATGATCAGAAAAAATAGAGCGATCCTTCCACCTAAACGCGCAAAAAAATCAGTCTGGTGGTTTCGACTCATCAAGTAAGAAAAAAGTAGCAGTAACCATCCAATGATCGAGGCATCAACTGGCAAATGGAGATTTCTAAAAAAAACGGCCCCAAATTTACCACTTTGCAAATCCAAAGTTAGAAAAATGACAGTAGAGATTGTAAGTACGAATAAGAACATACCTGAATGGAATAATTTATTCATGACGACTCTCCTTTTCAAAGATTCATTTACTTAACCGTACCAGAGTTCTACATAGAAAAAAAGCTTCTATCTATATATTGAATGTTATTTAATAGGCTTTTTTGATAAAGAGAAAACAAAAAAACTGCGAATGTTTTTCGCAGTTTTTGTTATATAAAATGACGGTTATGCACCATGCTCTACAATCAATCGCTTCACCACGGCATAATCTCCTTCATATGGTTCATCCACACCATTGATTTTTTGATAAGGATCGACGCCTTTTCCTGCAATGACGACGGAATCTTCTGGTCGGCTTTCCGCTAAAGCACGTCGAATCGCTTCAGGACGATCCATCTCGTAATGGACAATCAATTCTGGATTAGTGATTGCTTCATTGATCTCTTCCGCGATTTTTTGAGGATCTTCGAATGCCGGATCATCTGCGGTCAAAAAGGCTACATCAGCCGTTTCAGATAATACTTTTCCAAAATCATGGCGACGTGAGATTGCCTTGTTTCCAGGGCTTCCTAGGACCACGATCACACGACCATCTGGATGTTCGCTTTTGGCAAATTCAAGCAAGGTCTTCAAGCTTAAGTAATTGTGTGCATAATCTACATAGACATGAGCACCGTTTGCCTGTATCAGCTGGTCCATTCGACCGGGTACGCGAGCTTCTTTCAGTCCATGCTGTGCGTCTTGGCTTGTTGCGCTAGTTAGAGCTGCTGCGATGATCGCACTAGCGGCATTTTCCTGATTGAATCCGCCAGCTAGCAAGATATCATAAGCAACATCAACGATAGCTAAGTGATCTTCACGAGAAGACAAAGTAAATCCGTGTTTGCCATGATCTGTACCGATCACTTGATAGTTGCTTTCTTCTGAACGTCCATAAGTGATCGCTGGGATCTGGAAGGTCTCTGCCGTTTCCTTCAGTAATTCAAAATAGTCGCTTTCGTGGTTCAAGATAACAGTTTTTGAATTCACGATCAGTTGTCGCTTGCAATAAAAGTAGTCATCGAATGTCGGATGCTCGATCGGACTGATATGGTCAGGAGAGATATTCAAGAAGATCCCTACATCTAAAGTCAATCCGTACACGCGCTGTGTTTTATACGCTTGGGAAGAAACTTCCATGACTAGATGAGTCATGCCGTTGTTCACTGCTTCTGCCATCATGCGGTATAGATCCAATGATTCAGGTGTTGTCAAATGAGACTTGAAATACGTTTTGCCATCCAGCGTCGTATTCATCGTCGAAAGCAATGCTGTTTTCTGACTTGTCGTGTGATCCAGGATCGCTTTCGTAAAGTAGGCAGCTGTCGTCTTTCCTTTGGTTCCGGTAAAGCCGATCACTTTCAGTTTCGTCTGCGGATAATCATAAAAAGCCATTGCTAGGACAGCCATCGCTTTTCGGATATCTGTGACGATGATCCCGATAGCTGAAGTTTCATAAGGTTGTTCAGATACATAGGATTGGACACCTTTTTCAATCGCTGACTGCAGATACTCTTCTTTGAAATTCATCCCTTTGCAGAAAAACAA
Source organism: Enterococcus sp. ZJ1622 (assembly GCF_011038845.1). GTDB lineage: Bacteria > Bacillota > Bacilli > Lactobacillales > Enterococcaceae > Enterococcus_B. Next base: position 25,473 of record NZ_JAAKDW010000013.1, read on the forward strand.
AGTTTCTGCGTCTACTTTTCGGGAATCATAGCTGATATAGGTGAATGTTTTCTCAGTAGGGGCATGGAGATGCCAGCCAGACTCAGAGACAAATTCTTTTAGTAGGTTTTCTTTTAACAGTAAATGACGGATATCTTCTAAAGAGAAGCTCATCGATCAATCCTCCGCTTCTTTTGTTTCTTTCAGTTCTTTCGCTTTTATTCCTCTTTGAGTTCTTGATTCATTATAGCACACTCTTTTTGATCTATCGTTTGATTCAGCAAGTACTTCTGAGAATTATCCATCAAATTCGCGTGTGATAGGAGAGAGAGAAACAAGGATTTTCAGAAAAAAAGAGCTGATGCTGATGGACAGCACGACAAAGAGTGTTTCTATGAATCCAAAGACCAGAAAATTCAACAAGACGATACTCATATTGGTCAACAACAATCCAAGCGAGACCGGCAATCGAAAATATTTCTGAAAAATAATCGGCGGGATCGTGACACCGCCATTAGAGGCTCCAACCGTGTAAAGCGTATAAACGCCCAGACTAAATAACAGGCTTCCTGTAACCAACGAAATAAGATGGGAGGAAACAAGAGCAGTTTGAGGCAGAAGATCCAGTACAACAGGAAAAAGGAGACTTCCAGTAACAGTTTTTATAAAGACCGCTTTTCCTAATAAGAGAGCAGCTAAGACCAGCATGGCGAGATTGATCGTCCATACTGCCGCAGAGCGTTGGATCGAAAAAGCAGCTTCCAGTAAATGGCCGATCGCACCCACGCCTGCCGAAGCGATATCGTGAGGAAGCAGGAACCAGTTCAACCCGATCGCAATAAAGAAGATGCCAAGAATAAGAATAGGTAGTTTTTTTAGTTCACGGTTCATAAGAATCTCCTGAGTTTTTACTTGTAAAACGGATAGCTATTCTATTACTTTACCAAAAAACAGAAAACGAATTCAAAAAAATAGGTGTTCTTATAAAAACTATATAAAATCGATTGCCAGTTTCTGTTTTTCCAATTAAAATGATAGTAATGTTTTGTAGAAAGTTGGAATCTAACGGATGGATAATCAAAGAAAACCAGCAACAAATCAACTGTCTCCGCAAGAAAAAATGGCAAGAGGCTCAGCCTGGATGACAGCTAGCAACATTATTTCCAGATTGCTAGGTGCAGTCTACATCATCCCCTGGTATGCCTGGATGGGCGAACACGCAAAGGCAGCCAATGGATTATTCAATATGGGGTATAACATTTATGCATTATTTCTCCTGATCTCTACTGCGGGGATCCCAGCTGCGATCGCCAAACAGACAGCCCGCTACAATTCGCTGAATGAATACGGGACTTCCCGCAAGTTGTTCATCCGTGCACTGCAGATGATGGGCGTCTTGGGCATCCTGTTCGCTTTGTTCATGTATCTGGCATCTCCGTGGCTTGCCCATGCTTCTGGTGGCGGAGAAGAACTGATTCCAACGATGCGTTCGTTAAGTATCGCTGTATTGGTTTTTCCTTGTATGAGTGTCATAAGGGGATACTTCCAAGGAAACCAGGAAATGATGCCGTATGCGCTATCACAAATCGTCGAACAGGTAGCTCGTGTCTTTTACATGCTGCTGACGACCTTTATTATCATGAAGGTGATGAAAGGTGATTATGTGACTGCGGTGACCCAATCGACTTTTGCAGCATTTATCGGGATGATTGCCAGTATACTAGTTTTGCTTTATTTTTTGAAAAAGCATCAGGCATACGCTTCTGTATTTATCAAGTACAGCAAGAACCAAGTAGACATCGCGACCAGAGAACTGTTATTGGATACGGTCAAAGAAGCGATCCCGTTTATCATCGTAGGTTCAGGTGTCACGATTTTCAAACTGGTGGATCAGTTTACCTTTATCCGGATCATGTCTGGGATGACAGAATATTCAAAAGGACAATTACTGGATCTTTTTTCTATTTTCAGTGCCAATCCTGATAAATTGACGATGGTCGTGATCGCTTTAGCTACGTCGATTGCTTCTACAGGACTTCCGCTGATCACAGAAGCTGTAACGATAAAAGACCGAGCTGGTTTAGCAAAATTAACAAGCGGAAATCTCCAGTTGTTTTCCTTTTTCATGTTTCCGGCAACGTTTGGCGTCATGCTGCTGGCTTATCCGTTGAACACATTATTCTATACACCAGATCCTTTAGGCAGTAAAGTACTGATCCAAGCAAGTTTCGTCGGACTGTTTCTAGGATTGTACATGCTAGTATCGAATATGCTGCAGGGGATGTTTGAAAATATGGCAGCAATTCGCTATTTAGCAGTCGGGTTCGTCGTCAAATTACTATTGCAGTATCCGGCGATCCGGATATTTGAAGTTTACGGTCCCTTGCTTGCGACGATGATCGGCTTTGCAGTTTCCTGCTACCTGATTTTGAGAAAGGTGCGAGCGGTCGCGCGTTTCAAAGCGGGATTCGTCTGGCGTAGGACATTACTGATCTTTCTTCTGACCTTGATGATGCTGTTTGTTGCATGGCTCACAAAGCTGATTTTCGGTTCTTTCTTGGATACAGACAGCAAATTCCAGTCGTTTGTACTAGTTGTGGTTGTCGCAGGAGTGGGAGCTCTTGTATATGGCTATCTAGCATTGAAGATAAGACTGGCAGAGAAGCTTTTAGGACCAAGTATGATCCGATTGCGTCACCGGTTGAGAATCAAATAAGGAGCTGTGACAAAAGACTTGTCATAACCTCTTTTAGAAAAGAACAGGAGTATGATGATGCGTTTAGATAAATTTTTAGCAGATATGGGTATTGGCAGCAGGAAAGAAGTAAAAGGATACATCAAAAAGGGAAATGTCGCCGTCAATGGAAAAATCATCAAAAGTGATAAGTTCCAGGTAAAAGAACAAGAAGACGAGATCTTGTATCTTGGGGAAGCGCTGATCTATCAGAAAGATTTTTATTACGTGATGCATAAACCTTCTGATGTTATCTCTGCTACACAAGACAATTATGATCAGACAGTGATCGATTTGCTGGCAGATACGGATTATCGGGACGATCTTTTTCCAGTCGGGCGTTTGGATAAGGATACCGAGGGATTGCTGATCTTGACCAACGATGGTGTATTTGCTCATCAGGTATTATCGCCAAAAAAACATGTGGAAAAAGAATATGCAGCAGAGGTCAAAGGAATCATGACAGAAGAAGATGTAGATGCTTTTTCAAAAGGCCTTGTCATCGATGACGGTGAAGAAACGCTTCCTGCAAAGCTGATCATCGATACAGTCGATAAGGAAAAAGGTGTTTCCAAGATCCGTCTTATCCTTCACGAGGGCAAGTTCCATCAAGTCAAACGAATGGTAAAAGCCGTCGGGAAAGAAGTCACCTATCTCAAACGGATACGGATGGGCAGTTTCAGACTACCAGAAGACCTAGGAAAAGGGGAGTACCGTCAGATGACTCCTGAAGAGCTGGCACAAGTGAAGACGAAAGAAAATTAATGCGAGAAACAAAAAGAATGGTGTAGAAAAAATTCTGCGCCCTTTTTTTTGCTATTGTACGCATTTCAAGGGCAATGCTCAAAATAAGCAGCAGTATTTTTATTTAGTTGTTTGACAAATTATTTTTTTTATAGGAATATTAGAATGATCGTTCTAATATTTTTTAGTGGATGGCTATAGAGGAGAGGAGTCAATTACATGGGAAGAAGAAAAGAGTTTGATACACAAGAAGTGTTGAAGAAAGCAATGGATGTTTTTTGGCAAAAAGGGTATGAACAGACTTCGATGCAAGACTTAGTGGATGCGATGGCGATCCATCGGCGAAGTATTTACGATACTTTTGGAGACAAGCATCGTTTATTTATCCGTTCCCTAAAATTTTATGAAGAAATGATTGAAAAAAACATAGCAGAAAAGATGTCCGAAGAGATGGAGATCATTGAAAAATTGAGAATACTCTTTTCGCTCCTGTCCGTAGAATCAGACCATAAAGCAGGCTGTCTAGTTGTAAATTCAGCAGCAGAACTCTCGAATGTTGACCCTGTTGCGGCTGAAGAAATCCGTTCACTGCTTGAGCATGAAGAACAGCAAATCTTTCACTTGCTTCTCTCAGCACAAGAGAAAAAAGAACTCTCAGCTGACACGAATATAGAAGCGTTGTCTTACTATTTACATAACGCACTTGTAGGGATTCGAGTATTGTCGAAAACGACTGATGATAACAAAAAATTGAATGATATTATCGAACAAACATTGTTAGCAGTCAAATAAAGGAGAATAAAAATGAAAGCAGCACAAATCCAGAAGTATTCAAAAGAGATCAATGTTCAGATTGTGGACATCCCTATTCCTGAGATAAAGGATAACGAGGTCTTGATCAAAGTCAAAGCAGCTGCAGTAAATCCCTTAGATATCTTGAATATTACGGGAGAGGTCAAGCTAATACAAGACTATCAAAAGCCCTTCACCCTTGGAAATGAATTAACTGGAGTAATTGAGAAAGTAGGCAAGGAAGTAACTGATTTTCAAAGAGGAGACAAAGTGTATTCACGACTGCCAATTGATAAAATAGGCGCATTTGCTGAATATGTCGCTGTAGATCAGGAAGCTATTACTTTTTTACCCAAAAATCTTGGTTTTGTTACGGGCGCAGGTGCTCCCTTAACCGGTCTGACCGCTTATCAAGCTATGACTGAACGATTAAGAGTGCAACAAGGTCAAACTATTTTTATCCCGGGTGCTTCTGGGAGCTTTGGTCAAATGGCCGTACCGATTGCTAGACATCTCGGTTTGCAGGTGATTGTTTCAGGAAATGCCACTGCAAAAGAGCGGATGCTCCGATCTGGTGCCCACCTCTATATAGATTATAAAAAAGAGAATTATTGGGAAGTCTTGGATAAGGTCGATTTTGTGATAGATACACTGGGAAATAAGGAGATTGATCATGAGCTTTCTATTGTAAAAAAAGGCGGGAAATTACTCAGCTTGATTGCCGGTCCAAATAAGCAATTCGCGGTGGATCAACATCTTCCAATATGGAAACACTGGTTATTTTGGGCAGCTGGAGCAAAATTAGATAAAAAAGCAAAAAGAGCTGGTGCGACGTATCATTTTATGTTTGTTCAGTCAAACAATGAACAGCTGAGAAAAATTTCAGAAATCATTGAAGAAAAGAATATCATACCTGTTATTGATCCGCACGAGTTTACCATTGAACAAACAAATGAAGCACTCCAACTTGTAAAAAATGGGCATCCAAATGGGAAAGTGGTTATCAAGTTTGATTAAGGAAAAAATGAATGATTTTTGATTGATAATGATTTTTAGGTGGAAATAATCGTAATAACCAGAAAGTGAGAGCTGCTGCTAGACGACTGAATGCTGAACGAGTAAACATGTAAAACTGTTTCTTGTTCAGTATTTTATTACGTTAAATCACGAAGAACATCAGTGGTTCGATGATGTAACGTACTTACTTGATGCTCAAAGCAAAACGCAGTTGTCACTACCTTTCTTCTATAATTTGTTTCATTTTACCTATAATTTGTTTATTTATTCTCTATATTGAAAGCGCTATAATGATGGTGCGATTGAGAGGAAAGGAGTTTTTCGATGAAAAAAAGAAAGGGGTTAACACATTTTTTTGGAAATCTGTGGCGCTATCGGGCGCTTGTATGCATGGCGATTCCAGGTATGCTTTGGATGATTTTTTTCTTTTACATCCCCGTGTTTGCCAATGTAGTCGCGTTCAAAAATTTCCATATTTCAGCAGATGGTTTTCTTGCCAGTCTCAGGGAAAGTCCCTGGGTCGGATGGGAGAATTTCAAATTTTTATTTTCTTCAGATCAAGCTTTCTTGATTACTAAAAACACCATTTTATATAACGTGACGTTTATTTTGTTGAATTTAGTGATCTCAGTTCTTTTTGCTATTATTATGAGCGAGTTGAGGAATAAGCGTCTAGTAAAAGTCTATCAGACGATGTCACTGCTTCCGTATTTTCTTTCATGGGTCATCATCAGTTATTTCGTTTACGCCTTCTTGAGTCCGGATAAAGGGATCTTCAATCAATGGATCACAGGTCATGGTGGCGAATCGGTCAATTGGTATAATGAGCCGAAATACTGGCCGTTTATCCTTGTATTCATCGGGACTTGGAAAGGGATCGGTTACAATAGCATCATTTACTTTGCTTCAGTCATGGGGATTGATCCGACGTATTATGAAGCAGCGATGGTGGATGGCGCGAGCAAATGGCAGCAGATCAAGCATGTCACGATCCCTCAGCTTGTTCCTTTGATGACGATCTTGACGATTTTGGCCGTAGGGAATATCTTCCGAGCGGACTTTGGCTTATTCTACAATATTCCGCGAAATTCCGGTGCATTGTATGAAGTGACCCAAGTACTGGATACTTATATTTATAATGGCTTGACCTCTACTGGGGACTTTGGTATGACGGCTGCTGCCGGATTATATCAATCAGTTGTAGGATTTGTTTTATTAATGATCACAAATACGATTGCACGTCGCTTTGACAGCGAATCTGCATTATTCTAAGGAGGAGAAAAATGAAAAAAAAGAAAGTGGAACGTGTCCAAATCCGCTCGTTCAATAAAACGGCAAACTTTTTCTCTAACCTGCTAATTGGAATCTTTGCGCTGTCGTGTATCTTGCCATTCCTATTCGTTATCGCTATTTCATTCACAGAAGAATCCGTGTTATCTACACAAGGTTACAGCTTCTGGCCAGAGAAATTCAGCACATTCGGTTATACGTATCTTTTCGGACAGATGCAGGATAAGATTTTCCAAGCATTATTCGTCACGATTCTCGTGACTGTCGTAGGTACATTGATCAATAGTACAGCGACGTCTTTGTACGCGTACGCGATTTCACGTTCGAATTTTCCGTTTCGTCGTTTCTTCACGGTATTTTGTCTGATCACCATGTTGTTTTCACCGGGGATGGTCGCGAACTATTTAGTGATGACGAATCTGCTTCAGTTGAAGGATACGATCTGGGCGTTGATCTTGCCAATGGCTGTCAGTCCTTTCAATATCATTGTGATGCGTACCTTCTTCAAACGTTCGGTCTCTGATTCGATCATCGAATCGGCGAGGATCGATGGTGCCACAGAGCTGCGTATTTTCGTTCAGATCGTCTTGCCTTTAGCGGTTCCGGGGATTGCAACGATCAGCTTGTTTGCAGCACTTGGTTACTGGAATGACTGGTTCAATGCGTTGTTATATATACAGGATGACAAATTAGTCCCATTGCAGTATCTCTTGATGAAGATCCAAAGCAATATCCAGTACTTGACACAAAATTCAGGGGCAGGTAGTCAGTTAGCGGGCGGACTCGCTTCTGTACCGGGAGAATCCGCGCGAATGGCGATCGTCGTGATCTCGACATTGCCGATCGCGATCAGTTATCCATTCTTCCAGAAACATTTTGTCAAAGGACTAACGATCGGTGGCGTAAAAGAATAAAGAAACAAAACTATATCATACAAAATTAGGAGGAAAAATGATGAAGTTATGGAAGACACTAGCCTTTACGGGTGTATCAGCGTTGATGGTCGGAACATTGGCAGCCTGCGGAGGATCAGGAACGAAAAACAGTGCAGAGGCAAGTGATTCGGACACCTTGCAGATGTATCAGATCGGGGATAAGCCAGACAATTTTGATCAGCTGATGGAGGTAGCGAACAAGCGGATCGAAAAAGAAATCGGTGTAAAAGTAAATATCAATTATATCGGTTGGGGCGATTACGAAAAGAAAATGAACGTCATCATCTCTTCAGGTGAAAATTACGACATCGCTTTTGCGAACAACTATGTGTCGAATGCACAAAAAGGCGCATTTGCTGATCTGACAGAATTGGCTCCAAAATATGCAAAGAAAGCGTACGATGATCTAGATGAGGCTTATATCAAAGGAAACCTGGTCAATGGAAAATTATATGCCTTTCCAGTCAATGGGAATATCTTTGCGCAGCAAGTACTCACGTTCAACAAGCCGTTATTAGACAAGTATGATTTATCGATTGACGGGATTGAATCGTACGCAGATGCAGAAAAAGTATTGCAGGAATTCCATAAAAAAGACCCGAATACAGCAGCTTTTGCAATCGGACAAGGTTTCAAATTACAAGGAAACTTTGATTATCCATTAGGGAATACTTTGCCATTTGCCATCGATCTAGACGGTGACGATACAAAAATCATCAATCAGTACGATAACAAAACTTATATCGATTTGTTGCGTACCATGCATAGCTGGTACCAGCAAGGATTGATCCCAAGCGATGCAGCAACAAGCAATAAAGATTATCCATTAGAAGGAAATACATGGTTGATGCGTGGCGAGACACAAGGACCATACGACTATGGCGATACGATCCTGACAAATGCGGCCAAACAAGAACTTGTTTCAAAAGCGATCACGATCCCATTGAAATCGACAGCACAAGCTCAAATGGCTAATTTCGTTGTTTCAAATACGTCAAAGAATAAAGAAAAATCAGTTGAATTTCTTGGTTTGCTCAATAGTGATCCTGAATTACTAAATGGATTAGTTTGGGGAATCGAAGGAGAAGCGTGGGAAAAAGTGGACGGTGCAGACAACAAAATCAAACTATTGGATGGCTATAAGCCAAATACCCATATGTCAGCTTGGAATACAGGAAACAACAAAATCCTGTACACGCAAGAATCGATCACAGATGAAATGATCGCTAAAAGAGACCAATCGATCGCAGAAGCAGAAACTTCCCCGATCTTAGGATTCAGCTTCAATACAGATAGCGTAAAAACAGAGCTCAGCAACATCTCAAACGTGATGAACCAGTACTTGGACGGCTTGAATACAGGAACCGTCGATCCGGATGAAACACTGCCGAAAATGATGGATGCACTAGAGAAAGCCGGATATGACAAAGTATTGACCGAAATGCAAAAACAATATGATGAATTCCGAAAATAAAGAGTAAAAAACTTCCCGCGTGTGTTCATCAATCTGACTGGGCATCTAAAGGCATAGATAAAGCAGAGTTCGTGACAATAGTGAAGGTAATGGCATCAACTTTCAGCTTTTGAAGACCTTCTATTTATAGTTCAAGGAGCTGGGACATTTGTCGCAGCTCCTTAAATTTGTATAATGAAAAGGAATACACCAATGATTTGGAGGAACGGGTATGTTAGGGCAAGCACTGGAAACATTGTTTATACGCGTATGGGTCATCATGAAACTGACCTTGTTTTTTTGGATTTATACTTTCGCAGGAGGCGTAGTAGTTGGAGTTGGTCCAGCATTGAAAACAGTGAATGAGCTGTTTTATCTGCATGGATTCGAATACAAAGAGTTGACTTTCAAGGAAGGATGGGAACTGTTCAAGCAATCTTTTTTCAGAGGCAATCTGGTGTTCTGGGGGTTTTTAGCAGGGATTGCTTTGCTGAGTTACAATCTGTACTTGTCCGTTCAAATCAAAGGAATCTTGTTTTTGATCGTTGATTTCATCCTACTTTTCGGGTTGCTTTATGCTTATACGACTTACCAGTATAGTCTGATTCTCGACAGTGAATATCAGATTTCTGTACCGGATTTGTTAAAGCTGAGTTTTGTTTCTAGCTTTTCCAGTTTCTCCACTTTTTTGAAACTAGTCATTGGAGGTGGAGTGATCTTGGTTTTGACGTGGCATTTCAAAGGGTTACTGTTATTTGGCCTGATTGGCTTGCTAACTGTCTGGAATGGCACGGTGACTAAGCAATGGAGAGAAGAGCTGGACGGACAGCTTGAGAGCTATGAATAGATTTCGGATCTTATTTTCGAAAGGAACGTTATTGAATCGTTTGTTGCGTAAATACGCATTAGTCATGATCCTTTTGACTCTGTCAGCAACACTGCTGATCAGTATCCAAACATGGAGACAAACACAAAGCCAGGCAGAGCAAATGACAAATGAAGCTTTGAAAAGTACGAGCAGGATGCTGAATGACAAAACCACTTTGAGCAAGATCATCAAAGATCAGCTACTTGGAAGCTCGGAAAAAATCGAAAATGTCACCACCTATCTTACCCAGCCGATTAACAAATATCTCATGTATGCGTACGATCAGCAGATACAAACGGGTGATTTCCCTTCATTCCCGAATCAGATCAGAGATATGTACGTCAATTATGAAGAAGTCAGTACGTTGTATATCGTTTTCAGCCAGCTGCCGGAATATTTCGAATCCACAAGAGAAGACAAGGGCGGAAAGATAAAAACCGGTACGCCTAAACTGCTTGATGCATTCTATATCAAATTGCCTATCACACAAGGCGGCGCAGAAGTGGGAAGTATGTTTGTCGGATTCCAGAAAAAAGAACTGGATACCACCCTTGAAAATCTGCATTCGTTCAACGGACTATCTTTATACATGATTTCTGGTACAGCAAATCGCTTATATACATTCCATGACAAAGGGATGTCTACTAATATACTGAAACCTCAGGAGGCATCGATCACAGAGAGTCTTCAAAAAAATTCCGAGCTTCCCATAACGGAACTGGATAAAACTAATTTTGTCCAATATCAGGAGTTGCCAGATGATTACCGGATATTAGCTGTCTTGGACAAACAGACAGTCAGGAAGACCGCAGTAAAAAATCTTGCACCGCTACTCATAGGTGTGATCTTGCTGGACGGGATCCTATTAGCATTTTTATATAAGACTTTCAAGCGTTACTCACAACAGATAGACAGTGTGATGGGAGCGATGAATGAAGCATCAGCTGGGAATCTAGATACCCGTATCGATACTTCGCAAACCGAATACGAATTAAAAGTTCTATCGGAAGGGATCAATGAGATGCTTGAGAGTATCAGTCAATTCGTGGAAGACATCTATAAATTGGAAATAAAGCAAAAAGATGCACATATGCGGGCGTTGCAGGCACAGATCAATCCGCATTTTTTATATAATACATTAGAGTATATCCGAATGTATGCTTTAAGCGAAGGGAGCGAAGAATTAGCGGATGTCGTGTATGCTTTTTCTGCATTGCTTAGAAACAACACGAATCAGGAAAAGAAAATCAGCTTGAAAGAAGAGCTGGATTTCTGCGAAAAATATGTCTATCTTTATCAAATGCGTTACCCCAATCGCGTAGCGTATCATTTCACGATCGATTCTACGTTGGAAAAAATCGAAGTACCTAAATTTATCGTCCAGCCTTTAGTAGAAAATTATTTCAAACATGGTATCGATTTTACTCGTCTGGATAATGCACTGAGTGTCAAAGTCTTTCGAAAAGGCCAGTGTGTCAAAATCTTGGTTAAAGATAACGGGAAAGGAATGACCGAAGAACGATTAAAAGCAATCAAGGACAGACTCTCACATCCTAAAGTCGAACTCCATGAATCGATCGGTCTGCAGAATGTGAATGAGCGATTACGGGCAAGCTTTGGCAGCAGCTATAGGATGGAATTGAGTCGAAATGCAGAAGGCGGGCTGACTGTCAGCATGACATTCAAAGAAAGGGGCGCTGAAAATGTATCAGGTACTGCTGGTTGATGATGAGTACATGATTTTGAATGGTTTGAAAAAAATCATCGACTGGAATCATTTGGGGTTTCAGGTCGTCAGCACTGCTGAAAACGCAATGGAAGGTTTAGCGATTCTGGAAAACCAGAAAATCGATCTGGTCGTAACTGATGTGACGATGCCTGAAATGAACGGCTTGGAATTTATCGAAGCTGCGCAAAAAGAGCACCATACGTTTGAATTTATGATACTATCCGGTTATCAGGAATTTGATTATTTGAAAGGCGGCATGCAGTTAGGTGCGATCAATTATCTGATGAAGCCGGTGAACAAATCGGAATTGATCGAAAGTCTGGAAAAAGTCAAACAGCGGCTGGATCGTCAAAATGAACAGAAGAATCAGCAGGAGATCTATCAAGAAGTACTTTTCAATCAATGGCTGAATGAAGAATTAGATGAAGCCAGTGAAGAAGAGATACTAGAAAAAATAGGGTCAAGCCAAAAACGGGTATTACTGGTCCAGTTGCCGCGGATGGATGAAACAAAGGTGAATCGTTGGCTGAAAGAAAATCAGGAACCCTTTTATTATCAGCGCAATTACGGAGAAACCGTTTTGTTCACAATGCTGCTTTCCGAAAGAAATATTTCTACTCTGTGTGATTTCATCAAAAAAACGTACGGGCAGGAAAAATGGCTGATCAGTATCGGTAGGGAAACGAAAGAATCAGATAAAATCCCGGAAGCTTTCCAGCAGGCAAAAGATCATTTGAAACTGCACCAGTTTTATGGCAGGGAGGACCAAAAGATTTTTTATGCCGATCATGCAGCAGTGAAAGAACAGACGATCGATTTTTCTGCTTTTACTCGAGTGCTGCAAGGTGGTCAGTTAGAGACTGCGCAGCAGATGATCACCAGCTTTTTCGAACAATTCCAAACAGCTGTGATGACACCTGAAGATATTCGGCATTTCAGCTTCTTGCTGTTTATGGATATCCAAAGAGAACTGATCAGCCTAGAAGATGAGGAATATTTAGAAGGCGTCCAAACGATCAATCAAGCAGAAACCGTGCAAGAGCTGCATCAGTTTCTCCTGTCATTATTGAAAAATCGGCAAAAGCAAAAGAGATACAGCGAGAATGTCGAAAAAGTACTTTGCATCCTCCATGAACACTACCAAGAACCGCTGACACTCAAAGAAGTATCAGAAAATTTACATCTGAATGTGATGTATCTTGGGCAGCTATTCAAGAAAGAAACCAAAAAGAGTTTTTCTGCTTATTTGAATCATCAGCGAATGGAACAAGCAAAGTGGCTGCTTCTTCACAGCAATCAGAACATCAATGAAATATCAAGCAAGATAGGGTATAACAACACCACTTATTTTTCAAAGCTTTTCAAGAAAATCGTAGGGAAATCGCCAAAGGAATTTCGAGAGCAAAGAGGATGAACTTAGATGAAACAAACTAGAAATCAGCTGTGCCCGCAAAAATCGTTTGTTAAATTTTTGTGGGCACAGCTGATTTCTTTTTTTCAGTGAAAATTTGATTTTTGAAGAATAGATAAAGAAAACAGGCGTATATAAATAGTGAAAGGAGAAAACAAGTGTGAGAAGAGGATCTGTGCATAAAAAAGAAACTGGAGAATAACTCACCAGCATCTTCGATTGGTTTTACTGTTCAGCAGAGGATAACGAGAACGGCAGATCTTCCTCTCGATACTTTCTAGGATTCGGGACGATCCCAAGCTGATAGGAGATCGTTCCGCCCTCAGATAAATCTTGATGAGTAAAGAATAATTTGGTGTGTTCTAACCCATTTCGTTTGATCTCATGGATGAATTGCTGCTGCGGTTTGTTTGGCGAAGCGTCGATCGTCAATTTGTTACCGTTTGACAGAGATAAGACTGCATGATCGATCAGTGGCAAGCCAATGACATATTCACCTGTCCCGGGAGTGACTGGATAAAAGCCTAGACTATTAAAGATATACCATGCAGCCATACTGCCATTATCTTCGTCTCCAGGATAGCCTGTAGGAGAATCATTGAAGGTTTGTGTCATCAGCTGTTTGATCAGTGGCTGAGCCATCTCCGGTTTACCGATATAACTGAATAGATAAGGATAGTGGAAGCTTGGCTGGTTAGAGATCGCTAGCTGTCCGAATTCAAGAGCGGCCATTTCACTCATTTCGTGGATCTCGAAGCCGTAGCCGCCGACATCGAATTTTGGCGGCTGATTACAAAGCTGGATCAGCTGCTCTTCAAATCTTTGCTTACCGTAAGCTGCGATCAGTCCGGCAAAATCATGATAAACTGCAAAACTGCTCTGCCATGCACTTCCTTCCGCATGATCCTGTCCCCAGCGTATCGGGGAAAATGGTTCTCTGAACTGGCCTTCGGTGTTTTTAGAACGCATAAAACCGGTATCCGGATCGAAAATATGCCGATAATTGAATGACTGTCTCCGATAATCGTCCGCTGTTTTTTCATCTGCCAGTTTTTGGGCGACTTGACTGATACAAAAATCGCTATACGAGTAGTCTAATGTATGATTGACAGATTCATGATAATGATTCGGCACATAACCATATGTCAAATAATCGTTTGTCCCTTGACGCCCGTAATTTGGCCGGTCGCTTTGGATCTCTGCCGCTTTTTTCATTCCTTCCAGAAATTCTGGCATCAGATCTTTTCGGATCTCTTTCACGGCGGCATCAGCGATCACCGCATCGATCAAAGTTCCTGGCATCAGTCCGCGCTCATCAGGCGACAGCCACTTAGGTAAAAAGCCAGATTCACGATAACTATTCAAGAATCCTTCAAGCATCTCTTCATACTTTTCTACTGCGATCAGAGAAAACAGCGGATAAACGGTTTTATATGTGTCCCAAAAGCCGTTGTTCGTATAGAGGACGCCGGGACGAACCGTGCGGCTAGTCGTGTCGTAATGGATTTTTTCACCAGTCGGATCGATCTCATAGAACGTTTGAGGAAACAGAAATACCCGGTAAAGATTGTGATAGAATGTCCGCAGCACTTGCGATTCATGATGGGTCACTTTGATTCGGTCAAAATACGTTTGCCACTGATAACGGCTGTGTTCCAAGTAATCGTCCGCCGTTTGATTTTTTTCCCTATCTAGGTTACAAAAAGCTTGTTCTGTACTAATGAACGAAGTACCGAAACGAATCGTCTGTTCACTTATCCTACCAAAAGATAAGAGAACTGAGGACGCTTCTTCACTAGAGACAGTTAGTTCGGTATCTGTCAGTGGCTGCTCTAGTCGAAGGACAAAATAAAACGTGAAGTTCGGGTCCTCTGCTCCAGAAAAATGGGTGATTTCACCAACTACAGTATGGGCATCTTTGACAGTCAAACGAAACTTACCTGGAAAACTCAAAAGTAAACCGCTCTCATTTCCCTGATAAGCAATCGACAGGATTCCGCCGTACATACTTGGGATCAAGGTCGAACGGATATCATAACGAAGCTGGTGTATCGATAGATGGGTCGGACAAAAAGTACATTCTTCCGGACGATAGGAACTTTGCGCGTGGAAAAGGCTTGGTTCAGACAATTCTCCTGAAATAGGGGTCAAAACCAGTTGGCTGAAATCACCCATCCAAGGACTAGGCTGATGTGTCAGCCGATAGCCTTGGAACAGTCGATCGTCAGGATGGAACCACCAGCTGCCGTGCTGGTCTGTCGTTTGCGGAGCAAAATAGTTCATCCCGAATGGAACGCCAGTATAGGGCAGGCAGTTCCCGTGAGAAAAAGCAGATTGGTTAGCAGTACCGTGACGGGTATCGATTTGTTGGATCTCCATGTTTAAATCTCCTTTGTTGAGTATCTTTGGATAAAAGTGACTGGATATTTTGAATCAGCAGGTACTTCCGAGGTCTCAAGCCAATGGATCATCTTCGTTCCTGCGAGTTCTCCAAGCTGCTTGAAATCTTGCGCAATCGTCGTAAGTGGCGGATCGACCAATGAAGCAGCCTGGATGTCATCGAAGCCGATGATCGAAAAATCTTCAGGTACGTTGTAGCCATGCTGTTTTAGATGATTCATCGTCTGGATCGCAACAAGATCGTTTTCGCACACGAAAGCAGTGACTTGATGCTCCTGAATATAAGAAAGCAAGGCATCGATCGTTGCATTTTTATCATCTAATGCAGTGTGAAAAGGCAGAGCTGCATGATCCAATGCTTCCAGATAACCGAGATATCTTTGGCGCACAGACTGAGGGTGTGTTTGAGTACCAAAAAGATAAGCGATTTTTTGATGGCCTTCCTGGATCAGATGGCTAGTCGCTAATACGCCACCTTGGAAATTATCTGAAAGGACGGTAGGGAAAGGCAATTCGTAAATCTTTTTATCTAACACGATGACTGGGAATTTTTTGAGAGATAGCTCAAATAGCAGATCCAAATGGTGTTCGGTATCGAAAGCATAATAGATCAAACCGTCAAATTCTTCCATGATCATTTGAGTAGTCTTATTGTGAAGAAAATCGAGTGTAGACATCATGACTTCGATTTCCTTTTCTTGCATCACTGGGTTCAGCCCTTTAGTGAAGTCACCTACAGAAAGATCAGACAAATAAGGGAGTAAGAAAAGGATACGTTTGATTTTCTTATAGGAATCAGTGGTATCTTTCTTCGGCAAAGCTTTCACGAAGCTTCCCTTTCCTCGTACACGATAGATCATATCTAGCTGTTCAAGCTCTGTTAAAGCACGTTTAGAAGTGATACGACTGACTTGATATTTTTGAGAAAGTTCTTTTTCTGTTGGCACTTGACTGTCTATAGGCAACGTACCATCTACGATTGCTGCCTGTAAATCGAGAAAGATTTTTTTATATAATGGTTGATTCATAATTACACCTCTTAATGATATATCATATTCTAATGATAGCATAAACTCATAAAAAGTAAACTAGAAAATATTTTTTGAAAGCGTAGACAATATAGCTGTAAAAAGGTATAATTCACTATGATATATCAAATTGGAGAGGGGTTAATAGTGATGGTTTATAAAGATATACCAAAATCAGTTCAGGAATTTATGGATAAAATGACTCAAAAGTGTGGTGAAGAACATGCGGATTGGGCTGAAAATTTCACTGCAGCTTTCGCGAATACGTTACTGACCACGGTGAAGAGACATGCAGATGGGACGACTTTCTTACTGACGGGGGATATACCCGCAATGTGGCTGAGAGACTCGACTGCGCAAGTTCGTCCCTATCTCGTGATTGCGAAAGAAGACGAAGAATTAGCTGAGATGATCAGCGGGCTAGTCGAAAAACAGTTTTTTTATATCAATATCGATCCGTACGCGAATGCTTTCAATGAAGAGGAGAATGGCGCTGGACACCAATTGGATCATACAAAAATGAATGGATGGATCTGGGAAAGGAAATATGAGATCGACTCACTGTGTTATCCTGTGCAGCTAGCCTATCTTCTTTACAAAAACACTGGAAGGACCAGCCATTTCGATACCTCGTTTGTTGAAGGGGTAAAAAAGATCCTTCACGTGTTCAAAACAGAACAGAATCATGAACATTCAGACTACACATTTACGAGAGACACGACAAGAAAAGAAGATACTTTGATCAATGAAGGGCGCGGAGCAAAAGTGGCGCCTACAGGCATGACTTGGTCGGGATTCCGTCCAAGTGATGATGCGTGCAGCTATGGTTACTTGATCCCTTCTAATATGTTCGCAGTTGTCGTTCTAGGCTATATCGAAGAACTTTTCCAAACGGTGCTAGAAGACCATTCTATCGTCGAGAAAGCAAAAAAATTGCGGGAGGATATCCAGCAAGGGATCAATAAATACGGGTTGGTCGAAAACCATGCACAAGAATCTGTTTATGCTTACGAAGTGGACGGACTCGGGAACGCCACACTCATGGACGACAGTAATGTTCCGAATTTGATCGCTGCACCGTACCTTGGCTACTGCTCTTCTCAAGATGAACGTTATCTGCTGACTCGAAAAACACTGCTTAGTAAAGAAAATCCGTATTTTTACGAAGGCAGATATGCGAAAGGAATCGGTTCTTCACACACACCAGTAAATTACGTCTGGCCGATCGCTTTAGCAATGGAAGGCATGACGACAGAGGACAAAGCCGAAAAAGAACGGATTCTCGATCTGCTTGTTGCAACAGATGCAGGCACGCATCTCATGCATGAAGGATTTGACGTCGATGATCCTAAAAAGTATACGCGAGAATGGTTTTCTTGGGCGAATATGATGTTTTGCGAACTAGTAATGGATTATTTCGATATACGAGTAGAGAAATAGGAGGAGCGTACATGAAAAAGAAAGTATATATCATTTCTCATAGCCACTGGGATAGAGAATGGTACATGGCATATGAACAGCATCATATGCGCTTAGTCGAACTTATGGATGATCTGCTTGAATTATTCAAGAATGATCCGAAATTCAACAGCTTCCATCTAGATGGACAGACGATCATTTTAGATGACTATCTGCAAGTCAGACCAGAAAAAAAGGCGGAAGTACAGCAAGCGATCACAGATGGAAAATTGAGGATCGGGCCGTTTTATATCCTGCAAGATGATTTTTTGATCAGTCCGGAATCAAATGTACGAAATATGCTGATCGGAATGGAAGAAAGCAAGAAATGGGGCACTCCAGTCATGCTTGGATATTTTCCGGATACCTTTGGAAACATGGGGCAGACACCTCAAATGATGAAACAAGCAGGGATCACTGCAGCTGCCTTCGGACGAGGCGTCAAACCGATTGGATTCGACAACCAGGTGTTGGAGGCAGAAAATTATTCTTCGAAATATTCGGAGATGTGGTGGAAAGGACCAGATCAGTCAACGATTTTCGGTCTGCTTTTTGCAAATTGGTATAGTAATGGGAACGAGATCCCGGCAGAAAAAGAAGCCGCACGAGATTTCTGGCGCCAGAAGTTAGCAGATGCAGAACGATATGCTTCGACGAATCATTTGTTGATGATGAATGGTGTAGATCATCAGCCTGTCCAAAAAGATATATCAAAAGCAATCGAAGTAGCGAATGAATTGTTCCCGGATTATGAATTTCTCCATTCGAATTTCACAGATTATCTGGAAGCTGTCCATAAGGATGTGCCGCAGACGCTTGGTTTTGTCGAAGGCGAACTGACAAGCCAGGAAACGGATGGATGGTATACTTTAGCCAATACTGCTTCTGCGCGTGTTTATTTGAAACAATGGAATACGAAAGTCCAGCGACAGCTTGAAAACATCACCGAGCCTTTAGCAACGATGGCATATGAATCGGATGATATGACGGATGCTTATCCTCACGATCAGCTGACCTATGCATGGAAGACGCTGATGCAAAACCATCCTCACGATAGTATTTGCGGCTGTTCCGTCGATGCTGTCCATCGCGAAATGATGCCACGGTTCGAAAAAGCGGAGGAAGTGGGAAAATATCTTGCGCAAGAAGCATTGGCACAATTAACAGCTAAAATCGACACTTCTGATTTTCCTGAAAATAGCTATCCCTTTGTGGTCGTCAATACAGCTGGAATGCCAAAAACGGGTGAGGCGGTGATCACAGTCGAACTTGAACGAAAACCATTCGCAAAAGGTCTACCTGAAGCATTGTATAGGGAGCTAGAAAAAGCACCTAAGAAACAATATCACGTAGAAACGAAAGACGGGCGATTGGTTCCGGCGATACTGACGGAAGAAACCGTTCGATTCGATTATGATTTACCGAAGGAGCGGTTCAGAGTCCCATACATGGCAAAAACAATCACCGTTACTTTACCGATCGAAGAAATGCCGCCTTTTTCTTGGGAGACTTTTGCACTTGTCGAAGGAGACCAGACAAAGCAAAAAGCGACAATGTTACAAGCAAATGGACGAGTCATCGAAAATCAGTTCCTGCGTCTGACAATCGAGAAAAACGGCACCTTGACCCTGAAAGACAAAACCACTGGAGAGTACTTGCAGGATCTGCTTGTATTTGAAGACGTAGGGGATATAGGAAACGAATATATTTTCAAACAGCCGATGCATGACGAACCGATTTTCTCGAAAAACAATACGAATGCCTCCGTAGAGATCGTCTTGGATACCCCAGAACTAGCTAAGGTGAAGATCAGTCAGCGCATGCACATCCCCGTTTCGGCAGATGATCGGTTACTGAAAGAACAGCAGATGGTCGTGGAATTTCGTCAACGAAAGGCAGAACGTGCCAAGGAAATGAAGATCCTTGAACTGATAACAACGATCACTGTCAGAAAAAACAGTAAAAAAATCGATTTTGAAACGACGATCAATAATCAAATGAACGATCATCGATTGCGTGTATTGTTCCCGACAAAGTTACATGTGGAACATCATGAAGCAGATAGTATATTCGAAGTAGTGAAACGTCCGAACCATGTTTCTGAAAGCTGGGAAAATCCTACAAATCCTCAGCATCAGCACGCTTTTGTCCATCTGGAGAACGAATCATATGGAGTAACGGTCGGAAACTTCGGACTGAATGAATATGAGATCCTGCATGATGGACAAATCGCTGTTACTTTGCTGCGCAGTGTTGGAGAATTAGGGGACTGGGGTTATTTTCCTACGCCAGAAGCACAATGTATAGGAGAACATCATTTTTGTTACAGTTTTGAACTGCACAAGCCGGAAGAAAAATATGAGACCTATCTCCACGCGTATGCTGCACAGATCCCATTTTCTGCGAAGCAAGTCGATCGGCAAACCGGAAAACTTCCTTCGAAAAAACGATATTTGGAAATAAAAGGCCAAACGTTTGCGATAACAGCTTTGAAACGAAGCAGAATTAGTGATAAAGTGGTAACAAGAGGATTCAATATGTCTAGTCATTTAGAGAATTTAGTTATTACAAAAGATGGTAAACAGGGGACACTATTGAATCTGCTTGAAGAAACGATCCATCAAGAGGTTGTACCGACAATCGATCCTTATGAGATTCGGACAATCGGATTCGAGGAGGAGAAATAGATGTATGGCGGAATAGAAGCAGGCGGAACGAAATTTGTGTGTGCGGTTTCAGAAGACGGCGTAATCGTAGAAAAAGTGAGCATTCCTACTACAACGCCGGAAGCAACATTAAAAGAAGTATTTGAGTTTTTTGACCGTTTCGATCTGGAAGCAATAGGAATCGGATCATTCGGACCGATCGGCATCGATCGAACCAAAGACAATTACGGTTACGTATTAGCGACTCCTAAGCCTGGCTGGGCAGAATTTGATTTTTTAGGAAGTATCAAACAGCGTTACAAGCTTCCCGTTGCTTGGACTACAGATGTGAATGCGGCCGCATACGGTGAATTGAAGCAAGGATCAGCTCAAGGGAAAAACAGCTGTATTTATTTGACTGTGGGTACCGGGATCGGCGCAGGGGTAGTGATCGATGGGAAAATATTTTCCGGGATCGCCCATCCTGAAATGGGGCATATCTGGGTGAAACGTCATCCGGATGATACGTACGAAGGGACATGTCCCTATCATAAGGACTGCTTGGAAGGATTGGCGGCAGGACCTTCTATTGAGGCCAGAACTGGGATCAAAGGACAGGATCTGCCACAAGATCACCCGATTTGGGACATACAAGCTTATTACATCGCTCAAGCACTGATCAATTATACTTTGACATTAGGACCTGAAAAAATCATTCTAGGCGGTGGGGTGATGAATCAGGATCATCTATTGCAAAAGATCCGTCAGCAGTTTGTTGAACTGATGGGTGGATATATGGAAACGCCGCAAGTAAGCGACTATATCGTCCGCTGGGGTCTGCCAAACGAAAGTGGGATCATCGGCAGCCTGCTTTTAGCGGAAAATGAACTGCAAAAATAAGCAGCAAGCTGGCTACGGAAAGAAGAACGATAGTTATCTCTGTATAACAAGTTTTCTTCCATAGCCTGCTTTCTGCTTTTTTTAATCACCAGAGACCAGGCAATGCTTTTGCGATGATTTTTTCTTGAGTAAAAGGATGTAGCAGATGAAGCTCCTGCGCATGAAGCATCAGTCGTTTTGCAGGACGTGTTTGATATAAAGGATCGCCCACGATCGGATGGCCAAGATGAGCAAGGTGAACACGAATCTGATGCGTTCGACCCGTTTCCAAAACACAATATACTTGTGTTTTGTCAGTGAGCTGCTGATCCACGGACACACGTGTCAAAGCGTCTTGTCCTTTTCGATTATCGATGACCCGCTTTCGTCGGTCATGCCGGTCACGCCCGATCTTGTCAGTAATGACAAGGTCTTTTTTTAGTGAGCCCCAAACGACTGCCTGATAACGGCGGTAGATCTTTTTTTGTTCTAGCAGTCGACCAAGTATCGGAAGGACAAACGGATTTTTAGCAAATAAAATCGCGCCGCTTGTTTCTTTATCCAAACGATGGACGACGTAAGGCCTCTGCTCGTTTTTAGCCAGATAAGCAGCAAGATGATTCAACAATGTGTCAGTCTCTGTAGGTTCGTTGGGGTGTGTTTTCATTCCAGCGGGTTTATTGACGATGATCAGCTGTTCATCTTCATAAAGTACTTGGATGTGAGCAGCATCTCCAAGTTGAACGCTTTGATAATGATAGTCGTCCTCTTCGAATCTCAACGTGATTTGATCACCGGCTGTCACTTCATAATGAAACAAGGCGGGTTTTTGATTGATCCAGACATTTTGACGTATACGCAAAAAATGCCGAACTTTTCTTGGAACTAGCCATTCTTTTTCTAATAAATCCTTGATCGTTATCCTTGGATGTGTTTGAGGTAATGTGATCGTAATTTCCATTAAAGTTACTCCTTTCGCAGAAAAGCGCAGAACTATTGTATCATTTTTAAGACATATTTAAGAAAAAACTTACATTTTTCTCTGGATTCGTATGATAATCTACTTTCACCGAAGGAACAGAACACTTAAACGAACTACGTCTTAAGCAGGAAGAAAACGCCATTAGCTTATGGTAGAATAAAGCGATCGAATCAAAAAGACAGGAGAATAAACAAATGGATTTTCAAAGCATTTGGAAAAAAATAAAAACTGCTTTGATCAGTTTTTGGCGATGGATCAAGCCGTATCTCAGCCAATTCCATCGATGGCGAAAGCGTGTTTGGAAAAAGTATCATATAAATAAACTGATTTTGCTTATCGGACTGATCTGCGTGTTAGTCACAAGCATCTACCTTTTTATTTTAGCAAAACAAGCGAATGTAGAAACGCTGAAATCCGGGCTGAGCCAGTCTACAGTGATTTATGATAAAAAAAATGAAGAGGCAGGAACGCTTTATGCCCAAAAAGGAACGTACGTAGAGTTGAATGCGATCTCTCCGTATATCCAAGATGCAGTGATTTCGACAGAAGATCGTAATTTTTATCAGCATCATGGTTTCGATATCAAAGGGATCGCCCGAGCAGCTGTTCGAATGGTACTTTCTGGTGGAACCTCTGGCGGAGGCGGCAGTACGATCACGCAGCAGCTGGCGAAGAATGCCTATCTGACTTTGGATCAAACCTTTGATCGAAAAGCAAAAGAACTATTCTTAGCAATCGAGATCGAAAAGAAATACAGTAAAGAAGAGATTTTGACTATGTACCTCAACAATGCCTATTTCGGTAACGGGGTCTGGGGAGTACAGGATGCATCAAGGCGATACTTTGGAGTAGATGCCAATAACGTCACTATAGCAGAAGCTGCTACTTTGGCCGGAATGCTTAAGGGGCCGGGGATCTATAATCCGATCGATCATCCTGAAAATGCCAATAATCGAAAAAATACCGTTCTAAGCGTCATGGAAGAAAACGGGAAAATCTCGAAAGCACAAGAACAAGCAGAAAGCCAAACGAACATCAGCGACTATCTTCAAGATACGTATGAAAACTCGGAATCAGGCTACCGTTATCCTTATTACTTTGATGCGGTGATCGATGAAGCTGTGAAAGACTACGGATTAGACGAAGAAGACGTCATGAATAAAGGCTATAAGATCTACACCTCATTAGATCAGGACTATCAGAAACAATTAGAAGCAACGTATCAGAATAACCAGCTGTTCCCAGCTAACGCATCAGATGGAGCGATGGTCCAATCCGCTTCTGTCGCATTGGATCCGAAAACTGGAGGAGTCCAGGCACTAGTAGGAAGACGTGGCGAGCATGTGTTCAGAGGCTTCAGTTTCGCAACTCAAATGCGTCGGTCACCCGGTTCGACGATCAAACCTTTGAGTGTGTATGTTCCAGCACTAGAAGCAGGATACAAACCGTCAAGCATGTTGAGAGATGAACCGCAAACGTATTATGATGCACACAATTTTGACGGGACCTATCAAGGAGAAGTACCGATGTATCAAGCAGTTGCACAAAGCTTGAATTTACCGGCTGTTTGGCTGTTGCATGAAATCGGACTCCAAAAAGGATATGATAAAGCAGAAGAATTCGGGCTACCTTTAGCAAAATCAGATAAATATTACGGGTTGGCTTTAGGTGGATTGGAAAAAGGAGTTTCTCCGCTGATCATGGCAGGAGCTTATAGTGCCTTTGCAAATGAAGGCCAGATGTACACCCCGCACCTTATTACAAAAATCGTCGATTCCACTGGTGCAGTGATCATTGACAATACGAACAAGAAACCGAAACAAGTCATCTCCAAAGAAACAGCAGAAGAAATGACTAGCATGATGCTCGGTACGTTTTCTAACGGTACAGCTGTCGCAGCTAACCCAGCCGGTTATACAGTTGCCGGAAAAACAGGGACGACAGAAACAAACTTCGATTCTACTAAAGCAAACGATCAATGGATCATCGGGTATACGCCAGATGTAGTGATCTCTACTTGGATGGGGTATGAAGAGTCAAGTGAACTTCATTATTTAGAAGGAACAAGTGGAAATGTGGTCGGAAAAGTCTTCAAGTCCGCTGCAGAAGGTATCCTGCCTTATACTTCAAAAACAAGCTTTAGCGTAGCAGATGCGTATGCTACTGGCGGACAAGTCGTAGCTGCTGATCAAGTGGGGAATTCAGCAGCCAATGACGAATCAGGCAACTGGCAAGACAATTTAGGGAAATACGGAGAGCAAGCAAAAGAAGGACTCAAAAACTTCGGAGACATGGTCAAAGAAGGTGTCCAGGGAATCGGAGAAGCGGCAAAAGATCTCTGGCGAAGATATCAGGGAGAGTAGCCTCTTTGAAAACGAATAACCACATGTTACAATAGGAGACAGAAGTCAACTAATAAAAGAAAAGAGGCTATACCATGTCAAACATCTATGATAGCGCCAATCAAATCGAACGCGAGATCCGTGAACTACCTGAATTCAAAGCTTTAGAAGAAGCATACGAAAAAGTAAAAGCAGATACTGAAGCACATCAGCTGTTCAAGGATTTCCAAGCTATGCAAATCGAATTGCAGGAAAAACAAATGAGCGGACAAGAATTCAGTGATGAAGATGCAATGAAGGCACAAGAAATGGCAATGAAGATCCAATCAGAAGAAGTCATCAATGATCTGATGCAAAAAGAACAAGGTTTCAGCACGATCATCAATGATTTGAATCGAATCATCATGACGCCAGTACGCGATTTGTACAGTGAATAAAAGAGTGTGAAAGTGGAGCTGTGACAAAAGATTTGTCATGGCTCTTTTTTTCGAATAAACGGTGTTCAAGAGACAGCCTATCGGCACTAAGGCACGATTTTGTAAAATATAGGAAGCTATTTTTCAAAATCGCTTCTTATCGCTCAAGGCTGAACGTCTCTTTCACAACCTCACTCCATCCTCATTAAAAAAGAACATGCCCCCTCCTTTAAGGCGATTTCCTCAAAGGGAAGGGGCATGTTCTTTTTATTCGTTTTTTAATCGGTAGAAATAGCCTTTTTTCGCTAAAAGCTCTTCGTAGGTCCCAAGCTCTATCAATTTACCTTCATTGACCACCGCGATCTTATCCGCTTCTTTGATCGTTGAGAGCCGGTGAGCAACGACAAAGGTAGTAGGTGCTTCAGTCAAATAATTCAATGCCTGCTGGATCTTTTTCTCAGATTGGTTATCTAAAGCAGAAGTCGCTTCATCGAGTAAAATGATTTTTGGTTGTCGAATGAGCGCACGAGCAATAGAGATTCGTTGTTTTTGTCCACCTGAGAGCTTATTCCCATGTTCGCCAACTAAAGTGTCTAAGCCTTCAGGAAGCTCATCGATTAATGAGGATAGCTGTGCCGCTTCGATCACTTTGTTCAATTGGTCTTCTGAAACATTTTTCAAGCCATAGGTGATATTTTCTCTGATCGAGGCAGAAAACAGCAGTGTAGCTTGAGGGACAACTGCTAAAAAATTGCGGACACTGCGCATATCAAGGCTATCCATAGGCTGGCCATCGAGGTAGATCGTACCAGAAGAAGGTTGAGAAAATCCGATCAGCAAATTGAGAAGCGTCGATTTACCGGAACCGGAAGGACCAACAAAAGCGATAGTTTCTCCTGCTTTTACCTCTAAAGAAAAATGGTCGATGACAGGTTTAGGAGAATCCGGATAATGGAAAGAAACATCTTCAAAACGGAATTCTCCGCGAAGTTGCTGGATTTTCTTCTTCCCCTGATAACTTTCGACATCTCCGGCAGTCAATAATTCGCCGATCGAAGCAATCGACTCCATCCCTTTTGAAATCGTCGGGATCAGCGTGATCATGCTGGAAACGGAATTGACTACGGTGGTGAAGTAAGTCTGATACATCACGACATCCCCCGGCTGGATTCTTCCTTGTAAAGCTAAAACTCCAGTGAAAATAAGGCAGACAAGTTGGAATATCTGGAAACTTGCCCAGCTGACTGAGCCAAAAACAGATTGAAGGATATCCAAGTGGAACCCTTTTTTGTAAATTTGTGAAAAATGATCGTTCAATCTGGAAGTCTCATGCTTTTCTAACGCATGTGCACGCGAAATAGGTGCTAATTCAATGACTTCGATCACTTTAGCAGAAGTTTCTTCCATCTCCTGTCTGAATTCTGAATTTGATTCTTTGATACGCTTGCGAAAGAGGACAGCTACTAGTGCTGCTAAAGGAACTGTCAATAAAAAGAATAAAAAGACGACTGGACTTTTATAAAGAGTGATCCCAAGCGCAACGAACAAATTGACAGCTATATTCAATCCGCTGACAAATACTTGAGAAGAAAGCGTCTGGACAGCTTCGACATCTCGTATGATCTTTGACTGGATCCTTCCTGATTGCAGTTCTTTTTGATAAGGAATCGATAATTCCTGGATTTTTTTGATCAATGTCGCACGCAAGCCTGCTTCTACTTGTCGGATCGACGCACTATGGTATTTGACATGGAAGTAATTCGTCAAAATATTTTGTCCAATCAGACACGCCATGAAAAAGGCATTGAAATAAATCGTCTGGATCTGCGAGAGATCATTAGAAGCTGCAGCATTGATCACATTAGCGATTGCTAGGGGCATCAGCCAAGAAGGCAGATGCTTGATGATGAAAAAAATACTCGATAAAGCAAATCGCCAATAATTACCCTGATAAAGATGCAGCAGGATTTGAAAGGAATTTTTATGATATTTTTGATAGCTTTTTTGTATACGTTCTTCCATGATGTTCCTCAGCTTTCCTGATAAAGAACTTGCAGCTGTTCACGTGCTTGTACGGCAACGGATTCCGGTGTTGCTTCAAGCGTGGCATACAGGAGCGGCCGCGTATATTTTAAATAATGGATGATTGGACGGAAATCAAGACAGCCTTGTCCTACTGGAACCATGGTGATCTGATTGTTTTCAAACTGGTAATCTTTGAGGTGGATAGCAGCCAGATAAGGATCGAGTGTCTCCAAAGCCTGTTTAACCAAGTATTCTTGCTTCTCATGATTGTCTTTATGGATCAGATTCGCACAATCTAAGATCAATTTCAGATTTGGTGAAGCAACTTCTTCTACCAAGCGTTTAGCTAACTGATACGTATGAATCGGGTGGTTGATCCCAGCTTCGATAGCAACAGTGACACCGAAATGCTCTGCGGTCTCGACCATTTCAATGATGGAAGTCCGAGCGATCTGATAAGCTTCTTCTGTGAAATTTCTCGTCGTATAGCCCACTGCTATACTTCCTGTTTCCGTTGCGATCATTTTTGCCTGATAGGCGGGGCATAATGAAAGCTGGTGTTTGAATGTCGCTAAAGCTTGCTGACGCACTTGGACATTCTCACTGGAAATATTGATATAACAACCTAAGATCGACAGGTCAATGTCATTTTTCTGGAAATATCTGCCAAAATAAGCAGCAGTACCTAGCGTCATCTTATCTAATTCCAACAGTTTAGGGAACGCTTTTTGCGGAGCAAATTGTATATGCGACAACCCAAGCTGATTGATTTTTTCTACGAGCTCTCTTGGAGAATGGCTAGTCAGATCATGAGCACGTATACCTAAATTCAATGGCAGCAGTTTAAACACCTTCTTTCAAGTAATCGGCAAGCGGCAAACGGGATTCTTTGATCAGCTGTGCAATCAAACCTGCTACTTTTTCTGCCCCTTCAGGACTGAAGTGGGTATTGTCATGCAGCCCCTCTGGATAATTTCTGTGTGCGCCAGGAGATAGATGTAGATAGAATTTTTTCGTTTCTTCTTTAGAGAAATCTTGGAAAAGCGATTGAGAACGCGAAAAAACATCAAGTACAGGAAATTGATACTGATGAGCAAATGTACGCATAGCCTTGGGATAGTCGCCTAAAATTTCAGGGTTGAGACAGCCAGTGTCTAAATAATCCCGGCGCGTGACGGATGTCAGAAAAATGGGTGCTACATCTGCATCGACAGCTGCTTGAGCATATTGCTGCAAGTAGTCGATATAGTTGCCAAATGGGAGCGTTCCTTTTTCTTCTTGGATTTTTTGATCATTATGACCGAATTGAATCAGCAAAAAGTCACCGGCTTTAAATTCTTTGATTAGATTTTCCAGTCTTCCTTCTTCGATAAAAGATTTTGTGCTACGCCCGTTTTTAGCTTGATTGTTAATAGTGATCTTTTCAGTAAAATAAGGTGCGAATTTTTCGCCCCAACCTGTTTCTGGTCGTTTGTCGGCTTCTTTTTTTGCGGCGG
The DNA here is from genome assembly GCF_011038845.1 of Enterococcus sp. ZJ1622. Lineage (GTDB taxonomy): Bacteria > Bacillota > Bacilli > Lactobacillales > Enterococcaceae > Enterococcus_B. The sequence continues at coordinate 54,096 of NZ_JAAKDW010000013.1, forward strand.
TCGAGTCACCAGCAATGTGGATAGTCGGCATGTGCATTCTCTTCTTTCTTTTTTAGATTCAAGGATGATAAACTCAAGCTTGGTCCTTCGTGTTGTCCTAGCCACTTCCTGAAATAAGACGCATTCTCATAAAATTCAACGAATGAATTTCAAAAAAACGCGTCTTCTTTTTATAAGTCGCTGAATTGATCGGGAAATCGACTGTCAATCAGTTGAAGAAGCCGAAATAAGCAGCGGCATTATCGTAACTGATTGCTTCGACTAAGCCGCCTAACAAGTTCTCGTCTTCTGGTGCCTCTCCTCGAACGACCATCTCGCCGATGAATTCGCATAAGACGCGACGGAAATATTCATGTCTTGTATAGGAAAGGAAGCTTCGCGAATCTGTCAGCATGCCAACAAAATTTCCTAAAGCACTGCCGTCTGCAAACTGGGTAAGCTGATCACGCATCCCAGCGCGTGTGTCGTTATACCACCAGCCGGAACCTAATTGCATTTTTCCAGCCTGTTCTTTCTGGAAACAGCCCATCAAAGCAACGATTGCCGGATAATCAGTCGGATTCAGTGAATAAAGGATCGTTTTCGGCAGCTGATCAGTCGATTCCGCACGGTTCAGCAAGCGTTGCAGAGGAATCGTCAATGAAAGATCATTGAGGCCGTCATAGCCTGTATCTGGTCCTAACTGGTCGAACATACGGGTGTTACAATTCCGATAAGCATGGATGTGCAGCTGCATCGTCCAATCATAGGAATGGTAAAAATGGATCAAGCGAGTCAATGTTTCTATACGATACGCATCGGTCTCATGCTGCGATAAGGTTTCGCCTGCCAATGCTTTCTGGAAAATCTGTTCCAGTTCTTCCTCCGTAGCCTCGGTATATCGCAGAACATCGAGTGCATGGTCAGATACTTTACAACCGTGCTGATCAAAGTAATCGACACGCTGACCTAAAGCTGCGATCAGTTCTGGATAAGTAGTGATATTTTGTCCAGATGCTTCTTCTAAGCGAGTGATCCATTGAGCGAAACCTTCTTTTTCGATATTCAATGCTTTATCCGGGCGAAAAGAAGGGAAGACCTTCAACTCTTGCTCTTCTTGTGCCAATAGTTGATGGTAATGCAAGTCGTCTGCAGGGTCATCTGTCGTACAAATGACTTTGACATTGGAATGTTTGGCGATTTCTCTTCGCCGAAATTCGGGAGCAGCAAGTTTCTCATTTGCCTGTGCCCAAATTTTTTCTGCATTTTCTTCGTTTATCAGCAGATCGATATCGAAGAAACGTTTCAGCTCCAGATGAGACCAAGTATAAAGAGGGTTACCGATGATTTTCGGTACAGTTTGGCACCAGGCTAGAAATTTTTCGTAATCGGAAGCCTCTCCTGTGATCTTCTCTTCAGGCACGCCGCATGCCCGCATGAGCCGCCATTTGTAATGATCACCGCCTAACCATGCTTCAGTCAGGTTTTCGAAATTCTTGTTTTCATAGATTTCTTTTGGATCTAAATGGCAATGGTAGTCAATAATAGGCATTTCTTTGGCATGAGAATGATAAAGTTTTTTTGCCCACTCGTCTTTCAATAAAAAATCATCAGATAAAAACATCGTACTGCCTTCTTTCTTTTCGTATTTATTGGTACATTGAGATTACAATGTCACACCGTTTTTAAAAATAGCGATTTCCCTAACATCATTTTGTTCATTTTTTGTTTCTTCGCCGCTTGCAACGGCAATGATCTTTTGGATGAATTCTTCTAGGACCTTTTCCATCGGCTGGTTCAAAAGAGTGCCTGCATCAAAATCCATCCAGTGACCTTTGCGTTCGAATAGCGTATGATTCGTCGCTACTTTGACAGTCGGCACATAAGATCCAAATGGCGTACCTCTTCCTGTAGTAAACAAAACAAGCTGGCAGTCAGAAGAAGCGAGTGCAGAAGCGGCGACCAGATCATTTCCAGGAGCTTGCAGCAGGCTGAGACCTGATTTACGGAGTTTCTCACCATATTGAAGGACATCCACCACAGGAGAACTACCTGATTTTTGCGTACAGCCTAATGATTTATCCTCTAAAGTGGTGATTCCACCTGCCTTATTTCCTGGGGAGGGGTTTTCATAAACAGGTTCCCCGTAAGACAAGAAGTATTGTTTGAAGTCATTGATCAAGTGAACGATCGAATCAAACACCTCTTTATTTTCGGCGCGTGCCATCAATACCTGTTCTGCACCAAACATTTCCGGAACTTCTGTCAAGATCGTGCTGCCTCCTTGCGAGATCAGGTAATCTGAAAAAGCACCGAGCAAAGGATTGGCAGTAATACCTGACAGGCCATCTGAACCACCGCATTTCAGGCCCACGTTCAATTTCGAGAGAGGAACGGGGACACGCTGATCCTCTTTTGCAGCATCCAAAAGTTCTTCCAATAAAGCCACGCCGTTTTCTACTTCATCATAGACTTCCTGAGCGACTAAGAATTTCACGCGTTGTTCATCAAAGCTGCCCAATGCTTTTTTGAATTCTGGAACAGTATTGTTTTCACAGCCAAGCCCGAAGACTAGGACTCCTCCAGCATTGGGGTGACTGACAGCATCTGCTAAGATTTCACGTGTATTTTGATGATCTTTCCCAAGCTGCGAACAGCCATAAGGATGCTTTAGAATCGTCACATGGTCAAAAGGTCCTAGATCAGGATGTTTTGCTTTGAATTCTTTTACGATCAATTCCGCAATTCCGTTTACGCAACCGACAGTGGGGATCAGAAAAAGATCATTTCGAATACCGACTTTTCCATTTTCACGCAAATAACCTTGGAACGTCCGGTTCTCTACAGGGTAATGTACAGGGTGGACATCCTTTTCGTAACGATAATCCAGTTCACCAGAGAGATTGGTCTTGACGTTGTGTGTATGCAGCCATTGACCGGCATGAACATCTTCAGTCACGTGTCCGATCGGATAGCCATACTTGATGACGTTTTCTCCTTTTTTCAGTCCAGCCAACGCGATTTTGTGGCCTTGCGGAATGTCTTCTAATAAAGTGACTGATTGCTGATCGATGACGATTTGAGTCTCTTTTGGAAGAGGAGACAACGCCACAGCGACGCTATCTCTTGGGTTCAGTTTCATGATCGGTGTGGATTGCAGTGTGTCAAGCATAGACCATCGTTCCTTTCATTTCCTGCAAGACTTGGCGGACGCCTTTTTTGTCGATCGCAGCAGTCATTTCTGTAATAGTGTGAGTAAGATCCGGTATATCTGACAAATCTCTTCCCCAAAGCTCAGAATCTTTCAGAAGTGTAGGAATAGCTGTTTCAGGTTCAGACCAAGCAGCTGCAAAACGTGTAAGGATCGCTTCATCGTCATGTGGCTGGATCTGGTCCCCACGGTACATCAGCAACAAGGCAGCAAGTGAAACGGCCATCAGTGGCGGGATCGTCTCCTTCTCTTCGATATATTTATGGAAGACAGGAAGTAGACGGGTACTGAATTTTGAAATACTGTTCAATGAAATCGCTTCTAATTTATGGTGAGCGAACGGATTCAAAAAACGCTCCTTGATCTGATCGGCATAAGCGGCCAATTCTTCTTCCGGCAATGAAAGCATCGGGATCAATTCGGTTGCGAAAAGTTGATCGATATAGCCGGAGAATAATTGATCTTTCATCACTTCCTCGACAGTTTCAAGTCCTGAAAGCATCGCTAGAGGGACCATTGCCGTATGAGGACCATTCAGCAGATGGACTTTCCGCTCGCGATAAGGGGTCATATCATCTGTGATCACTACATTGAGCCCCGCCTTTTCAAATGGCAGTTCTTGCGCCAATGATTTCGGGCCTTCAATCACCCAAAGCATGAACGGCTCTGCTTTGACCATCAGCTGATCGACGTAGCCGTGACGCTCGTTAAAGGACTCAGCATCTTCTCTAGGGTAACCGGGAACGATTCGGTCAACTAGGCTGCAGCAGAAGGTGTTCTCAGCAAGAAGCCATTCGTTAAAAGAAGCACCGAGTTCCCATTTTTCTGCATAGCGTAAAATGATTTCTTTCAAACGTTCGCCGTTACGATCGATCAATTCACAAGGGATGATCGTGAGACCAGGTTTCTTCAATTCGTATCGGTGATATAAGAAAGCGGTCAGTTTGCCAGGGAAACTTTGCGGCGGGGTGTCCTTTCGTTCATCGGTCTCCACATATTGGATCCCTGCTTCAGTTGTATTCGAAACAATATAGGTTAGTTCATCGTTTTCAGCTAAGGAAAGGAACGATGCCCATTCATGATAAGGATTGATCGTTTGGTCCACGACAGTGATGATTTCAGAAGTATCCACGATTTTTCCATCGATCAGCCCCTGAAGGATCACTGTATATAAATGATCTTGTTGGGCTAGCATCTCGCCAAGCCCTTTTTCCAGCGGCTGCACGATCGCTACATTCCCGTGAAAAAGGTTTTTGTCATTCAACTGCTGGATTTGCCAATCCACGAATCCGCGCATGAAATTTCCCTCGCCGAATTGGAGGATCTTCACAGGCGCATCATTCTTTTTCACTAATTCACTGTTTAATTTTTTCATATAGGACTTCCTTTCTGTGTTATGCACACGTTAACATTTTTTTATAGAGATTACGTAAAACGTAATCTTTTTTTAATTCGAATCGTATCGTCCCAAAAAAGAGGTACCTGGTTTTACTCTTCGAAATTAAATGCGTTTATTTTTGTTTTCCATTACTGTTTTGACTGATTCACGTATCTTGAGAGTTGTAGAAAGCTGGATTTTCTTTTGATCGACTGATTCTCCTCCAATCAATGACAGCAATAAGAAGGTAGCTTGTTCGCACATTTGCTTGAGCGGCTTATGAACAGTCGTAAGCGGAGGATTGAGATACGATACGACTGGTGAATCATCGAACCCGATCAGCGAGATCGTTTGTGGGACATGAAGGCCGGCTATACGAATGGCTCTTAATGCTCCGATCGCTGTATCATCATTCCCGCAGAAAACAAGAGTCGGTAATTCAGGTAGAGACAGTAATTGATTCATATTATGCAGACCGCTTTCCAGTGTATAATCGCCAGTTAGAAAGAACGCATCGTTTATAGGAAGACCTGCCTTTTTCAAACTGGACAGGACACCTTTTTTCCGTTCATTTGTTGATCGGAAATTTTCTTTCCCGCCGATATAGGCAATCTTTCTGTGGCCTAAACTGATCCCATAATCGATGGCTTCAGTTACGCCTGCAGCATCATCGGCAACGACATTAGGGATATCCGGATCTTCGATATGACGATTGACGACGACGAATGGACATTTTTTTTCTCTCAAATAGTCGATAAAATGCTGATCTTCATCGCTTTGGCTCATGACGAGGACACCATCGTAGCGCTGAAGATTTAGTTCCGAAAGAACGACGGTATCGATGCTTTCGACAGAAAGGCTGTAGTTTACATCTAAAGCCTCATGGATACCTGAGATCGAATCTGCTAAAAAACTGGAGCTAGTCCCTTTACGCATACTAGAAAAGAAGAGACCAATCAAATATTTTTTTTGATTGACTAGACCTTTCGCGCTGTAATTAGGTACATAGTCCAATTCTTTTGCTATCTCCTGGATTTTCCGTTTTGTTTCGTTTTTTATAAGACTGCTGTTATTTAATGCGCGAGAGACAGTAGTATGTGAGACTCCAGCAGCTTTGGCAATATCTTTAATTGTGACCATCTTATCATTTTCCTTGCTATTTACATTTGTTAACGCATTCATCATATTATGATAACTGGAATAAGTCAATAGAACATTGACGGAACAACCATGCACACGTTAAAAATTACTTGGAATTTTAAAGTAACTTATGCTATTCTTAAAAGGGAAAGATACTCATTAGTTTAGATTGGTATCAGTTTTACAGACAATTGTAAGCCTTTTATTTTCAGGAAAGAGGGAGAAAATGAAGAAAAGCAGCGTGTTCTATAAAATATTTTTACCGATGTTTTTACTGGGGACTGTGTTGGTCACAGGCTTTGGTTTATTTATTTATAAAACCACCTATGAAGCCATCGAGTCGAACTATTTATTTGATAAAAAAAGCCTGTTGAAGCAGATAAAGACCAATATTGAATGGAAAATTCGTACGATCGAGTATTCATTTTCAACCTATGGGGCGACAAAGAACTTTTCAGATATTTTTACGAAGCCTCTGACCTATACCGATTATCCGGTTTATTCAGAAATCAGAAAAGAGCTTAATTTTATTGAGACGATTGTGATGGATGACAATAACTACGATCTAATCAGTCTAGCTGGTAAATGGGGCGTAGTGAACGGCTCGCTGAACCAGCTGGAAGATGAAGAAGTTGAAGCATATCGGCAGAAATACATAGAAAGCAAAAATAATTTATTCTGGAAGAAAAAAGATAAGGGAATCGAAATGATCATCACGTTACCCATGTTTGAAAAGGAAAAATACGCATTAGGTATCGCGATGATCGATGATTACACGATCAATCAAATGACGGACCAGAACGGCGAGGATATTTTTTCAATCGAAAACAGTGAAGGGAAACTATTTAGCAATGGGGAACAAAACAGCGAAAAAATGCCCGTTACAGCGGGAAATCGTTCGTTAGAATATAACCAGCCGAAAATCATAAATGAAAATGGTAAAAATTACGTACTCTTAAAATCCGATTACAACAATTGGATCTATAGCTTAGCGGTCGATCAAGCACCAGTCGGGAAAATGATCAGGAATCTAAGGATCGGATTATTCGCAGTATCTGTTACATTGATCGGGCTTGTCGGGATCTTAGCGTACTCTTTGTCAGAACGATTCGCGCGCCCGATCTCACAAATACAAGAACGCCTTAATCTCAAATCACGAGGATTCAGCGGAAAAGAGTTAGATGTCGTCGCTCAATCTGTCAGTCAGATCATTGGAGAAAAGGAAACCTTGAGTGCCCATCTAGTGACACAAAAGCCGCAGCTTGAAACGCTGTTCGTTCTTAGTCTGTTCAGGAACCGTGTGGAAAAACGTGAACTGGATCAGCGACTGCAGCAATTCGGCTACAGTTCGCAAAATAATTGTTATTATACGGCGCTGGTCCAAATTGATTTATTAGAAGATAGTCATGGCGGGGAACGGGATCTCCTGCTTTTAGCAATCAACAATATCATCACAGAGATCGTACCAGAAGAAAACCGTATGATCCCTATCGTATTAAATGAAGAGATGCAGGCGACGATCTATCGAATGGACAAAGACGACCCAGATGCCAGCAAAAAAGTAATGGCCTACTGTCGAAAGATCCAGAAAACGATCAAGGAATATTTGAAACTGAATGTCAGCATTGGTATCAGTAATCAATTTGATACATTGAATGAGAGCAAGTTATCGGTGGACCGGGCGAAGGAAGCTTTGTATTACCGGGTGAATACAGGACCTAATTCCATTATTTTTTATCAAGAGATCGTACCGGCTGAGCATGAAAAATCCCTGATCCGATATCCAGTGGAAGAACAAAATAGGCTATTCGAAGCCATACGTTCAGGAAATCAGGAGGTGCAGCAGCAAACTCACGAACTGATAGAAGCTGTGTTCAAGCAAAATAAAAATCCGCTGAGTCGTGAAGTGGTATCGATACGATTGATCAATGAACTGGTCCAGTTAGGGCAACTACTTGGTGTAGATTCGAAAAATTTTGAAAACATGAAGCAGATATATATGAAAGCATTGAACAATTATCATCCTAAAGAATTGGAGAAACTGATTTTAAATCAATTGGTTTTACCAATCACTCGCTGTTCTCAAGAAATCACAGATCAGGAATTCAAGACCCTGTCCGAAAACATCATGCACATCATCTACAATGAATATGATCGGGACCTGTCTTTGGATGTCATTGCAGACCGGCTACATTATAATCCCAATTATTTGAGTAGTGTATTCAAAAAAGAGACCGGTGAAAATTTCGGGGATTTCGTGCAGAACCATCGTTTGGAAGTAGCGAAGAAATGGTTGAGAGAAACGAATCTCTCGGTGAAAGAAATTGCAGAACGCTTGAAATATCGAAACCCGCAAAACTTTATCCGATTTTTCAAAAAGAAAGAAGAGGTAACACCTGGAGAATATCGAAAACGATATTCGTAGGCAAAAAATCGTGATCCGACAGTTGTATAAAGAAAGGAGGTTGTGAAAGAGACGTTCAGCCTTGAGCGATAAGAAGCGATTTTGAAAAATAGCTTCCCATGTTTTACAAAATCGTGTCTTATTGCCGATAGGCTGTCTCTTGAACACCGTGAATCAGAGGTCGTGACAACTGCGTTCTGCTTTAAGGAATAAGGACACTGAACAGAAAATAGCTCCTCATATTTTCTTGTTCAGTGAGCTTATTACCGAAAAGCAGCAATTGGAACACCGTTTATTCGGAAAAAGAAGCTGTGACAAGATTTTTGTCACAGCTTCCTCTATTTTTAATCACTACATCATTACCCTTTGACAGATCCCACGAGTGCCCCTTTGACAAAATATTTTTGAACAAAAGGATAAGCAATCAGCATTGGGACAGTTGCAATGACGATAACAGCCATTTTGATCGTTTGTGCTGGCGGAATCACATCAACCGAGCTACTTTCTGCCTGCATCCCGCTGGAAACGATGACAATTTGACGAAGCAGGATTTGGATCGGCCATTTGGAAGAATCATTGATATACAAGATCGCAGTCATATACGTATTCCAGTAAGTCACAGCGTAGAAGAGAGAGATGGTCGCAATAGATGGCAGCGCAAGCGGCAGCATGATTTTGAAAAAGACACCAAAATCTGTACAGCCATCCATTTTTGCTGATTCTTCTAAACTATCTGGCAATGCTTGGAAAAAGTTCCTCATGATGATCATGTTCATTGCATTGACAGCGACTGGCAGGATCATTGCCCAGTAAGAATTGACTAGACCAAGTGAACGTACGACCAAGAAAGTCGGGATCATTCCGCCACTGAACAGCATAGAGAACACTACTAGGAAATTGATAAATCCGCGTCCAAACAAATATTTCCTAGATAATCCGTAAGCCATCAAGGAAGTTACACACATACTCACGATCGTGCCGACACCTGTGACACCGATAGAAACAGCAAGTGCTCTAAAAATAGTTGGTGTGGACAAAATATAACGATAAGCATCTAAAGAAAACGTAGTAGGGAAAAGAATAAATTTTTTCGCAACGACTTCTTGTGTTGAAGCAAAGGATGTAGCAATGATGTTTAAAAAGGGAACAATACAAATCAAAGCCAGCAATACTAAAAACGTTATGTTGATGATATTAAAACTTCTTTCTCCAATAGAGACTTTCTTTTTCATATAAACAAACTCCTCCTTAAAATAAATGTTCATGTGGTGTATATGCCAAATTTATCATTTGTAGAAAATTACGTATATAATCATTTTTTAGGTAATCGAAATAGCGAAAAAAAGAAAAAAATCAGCTGGATATATTTGCGTATTTTTATTGTGAAGGAATTATCTTTTCTCTAGCAAGAATATAAAAAACATTGTAGTGTAAGCGTTTTACGCTACAGTTAAAATGATTATATACGTAATTCGAGTGATTATTTAAGATAAATACATAAGCAAAAATATTCACAAAACAAGGAGGGGCTTTATGGAAAGTGTAAAAAAACAGGAACCATTTAAATTAACACTGACGAAAGAAGAAGAAAAGATAAGAAAACGAAAAAAAACAATTGCAGGAATCAAAACGAACAAGTTTCTATATGTAATGATTCTGCCGGGGATACTTTATTTTGTGATTTTCAAGTACCTTCCAATGGGCGGACTGGTCATTGCATTCCAGGATTATCAGCCTTATCTAGGGATTTTGGGAAGTCCATGGGTAGGTCTCAAGCATTTTATCCGCTTGTTTACTGAACCGACTTTCTTTACCTTATTGAGGAATACGCTGATCCTATTCGGCCTTAATATTTTCGTGTTTTTCCCGATGCCGATCATTTTATCTCTTCTATTAAATGAAGTGACCAGCAAACGTCTGAAAAATGGGATCCAGACGATCATTTATATCCCTCATTTCATGTCATGGGTAATCATCGTTTCGATCACTTATGTCTTCTTGAATGTAGATGGTGGGGTATTGAACGAATTCTTGGCAAACAACGGGTTCGAAAAGATCAGTTTCCTGACCTCTCCACAATGGACAAGAACGGTTTATATCGGACAAGTAATCTGGAAAGAATTGGGCTGGTCAACGATCATCTATCTTTCGGCTATTACGGCAGTAGATACACAATTGTATGAAGCGGCTGAAATGGACGGCGCTGGACGATTGAGAAAAACCTGGCATGTGACTTTGCCTGCTATCCGGCCAGTGATTATCACCTTGCTGATATTGAAAATCGGACAAACATTAGATCTTGGATTTGAGCATATGTATCTATTACTGAATTCATTGAACCGAAGCGTGGCTGAGATTTTTGACACATACATTTATACAGCAGGTCTAAAAAATGGGCAGTTGAGTTTCAGTACAGCTATGGGACTGTTCAAAGGGGTCGTAGGTTTGTTCATGGTTGTGATAGCCAACAAAATCGCGAAAAAACTAGGAGAAGACGGCGTTTACTAAGCTGAGAAAGGGGTAAAGATATGCTGCAGTCATTAGATAGAATCAACAATCGGTTGAATCGTATTTTGCAGTTGGTTTATTTGAATTTTCTGTGGGGCGGTTTAGTCATTGCAGGTCTGGGGGTCTTCACCTTTGGGCCGGCTACTTATGCAATGGTTGCAGTGATCAGAAAGCAGCTGCGTTCTGAAGAATCCTTCCCGCTTACTAAAACTTATTTTGCATATTTCAAGGAAAGTTATCGTGAAACGCTCTTTATGAGTTGGATTTATGGGATAGTCGGGGTCATTTTGTTTGTCGATCTTTCATTTGTTCATAACTGGTATCTCAGAATGGCATTGCTAGCTGTCGCTTTTCTTTATCTGCTTTCAGCGCTTTATATTTTTCCAATCATGGCTCATTACAACTGGAAAGGCTATTTTTTCAAAATAAAAATGGCCTTCTTGTTCGGATTTTCCCAGCTTCATTATTCATTGGTGCTGATGGTGAGCTTGGCAGGTATTTATTTAGTTATTTTTCAAATAATGCCTGGTGTATTAACTTTTATGGGAGGTAGTTTCTTCTTTTTCGCGGTGACCTGGACGGCTAACCAGATATTTTACCGTTTAGAATGGAAGAACTCTTATATAGAAAAAACAGAAGAGAACAAAAAAATAATTCAATTAGTAAAGGAGAAGATTTATGAAAAAAGCAACGCTCGTAAAATTAGGTCTTAGTTTCGCCGGAATTTTTGCCTTGGCCGCATGCGGTAGTAGTGCTAACAACAGTTCGTCAGAAACAGAGGACGGGAAAACTAAAATCACATGGATGAATATCTTGCATACAGCATCCCCTCCGACAGACGTGATCGTTGATTTGATCGAAGAAAAAACGGATACGGAACTTGAATTCAAATGGATTCCAGATGCATCTAAAGAAGAAAGGCTTACGACAGCATTAGCATCGAATGAGTTAGGTGATATCGTTACCTTGCAGATCGCTATGCTGAAAAATTCTTCTGTGCGGAATGCATTGAAATCTGGCGTTTTTTGGGATGTATCAGAATATCTGAAAGATTACAAAAACTTGAGTAAGATTTCGGAGGATCGAATCGTAGCAGCTAGTATTGATGGTGCACTTTATGGTGTACCGATGCAAAAAGACTATGCACGTGCAGGGTTAGTTATTCGAAAAGACTGGCTGGACAATCTAGGGTTAGAAGTACCGACTACAATGGATGAACTCTATGAAGTAGCGAAGCAATTTACGGAAAACGATCCAGATGGTAATGGCGTAGATGACACAGTTGGATTCGGTGATCGTGCGCCGAGTGATATCCGTTACACTAGTTTCAAATTGTTCACCTCCTATTTTGGTGCACCGAATGGCTGGGCAGTAGATGATAACGGAAAATTCACACCGGAATTTGATACCGAAGAATATATGAAGGCATTGAATTTCTCAAGAGATTTGTTTGAAAACGGTTATTTGGCGCAAGACTTCGCAGTAACTCAAAAAACCGATCAGCAAGAACAGTTTGCCCAAGGAAAAACAGGTATCTACACTGGAATGATCGACATCAAGAACTTGAAAACGATGGGAGAAGGTATCCAAGAAGGGATGGAACTGGTGCCAGTCAATAAGATCTCTGATGGTGAAGGCGGAGATTACCACGTCTGGTCAGAAGGAAACGGTGTCGGCGGTTTGTTAGCATTCCCTAAATCATCGATCAAAGACGAAGCGCAATTGAAGCGAGTGTTGCAATTCGTTGACGATCTTTTGGAAGAAGATATTTACAGACTGATGACTGGAGGTATCGAAGGGACACATTATGAACTTCAAGATGACGGTTCTATGAAGTACCTCGACATGGATCTATGGCAGCAAGATGTACAGCCATTATCAAGCTCGAGACCTAGTGAAACCACCTTCTCATTCAAAGATGCTGATCCTGACAAAGAATTATCTAATCAGTTAGTGAAAGAAAACGAAGAATTTGCAGTATTAGATCCATCTGTACCATTAGATTCTGAAAGAAATAACGAAGTGGGTTCAGAGATCGAAAAAATCATCATTGATGCAACTGTTCAGTATATCATGGGGCAAACGGACGAGGAAGGCTTCAAGAAAGCTGTGCAGGACTGGAAAGCACAAGGAGGAGATCAGATCACCAAGGAATACGAAGCAGCATACAAAGCAGCACAATAATAAGAGAAACTCTTGGGGCAAATATCTGACGGTATTTGTCCCAAGTCTTAACTTGCAAAGGAGATTAGGTAATGGAAAAACAATCACGGAAACTAGCAAAAAGCATTATGGAAAGAACACCGCATTTATATGAAGAAAAATGGTATAACGGCAAATGGTCTTATGATTACGGAGTAGTATTGAAAGGATTCCAGCTTTTATGGGAACAGACACAAGAAAAAGTATACCTTGAATTCATCAAGGAGAATATAGATTATTTCGTTCAGGAAGACGGGTCGATTCGCGGATACAATGTAGAAGAATTCAACATCGATCATGTGAACACAGGAAAATTGTTCTTCGTGCTCTACAGGGAAACAGGTGAAGAAAAATATAAAAAAGCAGCAGAACTCCTTTCGCAGCAGCTAGCAAATCATCCACGCACTTCTGAAGGTGCTTTTTGGCATAAAGAAATCTATCCTTATCAGATTTGGCTTGACGGCTTGTATATGGGCTCGCCTTTTTATGCAGAATTTATCCAGATGTTTGGTGAAAAGAAAGACTATCAAGATGTGCTACGTCAATTTGAAATCAGTTATCGGCATCTTCTAGATCCGAAAACGAAGCTGCCGATCCATGCCTGGGACGAGAAAAAAGTGCAGCCATGGGCAGATCCTGAAACAGGATTATCTCACCATTTCTGGAGTCGCTCGATCGGCTGGTACCTGATGGCAGCAGTGGATACGTATGAATTGCTTCATGAGGAAGCAGATTGTTCACTACTTAAAGAAATCGTTACGACCACGTTGACAGCGCTGCTTCCATATCAGGAAGAAAACAGCGGGACTTGGTATCAGGTGACAACTGAAACGAAGCGTAAAGGAAATTACTTAGAAGCATCTGGCAGCAGTATGTTCGTCTATGCCATGGCAAAAGGGATTCGTTTAGGTATGCTCGGGACAGATTGGCTCGAACAAGTCAAGAAATCGCATCAAGGACTATTCGATGAATTCGTTTTGGAAACAAAAGAAGGTTGGCTGAATCTAAATAAAAACTGTCAAGTTGCAGGGCTAGGTGGCGCAGAACAGCGAGACGGCTCTTATGCCTATTACATCAGTGAACCGATTATTTGTAATGACCAAAAAGGTGTGGGAGCATTCCTGCAAGCACTAGTCGAAGTGGAGGCGCTATCGTAATGTATGATATTTTGACTTTTGGAGCATCAACAGATCAGCTGAACACAGAAGCAATCCAGCAAGCCATTGATACAGCGGCAAAAGAAGGCGGAGGGAAAGTCGTCGTTCCGAGTGGAGAATTTTTGACAGGAGCTTTGTTTTTGAAAAGCAATGTGGAACTTCATTTGTCAGCGGGCGCTGTTCTGAAATTTTCAGATGATCCGAATGATTATCCTGTGGTCCATTCTCGGTGGGAAGGTGTCCATCGAAAAGTTTATGCTTCTTGTTTGTACGCACAAAATGAAGAAAATATTTCAGTCACTGGATTTGGGACATTGGACGGTAATGGAAAAAAATGGTGGCATACGTTTAGAAACGAACCTGAGAAATTAGCCTATCCTCGTCCTAAGCTGATCAGTTTCCATAATTGTCACCGTATTACAGTAAAGGATATCAAGCTGACCCAATCGCCAAGCTGGACGATCAATCCGATCCTTTGCAGCAATGCTACATTTGATAACTTGACGATCTTAAATCCAGCAGATTCGCCGAATACGGATGGTATTGACCCGGAATCCTGCAAAAATGTGCGCATCAGTAATTGTCATATCGATGTCGGGGACGACTGTATCGCGATCAAAGCAGGAACTGAAGATACGTATGAGCGGGTTTCGTGTGAAAACATCACGATCACGAATTGCACGATGGTCCATGGACATGGAGGTGTTGTATTAGGAAGCGAGATGAGCGGTGATATCCGTAATGTAGTGATCTCGAATTGTGTATTCCAAGAAACTGATCGTGGCATTCGATTCAAATCTCGTCGCGGGCGTGGGGGAATAGTAGAAGATGTTCGAGTCAGCAATATCGTGATGGACAATGTCATGTGTCCATTTATCTTGAATCTTTATTATTTCTGCGGACCACGCGGCAAAGAACCTTATGTGTGGGAAAAGACGGCTTATCCAGTTGATGAACGCACGCCTGCATTCAGAAGGATCCATTTCTCAGATATTACGGCAAGAAATGTTCATGCTTCAGCTGGATTCATTTACGGGTTAGCTGAACAATTCATCCAGGAAGTGACCTTTGACAATATCGCTATTTCGATGGCAAAAGATGCAGTACCTGGTATACCGGCAATGATGACCGGTCTTGAAGAAATGAGCCGACAAGGATTTTATATCGGTTTTTCTAAAGCTGTTTCCTTCCGTCAGATTTCTATCGAGAATCACGAAAGTCCCGCGTTCTTATTGGAAAATACAGACCAGGTCACGATTGAAAACTTAAGTTCATCACAATCAGATCAGCCAGAAGAATTGATTGTGCATAAGAAATTCGCGTATGCAGCTGAGTGATTTTTTAGGTTCGTCTTCCCGAATAAGCCAACCCAGCGGAAAACATTTGGCAAGAGAGAAACATGACGGTTATATTGTCGATTCTTACCAATTGCAGCTGAATGATCTCGAATCTGTACCAGCAATCTATGCTTTTCCGGAAAAAGAAGGACCATTTCCAGTGGTTCTTTACCTCCATTCTCACGGAGGAGATTTTTCAATTGGCAAAAGTGAAGTGACGAAAGGTGCCGCTTATTTAGCGGCTCCTTCATTTGCTGAGACGTTGACAAAAATGGGATACGCAGTCTGGTCAATTGATTCATGGGGATTTGAAGAGCGTGGCGGTATCTCCGAAAGTGAGTTATACAAACAGTTCTTGCTGACAGGAAAAACGCTGTGGGGGATGCGCTTATTTGATGTGATGAGTCTGATCGATTATTTAGAGACAAGAGAAGACATCGATACAAAACGGATCGCAACCATCGGATTATCTATGGGTGGTCTATTGAGCTGGTGGGCAAGCGCTCTTGATCCTAGAATCAAAGTCTGTATCGATCTAGCAGCCCAAGTAGATATTGAAACACTCATGGAACATCGCCGTCTGGATCATCATGGATTTTATTACTACGTCCCCAATTTGCTGACGGAATATACGACGTTAGCGATTCAAGAAAAAATCGCGCCGCGGCCACGTCTTAGTCTGGTAGGGAAAAACGATACGATGTGCCTAGATGAAGGAGTGGAGAAGCTGCGAGCAGGGCTAGCCGCTAGCTACGCGAAAAAAGGCTATCCGGAGAGATTTGTGTCTTGCTCGTTGACAGGCGGGCACATGGAAACGCAAGAAATGCGGTCGATCTGGAAACTTTTTTTGAAGGAGTATTTGTAATATGAAAAAAGTAATCTACATTGGCAAGAAAACTTTAGGAGAAACGACCGATTTCGAAACAATTAAAGAAGGAATCGATTATTTTTCTTCTCTCCCTCAGGAACAGGTAAAAACGATGTTCGTAAAAGAAGGTGTCTATAACGAGACGATTGAAAGCCGATTGTCTAATTTTTCGATGATTGGTTTGGGCAAAGTCAAGATCACTGGCAACAGGTCTGCGAGGCAAATACTTGCAGACGGCACCAAAAGAGGAACTTTTCGTTCAGCTGTGTTTTTCTTAGAAGGGACGATGGTCTCTTTAGAAAACCTTCATATCGTAAATACCGCAGGACCGGGTGAAAAAGTAGGGCAAGCAGTTGCTTTATACAATTCAGGAAATCAAGTCCATGTGAAAAACTGCCGTTTAACAGGCCATCAGGATACGTTATGCACGGGGCCGCTTCCTGCACTACAAAAAGATGGTACGACTTTTGTTACGCCAGCTTCTGAAAATCCTGTGTATTGCAAGCAAATCTATGACAATTGCCTGATCGAAGGAACCGTTGATTTTATTTTTGGTGGAGCAGAGGCTTATTTTGTTGAGTGTCAGATCCGTAGTTTAGCGAGTAGAAAACCTGGATATATCACAGCTGCTTCTACGCCTAGAGATCAAAAAAACGGCTATATCTTTCGTCGCTGCCAGCTAACAGGTGAGGAAGGAACGTCAGATGTTTACTTAGGAAGACCTTGGCGTCCGTTCGCAAAAACGGTATTTGAACAATGTGAAATAGGCAATCATATCCATCCAGATGGCTGGGATAACTGGGGAAACGAGGAAAATGAAAAAACAGCTGTATTTGTTGAAATCCACAATCGTTATTCTGGTGAGGTCCATCGTCCATCTTGGGTATCTATAGAAATGTAAGAGGTGAAAGAAAGATGAAAAGAAAATGGGAAGTACTGCTAGGAGCGATCGGAGGAATCCTCTCTCTAGTTTTTTTCGGAGGTCTGGCTGTGACGTTACGTAATATGACAGCGTCAGATTTTAAAAACAGTTATCAATCTTTATCACTGGAAACAGCGGGTTTATCATTAGAAAAAACTTTTCAAATGTTAAAGGATATGACAGGATTGTTTGCGGTCGTGTTGTTTATTTCGCTGATTTTGCTTGTGATCGCACTGTTTTTGTCTGCGAAAGAGCGATATTTGCCTGCAGCGACGGGACTGTACTTTTTGACAGGGGCGGTTTTGTTGATCGGTACGCAATTTATCGCATTCCCATTTGCTTTCTTTTATTTTCTAGCAGGTGCGCTGAGTTTCTATCGAATAAGACTGAGAAAGGAATCATAAATCATGTTTGCTTCGAAAGTACGTAATCCTATTTTAAGAGGATTCAATCCAGACCCCAATATTTTAAAAGCGAATGGCAGATATTACATGGCTGTTTCTTCTTTTGAATGGCTTCCAGGCGTTCGTATCTATACCTCTGAGGATCTAGTGAACTGGACGCATCAAACGGATATTTTGACTACTCAAGTATCGTTGCAAGGAAATCCGACGAATGGAAGTATATGGGCGCCTCAGATCAGTTATGCAGAAGGTATGTTTTATTTGATTTATACGGATGTAAAAAGTGTAGAACGGCCATTCAAAGATGCGCATAACTATTTGATTACAGCAAAAAATATCACAGGTCCTTGGTCAGAGCCAGTTTACTTGAATAGCAACGGGTTTGATCCGTCGTTGTTCCACGATCCAAATACCAAGAAGAAATGGCTAGTCAATGAACTATGGGATTATCGGATGACCACGCCGAATAAATCTGCAGGAATTGTCCTGCAGGAATATGATCCAGTGAAAAAAGAATTAGCAGGACCGATTTACAAGATATTTGCTGGGACGGAACTAGCAAAAACAGAAGCTCCCCATCTTTATTATCGAAATGGTTATTATTATTTGATCACCGCTGAAGGTGGGACGGGAACAGGGCATTCGGTCACTGTCTGCCGCAGTAAAAACATCATCGGACCTTATGAACTTGATCCTGATTTTCCAATGTTGACAGCGAGTGATAAACCGGATTCGCCATTACAATGTACAGGACATGGCAGCTTGATCCAAACTGATTCCGGGAAGTGGTATATGGCGTATCTTTGTACAAGGCCGCTCAACGGCGCTGCTGTTTTAGGAAGAGAAACAGCAATCCAAGAAGTGTATTGGACAAAAGATAATTGGCTGCGTCTGAAAGACAGTGGACGTTCACCGATGGAAGAAGTGACGATTGAAACGATCGAAGAAGTAAAACAGCAGTTCGATCATTCTTTTTGCGATGACTTTGAGGGAAAACTGCTTCCGAATTGGAACGCCCGACGAATACTCCCGGATCCATCCTGGTGTGATACTCAAAGTCGCCGAGGCTTCTTGCGACTTATATCTGGTGAGTCGATCCAGTCAGTATTCGATCATCACCTGTTAGCGATTCGACAGACAGATTTTTCTTTCGAGGCTCAGACTGCGTTTGAATACTCTCCGAACAATTTCAATCAAATGGCAGGACTCACACTATACTTGAACGAATCAAATTATATTTACTGTTATGTGACTTGGGATGAAAATTACGGGAAATGCTTACGGTTGATCCAATCAGAAAACGGTGAGATACACCTTGATCCCTGGAAAATACGTCTCTTAGATAAAAAAACATATTTAAAAGTAGAAGTATGTAAAGAAAGTGTACAATTCTATCTAAAAGAAGAGAATGCAAAAACATGGCAACCAGCAGGAAATGAAAAAAACAGATGCTTTCTTTC
Source organism: Enterococcus sp. ZJ1622 (assembly GCF_011038845.1). GTDB lineage: Bacteria > Bacillota > Bacilli > Lactobacillales > Enterococcaceae > Enterococcus_B. The sequence goes on from NZ_JAAKDW010000013.1 coordinate 73,066, forward strand.
AGGCGGCTTTACTGGTGGTTTCGTAGGGATAGCAGTTCATGATGTAAGTAAAAAACAAGGAAGCTATGCAGATTTTGAATTTTTTGAGTATATCGGAAAAGATGATCGATCAGCTGATTTGAGATGAAATACCGACGAATCACTAACCATTTTGGATGGTTAGTGATTTTTTTATCTAAATAAATAGTTATGTAAAACTTGTTTTTCTCTTTGTTTATAAGGTTTTTTGGGCTTTTAGTGTTTTTTTAGTGTCAAGAAAGTGCAATAAAAAGTCAAGATTGTGAATTTAAAAACAAAATAAAAAGAGTTATACTTTTGAAAACGTTTACTGATGTACTTAGGAGGGATAAACATGCTTTCACAAAATATTGTTACAGCAGTCAAAGCAGAAAAAGAAAAAAAGCCATTCGGTCTAGCAGATAAAATCGGGTACATGTTTGGTGATTTAGGCAATTGTTTTATTTTAGGATTGGTTAACAGTTTCTTGATGATTTATTATACAAATGTCTTAGGTGTATCGGGAGCAATTGTGGGCACGCTGTTTTTAGTCTCTAGAATACTGGATGCGTTTGCAGACGTGACAGTTGGGAGATTATGTGATGTTTCTAAACTTACAGAGGTAGGGCGTTTCAGTCCTTGGATTCGTCGGATGAAATATCCGTTTTGTTTGGCAACGATCATTTTGTTTTTGCCATTCGTCCAGCATCTTCCTATGATGATGAAGATTATTTATATTTTTGTTTCTTATATTGTGTATGGTATTTTTCTTTCGACAATCAATATTCCGTACGGAGCAATGGCAGCAGCTATCAGTTCGAATCCGAATGATCGAACTTCTTTATCGACTTTCAGAAGTATCGGTTCCGCTATCGGTGGGTCTACCACAGGATTTTTTATTCCGATTTTAATGTACACCCACAACAATCACGGGCAACAAGTCGTTTCAGGGCAACACTTCTTTTGGATCTCGATTGGTTGTGCAGCTATCGCATTTATTGCCTATATCTTAACTTGTAAATTAGCAACAGAGCGCGTAAGAGTAGAAAAAAATGAGAAGGTCTCTGCCTCGCAGTTAGTCAAAGGATTACTAGCAAATCGCGCCTTGATCATTTTAGTCATTGTCGATATTTTCATCGTTATCAATCAAATCTTAGCTGGAACGAATATGACGTATCTATTCAATGATTATTTCCATAACAAACAAGCGATGTCTATTGCGCTGCTGTTTACTTACGGCACAGTAGTTGTTTTAGCTCCTTTTGCGACGATGCTGACAAAATGGTTTGGTAAGAAAGAAGCGAGTGTCTTTGCTTTGCTTGCCTCTTCAGCGATGTACTTATTGATGTATTTCCTTCATATCACGAATGCATGGGTTTATCTGATCCTTTTGTTTATTGCGACATTAGGTTCAGGATTGTTCAATTTGATGGTCTGGGCATTCATCACTGATGTTATTGATTACCATCAATACACTACTGGACTAAGAGAAGATGGAACGGTCTATGGTGTTAATTCATTCGCCCGAAAAGTTGGACAAGCATGTGCCGGAGCAGTTGGCGGATTTATGCTCGCATTGATCGGGTATCAATCCTCTACATCAGGCGGTGCCATCCAATCCATGATAGTCCAAGAAAGAATTTATACTATGGCTAATTTGCTTCCAGCTTTTTGCTTATTCGTTTCAGCAATCATTTTGCTGATAGGTTATCCTTTGAACAGAGAAAAAACAGTATTTATCGGCGAAGAATTGAAAAAAATCAATAGCTGAGGAGAATGACGGTTGTCTGTAAAAGAAAAAGTCCAAATCAATGTGTTAGATTACCAATCAGATACTACTAATCCACACCGCGATACAATGATGATCCAACAAGCAATCGATCAAGCAGCGAAATCGAATGCTTGCGTACTGATCCCTAAAGGTACTTATTTAGTAGGTTCGCTGTTTCTACGAGAAAAAAGTCATCTTATCTTTGAAGAAGGGGCAGTGCTGAAAGGTATGACGGACCTCCAAGCATTCCCAGAGATTCCAACGAGAGTCGCCGGGATAGAAATGAAGTGGCCAGCCGCTTTGCTGAATGCACTTTCGGTAAACGACATCATAATAGAAGGAAAAGGAATCATCGACTGTCAAGGAGAATATTGGTGGAACCTTTATTGGGGGAAAGACAAGAAAAGTGGTAAGAGAGCAGAATACGATCAGAAAGGACTGCGCTGGATCGCAGATTACGCGATTAAACGACCACGTGCCTGCTTAATCTACGAATCAAAAAATATCACGATCAAAGATGTATTATTCCAACATTCAGGTTTTTGGAACCTTCAGATTACGTATTCTCAGGATGTTTTAGTCGATCATATTGTGATTCGTGAAAATGACGGACCGAGTACAGATGGTATTGATATCGATTCCTCTTCGAATGTCCATATTACGCGTTGCGATCTAGCCTGTGGAGATGACTGTATCGCAATCAAATCTGGAAGAGACGGGAACGGAGCAAGAGTGGATCGGAAATCACGAGGAATCGAAATCGATCATTGTCAAATCCGATCAGGTTATGGGATCACGATTGGAAGTGAGGTAAGTGCAGGAATAGAAGATGTTCATATCCATGACATCGATTTTAAAAATTCTGACTGTGGTTTTCGAATGAAGTCATCAAAAGAGCGTGGTGGAGTAATCGAAAATATTCGAGTAGAAAACCTGACAATGCAAGATGTCCAATTTCCATTTTCGTGGATAATGGATTGGCATAATGCATATAATAGAAAAACACTACCTGAGAATGAGCAGTTGTCAGAAAGCTGGCAAGCAGTGGCAGAACAGATTTCTGAAGAACGACAAATGACAAAAGTGAAAGACATAAAAATCAACAATGTCATCGCGATACAAACGCCAGAGTATTCACTTCCTTCTAGGGCGTTCGATTTTGTAGCATTTGCAGAAAAACCAATGGAAAACATCGTTATAGAAAACTGCAACATCACTGCAAAAGAATTCGGACGAATAGAAGCAGTTAAAAATTTGAAGTTAGAGCATGTCATGGTATCAATTGAAGAGGGGAACAACAAACAAAACGATTTTTTCGATAATCGATAAAAAATAAGGTCAAGCTAAATTTAAATTTTAGCTTGACCATTCTTTTTTTTAATGATAAAGTAAACAACGTTGCTGAAACAGAAAAATGATGTTGAATTTATTTGAAATAATCATTGACAATTACTTTTCAACATGATAAGATAACTAAGTCGTTTGAAGAGGACGTTGAATAAAGCTTGATTCCATCAAGAAAAACTTCAAAAAAGTTCTTGACAAATAACAAACGATGAGTTATGATAAATGAGTTGCTGAAAGATTTCGCTAAGCGAGATCGAAAAAAACTTTTAAAAAA
>NZ_JAAKDW010000014.1 GCF_011038845.1 Enterococcus sp. ZJ1622
ACTTCCTTTCAGATTGATGTTTTAGACGACTCTATTCTATCGGAATTTTTGTATGTCTGTTTGTTTTTTTACAAAAAAATCTAGGACCGACAGAAAATTCTATCAGTCCTAGAAATTATAGAGCCAAAATCGTGTACAAAGAGCTGTAAAAGCTGTCTGTACACGATTTTTTTGTCTTGCGATTGTTTCTTATTTTTTGTTTTCGTTTTTCTTCTCTTTTTTCTTTTCTAGTTCCGGTTTCAAAAAACGGTTGATTTCTTCTTTTGGTGCAACTGTTTTTTCCGGATCAACAGCAAAGGATTCAAATAATTTGTCTAAATTATCGGTACGTTCAAATTTAAGTCCCATGGGTTTCCACCTCTTTGTTTCTTTTTGTTTTAGTTTATCATGGATTCGAAAAAGAATCAGTGAAGTCGTAAGATTTTAGTTTTTTTTTATCATTCGTTATAATTAAATTATAAAAAGATTTGAAAGAGGTGAGAAAATGATTAGGGAAGACAAACTGCTGATGACGATGCAACTCACTGGTCTCACGGATCTGGAAAAAGAAAAGGAATTGAATGATTGGGCTTTTCTTGCGCGTTTATTGATACAACCGACATTTTTTCGTTCTTTCTATCATGTAGTCGAAGAATTTGATTTGAAAAAATTTCAAGAAGCACTAATGGTCGCGTGTGAAAGCGACACGGGCTGGCTGGTGATCGGAAATGCAGATAGCGAATGCAGTTTTCAGGTTGAGAATCAGCAACTAATGATAAAAAACATATTAGCGATATCTGTTTTTGAAGAGAATCAGTTTCTGATACGAGATTATATAAAAAATAAAATGGCTGTTCATGGTGTCTTTGCCTATATGAGAGCATATAGTGAATTTTTGTATCACAACACAAAAGAGATCGATCAGCGATTATTGTTCGAAAGGCCAGAAGAGACGAAGAAACTGCCAAAAATGAAAGAAACTGGCGGAAGGATCGTCATCGACTGTAACCAGTTCTCTGGCTATGATTTGTTTTATGAAGGCTTATGTTTTACTTCTTGCTGGGAGATGTATTACAGTTCTTATTACTATCAAGTGATCCCAAAACCGATCATCTTGGATGTCCAGCAGGTTGAATATGTGAAGGAACTGGAAAATGATGTCGTCTGTGTCCAGCTGTATCGTGATCCGTTTAATTGGCGAAATGCTGCGAACCAGTCATTTCAAGCCTATTATCGAGATCAGCTGGGATTCGATCATCTCGCATGGGACAATGGCGTTGGGTTGTTAAAAGCTCCTTTTGTCGAATATGCGTATACCGATCAGAATATCCAATCGGTGCAGTATCAAAATGAGCAGATGCAGCCTGTAGCAAAAAAGAAAGCCTCCTTCTTTGTTACTAGAAGCTATGATGTCAAGCAGCAGCAATACCGGGAAAGACGCGTGAAGGGCACTTTGAATGCACAAGCGTATTTTCCATGGGTGGATGAAAACAGGGCCCAGATGATGTGTTATAAAGTGCTTGATCCGACAATTGCGGTCGATAAAGGGATCGAAGCATACTGTTACTATATTCGTGAATACCTCGAAGTCGAGGTTGAGGACGAGAAGTATCAGGATTATCTTGTATCTTTACGAATCTATATCCCGACAGAGGCACTGGCACAATTGCCGTTAAATGAGATCCGTCAGCGGCTCTCTGATGTGAAATTCAAACATTTCAGAAGAAAACGAGGAAATATCCGTTTTGATGTAAAAAAGGGTGACAATCACTTAAGAGTCGAATTTTTAGACTATCAGAAGCTGGAGCAGCTGATGACCATACAAAAAGCGTGAGGTGGTAATAATGGATAAACGACTGTATTATCGTGTGATGGGACCGACCGCATTTTTAGCAACACTCGTCCTTTTTCTTCCGAATCTTTCTATTCGTTCACTGATCGGTTTTCTGATCATGTTCAGTGGATGGGGAACCTACTACTATTTGATGCATAAAAAAGAAAAGATGCAGCCGGCATACATGAAGACGACCAGACGATCAGAAAAAGACGCAAACTAGAGGAACGATCGAAAAAGCGTCAAAAATAGGGAACCATCATAAGGAAGAGGTTGTGACAGAAGCTATTCCTGGAACGCCATTTATTCGGAAATAGGAGTTGTGACAAGACTTTTGTCACGGCTCCTTCTTTTTGTCTAAATATCCATGATTGTTTTAGAATTTTGTTGAATGTTTTTGACTGTTTTGTATTGCAGAAACAAAATAGATGTGGTACTATGTGTCGTGAGGTGAACGTGGAAATGCTTACAGAAGAACGCAGACAAAAGATCCTTCATTTGCTGGACCAACAGAATATCGTGAAATCTCAAGACTTGGTATCCCTCTTGAATGCCTCTGAATCAACGATCAGACGCGATCTTCAAGAATTGGAGAATGACGGATTTCTAGAACGTATCCACGGTGGAGCAAAAAAGGAACAGCTATTGGGTTTCGAACAGAACATGAGCGAAAAAACGCTCAAAAACGTTCAAGAAAAACAATCAATCGTCAAATTAGCTGCCGAATTGATCAATGATGAGGATGTCATCTATCTAGATGCTGGTTCGACGACGCTAGAAATGATCCCTTATCTGCAAGGAAAGCAAATTACTGTGGTGACCAATTCAGTCAAACATGCAGCTAATTTAGTAGATCTGCAACTTCCTACCATCGTTTTAGGTGGACAAGTGAAGCTGTCGACGAATGCAGTACTTGGCGCCAATACCATGCGACAATTGAGTGATTATCATTTCAACAAAGCGTTTATGGGAATGAATGGGGCACATCTTATTCAGGGATTTACGACGCCTGATCCAGAAGAAGCAGCGCTCAAGCGTTTAGCGATGCAAAATTCTGAAGAAACTTTTGTATTGATGGATCATACGAAATTCAACAAGCTGACATTTACATCTGTTGCTCCTCTTTCAGCAGCCACGATCATAACCGAGCGTTGTCCGATGGAATTCGTCGCTGAATTTCGCGAACAGACAACAATTAAGGAGGCTATATAATGATTTACACAGTAACACTCAATCCATCGATCGATTTTATCGTACGTGTCGATGGGCTAAAGCTGGGCGATCTGAATCGCATGAAAGAAGATTTCAAATTGCCCGGAGGAAAAGGAATCAATGTTTCCCGTATCCTCAAACGAATCGGTTCAGATTCAACAGCCTTAGGTTTTTTAGGCGGATTTACCGGCGGATTTATTTCAGATTGGCTGAAAGAAGAACAGATCAATACATCATTCACGAAAGTCAGTGAGGATACACGGATCAACATCAAATTGAAATCGGATACTGAAACTGAAATCAACGGGTTGGGTCCGTCAATCTCAGACGAAGAAATCGAAGGATTGAAACAAGCCTTGAACGATATTCAGCCCGGTGACATTGTGGTGTTGTCAGGAAGTACGCCAGCAAGCTTACGTAAAGGCTTCTATCAAGAATTGATCGATATCGTCCGAGAAAAGGGAGCAGATTTCGTAATCGATACGACAGGCGACGATCTTAAGAACGCGCTTTCGAAACAACCGCTTCTGATCAAACCAAACAACCATGAACTGGCAGAACTCTATCAGACTACTTTCAGTTCGATCGATGACATCATTCCGTACGGGAAGAAATTGCTAGCAGAAGGTGCACAAAACGTGTTGATCTCGATGGCTGGCGATGGTGCATTGCTATTTACAGAGCAAGGAGCTTACCAGTCGAATGTACTAGTACGTCCACTGAAAAATTCCGTTGGCGCAGGTGACTCGATGATCGCAGGATTTATTGGCGCATATAGTCGTACGCAAGATGCTGTTGAAGCATTTAAATGGGGCGTCGCTTGCGGCAGTGCAACTGCTTTTTCAGATGATCTGGCATCACGTGAATTGATTGATGAATTACTACCTGAAGTGAAAATCACAAAAATCGATTAGTTTCTAGGAGGATAAAGATGAATATCAAAGATTTAATGGTCAAAGATGCAATGATCATGGATTTGCAAGCGACTGATAAAAAAGGCGCCATCGATGAAATGGTCCAAAAAATGTTCGACGCAGGTCGGATCTCAGACATCGACACATATAAACAAGGGATACTGGCTCGTGAAGCACAGACGTCAACGGGACTTGGTGACGGTATCGCCATGCCCCATGCAAAAAATGCAGCAGTCAAAGAAGCTACTGTTCTCTTTGCAAAAAGCCACAAAGGTGTAGATTATGAGGCCTTAGATGGTCAGCCTACTTACTTATTCTTCATGATCGCCGCTCCAGAAGGCGCAAATGATACGCATTTACAAGCTTTGGCTGCATTATCACGGCTTTTGATCGACCCGGATTTCGTTGGGAAATTGAAAGAAGCCGATACACCAGAAGCAGTACAGGAGTTGTTCCAGACAGCAGAAGAGCAAAAAGAAGCAGAAGAAAAAGCAGAACAAGAAGAACAAGCGGCACAAGCAGCTGCGCATCCTGAAAGAAAATTCGTCGTAGCAGTCACAGCTTGTCCTACAGGGATTGCCCATACCTACATGGCTGAAGATGCCTTGAAGAAAAAAGCGAAAGAAATGGGCGTGGAGATCAAGGTCGAAACGAATGGTTCTGAAGGGATCAAAAACCGCCTGACAGCAGAAGATATCGCTCGTGCTGAAGGTGTCATCGTCGCAGCCGATAAAAAAGTAGAGATGAATCGTTTTGATGGGAAAGAATTAGTCAATCGTCCGGTCAGCGATGGTATCCGCAAACCAGAAGAATTGATTAATATGGCCCTTAGCGGTTCCGCGCCGATTTTCCATGGTGACGGCAAAGAGAATGGTTCAGATGAAGGCAATGCAGATGGTACTATCGGACAACGGATCTACAAGGATCTGATGAATGGTGTTTCTCACATGTTGCCGTTTGTTATCGGTGGTGGGATTGCCATCGCACTGTCATTCATGATCGACCAATTCATGGGTGTTCCCCATGACCAATTAGCAAATCTAGGGAATTACAACCAGTTAGCTAGCTGGTTCAACCAGATCGGTCAAGCAGCATTCGGCTTTATGTTGCCTGTATTAGCTGGGTTCATTGCTTCAAGTATCGGTGACCGCCCAGGCTTGATTGTCGGGTTTGCAGCTGGTGCTTTGGCAAATGCTGGTGGAGCAGGATTCCTAGGAGCATTGATCGGTGGATTCTTAGCAGGTTATGTGATCGTCTTCTTGCGTAAACTGTTCAAAGGTCTTCCAAAATCATTGGACGGAATCAAGACGATTTTGTTCTACCCAGTGTTTGGTTTGTTGATCACCGGATTTTTGATGTTACTAGTGAATGTACCAATGAAAGCAATCAATGATGCATTGAACAGCTTTTTGACAGGTATGAGCGGATCGAATGCTGCTTTACTTGGAGCTTTATTGGCTGGGATGATGGCTGCTGACTTAGGTGGACCAATCAACAAAGCCGCTTATGTGTTCGGTACAGCAACACTAGCGACAACTGTTGCAACTGGAGGTAGTGTGGTCATGGCCTCTGTTATGGCAGGCGGGATGGTTCCACCATTGGCTATTTTCGTTGCGACTCGCTTGTTCAAAAACAAATTCAGTAAAACAGATCAAGATGCTGGTTTGACAAATATCATCATGGGCTTATCGTTTGTTACAGAAGGATCGATCCCATTTGCTGCAGCTGACCCAATCCGTGCAATTCCAAGTTTCATTATCGGTTCCGCATTGACCGGCGGATTAGTTGGTGCTTTCGGTATCAAATTATTGGCTCCTCACGGCGGGATCTTTGTAGTATTCTTACTGAGCCATCCAATCATGTATTTAGTATTTATTGCTATCGGAGCAGTTGTTTCCGGCGTTATCTACGGGTTATTGAGAAAAGCGCCTGTCACTGCAGAAGCATAAAAAAAGCAAAAGCTGCGCGCCATGTCTAGTAATCATGTGCGTTGTACATTTTCTAAGAGAACAAAAAAGGACTTTGACAGTTTGTCATCGTCCTTTTTTGTATATAAAGTTAAAGTTTTTATGCAAGGATGAAAATGGTCTTTGATCAGAACGACTGTTTCATGCTTGTGATAGAAGATCGCGCAGTGATTTCCTGTTTGATCGTAGAAAGATTGGATTCGTCCGTCAGAATGACCAGTATATCGCCTACGTTCATGATCGTATCCCCATGGGTCAAGATTTCTTTATTCCCTCGGCGGATCGTCGTCAACAACATGTTCTTAGGCCAGTTGAAGTCACGCACCATAAGCCCATCTAATGAACTTTCAGCTGTCACCGGGAAATCGAAAGTGGTCTTGGCTCCTTTGAGCGCAGCAACCTTCGTTCCGCCAAGCAGCCGTTCGAGAAGCGATTCATAGATCGGATTGCCTCCCAGAAGATCGTTCATGATATAGGCCACGAGCGCAGCAAGTCCTAAAGGCATCAAGTGATTCAAAGAACCCACCATTTCAGTGACCAGAATGATCGCTGTCAATGGTGCTTTACCGATCGCTGTGAAATAACCTGCCATCGCGATAACCACGAAATCTTTGATATAAACAGGGTCCATCCCGAAATAAAGCACCATGATCTTTCCGAACAAGCAGCCGATAAGCGCACCTAATGTCAAGATCGGCAAGAATATCCCGCCCGGCAGCCCACTTCCATAAGAAACCATCGAAAAGACGAATCGAAGGACCAGTAAGCCCACGATCATCATAATCGGTAGAGAAGGATGTCCTAAATTCAACACGATCGGATTTCCGCCTCCTAGCGTACCCGGCCAGAAATACCCTACAGGAATCACTAAAAGAAAAGGAACAAGCCCATGAAGGTAAGAAGGCAATGGCAATTTGTCATAAAAGAAGGGCAGAGCCAGCAGGACTTTTTGATAAACGAAACCTAAAACACCTAGAAAAATGCCTAAAATAACTAGTGAACCATAATATTTTAAAGGTAATGAGGGAAGGTCTCCCAAGTATAAAACAGGTCTGAGCCCAAAAAAATAAAGTGAAACAAAATTTGCCGTGATCGCTGAAGCAAAAGACGTCAGCCAGACTAACGGTGAAAAGGAATGATGGATTTCTTCCAAAACAAAAAGCAGACCCGCGATCGGAGCATTGAATGCTGCAGCTAGACCGCTGCTGGCTCCGCTTGAAATCAGAATCTTCTCTTCTGAAGAAGGGCTATGGAACAGTCGGCCAGTCCCTTGCCCGATAGCTGCCCCTAATTGGATAGATGGGCCTTCACGTCCTAAGAATAACCCTGCGCCCACCGAAAGAACGCCGCCGATGAACTTTTTCCATAAAACGGCAAACCAATTCATGGATAATTCTCCTTGAAGCTGTCCTTCAACTTGGGGGATCCCGCTTCCTTTGATATCCGGCTCGCTTTTGATCAGATAGCCAACGAAAACTGCAGCTAGAACTGAAAACAAAGCAATGAACACCAGATAAACAGGATGGTCACGGCTCGATACATAGATCTCCCGGATGAAATCACCGGATTTTTCGATCGACAAACGAAACAGGCTGACAATGACACCTGTAAGTAGTCCGACAAATATCCCTTTTAAAATAAAGTAAATCTGTGTTTTATCTAATTTTTTGATTTTTCTCTTTTTTTCCATTGAAACGCCTCGCTTTCTTTTAATGTAGCTCGAAACAAAGGAATTGACAAGACAAAAATAGAAAAAAGGAACAAATGTTTTTTGAGTAAGCTAGTTTAATGAGTAGAAGGAAAATGCTATAATTAACGAGATTGATAAAAGAAAGGATGTTGTTAATGTCATCCAAAGCTGAACTATTAAATGGGATGAATCCTCGTCAGAAAGAAGCTGTTCTTCATACTGACGGACCACTATTACTGATGGCAGGCGCGGGAAGCGGAAAGACACGGGTCTTGACGCATCGGATCGCTTACCTGATTGAAGAAAAAGAAGTTAATCCATGGAACATCCTAGCGATTACTTTTACCAATAAAGCGGCAAAAGAAATGAAAGAACGTGTGAATGCGATATTAGAATCTGGCGGGGAAGATGTCTGGGTATCCACCTTCCACTCGATGTGTGTGCGGATCTTGAGAAGAGATGTCGATTTTATCGGCTATAACCGCAATTTTACGATCATCGATTCCTCGGAACAGTTGTCCTTGATGAAACGTATTTTGAAAGAATTGAATATCGATCCGAAGAAATACGATCCGAGAAGTATCCTCGGCACGATCTCTCAAGCAAAGAATAGCTTACAGACGCCCAAAGAATTTGCTAAGATGCAAGGCAGTTATTACGAAGAGATCGTAGCGAAATGCTATGAAGCGTACCAGAAAGAACTGCAGTACAACCAATGTATGGATTTCGATGATTTGATCATGAATACGATCCGCTTATTCGAAGAACATCCTGATTCACTGACTTATTACCAAAACAAATTCCACTATATCCATGTGGATGAATATCAAGATACCAACCATGCCCAGTATACATTGGTCAACTTGCTTGCGGGAAGATTTAAAAATCTCTGCGTGGTCGGTGATGCAGATCAAAGTATCTACGGCTGGCGGGGAGCCGATATGCAGAATATCTTGGATTTTGAAAAAGATTATCCAGACGCAGCAGTGATTTTGCTGGAACAAAATTACCGGTCCACAAAAAACATCTTGAGCGCCGCCAACCAAGTAATCGAAAACAACAACAACCGGAAACCGAAAAATCTTTGGACTGAGAATCGTGAAGGGAATAAAATCACGTATTATCGGGCCGACAACGAACGGGACGAAACCCGATTCATCGTCGATCGCATGCAAGCGGAGATGCGAGAAAATCACAGAGATTACGGCGATTTCGCTGTCTTATACCGAACCAACGCCCAGTCACGTGTGATGGAAGAAACGCTCCTCAAAGCCAATATCCCTTATAAAATGGTCGGAGGTCATAAATTCTACGATCGAAAAGAAATCAAAGATATCTTGGCGTATTTGAATGTGATCGCCAATCCTCAAGACTCCATCAGCTTTGAGCGGATCGTGAATTCGCCAAAACGTGGGATCGGACCTGGCTCGATAGACAAGCTACGCCAATTCGCTTCACTGCATGAATGGCCATTGCTTGAAGCAGCACAAAATGTGGATCTGGCTAATATCAGCGGAAAAGCAGGGCATCAATTAGGTGCTTTTGGTGAAATGATCCATGAAGTCACTCAGATGGTCCCTTATATGACCGTGACAGAGTTGACCAAAGAAGTATTGGAAAGAAGCGGTTATCTAGAAGACTTGAAGATCCAGAATACATTGGAATCACAAGCCCGCTTGGAAAACTTGGAGGAATTCCTGACCGTCACACAAGAATTCGACAAGCAGTTTGAAAAGCAGAATGAAGAAGACGCAGATGCCCCAGAAGAAAAGCTGACCGTGTTCCTCAATGATCTTGCATTAGTATCAGACATCGATAATCTGGAAGAAGATTCGACACAAGTGACCTTAATGACACTACATGCGGCAAAAGGATTGGAATTCCCAGTGGTCTTCCTCATCGGTCTGGAAGAAGGTGTCTTTCCGCTGTCACGTGCGCTGATGGAAGAAAGCGAACTTGAAGAAGAACGTCGTTTAGCCTATGTCGGTATCACTCGGGCAGAGGAGATGTTATATCTGACCAATGCTTTTTCACGTACTTTATACGGACGGACCCAGTATAATCGTCCTTCACGCTTCGTTGAAGAGATCGATCAGGAGCTGCTGGAAATCGAAGGCATGCGACCAACGCCGAAAAAATCCGCTCCATTTGCTCAAAGAACAGCTGCACCTGCATACAAACAGCCTGCTGCTGCAGTAGTATCATCAAGAGCTTCCACTGGTGGAGAAAACAACAGTTGGAAACCTGGCGATAAAGTCAATCACAAAAAATGGGGATTAGGAACAGTTGTCCGAGTAAGCGGGACAGCCAAAGATCTGGAACTGGATGTTGCATTCCCGAGCCAAGGAGTCAAACGACTGCTGGCAGCATTTGCGCCAATCGAAAAAGCTTAAAGTGGAGGGAAACTGATGGAACATGAAATGACGATTGATGAAGCAGCAAAAAAAGCGGAGGAATTACGTACTCAGCTGAATCGCTGGTCGAGAGAATACTATGTAGAAGACAAACCAACCGTTGAAGATTATGTTTACGATAAAGCATATGCGCAATTAGTAGCGATCGAAGAACAGTATCCTGATTTGATCACTTCCGATTCTCCTACACAAAGAGTCGGAGGAAAAGTACTTGCAGGTTTTGAGAAAGTCACTCATGACATCCCGCTGTACAGCTTGAACGATGTCTTCAGCAAAGAAGAGCTGATGGCTTTCGATCAGCGTGTCCAAAAAGCAGTCGGGCATCCGGTCGCGTATTGTTGTGAGTTGAAGATCGACGGCCTCTCTGTCTCTTTGCGCTATGAAGACGGCCAATTTGTCCGTGGCGCGACACGTGGGGATGGGACTGTCGGAGAAAACATCACGGAAAACCTGAAAACAGTCAGATCCGTACCGCTGAAACTGAAAGAGCCGATGACGATCGAAGTACGCGGCGAATGTTTTATGCCGAAGCGTTCTTTTGTCCAATTGAACGAAGAAAGAGAAGCAGACGGCAAAGATATCTTTGCCAATCCGCGTAACGCTGCGGCAGGCTCACTGCGACAGCTCGACTCGAAAATCACAGCGAAAAGAAATTTAGATACATTTCTTTATACAGTCGCTGACTTTGGTCCGATGCAGGCAAAAACACAATATGACGCATTGGAAGAACTGGAAAAAATCGGTTTCCACACGAATCGTGAGAAACGTCTTTGCCAGTCGATCGACGAAGTCTGGTCTTATATCGAAGAGTACCATGAAAAAAGAGTCGATCTGCCTTATGAGATCGATGGTATCGTCATCAAAGTCAATGAGTTCTCATTGCAAGAGCAGCTTGGCTTTACTGTAAAGGCACCAAGATGGGCCACCGCTTATAAGTTCCCGCCCGAAGAAGTCGAGACAGTCATCGAAGATATCGAATGGACTGTGGGGCGAACAGGCGTCGTCACACCGACTGCAGTAATGACACCAGTACGGGTAGCAGGTACTACAGTCAGTCGGGCAAGTCTGCATAATGGCGACTATATCCAAATGAAGGATATCCGCATCAATGACACCGTGCAGATCTATAAAGCCGGCGATATCATTCCAGAAGTAGCGCAAGTCGTATTCGATAAACGTCCAAAAGACAGTCAGGAATATGAGCTTCCTACCCATTGTCCGGTATGTGGCAGTGAACTCGTTCATTTAGACGAAGAAGTGGCGCTTCGCTGTATCAATCCGAAATGTCCAGCTCAAATGAAGGAAGGCCTGAACCATTTCGTCTCTCGAAATGCCATGAATATCGATGGTCTTGGGCCGCGCGTCTTGGAGCAGATGTACGACAAGAAACTTGTATCAGATGTCGCTGATCTGTATAAACTGAAGGAAGAAGACTTGCTGACTTTGGATAAGATCAAAGAGAAATCAGCAAACAATATCCTGACAGCTATAGATAACAGCAAAGACAATTCTGTTGAACGGCTGATCTTCGGCTTAGGAATCCGCCATGTCGGTGCGAAAGCGGCAAAAATCCTAGCTGAGCATTTCGGTGATTTGGAGGCTTTAAGCAAAAGTGATTTTGAATCGATCATTGCACTGGATACGATTGGTGATATCATCGCAGACAGCGTCGTCACCTATTTCAGCAATGAAGAAGTTCATGAACTGATGAATGAATTGAAACAAGCGGGTGTGAATTTTGAGTATAAGGGAATCCGGACTTCACAACTGGAAAAAGTCGAATCGCCTTTTAAAGACAAAACCATTGTCCTGACTGGGAAATTGACCCGATTCACACGAGAAGAAGCAAAAGAAACCATTGAGAATTTCGGCGGTAAAGTGACTGGCAGTGTCTCGAAAAAAACCGATATCGTAGTGGCAGGAGAAGATGCCGGGAGCAAACTGACGAAAGCACAGGAACTGGGGATCGAAGTATGGACGGAAGAGAAAATGGCGGAAGCTTTAGCTGAGAGCCATCCGGCAGAAGAGTAAATCTGATTTTTTTCAGACAAATTTCAAGAAATAATTTCAGACTGGGAACTCTTATGTTAAAATAGAGAGCAAAGTTTCGTTTAGAAAGAAGGGGTAGTATGGCGATTAGTGAAGAACAAGTGAAACACGTTGCCAAATTAGCAAAGCTTGCATTCGAAGAAGAAGAACTTGCGAGCTTTACCGATCAATTGGGTAAGATCATTGATATGGTAGAAATGCTGGAATCAGTAGATACGGAAGGTGTACCTTTTACATCGAACGTGGTCGAAACAGTGAATGTGATGCGACAAGATCGCGCACAAGCTGGCTGGAACAGAGATGAACTATTAAAAAATGTGCCGGAAACGGAAGATGGCTTTATCAAAGTACCCGCAATTATCGATAATGGGGAGGCTGGCGCATAATGACAGAATTATATAACCGTTCGTTGGAAGAATTGCACAATATGCTGGTTTCAAAAGAAATCACTGTACAAGATCTGACCAAAGCAACATTTGATCGTATCAAAGAAACGGAACCGGAAATCGAAGCGTTCATCACATTGAACGAAGAAAAAGCAATGGCACAAGCCAAAGCGTTAGATGAAAAAGGGATCGATGAGAGCAACGTTCTTGCCGGTATTCCGATCGGGATCAAAGACAATATCGTGACAAAAGATCTCCTGACAACTGCAGCTTCGAAGATCTTATACAATTTCGAACCGATCTATGATGCAACAGTAATGGAAAAAATCTATCAGGCAGATATGATTCCAGTCGGTAAATTGAACATGGATGAATTTGCGATGGGTGGAAGTACGGAAACGTCTTACTTCAAAAAGACAAAGAACGCATGGAATCAGACAAAAGTACCTGGTGGTTCTTCTGGTGGTTCAGCAGCAGCTGTTGCAGCAGGGCAGATCCCTGTTTCTTTAGGAAGCGATACAGGAGGAAGCATCCGTCAGCCTGCTTCATTCAATGGAATCGTCGGAATGAAACCGACATATGGACGCGTTTCTCGATTCGGACTGATCGCCTTCGCATCTTCATTGGACCAAATCGGACCAATGACTCGAACAGTCAAAGACAACGCTTTGGCCTTGACAGCGATCAGCGGATATGATGAAAAAGACGGCACTTCTTCTGGCGTTTCTGTTCCTGATTTTTCAGAAGGACTGACTGGAGACATCAAAGGGATGAAGATCGCTTTGCCTAAAGAATACTTGGGCGAAGGAGTAGCCCCTGAAGTGAAAGAAACTATTTTGAAAGCTGCTGAGACTTTCCGTTCACTAGGTGCAACGGTCGAAGAAGTCAGCTTGCCTCATTCAAAATATGGTGTGGCGGTATACTATATCATTGCCTCATCAGAAGCAAGCTCGAATCTGCAGCGTTTTGACGGTATCCGTTACGGCTATCGCTCTGAAAATGTGAAATCATTGGACGATGTATATGTCAACTCACGCTCAGAAGGATTCGGGGAAGAAGTCAAACGCCGGATCATGTTAGGGACATTCTCGTTGAGTGCCGGCTACTATGATGCTTATTTCAAAAAAGCAGGACAGGTTCGTACACTGATCAAACGAGACTTCGAAAAAGTCTTCGCTGATTACGATTTGATCATCGGCCCAGCTTCTCCAACAGTCGCATTTGGTATCGGTGAACAGATCAATGATCCGATCACAATGTACATGAATGACATTTTGACGATCCCTGTCAACTTGGCTGGACTTCCAGGGATGTCCGTTCCAGCAGGTCTATCAGAGAACATGCCAGTCGGACTGCAGATCATCGGTAATTACTTTGAGGAAAAAACGATGTATCAAGCAGCCTATGCATTTGAACAAGCAACAGAGTTCCATAAACAGCAACCAGCTATCTTAGGAGGGAAAGACTAATGAACTTTGAAACAATCATTGGGCTTGAAGTCCACGTTGAGTTGAAAACAAACTCAAAAATTTTCTCTCCAGCACCTGCACATTTCGGCGCTGAACCAAACAGCAACACGAATGTGATCGACTGGGGTTACCCAGGTGTGCTGCCAGTGATGAATAAAGCAGCGCTGGAATTCGGGATGAAAGCAGCTTTAGCTTTGAACTGCGAGATTTCAAAAGATACGCATTTTGACAGAAAAAACTATTTTTATCCAGACAACCCGAAAGCATACCAAATCTCACAATTCGATCAGCCAATCGGGCATGATGGCTGGATCGAGATCGAAGTAGAAGGCAAAAAGAAAAAAATCCGCATCGAACGTGTGCATCTAGAAGAAGACGCCGGTAAAAACATGCATGGAATCGGCGGATATTCTTACGTCGATCTGAACCGTCAAGGCACACCGCTGATCGAAATCGTATCAGAAGCAGACATGCGTTCACCAGAAGAAGCTTATGCTTATTTAGAAGCATTGCGTTCTATCATCCAATTCACGGAAGTCAGCGACGTGAAAATGGAAGAAGGTTCGATGCGCTGTGATGCGAACATCTCTTTACGTCCGTATGGGCAAGAAGAATTTGGTACGAAAGCAGAACTGAAAAATCTGAACTCTCTTTCTTTCGTGAAAAAAGGTCTGGCATTTGAAGAAAAACGTCAAGCAAAAGTTTTGTTGTCGGGCGGAGAAATCCAGCAAGAAACACGACGTTTTGACGAAACGACTAACAAAACGATCTTGATGCGTGTCAAAGAAGGATCAAGCGATTATCGTTATTTCCCTGAACCAGATATCCCTAAATTCGTGATCGATGATGAATGGATCCAAAAGGTGAAAGCGACCTTGCCTGAACTACCTGCATCACGTCGCGAACGTTATATCCGTGAACTTGGCTTGCCTGAATATGATGCAATGGTCTTGACTTTGACAAAAGAAATGTCTGATTTCTTCGAGGCTGTTCTAGAAAACGGCGCAGATTCCAAACAAGCTTCAAACTGGCTGATGGGGGAAGTTTCTGCTTACTTGAACAGTGAAAAACTTGAACTTGCAGAAACACGATTGACTCCTGAGAATCTGGCAGGAATGATCCGCTTGATCGCTGATGGGACAATCAGTTCAAAAATCGCGAAAAAAGTATTCAGAGAATTGATTACTAACGGCGGCGAAGCGCAAGAAGTCGTTGAGAAAAACGGCTGGGTACAATTATCTGACCCAAGTCAGCTTCTTCCAATCATCAATGAAATCTTAGATAACAATCAGCAATCTGTTGATGACTTCAAAAATGGGAAAGACCGTGCAGTAGGCTTCTTAGTTGGACAGATCATGAAAGCGACAAAAGGACAAGCAAATCCAGGCGTTGTGAATAAGCTGCTCAAAGATGAATTAGCGAAGCGCTAGAGGCAGAACATGAAAAAAGCACGAGTGATATATAACCCAACCTCGGGAAAAGAATTATTGAAAAAGAATTTGGCAGATATCCTCCAGGCACTGGAGGATTCTGGCTTTGAGGCAAGTGCGTATGCAACGACACCGGAAAAAGATTCAGCAAAAAACGAAGCGAGACGAGTAGCTGAGCTCGGCTTTGATTTAGTCGTTGCAGCAGGTGGAGATGGAACGATCAACGAAGTAGTCAATGGGATCGCACCACTAGAGATACGTCCTAAAATGGCGATCATTCCAGCAGGTACGACAAATGATTATGCACGGGCATTAAAGATCCCCCGTGACAACATCAAAGCAGCAGCAGAAGTCATCAAAAAGAATCAAACGGTGAAAATGGATATCGGACATTCTGACACCAGTTATTTCATCAACATCGCAGCAGGCGGCTATTTGACGGAACTGACATATGAAGTGCCTTCTGAATTGAAAAGCATCTTCGGTTACTTAGCTTACTTGGCAAAAGGAGCAGAGATGCTGCCTCGAGTCAAGCCAATCAAGATGCGACTGAAATATGATGAAGGAGAGTACATCGGCAATGCTTCGATGTTTTTCTTGGGATTGACGAATTCGGTCGGCGGCTTTGAACAAATCGCGCCGGATGCGAAACTGGACGACGGGAAATTCTCATTGATCATCGTCAAGACAGCAAATATTTTTGAGATCTTGCATATCGCAGCGTTGATGCTGAATGGCGGACGTCATGTCGATGATCCGCGGGTGATTTATACCAAAACCAGCAGCTTATACGTCGAAACAGAAGACGATATCAACCGGCCAGTCATGATCAATCTAGATGGAGAATATGGGGGCAATGCACCTATGCACTTCCAGAACCTCCATCAGCATATCGAATTTTTTGCCAATACAGATCAGATTCCTGATGAAGCAATTACCGGTTCAGAGGAAGAAGAACTGGATGAAGTAAGTAAAGAATTCGTCAAAGAAGTCGAACGTCTGACAGATGAAGATATTGACGGTGACGGAAAAATCGCAGACGAAACACCTAATAAAAAGAAATAAACGAAAGCCGGTGCTGAAACGTAGTAAGGTCAGTACCGGTTTTAGTTGTGTATTGAACTGATTTGTAGTAGAGTCAGTATGATGAAAATGATGCTTAAAGGAGCAAACAATGACAGAACAAACAATTAAAAAAAATGAACGTTACACAGTAGATATTATCGATTTGAGCTACGAAGGACTAGGTGTAGCAAAAATCGACGGTTATCCTTTGTTCATCGAAAACGCGCTGCCAGGAGAACAAGTCGAAGTATTGGTACTAAAAGCGGGGAATAAATTCGGTTATGCAAAAGTCGAAAACTGGCTCACACAGTCACCTGATCGCCAACCTGTCGAAGATAAAGCACTACTTCGCACTGGGATCGCGCCATTAGCACATTTGAGCTATGATAAACAATTGGCTTTCAAACAAAAGCAAGTCGAAAATGTGATGACGAAAATCGCAAAGATGCCTGAAGTGCCTATCTTGCCAACAGTCGGCATGGACGAGCCAGTCGGCTACCGCAATAAAGCACAAATCCCTGTACGACGAATCGATGGCCAGCTAGCAACTGGATTCTATAAGAAAAACAGCCATGAGCTTGTTCAGATCGAGGATTTTTATATCCAAGATCCTGCTATCGACAAAGCGATCCTAGCTGTGAGAGATATTTTGCAGCGATTCCAAGTCCGTGGCTATAATGAAGAAAAAAACGAAGGACAGATCCGCCACATCATCATCCGACGCGGACATTATTCACATGAGATGATGGTTGTATTAGTCACTCGAAAAGAAAAATTCTTCAAGTCAAAAGAGATCGCAGAAGCTATCCACGAAGCGTTGCCAGAAGTCGTTTCTGTCATTCAAAACATCAATGAAGAAAAAACAAATGTGATTTTGGGTGACAAAGAAAAAGTCTTGTACGGCAGAAGTTATATCGAAGATCAATTATTAGGAAAAACCTATCGGATCTCTGCTAAATCTTTCTACCAAGTCAACACTCAACAGGCAGAGTATCTTTATCAAACAGCTATCGAGTTTGCTGATCTTGATAAAAAAGATATCGTGATCGATGCGTACTCAGGAATCGGTACGATTGGTCTTTCTCTAGCCGATCGAGTAGACAAAGTATACGGAATGGAACTGATTCCGGCAGCAATTGAAGATGCGCAATTCAACGCATTGAACAATAAAATCGAAAACGCGCATTATGAAGTCGGAAAAGCGGAAAAAGTAATGAAAAAATGGCAGGAAAAAGGGATCAAGCCTTCAGTGATCATGGTCGATCCTCCTCGAAAAGGACTCGATCCACACTTTATTGAATCTGCTATCGACATGAATCCTGAAAGAATCGTCTATATCTCCTGCAATCCGGCAACTTTTGCAAGAGATGCAAAGCTTTTTGCAGCAGCGGGTTATGAAACGAAGAAAATCCAACCCGTCGATCTTTTCCCGCAAACACATCATGTTGAATTAGTCGCTTCATTCGTTAAAGGAGAATAAAAATGGACCAGAAAGAAAAAATGAAAGAATTGATCAAGAAAAAACAAGGCGGCGGACGCTCCAAACAGATGGAAACGCCGAAAAACGATCGTAAGAACATGCGAAAAGGCCCTAAGATTTTTAACAAATAATTGTCTAAACGTATCTTTGCAAGACTGGGAACGACAAACTTCGGTTACTGTTTCCTAGTCTTGTTTTTTTGACCCAAGCATCCTGAAAATCTTTCTAAATGATTTGTTCCTTATCTTTATTTTAAATAGTAACAACTATTTCCATAAAAAGAAAAAAGCGTTCTTCCACCCTTTGAAAATCTGTTATCTTGTTAGTAGTAGGGCGTTATTAACGGACCAGGCAATAGCCCCTCAAAAAAAGCGTGTGATTCAATTGTTTCTATGACGAAAGGAGGAAATGACAAACAACAAGGAATAAAAAACAGCAAAAAACGTATAATCGTTTTTTGTTGTCGGGATTTTTAGAAATGTTTTGGGGAAAGCATGAATAAAAGTTGGATAAACAAAAGAGGATGCGGCTTTGGCGGCAGCCTCTTTATTTTTTTGTTGCAGTTTCCATGATTGATGAGCGATTGTCATACATTGGATCATGCCTCATTATTTTCTCAGCGATTTCATAAAATTTTATTAGGAGACTGGCGATTCTGCAAGTTTTGTCGCATAATGAATGGATAAAAGGAGGAAGCAAATGGATCAAGAATTATTGATTATCGAATTGATTTCTGCAAAACCAAAAATCATCAAGATGGCAAAAAGAACAGCAAAAGCCGAGACCGTCAAACTGCTAAGCTGGATCGTACTAAGTAGTTTGTTTTTCTTCGGTGTTGCTTCTCTTGTCTATCGAATGATGAAAGAGACAGTTCACTCGATTCAAGCAGGCCAGAGACTGAGTGATCTCTATCATGTTTCATGGCTCATCGGTGGTGGATTGGTGTTTTTTCTAAGTCTGCTGCTTATTCTCTCATGGGTAAAATATGTTCGTTTAACTCGGCATTTTGACCAATGGATCAGTCAACGTGCCGATTATTTTTTACATACTTCGCCTGTTTTTCATGATGATCGCTATCTATATTTTGAAAAAACTGTAAGAAACCGGGCCTTTCGCATAGAAAAAAGTGACTGCCAGCTGTTATTGCATTCACTCGATAACGAACCTATCTATATAGGACAAAGAAAATCAGGATTCGGCCTAAGCTCGATTCACATCTTTTTACAAGAACCTGAGTTGAAAAAAGTGACCAGTACACATGGCTATTCAATCCAGCCTAAAGTAAGGATTGGCGCACTGCTCGCGGGAATCTGTTTGATCGGTCTAGCCGGTGTGGTTTATTACGGAAAATATGGCAGTCCAGGAATGTCTTCTTCCAGAATGAACGCGATGACACATATGTCGATGCCTTCTACTAGTAGTGCAACTGCAGAACGGACCACAAGTGAAGGTCTGCTGGCTGATCCGAAGCAAACCGTCCAATTCACTACCCAGCAAGTCAATGACCTTCAACTAGACAAAACTGCACAGAACCTTTATATGACAACGGATAGTGGTAAAACCTGGACATTTGTCCCTATTGCTTCGGACTGGCTACGCTTTGGTGATTATACCCTGACAAGCGGGACGGTCCCAGAAGGATTTTGGATGGACAAGACCTATGATGTATCCGCAGACTTTTCGTGGTTTATTTATTCTTCTGATAACGAGAATATATGGTTGCTGAGCTCTAGAGACAACGGAAAGACCTGGCAAAAATCCCTCGTTTCTCAACATGCGCATAATGTTCGCTATCGAAAAGCGAACTTTTTTGATGGCAGCGGAGTGCTCGTTTATTCTACGGATAGCGGAATGTCGGCGGAGACTTTGCATATCTATACGACTCGAGATGAAGGGGAGACGTGGACGAATAGTTGAAGTACGACGATCACACAGCCGGTTCAAAACGTCAGCTTCGTCACGTCCTCTCTTGGTTTTGTTTCTACACGTGAGCAGCTTTATTATACTAATGACGGAGGACGCTCCTTCAAAGAAGCAATCGTATCCATCCCCGAAGATTATCAGACAGGTGGCTTGGATTTGTTCCAATCACCGAATGAAGTGACTCAAACAAGTGCCAATACATTAGAGACAAAATTCTATTTGCTGAAAAAAGGGCCCATCGATGCAGGGAAAATGTTTGCTTGTCTCTTTAGGTCGACTGACAATGGTGAAACATGGCAGTTTGTCCAGCAGCTTTCTCAGGTGGAGCAGGGGGATTGAAGCGAAAAGAGGTTGTGAAAAAGCTGTCCTGCATCAAGCAGTAAGAACAAATAGATAAAAACAGCTCCTCATGTTTTTCATCTGTTTGAGCTTAGTGCTGCAGATGCAAGCTTTTGAACACCGTTTAGAGAGGTTGTAAGCCTGCCGTTTAACTCTGAGGCACAAGGAACAATTTCAACAAACAGCTTCTCATGTTTGATGAATATTGTGACTTGTGCCCGAGGAGTTGGCAGGGGAACACCGTTTATTCGGAAAAGGGGCAGTGACAGTACTTTTGTCACTGCCCCTTTGTTGTTGACAACATCAACTTTCATTTTATTTATTTTTTTTAATAAAAAGAAAAATGTTGTTTGCTTTAATATTATTATACGATAAGCTGATTTTAGAAATAGGTTTTTATGTTAGGAAGAATATGAAAGCGCTATCTTTGGATGGTAGATATGAAATGAATGTTTGGAGTTAGGTAAACAAAAATATACGGTGGAAGAGGAAAGGATATTTCAATAAATGTTTAGTAATGGTGTATAATATGAGCTCTTGTTCGTGATATTTGTATTTTTCCACTAGTATATTTTTAATAAAAGCTATCGCGTATGTAGTATTCCTACATACGCGATAGCTTTTTTGCAATTGATAATATCCCTATGCTGTTTGGAACTGACTATTATAAAGGTTCGCATATAACGTAGGCGCTTGAAGCAGTTCGTCGTGCGTCCCTTTTTCAATTATGTCACCATTCTTCATCACTAATATCATATCGGCCTTTTCGATCGTAGACAAACGATGGGCAATCACGAAGCTAGTGCGGTTTTGTGTTACGGCATCCATGGCTTGCTGGATAAGTGCCTCTGTCCGTGTATCCACACTAGAAGTAGCTTCATCTAGAATAACAACAGGCGGATCTGCTAATATGACACGTGCAATCGTTAGCAGCTGTTGCTGGCCTTGAGACAGTGTCCCGTTTTCACTGGAAATCAACGTATCATAACCGTTAGGAAGCGTACGGATAAAATGATCGCATTGGGCGATTTTAGCAGCATGGATGATTTCTTCTCGTGAAGCATCCATTTTTCCATAAGCGATGTTATCGGCAATACTTCCTTCGAATAGCCACGTATTCTGCAATACCATCCCAAAGCAACGGCGAAGTTCGCCGCGGGATAATCGAGTGATGTCGATATCATCAAATTCGATTTTTCCTTTGTTGATTGCATAAAAGCGCATCAGTAGATTGACTAGTGTGGTTTTTCCAGCACCAGTTGGACCAACGATCGCAATCGTTTGCTTCGGTTTGACAGAAAAGCTGACTTGCTTCATCAGTAACTGGTTGGGTGAATAGCCGAACTGCACATTTTTGAAGGCGACTTTCCCTTTTGGCTCCGTCAGCATCGCTGTTTCCGTTTTATCAGGTGATTCTTCTGGTTCATCCAGTATGTCGAATATCCGATCGATCGCAGCCATCGCCGACTGGATCGAATTGATGACGTAAGAAGCAGTAGAGATCGGCTCGGAAATCTGATTGATATACTGCAAATAAGCTTGTAAGAAACCAATCGTGATCCCGCCAGAAAGAACAAGGAAGGCACCCATGACTGCACTGAGAATGAACGCAAGCTGGTTGATGAAACGGATCGCTGGATAAATCGCAAAATTCATGAATTGGGCACGTAAAAATGCCTGTGATTGCTTTTTGCTGACTTCCTGGATGGTTTGTTCTGCTTGCTCTTGCTGGTTGAACGTTTTGATCACGAGATTTCCTGCTAAGATCTCTTCCATCTGATTGTTCAATTCGCCAAGTTCGTACTGGTTCTGATCTGAAATGTGCTTATTTTTATTCGCGATCTTCGTAGTCATAAACGAACTGATCCCAATCAGTAAAAGGACTAGGAACGACAGTTTGATATCGATATAAAAAAGCATCGCTCCAGCTGCGAGAATCGTCACGATGGAAGTAAAGAACTGGTTGATCCCTGTCAGTAAAACTTGTGAAAGCTGATTGAGACCAGTCGTCGTACGACTGATGATATCTCCTACTTGGTGGTGATCAAAAAAAGACATCGGCAGTTTTTTGAACTTTTTCGTCATTTCTTTTCGAACACGTAACGTGATTCTTTCGCTTAACGAGGCCATTGTCCGCTCTTGGATAAATGAGGTGATACTACTAAAGGTCGAGCAAAGTACAAGTAAAAGAACAGGGAAAAGAAGCACTTCGCGAATATCAGCGAATGACAGCTGACTGATACCGACATCCTTTATCCTTGCCAAGAGCTGATCGATCCCGATCCCCATAATCATCGGCATGGACACGATCAGCAAATTGCCGATCAAGCTGCATAAAAAGAGGCCGTAAAAAAAGCGATGTTCCGGCTGTATCATTTTCCAGAAACGGAAGAGACTTTGAGTGTTCGCTTTTTGTTTCATATTCATTTTTTGATCCCTTCTTTCTCTATTCCTTGTGACTGTGCAAACTCTTGATAGGTTTGGCAGTCATTCATCAATTCCTCGTGGGTTCCTTGTCCCACGATTTTTCCTTCCTCTAAAACTAAGATATGATCGGCATGCATGATCGTACTGAGACGCTGTGCGACGATGATGAGCGTCTTGTCTGACATTTGCTGGTGCAATGCTGTTCGTAATGCAGCATCCGTTTGATAATCCAACGCAGAGAAGCTGTCATCAAAAAGATAGATTTCTGCTGGTTTGACCAATGCCCGCGCAATACATATCCGCTGTTTTTGTCCGCCAGAATAATTTGAACCACTTTGAGCCACAAAACTGTTCAGTCCATCCGGCAACTCTTCGATAAATTCAGAAAGCTGTGCGATTTTGATTGCTTTTTCCAATTCTTCTTTTGTGGCTTGCTCATTGCCCATCTGCAAGTTGCTTAAGATCGTTCCGCTAAATAGAAATGCCTTTTGCGGGATATAGCTGATGAGTGAGCGAATCTGAGCTTGTTTTAGCTGCGTGACTGGGACATCAGCGAATCTGATTTGTCCTTCTGTCACATCACTGATCCGTAAAAGAAGCTTCGCTAATGTACTTTTCCCTGAACCAGTTCCGCCTACGATCGCTGTGGTTTTTCCTTTTGGTATCGTGAAATTGAGATCCTGCAGTACAGGATCTGCGGTTTTCGTATACTGGAACGAGACATTGTCAAACGTAACGAGTGCTTTTTGATCAAGCGAAAGTGGCTGTTCAGTCAGTGATTCTTCATTGATTTCGATCTCTGCGTCCATGACTTCTTCAATCCGGCGCAATGAAGCGATCGATCGTGGGATCACGACAAGAACCATTGCCGAAATCATCAAATAGGCGAGCGTCAGCATCGAGTATTCGACGATAGCAGTAACGACACCGATTTGCAGCGTACCTTTACCGACAAGCTGTCCGCCAAACCAAAGGATCGAAGCATAGACGACTCCCATGAGCAAAAAGGCGATCGGAGTGACCCATGCGAAAATGCGGTTTACTTTGATCATTTGTTCAGCGTATGCAGCAAATGTCTGATTGGTACGGTTTTCTTCATAATCCTGATTATCGAATGCACGGATCATATTGATCCCAGTGAAGAATTCTCTCAGTGTAGTCGTGATACGATCCATCTTAGGCTGGATACTCAAGGATAAAGGCGTCCCTCGTTTCATCAGATAATAGATGATCCCAGCGTACACGACCACAGAAATCAACGTGATCCAAGTAAGTGTCATCGAGTAACGGAACATCAGGACGATCGTAAAGAGACAAATGACTGGTGCAGGAAGGATCATTTGACAAAACAACACGATCATTTGCTGGACGTTATCCACGTCATTCGTCATCCTAGTCAATAAAGAAGCTGAGCCGAACTGATTGATATCTTTCATCGACAACTTCTGGAATTTCCTGAAATACTTTTCTCTCGTTTGTAACCCGAAAGCTGCTGCGACAGCTGCGGAGTAGTAACTGGATGCGACAGCTGTCACGGTGCCGAATAATGCGACGCCGAGCATCTCTAGTCCGATCGTGTAGATCCTTTCTGGTTCTTTGCTTGAGATCCCAGTATCGATCAAATTGGCCACTAATTTAGGAACGCCTAGCGTACCGATGATCTGTAGACAGACAAAAGTAAAAGTAAGCAAGACGAGTCCTTTGTTTTTCTTCAAGAATTGTTTTAATACGTTCATATGAACTCCTCCTTTTTTCCTGACAATTAGAAAGTCTACACCTTAAAGCTACTTGAAGGTCAATAGAAAAAAAGCTAAACTGGAAGAAGAGGTGAGAAAAATGGAAAAGATGTATACGATTGGTGAAGTATCGGAGCTTTTGAACCTGCCGAAATCGACGATCCGTTATTGGGATGAACAAGGACTGATCAGCTCAAGTAGACATGAAGACAACGGCTACCGTTTATTCGATATTGATGATATCTTCAAGCTTTATGATATTGATTTTTATCGTAATCTGGACATCCCGATCAAACAGATGAAAGATCTTTATGGCAAGACATTGAGTGATTTGTACGAAACACTTGATGAAACGGAAAAAAGGATCAGAAACGAGATCGCTGTGATGAAAAAGAAACATCAGGAGATCGACTTTCGTAAAAAACAGCTGAAACTGATGATCGATACGAAGCAAAATGAGTTTCCTGTAGAAAGCATCCCGTTTGATCGGATCATCTCGTCTGATTTTGAGAACTTCATGGAGATCAAGATGTTCCTGGCGAATTATTCGAGTTTCGGGATCATCAGCACCACGTCTTCCAATGCAGAAACAGCCTATGGATTATGTATTGGAAAAGCGCAGGAACATTTACCTGTCGAAGAAGCAGAAGTGATTTGGGAGAAAAACGAATCAGCTGTTTACCGGCGCTTTTTATTGAAAGTCGAAATGAATCGTACAGAAAACAATAATATAAAAGAAGTGCGTGATTTGCTGAAAACACAAGGAGTTGAAACAGGGCAAGTCATAGGCCAGTATTTGCTGACGAATACGACAAAAGAAAACATCAGCTATGAATATTATCATGCCTGGATCGAGACAAAAAAAGCGGCGGATCGTTAAAAACGAGGAATACTGGAGAAATGAATATGAGTATGGTAGAAAAATGAATAGCTATAAATGTTCAGGAAAGATTGATACGATCCTATGCTATGTTATAATCGTAATGCTTGAAAATAATCATTGAGGGAGCAGTATGAAAAAGAAAATCATCAAATTTATCAGCTGGTTCTTAGGCATCGTCCTTGGAATCGCACTGGCAATCTTCATTGCTTTTCAAATTTCGCCTAGACCAGGGGCGCTTTTGATCAACCATATGTTTGCTGGAGAAGTCCAGATCACAGATAAACAAACATTCGATCAATCAAAAAAACAGGTCAGCAGACAAAAAGATCTGTCCTACCAATCCACATTCGAAGACAGTACCTTTGATATTTATTCACCAAAAAATGTGAAGGGACCAGTCCCTGTCCTAGTTTGGGTTCACGGCGGCGGATTTGTTGGCGGAGACAAATCGGGGATGGAAGAATTTGCGACTCGCTTAGCAGCAGATGCAAACATTGCGATCGTTGCGATGAACTATGAGTTAGCTCCTGATTCACATTATCCCAACCAAGTGTTGCAGGTGGATGACTTGATCAAAGATATCAAAGCCAAGCAGAAAAAATATCCGATGCTTGATCTCAATCAGGTATTCATCGGTGGAGATAGTGCAGGTGCTCAGATCGCTTTGCAATATGCAGCGATCCAGACGAACGATAGCTATGCCAAACAAATGGATATGGCGCAGACACTGGAAGACGGGACGATCAAAGGAACGATCTCTTACTGCGGTCCTGTCGATCTGAAGCTGACCGCACAGCAGCATTCGGATGATAGATTCATGAAATTTTTCGTAAAAACTGTTGCGTGGTCATTGATCGGTACGAAAGATTGGAAGAATAGTCCGCTACTGGAAGAAGCAAGCGTAGCAGATCACGTCAATCAGGCATTTCCGCCAACCTATATCACAGACGGGAATGCGTATTCTTTCCAAGAACAAGGGCAAGCATTAGAAAAAAGATTGCGAGCATTGAACGTACCTGTACAGTCATTGTTTTATTCAGATACGAAAAAAGAAATCACACACGAATATCAATTCGATTATTCGACAAAAGAAGCGCAAAACTGCTATCAGCAGACGGTCGCGTTCTTAAAGGAACAGTTAACTGATTAACCAAGGACTCTAGCGTCTCCCATCATTTGGTATGAAGCTTTCTCTTATGATCAGTTTAGTGGGGTAGGTCACGATCAAGGGCTCGTCTCGAATGCCGTCGATCCGCTCAAGGGCAAGTCTCACAGCTGTTTTTCCCAGTAGCTTTGCATTGATCTTGACGGTTGTCAAACCTGGGGAAAGCTTAGCAGCTGCTTCGATATTGTCAAAGCTTGCCAGGACGATATCGGTTCCGATCGCAATCCCCATATTTTTCAACGCCTGATAAACGCCCATAGCCATAGGGTCGCTTCCGACGAGGATTGCTGTCGGGAGCGGCTTTTTGTTTTCCTTCAGTAACGCATAGGTGAGAAGCTCCGCACTTTCTTTTGTCCATTCACCTAATTGATAAGTGATATAGTCATCTAAGTGATGATCGGCCATGAAATGAAGATAAGCTCGTATCCGTTTTTCATTCGTAGTGATCGTTTTTTTGCCAAATTCGTTTAGATCTACTTGATAGCCGCCGATATAGGCGATGCGCTGATGCCCATTCGCAAGGAAAGCTTCCAAAACCGTATTCGTCATCCTTTCCAAATCCCCATAGACCATATCGACTTCTTGTTGGATATCAGGATTGTCTACTACGACGAGGTTGTTGTTTTGTTTGAGCAGATCATTGATCGAATCTTTTGTGACCGTCCCTACCACGATGAGTGCGCCTAACTGATCCAGATCTTTCCACTCCTTAGGCTGATCCGAAAGATTATAGAGACGGTTCATCCCCAGATGCAAACGTCGTGCTTCTTCTTCAAGGCCTAAGCGAAGTTCTTTATAGTATACATCTTGTTCTTCAGCGGATTTGCTTATCGTAGAGATCACACCGATAGAGGGAGTCCGTTTTTTTGTATACTTCCGTTTTTTGAGATCATAATCCAACATCGCAGCAGCTTCAAAAATCCGCTCTCTGGTTGATGGGGCGACACTGATGGTTTTATCATTGTTCAACACACGAGAAACAGCTGCTGGGGAGACATTGGCTTTACGAGCGACATCTCTGATTCCGACCATTATTCCACACACTCCTTAAAAATAAAATTTTCTATTGACAAGATTGTTTAGTAAACAGTATACAGGAATCAGGAAATAAGTAAACGGTTTCTATCGTTGAAGGAGTGGGATGATGACAATCGAAAGCTTAGGAAAACAAGAACATCAAGCAGACCCGTTGGTTATTTTTGACAAGAAAGCAAATGTCTTCCATTTGTCGAATAAAGAAATTTCCTACTTGATGAAGATCGAAGAAGACGGTATTTTATCCCATATTTATTTTGGGAAAAAAGTCAGCAATTATCAGGATACGAAAAATTATCCAAGAAGAGATCGAGGATTCTCAGGGAATATCCCGCTGAATCCAGACCGTACATTGTCAAAAGATACGATGCCCCAAGAATATTCCGCACACGGCGGGATGGATTATCGGATTCCTGCGACGATCATTCAGAGAAGCAATGGGTCTTCGCTTCTCGATTTACGCTACGACCGACATATCTTGCTTCAGGGAAAGCCAAAATTACAAGGATTGCCACAAACTTATGTCTTGGATGAAAAAGAAGCACAAACACTTATCGTTACTTTGAAAGATCGGGAGACCGCAATCTACGTTGATTTGTTCTATACGATTTATGCAGATCGGGCGGTTCTTACTCGTTCAGTCGCGATCCGAAACGAGACTGAGTCAGCGATCCGGATAAACAAAGCTGCTTCATTTCAAATCGATTTCAGCCATTCCGGCAGATTCAGCGAACTGATTGCTTTACCAGGAGCTCATGTAAAGGAACGCCAGATTTCCAGACAGACGATCACATCAGGCGTAAAATCGATTGAAAGTCGTCGCGGATCAAGCAGTCATCAGATGAACAATTTCATTGCTCTGGTCCACGAACATACGACAGAATCTGCGGGGGAAGCAATTGGTGTTCAATTCGTTTATTCCGGGAATCATTCTTTTGAGATCGAAAAAGATCAGATCAGTCAGATTCGGGTGATCGGCGGGATCAACAGCTACCAATTCTCTTGGGAACTTGTTTCAGGCGAAGTTTTCCAAACGCCGGAAATGATTTTATCCTATTCCAGCCAGGGATTGAATAAAATGAGTCAGATCCATCACGACTTGTTGCGAGAGTGTGTAGCGAGAGGATCTTATCAATATGAAGAACGCCCTATTCTGATCAACAACTGGGAAGCGACTTATTTTGATTTCACTTCCCAAAAGATCAAGGCACTTGTCGATGAAGCAAAAACTCTTGGTATCGAACTATTTGTATTGGATGACGGCTGGTTTGGAAAAAGAGATTCGGATGATTCTTCATTAGGTGACTGGTTCGAATATGACGGGAAACTAAGCGATGGTCTGAAAGGAATCGCAGATTATGTACATGGAAGAGGCCTGAAATTCGGTTTGTGGATCGAACCGGAAATGATCTCGATCCATTCGGAACTGTATCGAAAGCACTCGGATTATTTGATGCAGGAACCAAGTAGAACGCCAGCTGCTTCAAGGTCGCAATATGTACTTGATTTTTCGAGAAAAGACGTTCGGGAGAATATCGAAAAACAAATACGCAGGATTTTAGATAGTGTGCCTATCGATTACATCAAATGGGATATGAACCGCTCACTTTCAGACAACTATTCTCCTTCTCTGAACGAACAAAATCAAGGAGAAGTCATGCACCGATATATGCTAGGGCTATATGACATGCTGGAAAAGCTGACAGCGGATTATCCTGAGATTCTTTGGGAGGGCTGTTCAGGAGGCGGCGGTCGATTCGATGCAGGGATCTTGTATTATATGCCTCAATCGTGGACAAGTGATAATACAGATGCGGTGGAGCGGTTGGGCATCCAATACGGGACGAGCCTTGCTTATCCTATCTCATCGATCACGGCACATGTCTCTGCTGTTCCTAATCACCAAAGTGGCAGAATGACTAGCTTGAAAACGCGTGGCGATGTAGCGATGAGCGGTGTATTAGGCTATGAACTCGATCTGACAAAACTGTCCAAGCAGGAAAAAGAAGAGATGAAAGAACAAATCGATTTTTATCAGGAAATTCGTCAGACAGTCCAATTCGGTGACTTCTACAGACTTTCAAGCCCATTTGAGCAAAATGCGGTGGCTTGGCTGTTCGTTTCGAAAGATAAAGAAGAAGCAATAGTATTCTTAGGGCGGATACTCGCTTCTGCGCAGCCAGTGTTTGAAGAGGTCCGTCTGGCAGGATTGGATGAGCAGGCTTTGTACCAGGAAAAAAGGACGAAGCGGGTATTTTCTGGATCAGAATTGATGCATGTCGGGCTTTATTATCCAGATTTTTATGGCGATTTCCAAACGGAACTGCTTTATTTACAAAAGATAAAAGGAGAGGAAGAATAAAATGAACCCATGTATCGAATGGTTAGATGACCCTCAGGTATTTCGAGTCAATCAGCTAGCCGCACATAGTGATCACTTTTTTTATGCTTCAAGAGAAGAAGAAAAGGCGAAGAAAAGCTCGCGCATCCAGTCATTGGATGGCCGGTGGCTCTTTAGATTTTCGCCAAATGCGAAGGAACGACCCCGCCGTTTCTTTGAAAAAGAGTTCGATTCCAGCGACTTTGACACGATCAGTGTTCCCGGGCATATCGAATTGGCCGGTTATGACAAGATCCATTATATCAATACGATGTATCCGTGGGAGGGACATGAATTCCGCCGGCCAGCTTTTACAACAGCAGAGGAACAAGCAGCAAAAGGGATGTTCTCAGAAGCAGAATACAATCCAGTGGGGTCTTATCTGACTACTTTCCGATTAGAAAAAGGAATGCAGAAAAAGAAGATCTCGATTTGCTTCGCTGGTGTAGAACAAGCGATGTTCGTGTGGCTCAATGGTCATTTCATTGGTTATGCGGAAGATTCTTTCACCCCATCCGAGTTTGATTTGACCCCCGTATTTGGAAGAAGAGAATCTATTGGCAGTCGAAGTGCATAAACGCAGTACCGCCGCGTTTTTAGAAGATCAGGATTTTTTCCGGTTTTTCGGTATTTTTCGAGAAGTCGTTTTAGTCGCACGAGGAAACAATCATTTGGAAGATCTTTGGCTGAAGCCTAAGCTAGATGATCAATACAGAAATGGCACGCTGGAACTAGACTTGACATTCGAAAATGCGATCGCAGGCAGTCAACTCATGGTGAATATTTTAGATCCCAAAGGCCAGCAGATCTATCGAGACAACATCATGTTAGAACCAGCAATGTCTGTCCATATCGATTTAGGTCAAGTCACGCGTTGGGATCATAATGAACCAAACCTCTATACGATCGAACTAGAGACAGTCGAAGAAGGGCGAACCACTGAATTTGTCAGTTATCCATTCGGGTTTCGGACAATCGAGATCAGGAACAAAACGATATTGTTAAATGGGAAAAGAATGATCATCAACGGTGTGAATCGGCACGAATGGAATCCGGAGACCGGACGAGCGATCACACAGGAAGACATGGAACGGGACTTAGCGTTGATCAGATCCGCACATATCAACGGCGTCCGCACTTCCCATTACCCAAATCAGATTCCTTGGTATTATTTGTGTGATCAAGCAGGTATCCATGTCATGGCAGAAACCAATCTGGAATCTCATGGCTCATGGCAGAAAATGGGTGCAATCGAACCATCCTACAATGTACCTGGGGCGATCCCGGAATGGCTGGCAGTCGTTCTTGATCGGGCAAAGACAAATTTTGAAACATTGAAAAACCATACGAGTATCCTTTTTTGGTCTTTGGGCAATGAATCTTATGCGGAAGAAAACATCAGAAAAATGAATGATTATTTCAAAGAAAAAGATCCGAGTCGCTTAGTTCATTATGAAGGGAATTTCCCTAATCCGGCATTTGAAGATTCGATCTCTGATGTGAAAAGCTGTATGTACGCGCCACCTCAAGAAATCCGGGAATATCTCGAAAAGGATGGGACAAAACCGTTCATTCTATGTGAATATATGCATGATATGGGCAATTCTTTAGGGGGCATGGATTCTTATATGAATCTCTTAGACGAATACGAGAACTATCAGGGCGGTTACATCTGGGACTTCAAAGATCAGGCAATCTTAGTGACAGATGAACTCACTGGGCGCAAAGTGATGCGCTACGGCGGCGATTTCGATGACAAACCAAGTGATTATGAGTTTTCAGGAAACGGGATCGTATTTGCAGATGGACAGGAAAAACCAGCGTTTCAGGAGGTAAGGTATTATTATGGAAAATACAGGAACTAAACAATCAGCGAAAACTCAACAAATCCGGCTCATTTTCGGCGACTGTACATTCGGCATCAAAGGGGAAGGATTCCATTATATCTTTTCTTATACAAGAGGTGGGCTCGAATCATTGAACAAAAACGGCAAGGAGTGGCTGTATCGGGAAACCTTACCAACCTTCTGGCGTGCATTGACCGATAATGACAGAGGGAATGGATTTGGTTTCCAGTCTGCTATGTGGCTAGGCGCAGGGATGTATCAGAAAGTCAAAAATATCCGGGTCTTCGTCAACGAACGACCAATCGAAATGCCGATCGCGCCAGTCAATAATCAGTATACTAGCCAAGAATATGCTGAAACTGCTGAGATCATCTTTTCGCTTGAGATCAATACTGTACCGAAAACAACGGTGGATGTTGCTTATCAAGTGAACGGTTCAGGTGAGATCTTTGTGAAAATGAACTATCACGGGAAAAAAGGCTTGCCGGAACTGCCGCTTCTTGGTTTAAGGTTCATCATGCCGACCCAAGCAACCTATTTTGAATATGAAGGACTTTCCGGTGAAACCTACCCAGATCGGATGGCTGGCGGGGCCGAAGGGATTTATAAAGTCGAAGGTCTTCCTGTCCCGCCGTATCTTGTGCCGCAAGACTGCGGTGTGCACATGAAAACCAAATGGCTCAAGATCACTCGAGATACTACGTTGAACAACGCAGATACGAGCAAAGAGGAATTCTCCTTACGTTTTGAACAAGTGAATGGCGAATTTGCTTTTTCGGCTTTACCGTTCAAAGCAGAAGAACTGGAAAATGCGACACATATCGAAGAGCTTCCGCCAGAAAGACGGACAGTACTCGTGATGATGGCAAAAGTAAGAGGTGTCGGCGGGATCGATAGCTGGGGAGCAGACGTTGAAGAAGCTTACCACATCAATGCAGAAGAAGATCATGAATTCTGCTTTCTGATCAAATAAAAAAAGAGATTGTGACAGAAGTGGGCAGCTTCAAGAAATAAGAAGAAATTGACGAAAATTGCTTCTCAAATTTTTGTGGAATTTCGGCTTATTTTCGAAGAAGTTACTTCTGGAACACCGTGAATCAGAGGTTGTAAAAAAGCTGCTCTGCATCAAGCAGTAAGAACAATCAGATAAAAATAGCTTTCCATATTTTTCATCTGATTGGGCTTAGTGCCGTAGATGCAAGCTTTTGAACACCGTTTAGTGGAGAGGTCGTAAGTCTGACTTTTCACTTTGAGGCACAAGGAACAATTTCAAAAAACAGCTTCTCATGTTTGATGAATATTGTGACTTGTGCCCGAGGAGTTGGCAGGAGAACACCGGTTATCGAGAGGTCGTAAAAAAGCTGTCCTGCATCAAGTAATAAGAACAGACAAACAAAAATAGTTCTCCATATTTTTCGTTTGGCTGGACTTATTACCGCAGATGCAAGCTTTTGAACACCGTTTAATGGAAAGGTCGTAAAAGAGATGTTCAGCCTTGAGCAATAAGAAGCGATTTTGAAAAATAGCTCTCCATATTTTGCATTTTTATGAGCGAATATCGAGGAGCTGAGACAAGATTTTTTTCTCAGTTCCTCGATTTTTTCTTATCTTTTATTTGCTGATCAAAGGCAATCTGATCGTCACTGTCGTTCCGATCCCGACAAGTGATTGGATCGACAAGCCGTAGTCTTCGCCATACATCAAACGGATCCGCTCATCTACGTGACTGATCCCGATCCCTGAAAAAGTATTGGTTCTGCTGCCAGTTTTGGTCGGATCGAAGCCGTCCCCGTTATCGACTACCTCAAAGAGCAAGTCATGCTTGCTGATTCTCCCATAGATTGTGATGAATCCTTTTGTTTTCGTTTGAAAAGCATGTAGATAGGCATTTTCGACGATCGGTTGGATGATCATATTCGGCAGATAAAGGGAATACAATTCAGTTGGGACCACGACTTTGGCAGGGATTGTTTCGCCATAGCGAAGAGTCAGGATATGGAGATAGTTCTCGACGTTTTTCAGTTCTTCTTCCACTGAGATCTCTTCTTTCTTATGGCCGATCGTATGTCTCAACAGATCAGTGAAACGATCGATGCCCTGGATCGCCTTTTCGTTTTCCTGCTGCCAGATCAGAAATTTAAAACTGGTCAGTGTGTTATACATAAAATGAGGTTGGATCTGTGCTTGCATCGCTTGTATTTCTAGCGTCCGTTTCTTTTTCTCATTTTGAAGCGATTCTGTGTAATACCAATCGAGATCAGTCAATAACTGATTGAGCGTATTTCCCAACAGCTTGATCTCGTGGGTGCCTTGTACAGGGATCTGGGCGTTTTTAGGATCTTCTTTGACTCCTTTCAATGAATGGATCAGCTGATAGATCGATTTTGTATGACGATTCAGATAGATGAAGACGAAGAAACCGGCAAACAAAAGCGTCACAACGTTATATAAAATGATCGGTAGAACGATCGCCATTTGATTGACTAATGATGCCAGATCCACTTTGCTGATCAAAGCTGAATTCTGACGATATAATGCAAGACGCGTCCGTTTGTTTTCTTCAATCATTTTTGTTTCGTTCTCAGCGAGTAGCGCCAAATCTTCAGAGAAGGCACCAATCTTTGAGGGATCGTTCGAAGTGAAAATCTGCTGGTCTTCGTTGACAAAATCGATTTGGACGAGCGTTGGATCGACGATGTCATTGAACAAACCAGCCAATTGGTGCGAAGTGACTGCAATCACGCCGTAACCATAAGTGCGATTCATGGAAGTAGTGAGCTTTTTGATAAAAAAGACGCTGGGCGAATGCTTTTCTCGCGTCGTCAAGCCAAAGGGCACAAAAACCATTTGGGTAGAAGCTGATGTTGCATTTACTTTTTTCAAGAGATCTAGCTGGAAAAAATCTGTAGCAGTCATCGCTGCAATCATGTCATTTCCTACGAATAGACGACCATTTTCTCCAAAAATCATCAAATCATAATCGATAGTAGGGGATATGCCATTAAATGACTCATTCATTCGCTGAATCGCGATCAATTGATCGGTCTGTTGTGCTATGTGTTGCAGCGCATCGGTAAAATAATCTTCCACAGCCGGATTTCGATCTATTTGAGCAAGGGTGTTTTCTATTTTATCATTGAGCATCTCAAAATCATGCTGGATTTTTTTCAAGGAAACGGCATTCGATTGATCGAAATAATCGATATAACTTTTTTTCGAATGATGGTAGAT
Source organism: Enterococcus sp. ZJ1622 (assembly GCF_011038845.1). Lineage (GTDB taxonomy): Bacteria > Bacillota > Bacilli > Lactobacillales > Enterococcaceae > Enterococcus_B. The sequence continues at coordinate 34,856 of NZ_JAAKDW010000014.1, forward strand.
GAACATGGAAACAATCACTGCCTGTAAACACAGGGCAGCTAAGACAACAATCAGAAGTTTCGTGAAAAGCTCGTATTCTCTCATCAGCTGCTTCATTTCACTAGCAGTCCTTTACGGTATTGAGAAGGCGTAAGACCCGTCTCTTCTTTGAATACTCTAGAAAAATAACCAAGTTCGGAAAAGCCGATCTTCTCACATATCTCTGACAGAGAATCATTTGTTTCAAAAAGCAGTTTTTTTGCTTTGCGTATACGGACTTTTTTGACATATTTCGTAAAGCTTACTCCGTATTTTTCCGTAAAGAGTGTGGACAAATAACTATAAGAAAAATAATATTTCTCCGAGATGGTTTGCAAGCTGAGCTCTTTTTCGCAATTTTCCTGGATATACTCGCAAATCAGTGTCAGGATCTCCGAATTGTCAGTTTTTACTGGTGAGAGGAGATCTTCAAGCATGTCGATCGCGGAAAAAACATCATCGGAAAAAGCGCGGATATGTTTTGCTTCTGCCAACTGTATCGGGATCGTTTGTTTCATTGAAAAAAACTCGTCTTTTTCATAATCGTCTGCTAAAGCAGCAAGTAAAGCATAGAACCGATTGATCATCTCATGTTTCAAGAAAGATGGCGCTGCTTTCGCATTTACGAGTGCGGTCAATGCTCGTTTTAGATCCGCGATTGCTTGAAAATAATCTTTATTGATGATCATTGTCAGATAAGCTTTCGTGTCGGTCTCATAATTTGATAACAAAGTAGGAAGTTCGTCGATACATATAAGCGGAGTATCAGAAATATAAAAACCCTGTCCTTTGCATTTTCGAAGTGCCGCAAAATGTCGGGATAGCTCATGAAGAGCAAATGCGCTTGATAAAATAAAAAGACATTCGTTTACTGTCTGCTTCTGTTTGAACTGCTGGCAAAAAAGAGCCAGCGCCTCCATTGAATCTGCATTGATCAGATAGCCTGCTTCGTGGTCCATGGTCTCAAAAGCAAAAAGCTGGAGATGTTCATTGGCATAAGAGGGGATGTCCACTGTTAACGTGTGGGAATTGAACTGCTGGTATTCGCTGATCGATTCAGTGTAAAGCAGGAAAAACAGCGGATGCAAGAAATCTTTTTTTGTCAATATGAGCGTTGCAGCTAAACCAGAAAGGTAATCACTGATCACTCGGCTAATCCATTCTTCTCGTTGAACGGGTATATGTCTAGCATTCTCGTTTTTTGCTAATGCCTGTAACGCACTGAGCAAGTTGTCTGGATTTAATGTGGGCTTTAGAAGATAGTCAGCAGCACCTTCTTTAAATGAGTCTTTCACAAAGGAAAAATCATCATAGCTTGAAAGGACAAGGATTTGGACATCAGGCTGTAGTTTCTTGAATTGTTTGGAAAGCTCGATCCCATTCAGTTCAGGCATCATCAAATCGGTAATGACGATATCGACGCGATTGTGTTTAAAAAAAGCGAGTGCTTCTAAAGGTTTTGAAAAAGTACCAATTAATTGGAAATTATGTTTCGGCCAGTCGATCAAACGGGTCAACCCCTGTAAAATAGTCTGTTCATCATCAATCAGTATCACGTGATTCAATTTAGTTCCTCCCATCTTGAAATGTCCTTATAAATTAAAAATACCGGCTATACCATTTAAATGCAAGCATGTTTTTAAAACGCTTACTAAAAAAGGATTGGATTTTTTTCTTATTTTTGGACTTTTTTCCGAAGAAAAGAAAATAAAAAGTAAACGTTTTCAATATTTGCTATTATGAAACTACACGAATAAATGAATCAAACTTAAAGAAAGAGGCGATCAGAAAATGAAGATCCACAAATGGTTTGCAAGAGCACTATGTTTCACAGCGTTGGCTATCCTACTGTCAGGATGCGGAAATTCAGTAGATTCATCAAATGACAAGGACAAAGTGACTGTGTGGGCATGGGACGAGACGTTCAATATCAAGGCAGTGAATGAAGCAAAAGCGATGTACGACAGCGAAGAAACGGAGATAGAAGTCGTTACGATGTCTCAAGATGATATCGTTCAAAAGCTGAATACCGGACTGGCTAGCGGCAACACCGATGGCCTGCCGAACATTGTGTTGATCGAGGATTACCGGATCCAGGGATATCTTGCTTCTTATCCAGATGCTTTTGCTGAATTGACAGCGATTGTAAAGGAAGAAGATTTTGCACCATATAAATTCGCCGTAAATAAAGTGGACGATAAGATCTATGGAGTACCATTTGATTCAGGAGTCACGGCAAATTTTTACCGGACGAATCTGATGGAAGAAGCTGGTTATTCAGAAGAAGATATGGAGAATCTTTCGTGGGACGACTACATTCAGGTAGCAAGAGATGTCAAAGAAAAAACGGGCAAGAAAATAACGGAAGTCAATCCTTCCGATCTAGGACGAGTACGGATGATCATGCAAGAAGCAGGTGAATGGTATACCGCAGAAGATGGGAAAACCGTAACAATCGAAAACAACAAATCACTGAAATACGGACTCGAATTGTTCGCTACGCTGTTGAAAGAAGACCTTGTGGAGCAGACCTCTGACTGGAATGCCGGTGTCACAGCGATCCAGTCAGGCGCGATTGCTTCCAGTCCAATAGGTGCATGGTATTCTTCGACGATCCAAGGGGCAGAAGATCAGACTGGAAAATGGAAAATCGCACCGATTCCGTCATTACCTGCAACGATGCAAAAAGCTCGTGCATCGAATCTAGGAGGAGCAGGCTGGTATGTGATCAAAGGGGTCGGAGGAGAAGAGCTGGCCAAAGACTTTTTGAAAGAAACGTTTGCGACAAGTGAGGAATTGATGGGGAATTTGGCAAAAGAAATCGGATTGGTCTCAACGATGCTGCGGGCAAAAGATCAGCCGGCGTACCAGGAAGCTTCTGATTTTTACAGTGGACAAAAAGTATTCGAAGATTTTTCAAGATGGACCTCTGAAATACCAGAAGTCAATTATGGGCATGAAACCTATGCCATCGAAGCTGTTGTGGCAGAATCGCTTCATAGGATCATCAATGGCGAAGAGACAGACAAGGTACTAGCAGATACTCAAAAGCAAGTAGAAGCACAACTGGCAAATTAAAGATTATTGCTCATTCCTGCTGTCCGTCAAAAATAGTCAGACGGGTTCGATGGACAGCAAGAATGGAGTGCAAGCTCTCTTACTTCATAAAAAAGGAGGAAAATAATGAAGCAAAAAGATCTGTTTAAAAATGGTCATGCATTTTTAATTGTGCCAATCTTGCTGATTTCGATGATGGTATTCATTCCAATGATCCTCGCGTTGATCACTTCTTTTCAAAGCGGTCCGCCAGTCAACATGACATTCAATGGATTGGGGAATTATCGGAGGATGCTGACGGATGCCACATTCAAGAAAGCATTTTTCAACACGTTTCTTTATTTGGTTGTCCAAGTCCCAGTCATGCTGTTTCTGGCACTTTTTATTTCCAATTTGCTAAATGATAAAAAGTTGAAGTGCAAAGGATTGTTCCGAACAGCGATATTTTTGCCTTGCATCACATCGATGGTCAGCTATTCTCTGATCATGAAAAGCCTGTTCTCGCAATCGGGCCTAGTCAATAGTTTTCTCTTGTCCATTGGCTTGCTCGATGCGCCGATTGGCTGGCTCACACATCCATTCTGGGCAAAGGTATTGATCATTCTATCCATCACGTGGCGTTGGACAGGCTACAACATGATCTTCTTTTTATCAGGCATGCAAAACATCGATCCTGAAATCTACGAAGCCGCATCGATCGACGGCGCTTCAAAATGGCAACAGTTCATCAAAGTCACTATACCGAATCTAAAACCGATCATTTTATTTACGTCGATCACTTCGACGATCGGTACCTTGCAGTTGTTCGATGAAGTCCAAAATATCACTGGAGGCGGACCTGCGAACGCAACGACTACACTATCTCAATACATCTATAACCTGAGTTACAAATTTACACCTAATTTTGGGTATGCAGCGGCAGTTTCCTTTGTGATCGTTGTGTTTATCGTTTTGCTGTCGATCATTCAAACAAAGCTTGGAGGTGAAAGCAGATGAAAAGTATCGCACAAAAACAGGAGCTCGCTTCCGTGACGACTAAAAAACGATCCGTCAACCTAAGTGAGCGTTTCTTGAATAGTCTGAAGTATACAGCTCTTAGCGTCATTTCGTTCATCTCAGTGTTTCCATTCGTCTGGATGATTCTAGGAATGACGAATACACCTGTCGATATCACAGCAGGCAAATTGAAAATCGGAGATAATCTAGTCGTCAACTTCCAGAATCTGTTTGAAAATGAACTGAATTTTTCACGTTCATTATGGAATTCTGCGATGATCGCAGTTGTCACAACGGTATTGGCACTGCTGATCTCTTCCATGGCTGGTTATGGATTCGAGATCTATAAAACAAAACGAAAAGAAAGGCTGTTCAATCTCGTATTACTGTCCATGATGGTGCCGTTTGCCGCATTGATGATCCCTTTATATCGTATGTTCTCACAGCTTAATGGCACTTTTTTAGGGATCAATCGGTTTTTTGTCGTGATATTGCCTTCAGTGAGTACGGCATTTCTGATTTTCTTTTTTCGTCAGAATGTTAAATCATTTCCAAAAGAGCTAGTAGAAGCAGCAAGACTTGACGGATTGAAAGAATGGAGTATTTTCTTTCGTGTCTATCTACCTACTGCTAAAAACACATATGCCGCTGCTGCGATCATCACTTTCATGAGTAGTTGGAACAATTATCTATGGCCATTGGTCGCTCTCCAATCGCCAGATAAACGAACCGTACCTTTAGTATTATCGGCGATGGGAGCATCTTATACGCCAGATTACGGAATGATCATGGCAGGTTTGGTGATTGCAACGCTACCAACAGCAATCGTTTTTTTCGTGTTGCAAAAACAGTTTGTCCAAGGGATGATCGGCTCGGTGAAATAACGATGAATGAGAACTGGAGAAAGAAAGATAGACGTTCGATGCGGACGTCTATTTCGTTGTTATGGAATAAAGGGAAAACAGGCTGATGAAATAAAAAAGTATGCGTTTTCTGTTTTTGCTCGAAAACTCTTCCAATTTAAGGTAAACTAAATAGTAAAGGAGGAGGATACATGCTAAAAAATTTTAAAGAAGTAATGATTGCCATTTTGCCGATGACCTTCCTGATCGTCATTTTAACATTTGTTTTCGCGCCTTTGGAGGGAGAAGACTTGGCTTCGTTTCTCGTAGGGGCAGCCATCATGATGATCGGGATGACACTCTTTTTATTTGGAGCTGATTATTCTATGATGGAGGTCGGTGATCTTGTCGGGAAGTTTATGATCAAAAAGAAAAGTCTGGCTATTTTAGTGAGTCTGGGCTTCATTATCGGGATCGTGATCACGATCGCTGAGCCGTCTGTCCAGGTTTTAGGCCAGCAAGTATTCGATATTTCTGAGGGAGAGATCGGACGTGTATTGTTGATTGGGATCGTGAGTGTAGGGACAGGTGTGTTTTTAGCATTCGCTTTGCTTCGCGTGGTGTTCAAACTCTCTTATTATAAGCTAATGGCTATTGGCTACATATGTGTATTGGCCGCATCATTTTTTACCAGCAGTGAATTTATGCCGATCGCATTCGACGCGGGCGGTGTAACGACAGGACCAGTGACTGTGCCATTCATTTTAGCATTGGCAGGCGGGATGACCAGTATGATCCGTCAAGGGAAAAATGAAAATGACAGCTTTGGCATGGTAGGGATCGCTTCATTAGGTCCGATCCTTGCTGTGATGATCCTGGGGGTGATTTTCCAATGAGTTTTCTACGTCAAATATCTGATGGGATTGGAACTGTTGCTTTTGAAGTGATCTTAGCTGTCTCGCCAATCGTTGTTTTATTCATAGTGATGAATGTTCTGAGTTTCCGCATGCGAAAAAAACGATTTGCCGATATATTGAAAGGATTTTTACTGACTACGATCGGTCTGATCTTATTTCTGCATGGCGTCAATATGGCGTACGTGCCAGTTGGCCAGCATTTAGGTAAAGCGATCGCTGCGTTGCCGAATAATTACATTCTGGTACCCTTGGGCTTTTTGATGGGGTTTCTCGTAGGTTTTGCAGAACCGGCAATCCATGTGATGGTCAAGCAAGTAGAAGAGCTTAGCGAGGGTCGAATCCGTTCTAGAGTGATGTTATCCGTGATTTCGATCGGTATCGGCTTGGCAGTCGGCTTGTCGATGTGGCGATTGCTTGTAGGTTTCTCACTCTATTATTTTTTGATTCCGGGATATGGGCTAGTATTTCTATTCGGACGTAAAGTCGACAAGCTGTTTTTATCGATGGCTTTTGATAATGGCGGAGTGGCAACTGGACCAATGTGCTCTACCTTCATTTTGTCTATGAGTGTGGCGATTGCTGCTCAGATCGAAGGAAGAGATCCGATCATCGACGGATTCGGGGTCGTTGCGATGATTGCCTTAACACCGATCTTATCTACTTTGGTATTAGGATATATCTATAAACGAAAAGAAGAGAAAGACAGAAAAGAAAAGGAAAAATTGCAGAACTTGGAGGAAATTAAATGAAAGATCTTGTAGCATTGAATCTTCATATGATCGTAACGATCGTGGATGGCGGTACGGGAGAAGATGTGATCGATTATGCTAAGAAAGCAGGAGCAGCAGGGGGGACGATCCTTCATGGCCGAGGCTCAGGTGTCCACGATACTGGGAGATTCTTAGGACTCGATATCTCACCGGAAAAAGATATTGTGTTGACACTCGTGCCAGATAGTTTGACTTCGGAGATCATGGATGCGATCGGCAAAGGGATCAATATCGATGTACCGGGTAACGGGATTTGTTTCAGCATCGATGTAGACAAAGTGATAGGGATCACTAAAATCCATCAGTATCGGGAAGTCATAGGAATGGAAGAGCTGTTAGAAGATGATGAGAATACTTTTGGAAAAGAATAGCTGAAAAGGTGGATGAGGAAGAAAGAAAAATAAAAAATCCTCTTTTTTCGAACAAATAATTGAGAAATAATAAATTTTTATGAATAACTCGCCCAAATACCAGACATCTTTTATAAGATATGCTATTTTAAGGTAGAACAAAAGGGGGAGGAAAATGAACTTTTTAGTTGTTTTAAAAGATACGCTGATTGAGCGATCCACATTTTTATATGTTCAATTGAATGCTCACAAAACATTGCTGCATTTTTCACCAGAGTTCCATTTAGAGGGGCTGACCTTAGGGGAGATTTATCAGGCAGAAGGAATGCAGGCAATCATGCGTTTCTTTGAAAAAGAGCTGGAACTTCCAGTCGAAGATTATATAGAGCTTTCTCTTGGCGCTTGGGATCAAGCTGTAGCAGAGATGTTTCCGGAAGGTTTGACGATCGAAACGGAGATGGGGGAAAAGCAGTTATCGGTGAAGCAGCTGCAAACACAGATGCGTTACCAGGTAGATGAAGAAAATTCATTTTCGATTTTCCAACGGCAGCAAAAGATCTTGAAAAGTTTTTTAAAAGTGATCAGTAAAAAAAGGAATTTGCTGAAAACGACCCAGCTGCTGAAAAAATATCCGACATTGCTTCATACATCGATCCAATTTCCGCAATTACTGTCGATGATCCATCGCTTCATGCGTCTGCAGCAATTGCCGTCAAAAAAACTTACATTACCTTTAGCGGATACCTTCCGTGTCGTAAATAGAGAAGAAGAGAAAAAAGTGATCGTCATCGATTTTACAAGAAATCGGAACGTCCTTCATCAACTCTCGATGGGAAAGGCCAATTAAGGCTTTTTCTTTTACTCTTTTTTTGTCATAATAGGATCAGAACGGAGGAAAGAAAATGGGACAAATCTGGCTTGAACGACTCATACGTTTCCAAAAGAAATATCAGCAAGTGATGCGAGGCCGATACGGACGGTTCGACCAGCTGAACCGCGCGATTCTGATTGCTGCGCTTTTTTTCAGTTTGATCAGTCCATGGCTTCCTTATGGGATCGGCCGACTGCTTTTTCTGGCTTTGATCGGACTGTTGGCATTTCGTTTTTTATCAAAGAAAATCTATCCGCGTTTGAATGAGAATCAGCGTTATTTAAGTAAAGCAGATACCGTGAAAAAATGGTTCCAACGCTTTACCAATAAAAATAAGAGGCCGAATGATGCTATCCGCTATATCTATTTCGAGTGTCCTGCCTGTCATCAAAAACAACGGGCACCACAAGGACGCGGAAAGATCAGAGTGACCTGCAAGTCTTGCGGCACGCGGTTCGAAACCAAGGTTTAGGGGATGGAAAAATGGAATTAGTGTTATTGAGACATGGGGAAAGCGAAGCAAATTATGAAAATTACTGGACAGGCTGGCTAGATGTGGCGCTGACGGAAAAAGGAATGCAGCAAGCGGTAGAAGCAGGCAGGAAAATGATTGACGCACAGCTTCAATTCGATGCGGTCTATACTTCCGTATTGAAAAGAGCGGTGATCACTTCGCAATTTGCTCTGGAAGAAATGGGCCAGTTATGGCTTCCAGTCTATAAGACTTGGCGATTGAACGAGCGGCATTATGGTGCTCTCGTTGGAAAAAACAAAGAGAAAATGAAAGAGATCTACGGGAAAGATCAAGTGAAAAAATGGCGGCGAGGCTACACTGAAATGCCACCGTTAGCAGAAGAAAACCATTTCGATCGGAGATATGATACATTGGATCCTCGACTGATCACACATGGCGAAAGCCTTGAAATGACGGTTGAACGTATCATTCCTTTGTGGGAAGATCACTTGGCACCGCGTTTGAAGGATCAGCAGAGTCCACTAGTTGTAGGCCACGGAAACAGCCTGCGTGCCTTGACGAAGTATCTGGAAAATGTCCCAGCTGATCAAATGGATACAATCGAGATACCTAATGCGCAGCCGATCCAATATACTATAGACGATCAATTGCGTATCATTGACAAAAAAATCTTATAATCAAGAAAAGACAAGTGTACTCAAGCATGGTGGGTGCCTATTTGTCTTTTTTTGTGAGAAAAAACACCATTGTTTCATTTCTAAGAGTCGTTTACAATAGATAAAAACATTCAAAAAGAAGGGCAGTTCATGAAATATAACAATTTTATCTGGGATTTCGATGGCACGTTGTTCGATACTTACCCGGCGATGGTCGATGGCGCATGGCACGCATTGCAGGATTTCGGCTATGTGATGGATAAGAAGGATATTTATCATATAATGAAAAAGCATTCAACCAGTCAGCTACGAAAAGAAAAGCAGTTGACGGAGGAGGAATTCACTCCGCTATTTCATCAATACGAAGCAAAAAGCCAAGAAATATCTCGACCTTTTAAAGAAACGCAAGAAGTATTGCACACATTAAAGCAGCAAGGAGGACGCCATTTCATCCTCACGCACCGGCTCACGTCATCTACTTGGGCACTGCTTGAAACATTCGATTTAGCTCACTTGATTGATGAAGTTGTAGGGATCGACCAAGATTTCCCTCGAAAACCAGACCCGGCAGCACTGAACCACCTGATCCACCGCTTTCAGTTGGAAAGAGGGAAGACGATGATGATCGGTGATCGGCGTTTGGATATAGAAGCTGGGATCAATGCAGGAGTAACGACTTGTCTGTATGATATCGATCATTTTTTAGGGAACATTCCGGCATCCTACATCATCGGCAATCTGAAAGAAATCATTGATCTTGTGTAGAATGTAAAAAAACAGTATCCCCTTTCAATCGAGGTATGATATAATTTTTGTAAAGGAGTGATTCGATGGAAATCAGAAGACAAAAAGAAGTAGTAGAGGCATTCCACTATGATATGAAAATGCCGGATCAAGAAGTTGAAACAGATTTGAAGGTCGGCTTTTCACCGTTAAAAGAAACGATCGAGAATTATCCGAAAGAACATAGCATCGTAGGCGCACGCTTAGAGTTCCGCTTAGTATTTGATACATATGTTTTATCAGGTAGCGTGAGCCAAATCAATCATATTCTTAATCGGAAAATCGAAGGCCAAAACGATGTGACTCAAGAAGAGGTTGATGAGCTTGTTGCACCTTTGTTCGATATCGTTCGCCGAATGGCTTATGAAGTCACAGAAATCGCATTGGATCAGCCTGGTGTAAAACTTAATTTTCAATCAGAGAAACAAGAATAAATCAGAAAAAAGTGTTTGCGATAGTTTAAAGCTATCACAAACACTTTTTTCTATTACTAATTGTAAGCAAAAAACATGTAAATTTTCTAGAAATAGACTAAACTGATAAAGTCACTGAAAAATTTTTCAGGAGAATGGTTGAAGAACGATTCTCGGGAACCTTTACTTCCTTCGATGGACTTGTCATTAAAAATACAAGGAGGAGAAAAATGACAACACTCATCACAGTTTTAGTGGTTCTAGTTTTTGCGGCATTATTATATGTGTTTTACCGTATGCAAAAGCGCCATACAAAATTTTCAACACGCGTCTTTACTGCACTAGGAGCAGGGATCGTCTTCGGTGGTCTGCTGCAATTGATTTTTGGTATCGAAAGCAAGGTCGTCACACAATCAATGGAATGGATCGGCATCGTAGGACAAGGCTATGTAGCGTTCTTACAAATGCTGGTCATGCCACTAGTATTCATCTCGATCGTTGGTGCTTTCACCAAAATGAAAGTTTCTGAAAAACTGGGTAAAATTAGTGCAACTGTGCTGGCTTCTTTACTTGGTACAACAGCTATTGCGGCGTTGATCGGAATAGGATCGACCATGTTGTTCGGTCTCCAAGGCGCGAAATTTACCCAAGGAGCAGCAGAAACTGCTAGTATCTCAGAATTAGCCACACGACAAGAAACGGTAGAAAGCTTATCGATTCCACAGCAGATCCTGTCATTCATTCCGAAGAATGTATTTGCTGATCTAGCGGGCAGCCGTGCGACAAGTACGATCGGTGTAGTCATCTTTGCAGCCTTCGTAGGAGTTGCCTACTTAGGAGTAAAAAGAAAAGCGCCGAAAGAAGCAGCATTCTTTTCTGATCTGGTCGACAGTTTGTATAAGATCGTCATGCGAATCGTCACTCTTGTTTTGCGTTTGACACCATACGGAGTGTTCGCTTTGATGACGAATGTGTTGGCGACAAGCGATTTTGCAGCGATCGTCAACTTAGGTAAATTCGTGATTGCATCTTATGTCGCACTATTGGCTGTATTGCTTGTTCATTCATTGATCTTGTTATCTGTGAAAGTCAATCCAGTCCATTATTTCAAAAAAGCATTTCCTGTATTGAGTTTTGCGTTTACTTCCCGGTCAAGTGCAGGGGCATTGCCGTTGAATATCGAGACACAAACAAAAGCTTTAGGTGTAGATGACGCAACAGCAAACTTCTCTGCAAGTTTCGGATTATCGATCGGACAAAATGGCTGTGCAGGTGTTTATCCAGCTATGCTCGCAACGATCGTAGCACCGACAGCTGGAATCAACGTGTTCAGTTTCCAATTCATTCTGATGCTTGTCGCAATCGTTACGATCAGCTCATTCGGCGTAGCCGGTGTAGGTGGAGGTGCAACGTTTGCTTCATTGATCGTTTTAGGTGCTATGAATCTGCCTGTAGCGATCGTAGGACTAGTGATCTCAGTTGAACCATTGATTGATATGGCGCGTACAGCTACGAATGTCAGCGGAAGTATGGTCGCTGGCGTAGTAACGAGTGCCCGGATCAAAGATTTAGATAGAGATATCATCAATGATGATTCAAAAGTAATCGATGTAAGTGCATAAGTTCTTTATAGTCAAGATAGAGCCGAGTGTCATGCAAGTGATGCTTGGCTTTGTTTATTGGATATATATTTATTCCGAAAAGTGGAAAGGCCAAAATAAAAACAGAATAACACATTTAATCAAGGGAAAGCCGTCTAATCATGGCATTTCAATTTCGCCTGTGATAAACTAGATGGCGATTCGCGTAATGAAGTGTTATAGGAGGAAACAGATGTTTAAAAATGAATTGAAAATCATGCTTTATGTCGATGATGTGGAAAAAAATGCGGCATTTTGGAAAGCTGTCGGCTTTGAAGAATTGGATCGTCAGGAAATGGATGGCACATTGGTCGTTGAAATAGGGATAGGGAAGAATGCTCAAACTTCTTTTGTTTTATATGACCGCGCGTTTATTGAACAACATTCACCTGGAACTGCTGCAAGCTCGCCGTCTCTGATGTTCTACAGTGAAGATATTTTCGATCTGTACAAAAAGATGGAGACCCAAGAAGTCACAATGGGAGAACTTGTGCAATTAGGTGAGGAATATGTCTTTAATTTTGCTGATCCTGATGGGAATTATTTTGCTGTGACAGGTATAGAATAAGTTGTGGTTACTTCTTATGATTTTACAGAAATTTTCTAGTAAAATGCATAAGGAGTTTTTTTATCAACTATATAATTATTATGTAAACCAAATGCATACGCATGCGTAGCATTACACAAGCAAATAAATCGTCAAATTGTTTCTACTTCTTTATACTGTTTGGGAATGAAAAGAAGGAAGGAAGAACAACATGGATTATCAAGTATTGCTTTATTATAATTATACAAAAATCGAGAATGCAGAGGAATTTGCCAAAGAACATCTTGCCTATTGCAAGTCACTGAACTTAAAAGGGCGGATCCTAGTAGCAGAAGAAGGGATCAACGGTACTCTTTCGGGAACGATTGCGGATACGAATGCGTACATGGAAGCAATGAAAGCTGATCCGCGTTTTGCTGACACGATGTTCAAAATCGATCCTAGTGAAGGACATGCGTTCAAGAAAATGTTCGTACGGTATCGTCCCGAGCTGGTCAGCTTGAAGCTTGAAGAAGATGTCGATCCGAACCAGCTGACCGGTGCTTATCTTTCACCGAAAGAATTCAAAGAAGCGATTTTGGATGAAGAAACAGTTGTTATTGATGCTCGTAACGATTATGAATATGATCTGGGACATTTTCGCGGAGCCGTTCGTCCAGAAATCCGCAGTTTCAGAGAGCTTCCCGAATGGATGCGCGAACATAAAGAAGAATTTATGGACAAGCGAGTAGTGACTTACTGTACAGGCGGGATACGCTGCGAAAAATTTTCCGGCTGGCTCGTTCGTGAAGGATTCCAAGATGTAGGACAGCTACACGGCGGGATCGCTACTTACGGGAAAGATCCTGAAGTCCAAGGCGAATTGTGGGATGGGAAAATGTATGTTTTCGACGAACGGATCGCTGTAGAGATCAATCAGGTGGATAAACAGATCGTTGGCCGGGACTGGTTTGACGGTACGCCTTGTGAACGTTACATCAATTGTGCCAATCCAGAATGTAACCGTCAGATCCTAGCTTCTCTTGAAAACGAAGAAAAACATCTGGGGTCTTGTTCTGCTGCATGTGCGCAGCATCCTAAGAATCGTTATGTAGAAGAACATGGCCTAACAAGAGAAGAAGCTGCTTCACGCCTTGCAGCTTTTGCTTAGATCGGTTTTTGTATTGCGGACGTCTCAGCCTTTGCGTTATACTGAAAAAAAGGATGGTGTCCGGGATGAAAACACTTGTATATGCGATTGGAGATGTCCATGGGAAGTTCGACCTTTTCCAACAATTGGTACGTGAATATGATCCTTCATTGCATCAACTGGTGCTGATCGGGGATCTCAATGATCGTGGGCCTCAAACGAAAGAATGTTTTTTATTAGGAATGAAACTGGTGAAAGAAACAGGAGCAGTCTATCTGCGTGGGAATCACGAAGAATATTTTTTGCAGTTCCTGCAAGCCCCAGAAGACTGGTATGAACCATATTTAAGAAATGGCGGCAAAGAAACATTTGAGAGTCTGCTTCACCCAGAAGCAGCAGAAGAATACTCGCCGACAGAAATAGCCATGATGATCCGTTCGAGATACAGCGAGCTGATCGAATTCCTCGTCGAACGTCCATTGTATTTTGAATGGGGCAATTATCTGTTTGTCCATGCAGGTGTCGATCTGTCGAAAAAAGATTGGCATCAGACGAGCCCAAGGGATTTCATTTGGATAAGAGAACCATTTCATGAAGGAGCAAATCATACAGGGAAAACGATCGTCTTTGGTCACACGATCACTCCGATGCTCCATGGGGATATGCAAACGACCGATCTGTGGAGAAACGACCATAAGATAGGTATCGATGGGGGTGCAGTCTTCGGCGGATCGATGCATGGGGTCATTTTTGATCAGAACGGTATTTTACAAGATATCGAATATCAAAACAATGAAGGACCTTGGCAAGGGATTTGAGCGAAGGAAACAGGGGTTGCGGGAATGACCGCAACTCTTTTTTTAGGTACAAAACAAGGAAAGACCTTCTCTTATTCCGCTAAGTCTGTTTATTGAAGGGACAAAAGTATGGTAGAATAAAGAAGCAATTCTAGTAGAAAAGAGGCATTTTGATGACAGAAAATCTAAACCAGACGATCCTTCAGCTCGTTCAAAAAGAATTGGCTGATTATCGCCCTAAACAGCTGACGACGGTCCTTCAGTTGTTAAATGAAGGGAATACTGTGCCATTCATCGCACGTTACCGAAAAGAAATGACCGGCAGCCTAGACGAAGTACAGATCCGTGAAATCGAAGAACGCTATGCGTATTTAGAGAATCTAGAAAAACGAAAAGCGGAAGTCCTCCGTTTGATCGATGAACAAGGAAAACTAACGCCGGAACTGGAAGCCGGGATCGCCCAAGCAGTCAAGATGCAACAGGTAGAAGATCTCTACAGACCTTATAAACAAAAACGTAGAACGAAAGCTACGATAGCAAAAGAAAAAGGATTAGAGCCTCTCGCACAATGGCTGCTCCAAATGCCGACTGGTGAGATCACAGTCGAAGCAGCAAAATATATCGATGAAGAAAAAGAAGTCAAGTCAGCAGCAGAAGCTTTGGCAGGCGCACATGAAATCATCGCAGAGCAAGTAAGCGACACAGCAAAATACAGAACGTGGATTCGTTCCTTTGCTTATAATAAAGGAACTTATGCAAGTACAGTGAAAGACGCGTCCCTTGATGAAAAAGGCGTGTACGAAATGTATTATGACTTTGCTGAGCCCGTCCATAAAATCGTCTCTCATAGGATTTTAGCGACGAATCGTGGAGAAAAGGAAGATATCTTAAAAGTAAGTATCCAGATAGACGAAGAAACAGTATTGAACTATCTTGAACGCCAGCTGATCACCAACCCGGATTCCACTGCTGTCT
Source organism: Enterococcus sp. ZJ1622 (assembly GCF_011038845.1). Classification (GTDB taxonomy): domain Bacteria; phylum Bacillota; class Bacilli; order Lactobacillales; family Enterococcaceae; genus Enterococcus_B. Next base: position 50,092 of record NZ_JAAKDW010000014.1, read on the forward strand.
CAGTGGTCAAAGAAGCGTATCAGGACAGCTACAAGCGATTCATCCAGCCCGCTATCGAGAGAGAAGTTCGGAACGAACTGACGGAAAAAGCGGATGAACAGGCAATCGCGATCTTCGGTGAGAACCTGCGGAACCTGCTGCTTCAGCCACCGTTGAAAGGAAAAGTCGTCTTAGGTTTTGACCCAGCTTATCGAACGGGTTGCAAACTGGCGGTAGTCGATGCTACGGGAAAAGTTCTGGCAATCGATGTCATCTACCCTCACAAGCCAGCTGCTCAAGCAAAACGTGAAGCTGCAGGACTTGCTTTTGTCAAACTGATCAATCAGTATCAAGTAGATATGGTCGCTATCGGAAATGGGACAGCGAGTCGAGAATCAGAACTTTTTGTGGCGGAACAATTGAAATCAGCTGATCATAAAGCTTATTACGCGATCGTAAACGAAGCAGGTGCTTCTGTTTATTCAGCAAGTGACATTGCCCGCAAAGAATTTCCGAATCTCCAAGTCGAAGAACGTAGCGCAGTCTCGATTGCAAGACGTTTGCAAGATCCTTTAGCTGAATTAGTCAAGATCGACCCGAAAGCAGTCGGTGTCGGTCAATATCAGCATGATGTGTCACAAAAACGTTTGGCGGAACAACTGGATTTCGTAGTAGAAACAGCGGTCAACCAAGTTGGCGTCGATGTGAATACTGCTAGTCCTCAACTCCTGCAGCATGTCTCGGGATTGAATAAAACGACTGCACAAAATATCGTCAACTACCGCGAAGAAAACGGCGAATTCACTGCCAGAACACAGCTTAAAAAAGTACCGCGCTTAGGACCAAAAGCCTACGAGCAAGCAATCGGGTTCCTCAGAGTCCCTGGCGGAAAAAACATCTTGGATAATACCGGCATACATCCGGAAAGTTATGCAGTAGCAAAAGAGATCTTGAAAGCCAATGCTCTTTCTGAAAAAGAATTAGGTACAGAAGCAGCCATAGAGAAATTAGCCAAACTCTCTGCTCATGAACTTGCCAAGAGCTTAGATGTCGGTGAAGAAACACTGGCAGACATCTTGGAAGGCCTGACTCGTCCGGGAAGAGACATGCGGGAAGAAATGCCTGCACCTTTGTTGCGCTCTGATGTATTGAGCATGGAGGATCTGAAAGCAGGAATGGAACTGAAAGGGACAGTCCGAAACGTGATCGATTTTGGCGCTTTTGTCGATATCGGCGTGAAGCAAGATGGATTAGTCCACATTTCTAAACTAAGCAAAAAATTTGTCAAACATCCGACAGATGTCGTCTCAGTAGGAGATGTCGTAACTGTTTGGGTCGAACAAGTCGATACAAAAAAAGGCAGAATCAGTTTGACGATGCTTTCACCTTATGAGGAGTAAGAAAAGTGACACCAGAAGAATTACAAGAATTAGTCGAGAAGATCTCTTTGGAAAGTTTCCGTAGACCTTTTTGTCATCAAGCAGTCTTCAATGCGCGTTTGAGGACGACAGGCGGACGTTACCACCTGGAAGACCATCATCTGGACTTCAACCCGAAGATGTTTGCGGAATCAGATGATCAGACGATTGCAGGAATCATCAAGCATGAGCTGTGTCATTATCATCTTCACTTGATGGGAAAGGGATACCGTCACCGAGATGCAGATTTCAAATATCTCCTGAAAGCCACAGGCGGTATCCGGTATGCGCCATCGTTAACGACAAATCGACCTAAAAAGGTCGAATGTTACCAATGCCAAAAGTGTCATACGCTGATCTATCGAAAACGAAAATTCGACACTACACGTTATCTTTGCGGTAGCTGCAGAGGGAAATTGACCTGGGTAGAAACAAAATATCCGACAGCAGAACCGATTTGAAAAAACAGGAGGAATAACAGATATGGAACAGCCTTCAGGAAAAAACATTTTGGACAACCGTAACGACTGGAACCTTCTTCTGTCCTTTTTAGCAGATGCTGGAAGTCAGACGTTTGACCAGTTGGACGCGCCGTTATTGATCTTGGCGGGGAACTGTTTACCGATACTTGCGGACAAAGCAGCAGAATTATATTTGAATGGACAAGTCCAGCAGCTGTTTTTTGTCGGTGGTGTGGGACACGCGACAAAATTCCTCGTGGAGAATTTCGCAAAACAAGGGTATCATTTCGAAGACGGATTAAGTGAAAGCGAGATGTGTTATCTTTATCTGAAAGAAAAATATCAGTTGCCAGAAGATGTCGTCCTGTTAGAAAAGCAATCCACCAATTCAGGAGAAAATGCGGCATTCTCATTGGAAATCCTTCGTTCTTGCAAGACACTCCCTTCGGATATCTTATTGATGAACGATCCGACATTGCAGCGAAGGACCAAAGCGACTTTCGAAAAGGTCTGGGAACAAGAAGAAGTCACCTTTACGAATGCTGTGCCTTTCATCCCTGAGATCACCCAAGTGACAGAGGATTTCCTTTTTTCTGACAGCGAACTGAATCATCAATGGACGAAGGAATATTTCCAAGCCTTGGTGCTAGGCGAGATGATCCGGTTGAAGGACGACGAAAACGGCTATGGTCCCAAAGGAAAAGGATTCATCCCGCATGTCGAGATACCAGAAGAAGTCTGGTCTGCTTACCAGCGTCTCCAAGCAACGACGCAGCATTTCTCCCGGGCATAAAAGAGATCTTTTATGACAGATAACGCCTTTCGAATAAATTTGGTTGAAATTTTTTAGCGTTTATAAGATAATGGGGAGCGTGTTGAATGTAATGGACGCTAGATAAGAGAAGAGGATTCAAATGGAAAATCAAAATAAATTGTATCATTTTGTTGGTATCAAAGGTTCAGGAATGAGTTCCTTGGCACTTGTCCTACATGAACAAGGCTTGAAAGTTCAAGGATCAGACATTGAAAAATATTTCTTTACACAACGTGATCTAGAAAAAGCAAACATAACGATTTTGCCTTTTAATGCAGACAATGTAAAACCAGGTATGACAATTATTGCAGGAAATGCATTTCCTGATACGCACGAAGAGATCCAAAGAGCGAAAGAACTTGGGCTGGAAGTCGTTCGTTATCACGACTTCATTGCTGACTTTATCGAAGACTATACAAGCATCGCTGTGACAGGTTCTCACGGAAAAACAAGTACGACAGGCTTGCTTTCTCACGTATTGAGCGGCGTTCGTCCGACAAGTTATCTGATCGGTGATGGTACAGGTCATGGCGATCCGCAAGCAGAATTCTTTTCATTCGAAGCCTGCGAATACCGTCGTCACTTTTTAGCTTATTCGCCTGACTATGCGATCATGACGAATATCGATTTTGACCATCCTGATTACTATACGAGCATCGATGATGTCTTCACTGCTTTTCAAACGATGGCTACTCAAGTCAAAAAAGCCATTTTTGCCTACGGTGATGACGAATACTTGAGAAAACTGGAAGCAGATGTACCGATCTACTATTACGGTGTGACAGAAAATGATGACATCCAAGCACGTAATATCGAACGCACGACGACAGGTTCTGCTTTTGATGTCTACCATGATGATGAATTTGTGGGACATTTCGCTGTTCCGGCTTTTGGAAAACATAATATCTTGAATGCACTTGGCGTAATCGCTGTGGCGTATTTCGAAAAACTGGATCTTCAGGAAGTGGCAGAAGAAATGCTGACATTCCCAGGAGTAAAACGCCGCTTCAGCGAAAAGATCGTCGCAGATATGACCGTCGTGGACGATTATGCGCACCATCCAGCAGAAATCAAAGCAACGATCGATGGCGCCCGTCAAAAATATCCTGATAAAGAAATCATCGCCGTGTTCCAGCCACATACATTCACGCGTACGATTGCTTTGATGGACGACTTTGCAGAAGCACTTGATCTAGCTGATAAAGTCTATCTGTGTGATATCTTTGGTTCTGCTCGTGAAGAACAAGGTAACGTAAAAATCGAAGACCTTGGCGACAAGATCAAAAAAGGCGGCGAAGTCATCAAAGAAAACAACGTGTCTCCATTACTTGACTACCATGATGCTGTAATGATCTTCATGGGAGCCGGAGATGTACAGAAATTTGAACAAGCATATGAAAAATTATTGAGCAGTACGACGAAAAATGTATTGTAATCTATAAGATACAGGTTCTAATAAAAGAAAGAGGGGGGAGTGACGAATATTTTGTCACGCTCCTTTTTTTCGAATAAATGGTGCTGACTATTTCTGTCACATCTTTTTTTCAAAAACATAGGATTGTCTAAAATCAGGGGAATCAAGCTTGCCTTTTCCGCTTCTTTTGGTACAATGAATAATGATTAAAAATAAACTGGAGGGTTTCTATCTTGAACATAGGTAAGCCGCGAAAATTAGGAAAAACAATCAATGAAATCGAGGAAGGCGACTCGTTGTCTCTGACAGAATCGATCGAAGACAACCAGCTGCTGCTTTATTTAGGACTGACGAATGACGCTAATCCATTATATATCCAGCATGATTTTGCACAGAAAACAGAGTATCATCAGCCAATCGTGCCGTCTGTCATGTTGATGGGGATCATCACAAGTGCAGTATCGAAGCATCTTCCTGGACCAGGCTCTCACGTCGTAAACTTTTCCGTGAATTTTATCGAACCGGTTTTCCATTACGAAACACTGACTTTTCAGTTTGAGGTCATAAAAGTAGACAAAATGAAGGATGTAGTGACGATTTCCGTGGAAGCATCGAACAGCGAAGAAAATCGTGTGCTGGATGCAGTAGTCATGGTACAGCCGCCACAAGCTCCTGAGTTGGAATTAGCATTTGAAAGTGAAGGTGAATTAAATGAATAATCAAACAACATCGATATCTGGTATCAATCGTTTTTACGCAAAGATCTATGGATTCCTAGGGTTAGGACTAGGATTGAGTGCGATCACTTCTTACTTGGCATTACAAGTATTCCCAGTGCAAGTCGCAACGTTTATCAACAACTTCCCGCTAGGTTTTATGGGTCTATGGATCGTTGAATTGATCTTAGTCATGGTTTTAGGCGTAAAAGCACAAAAAAATCCTAGCCTTGCGATCGGCGGATTCATCGCTTATTCCTTACTGAATGGTCTAACATTGGCAGTCACTCTTGCTTATTATGATATTGGTACGGTCACCGAAGCCTTTATCACGGCAACCTTGACATTCATGGGGATGGCTGTGGTCGGCGCTACGACGAAACGCGATCTTAGCGGGATCGGACGAGCTGGTTTGGCCGCATTGATCGGTGTCATCATCGCTATGTTCTTGAACATATTCATTTTGAGAAGCAGTGCAGTCGAATTGTTCATTTCGTTGCTGCTTGTCCTGATCTTTTCAGGGATCACTGCTTATGATAACCAAAATATTCGAAATATCTATGTGCAGACAAATGGAACAGCACATAACGGGATAGCTGTTTTCATGGCTTTACAGCTGTATCTGGATTTCATCAACTTGTTCCTAGCTTTCCTGAGAATCTTCGGACGGAACAATTAATAAAAAAGAAAATGTTTTTCTTAAAGGGGCTGCGCCAAAATATTTGGTGCGGCCCCGCTTTTTCTTTTCGCATTCCGAATGATTCTTTGTTAGAATGAATAAGAACTTTACAGTAAGGAGTTAAGCAGATGACAAAAAATAAATTATTACTCGTTGACGGGAACAGTGTGGCTTTTCGAGCGTTCTTCGCACTGCACAATTCGCTTGAACGATTCAAAAACAGGAATGGTCTTCATACTAATGCGATCTACGCATTCAATACGATGTTCGAAAACGTCATGCAAAAAGAACAGCCGACACATGTGTTAGTTGCCTTTGATGCCGGGAAGACGACTTTCCGGACAGAGATGTATGCAGAATACAAAGGCGGTAGATCGAAAACACCTGGCGAATTCAAAGAACAAATGCCTTATATCCGAGAGCTGCTTACAGGTTTGGGTGTCCAGTATTATGAACTGCCGAATTACGAAGCAGATGATATCATCGGAACACTGGCAGAGACGGTAGATAAAGAAAAATTCGATGTCGTGGTGCTTTCTGGTGACCGGGATTTGACACAATTAGCTAGCAATGAGATCAAAGTCGATATTACAGTAAAAGGCGTCAGTGATATCGAAAGCTACACACCAGAACATGTCGCAGAAAAATATGACGGCTTGTCACCAAAACAGATCATCGACATGAAAGGATTAGCTGGTGATGCTTCTGACAACATTCCTGGTGTGACAAAAATCGGTGAGAAAACAGCGATCAAACTATTGAAGCAATATGGCTCTGTTGAAGGAATCTATGAGCATATCGATGAAATGAAACAAAGTAAAATGAAGGAAAACCTGATCAATGACAAAGAACAGGCTTTTTTGTCCAAACAGTTAGCCACTATCAATACCGCAGCGCCAGTAGAAGTCTCCATCGATTCCCTGAAGTATGAAGGGAAAAATCTGGAAAAACTAGTGCCTTTCTACAAAGAAATGGATTTCAATCAGTTCTTATCCAAATTGAATGTCGTAGAAGAAGAAACACAAATGGAAGATATCCTCTTCGAAGTGGTCAACGAATACAAGGAAGAGATGTTCACGACAGACATGGCTTTGTATGTAGAGATGCTAGGCGACAATTATCATACAGAAGAGATCGTCGGGATCGCTTGGGGCTCGAAAGAAAAGATCTATGTTACGGATGACCTGTCTATTTTTGAAAACAAAGCATTCCATGACTGGCTGACCGATGCTACTCGTCTGAAAAAAGTCTATGATGCGAAACGCACTTATGTCGCGTTGAATCGGTATACTGCAAAAACCAAAGGCATCGATTTTGACGTGCTATTAGGTGCTTATCTGCTCGATACTAACGAAAAAAGCAGTGACATCGAAGGAATTGCCGTACACTACGGCTATCATGAGATCCAGACAGATGAAGCCGTATATGGAAAAGGAGCTAAAAAAGGATTGCCGGAAGATCAAGAGGTCTTTTTTGCACACTTAGCCCGTAAAGTAGCGGCTATCAATGTATTGACACCCAAATTGACGCACGAACTGGAAGAAAAGAACCAAGCGGATCTATTCCACAAGATGGAACTGCCTCTTTCGATCATCCTCGCAGAGATGGAGATCAGTGGGATCAAAGTAGATGCTGCACGATTACAGGAAATGAAGATCGAATTTTCTGATCGGTTACGAGAGATCGAAGAGAAGATCTATGAAGAAGCCGGAGAAGAATTCAATTTGAATTCGCCAAAACAATTAGGTGTCGTCCTTTTTGAAAAAATGGGGCTGCCTGTCATCAAAAAAACAAAAACCGGCTACTCGACTGCCGTCGATGTGCTAGAGCAGCTTAGAGAACAGGCACCGATCGTCGAAGATATCCTGACCTATCGTCAGATTGCCAAAATCCAGTCGACTTATGTGGAAGGTCTGCTGAAAGTCATCCAATCTGATGGCAAAGTGCACACCCGCTACGTTCAGACTTTGACGCAAACAGGTCGCCTAAGCTCTGTCGATCCTAACTTGCAAAATATCCCGATCCGACTGGAAGAAGGAAAGAAAATCCGACAAGCCTTTGTCCCAAGAGAAAAAGACTGGCTGATTTATTCTTCGGATTATTCACAAATCGAGTTGCGCGTTTTAGCCCATATCTCGAACGATGAACATCTGAAAGCCGCTTTCTTAGAAGGACAGGATATCCATGCAAGTACAGCCATGCGTGTATTCGGGATCGAAAAACCGGAAGATGTCACACCGAACATGCGCCGACAGGCAAAAGCAGTGAACTTCGGGATCGTCTATGGGATATCCGACTACGGCCTTTCCCAAAATCTAGGGATCAGTAGGAAAGCAGCCCAACAATATATCGATACCTACTTTGAAAAATATCCAGGTGTGAAAGAATACATGGAACGTATCGTAAGAGAAGCGAAAGAGCAAGGATTCGTTGAAACCTTGTATCATCGACGTCGCTATTTGCCAGATATCAATTCAAGAAATTATAACATCCGTTCCTTTGCAGAGAGAACAGCAATCAATACACCGATCCAAGGAAGCGCAGCGGATATCCTGAAAATCGCTATGATCGAATTGGACAAGCGATTGAAAGCAGAAGGACTTAAAGCTACAATGCTTCTTCAAGTCCACGATGAACTTGTTTTTGAAGTCCCCGAAAATGAATTGGAGACTTTGGATAAATTAGTCAGCGAAGTAATGGAGAATGCAGTTTCCCTACATGTACCGCTAGTAACAGATAGCAGTTGGGGAAAGACATGGTACGAAGCTAAATAATCAGAGGAATCATCAGATAGAAGAAATCAGCAAAATTGAAGGTGAAGAAAAAGAAATGCCAGAATTACCAGAAGTAGAAACGGTCCGTAAAGGATTAGAACGACTAGTGTCCGGAAAAACGATCCAGAAAGTACAAGTGTTATGGCCAAAAATCATTGAGCAGCCAGAAGCGCCGATCTTTGAAGCTTCCTTAGTCGGCGAGACGATTGAATCAATTGGACGAAGAGGCAAATTCTTGATTTTCCACTTGAGCCACTATGAATTGATCTCTCATTTGCGTATGGAAGGGAAATATCAATTTACTGAAAAAAACGAACCAATCGACAAACACACGCATGTGATTTTCTTTTTTGAAGACGGAAGCCAGCTGCGTTATAACGACGTACGGAAATTCGGGCGCATGACGATCGTCGAGAAGGGTGCAAGTGATACGTACCGAGGGATCATGAAATTAGGGCCTGAGCCCTTACCGGAATATTTTACTCTTGATGTATTCGAAGCAGGGTTGAAAAAGTCGCATAAAGCGATCAAGCCGCTGCTGCTGGATCAGCGTTTAGTGACAGGTCTAGGCAATATTTATGTGGATGAAGCACTTTGGGAAGCGAAGATCCATCCTGAACAGCCAGCGAATACGTTGCGACCAAAAGAAGTCGAGCGTTTGAGACTTTCGATCATCGATGTATTGTCTCGTGCGATTGAAGCAGGCGGAACGACGATCCGAAGCTATTTGAATGCATTAGGCGAATCAGGTGGTTTCCAAGTAGCATTGCATGTGTATCAGCAAACTGGAAAGCCATGCATCCGTTGTGGTACACCAATCATCAAGACGAAAGTAGCGCAAAGGGGGACTCACTATTGTCCAAATTGCCAGCAGTTGAGAATACCAAAAAAGGATACGTACTAGGATTGACCGGCGGGATCGCCACTGGAAAAAGTACAGTTGCTGTTGTATTTCAAAAGCACGGTATCCCGATCATCGACGGCGATCTCATCGCTCGAGAAGCAGTGGCTCCTCAAACACCGGGACTTGCTGCGATCGTGAAAGAATTTGGCAAAGAAATGTTGCAAGAAGACGGTCAGCTCGATCGGAAAAAGCTGGGGAACATTATCTTCTCGTCTGAAGAAGACCGGCATCGATTGGATCAGCTGCTTGACCCGTTCATCCGTACACGTATAAAAGAACAGATCAATCGTCAACGTGAAGTTTCTTCTTTAGTGGTCGTGGATATCCCTCTGCTCTACGAAGGGCACTACGATCGTTATATGGACGCGGTTGCGGTCGTCTATACAACGGAGGCAGTACAGATTGAGCGGTTGATGGCACGAAACCAGTTGACCGAAAAAGAAGCAAAGCAACGAATCGCAAGTCAGCTTTCCGTGGAAAAGAAAAAGCAGTTAGCTGATATCGTATTCGATAATAATGGCACGAAAGAACATCTGACGACTCAAGTCGAAAAGTGGCTTTTTGCCTTCTTCGATCGCTTTCTTTGAGTATATCCGCGGACTTTGCTATGCTAAGATTATAGAAAAGGGAGGGATAGCGATGGGAACGATTAAGAACCAGAAAGACAAAGTTTTAGGAACGGCAAAAGAGAAACTTGGCGAGATTCTTAACAAAGAAGAGCTGAAAGATGAAGGTCGTGCACAAACAGAAGCCGCAGAAGAAAAAGCAGCGCAATATCAAGCACGTATCGATGAACTTGAAGACCAGCAGGCAGAAAAAGAAGCGAAAACGCAGGATCTGACACAAGAGCGCAAAAAAGACCAGCCTGATCGATCAAAAACGCCTCTTCCCGAAGATGAGCATATCCCCGATCAGCAAAAAATCGAAGAGCAGCGGATGAAGCATTATACTGGGATCGAAGAAAAGCTGTAGACACAGTGCTGGAACGAAAATAGCTTCAAGCATGAGAGGTAGGGACAAATCTGTCCTTGCCTTTTTTTGCTTGGTAAAAAGCAGTTTTTTCAAGAAAAAGATATGTATTTGTATTGCCTCGGCTGTCCCGATTTGCTTTTTTGAACTTTTTACGCACAAAAGCAGAAAAAAATGTTCTTATATTCGTGCTTTTTTTAGCTTGGACAGTCGCGTTTCACATTTGTTTCGTGTTATAATACAACTAGTTGTAAAGAAGAAAGCATTCCTTAGATAAATACAGTCATGCAAGAGGTGAAACCAAATGAGATGTCCGAGATGTCAACACAATAATTCCAGAGTAATCGACAGCCGGCAAGCAGATGACGGACGGGCGATCCGCCGCCGTCGCGAATGCGAGAATTGTTCTTTCCGTTTCACAACATTTGAACGGATCGAAGCCGCACCGCTGCTGGTCATCAAAAAGAACGGCGAACGTGAAGAGTTCAATCGAGACAAGATCCTGAGAGGGCTGATCCGTTCTGCAGAAAAAAGACCTGTTGCAATGGAACAAATGGAACAGATCGTCAATCATGTGGAGAACCGTGTCCGCAGCTTAGGAGAGAATGAAGTATCGACAAATCTGATCGGCGAATATGTGATGGAAGACCTAGTCGATCTTGATGAGATCGCTTATATACGTTTCGCAAGTGTCTACCGGCAATTCAAAGATATGTCTGTTTTTCTGAAAGAATTACAGGAAATTGTTGATAAGGCAAAAGAAAACAACAAAGAAACAACGAAAGAAAATGATAAGAACGATTAATCAGTCATAAGTAAGAATTGAGAAGTAAAAGGGGGCATTTCCTTGGAAAATGCTTGGAAAGAGCTTCAGCCGAAAAATATTTACCAAGGAAGAAAAGCTGGTCCGTTGAAAGAAGAAAGCCGATCAGCTTTGCTCTATCTGTACCAGCCACTGATTGGCGGAGAAGCCTTGAGTATCTATTTCACGCTTTTAACAGAAGTCTCGCAAGAAACAGGACAAGGACCAGAAGGACTCCATGCAGATCTTCTGAGCAGTCTAAACTGTGGGATACCACAATTTTATGAAGCGCGAAAAAAACTGGAAGGGATCGGCTTGTTGGAGGTCTATTACAAAGAAGATCCGAGTTTAGGCTCTTGCTTTATCTATGAGTTGTTAGAACCTATCGCGCCGCAGGAATTTTTCAAAGATTCTGTTTTAGCCTTCTTATTGCTGGAAAAAGTTGGTGAACGCCGCTTCAATCAACTGGTCCGATTGTTCGAACCTAAAACATTCTCTGGCGAAGGCTATCGGAAAGTAACCAAAAAATTCCTAGAAGTCTATCGTTTCAGTGAGGATGCCTATGCGGCAGATCAAAAGAAAATCGAATCACTAGCTGACACATTTGCGAAGGCTGCCAAGAAACCGCTGCTTGAAAACCGTTCGGCGATCGACTGGCAGTTTTTGACTGACTGGCTTGAAAAAAAACACATCGCAAAACTCGAAAAGCAAGTGGTCGATCAAATCGACATGTATCATCAGCTCTATGGATTCGATGAATTGACACTAGGTGATCTGATCGTTCAAGCGTATGATTTTACGGAAGAAAAAGTCTCTATCAAAGAGATGCAGAAAATCGTGCTGGCACTGAATCGGACGTCAAGGCCTCAAGCCAAGGAGAAACAGATAGAAGACAAACCGGAAGTAGTGATACAGACAAAAGAACCACTTCCTAATGCAGCGGTCCAACTGATCAAGGAGGCACAAAGCATCCCGCCAATGAAATATTTGGAAGCAATAAAAAGAGAAAAAGGCGGGTATGTCTCGAAACAGGAGAGCTGGCTGATGCAAGATCTCATCTCGCAATCCGGCCTTTCGAACAGCGTGATCAACATATTGCTGAACTACGTACTGGTTATCCAGGATCGCGCTAGTCTGACGGCTTCCTATGCCAATGCAATCGCAAATGAATGGGCACAAAAGAAGATCACGACAGCTGAAGAAGCAATCCAGCATATACGAAAGATCAGCAGTGAAGCAAAACAAACGAAGCAAAACAAACAGCAAAATTATCCAGCGAATCGACGGAAGGTCCGGCGGGAAAAGCTGCCTGACTGGGTGAACCAGCCAAAAGATGAAACTCAGATCAGCAGCGAGAAAAAAGCAGAGATCGACCGGCGCTTTAAAGAATACCTTGCAAAAAAGGAGGGTGACAGCTGATGGAAGACGTAGGAAAAGAATTAAAAAAAATCATCAGCAGACGAGACTATCAGGAGAAGTATGCTGAAATGATCGCTGAAGTCTTGGATGATACGGATGTTCAAACCTTTCTTGCTGCACATCGTGAAGAATTGACACAAGCAGACATCGAAAAAAGCTACGCGAAATTATATGAATTCGTGCAGGAAAAACGGAAATATCAACGAAACGATCCTACGATGATCGCACCAGGCTATGAACCGAAATTAACATTGAATTTCCATTATGTGGACGTCACTTATGTACCGACTGAAGCATTGCTGGCTCGCCAGAAACAAGAAGAGATCAGAAGTCGAGTGAAGGCGATGGACATGCCGAAAGATATCCAATCGGCCTCATTCGAGAATTTCGAACGAACCGATGGACGCGGGTACGCTAGTTTAGAGGCATTGGATTTTGTCGAGCAGTATACAGCGGATCCGAAAGGGTATCATAAGGGACTCTACCTAGTAGGGAGCTTCGGCATCGGAAAAACCTATCTTCTTGGCGCTACGGCACGTGAACTTGCAATTGCTGGATTCACGACGACTCTGGTCCACTTCCCGACATTCGCTGTTGAGATGAAGCAAGCGATCGGAAAAGATCAGGTGGCTGAAAAACTTGATGCGGTAAAACGTTCGCCTATTTTGATGATGGATGATATCGGAGCAGATGCGATGAGCAGTTGGATACGTGATGAAGTATTCGGCGTTATCTTACAATATAGGATGCAAGAACAATTGCCGACCTTCTTTTCATCAAATTTCACCATGGATGAATTAGAGCAGCATTTGGCCGTGACACAGCGCGGAGACGAAGAACCATTGAAAGCAAAACGGATCATGGAACGAATCCGCTATTTGACCAAAGAGATTGAAATGACAGGGCGCAACCGTCGCAATGGCTGATCTTGATAAGGAGAGACGGAGTGAAAAAAATAACCTTGTACTTGTTAACTGCTAGCACATTGCTTTTTCTATTTGGCTGTTCCAGCACAGTCGATTCAGATGTGACAGACATGGAAAAAGAAACGGTGAATGAGCAAATAGATGAATTGGCTGAAGATGAATACACGATCATCGAAGCAACAGTGAAATCAATTCATCCGAGCGGTTCAGCCATCTTCCACCATCTGAAAACTATAAAAGAAGCACCCGATACAGTAAAGTTTCATGGGGAATGTGAGACAACTATCTCTTTGATTACGAAAAAGCTAGCGGATGTTGCTGCTTTACGTTTACAAGAAGGGGATAGGGTCGCAGTGACGGTCAAGGCACGTTTCTCGCAAACGAGAGAATATCCAGGCAAAATTCACGAAAGCTTTGTTATGAAGATAGATCGTGCAAAATGATAAGCACTCTATCGCTTGAAAATGTAAAATAACCAAATGATATACACCGAAATAAGTAGTGCAAAAACTTACACGGAGGATGTTATATGAAGGCTATTTTTTCTTGTTTGGCTGCTGCAGGGGTACTTTTCGTTCTTGCAGGCTGCGGCAACTCAGAAAACGATACAGGATCGATCGATTCGATCGATGCAGGACAGGTGATGGAAACAAGCAGTTCACCGGCTGAAAGTCAAAGTGTATTTACTGGAACGATCGAAAGCATCACAAAAGTGGAAGCAGAAGAAGAGACGATCCAAATAAAAGTAACAGGTGTCAAATCAAAAGAAGATCCGGCAAATATCGGGACTTCTTTCAGTAATGACGGCGTGCTTTTGAACGCAGCCCCCGAACAGATCAGAGAGGGTGCCGACGCTTTGAAATCAGGAGTCGAAATCACTTTTACACTAGTGAAAATGCCAGTGATGACCATGTCGATCCCACCGCAGATACCAGGAGATTCCATCATTGAGATCACTGTCAACAAGTAAGAATGGACGACAGTAATACGTAACAAAAAGCAAGGACGGGACGTTCATTCGTTCCGTCCTTTTGTGGCTCTTTGTCAAATCGGACTGATAAGGTCATCTATGAACATCAAAGTTAGTAAAAGTTACTAGCTTTGATGTTTTTTTATGTGTAGCTGATTAACCCGTTGATTAGAAAAATCCGCAAGCGCAT
>NZ_JAAKDW010000015.1 GCF_011038845.1 Enterococcus sp. ZJ1622
ATATGCGCTTGCGGATTTTTCTAATCAACGGGTTAATCAGCTACACATAAAAAAACATCAAAGCTAGTAACTTTTACTAACTTTGATGTTCATAGATGACCTTATCAGTCCGATTTGACAAAGAGCCCTTTTATTTCGTGTTTCTTCTATTATAATGCTTCTGTATTTCTTTCCTGATCCTGCAATCAATAAAAAAGCTCGGAACAAAGATCCTGAGATCTTCATTCCGAGCTTTTACGTCCGAATAGATGTTGCTTAGTTTTGCTTAATTCAATTAAGCTTTGATTTCTGTAACGACACCGGCACCAACTGTACGTCCGCCTTCACGGATTGAGAATTTAGTACCGTTTTCGATAGCGATTGGGTGGATTAATTCAACTTCCATTGTTACGTTGTCGCCAGGCATAACCATTTCAGTTCCTTCTGGTAATTCAACAACACCTGTTACGTCAGTTGTACGGAAGTAGAATTGTGGACGGTAGTTAGTGAAGAATGGAGTATGACGTCCACCTTCTTCTTTTGTCAACACGTATACTTCTGCAGAGAATTTTGTATGAGGTGTGATTGTACCTGGTTTAGCTAAAACTTGTCCACGTTGGATGTCTTCACGTGCAACACCACGTAGTAAAGCACCAATGTTGTCTCCAGCTTCAGCGTAGTCTAACAATTTACGGAACATTTCAACACCAGTAACTGTTGTTTTTGAAGTTTCTTCAGAAATACCAACAACTTCAACTTCGTCACCAACGCGAACTTGTCCACGTTCAACACGACCTGTAGCAACAGTACCACGACCAGTGATTGAGAATACGTCTTCGACTGGCATCATGAATGGTTTGTCGTTGTCACGTTCTGGAGTTGGGATGTATTCGTCAACTGCAGCCATCAATTCAAGGATTTTTTCTTCGTATGAAGCGTCGCCTTCTAGAGCTTTCAAAGCTGAACCAGCGATTACAGGAACATCGTCACCAGGGAATTCGTATTCTGTTAATAGGTCACGAACTTCCATTTCAACTAATTCTAGTAATTCTTCGTCATCAACCATGTCTACTTTGTTCAAGAATACAACGATGTAAGGAACACCAACTTGACGAGACAATAGGATGTGTTCACGTGTTTGAGGCATAGGGCCATCAGCAGCAGATACTACTAAGATAGCTCCGTCCATTTGAGCAGCACCAGTGATCATGTTTTTAACGTAGTCCGCGTGTCCTGGGCAGTCAACGTGAGCGTAGTGACGTGCGTCTGTTTCATATTCAACGTGAGCAGTTGAGATTGTGATTCCGCGTTCGCGTTCTTCTGGAGCACCATCGATTTGATCGTAAGCCATAGCTTGGCCGCCGTTTTTCTTAGATAGTACAGTTGTGATTGCAGCTGTTAAAGTTGTTTTACCATGGTCAACGTGTCCGATAGTACCAATGTTAACGTGTGGTTTAGAACGGTCAAATTTTTCTTTTGCCATTTTAAAATGTCCTCCTAAAAATACAATATAATTTTTTTATTTGTCTGATAGGTATGTGATATACGAATGTATACCACATGCCCATATCATCGATAATTATTTTACACGAAACTATATTAAAAATATAGTCTCTTTGGATAATCTCTTTACGAGACGATCCGGTTTTAAGAAATTATTCAGCTTTTCCGCCGTTTTTCTTAATGATTTCTTCTTGTACTGATTTTGGTACATCTTCGTAGTGGTCAAATGTCATGGTAAACGTACCGCGACCTTGAGTAGCTGAACGAAGTGTTGTTGCATAACCAAACATTTCAGCAAGTGGAACCATCGCACGAACAACTTGTTGTCCGCCAGCGCGTGCTTCCATACCTTCAACGCGACCACGACGTGCAGTAACATGTCCCATAACATCACCTAGGTAATCTTCAGGGATAACGACTTCAACAGCCATGATTGGTTCAAGGATCACTGGGTTTGCTTTCTTAGCTGCTGCACGCAATGCCATAGAAGCAGCAACACGGAAGGCAGTTTCATTTGAATCGACATCGTGGTATGAACCGTCGTAAAGTTTTGCTTTGATATCAACTAAAGGATATCCAGCTAAGACACCATTTTCCATAGCATCTTTCAAACCAGTTTCAACAGCTGGGATGTATTCACGAGGAACGACCCCACCGACGATCGCATTTTCAAATTCGAAGCCAGCACCTTCTTCGTTTGGTGTGAATTCGATCCATACGTGACCGTATTGACCTTTACCACCAGACTGGCGTACAAACTTACCTTCAGCTTGAGTGCCTGCACGGAAAGTTTCACGATAAGATACTTGAGGCGCACCTACGTTAGCTTCAACTTTGAATTCGCGACGCATACGGTCAACGATGATATCTAAGTGAAGTTCTCCCATACCAGCGATGATTGTTTCGCCTGTTTCCACGTTTGTTTCAGCACGGAAAGTAGGATCTTCTTCAGATAGTTTTTGCAAAGCGATACCCATTTTATCTTGGTCAGCTTTTGATTTAGGTTCAATAGCGACTTGGATAACTGGTTCTGGGAATTCCATTGATTCAAGAATAACTAAATTCTTTTCATCACATAGTGTGTCCCCAGTAGTTGTATCTTTCAAACCAACAGCGGCAGCGATATCTCCAGCATAAACTTCAGAGATTTCTGAACGTGAGTTGGCGTGCATCTGTAAGATACGGCCGACACGTTCACGTTTGCCTTTTGTTGCGTTTTGTACGTATGAACCTGATTTCAAGACACCAGAGTACACACGGAAGAAAGTCAAACGACCTACGAATGGGTCAGTCATAACTTTAAATGCTAAAGCTGAGAAAGGAGCGCTGTCGTCTGCTGGACGTTCTACTTCTTCGTCAGTTTTAGGGTCAATCCCTTTGATAGCTGGGATATCTAATGGTGATGGCAAGTAGTCAAGAACTGCGTCCAATAATAATTGAACCCCTTTGTTCTTGAATGCTGAACCGCAAAGTACTGGGTAGAATTCAACATTGACTGTTGCGCGGCGGATACCTTCTTTTAACTCAGCTTCAGTGATTTCTTCACCTTCTAAGTATTTCAAAGTAAGTTCTTCATCAGTTTCAGCAACAGCTTCTACTAATTTTTCGCGCCATTCTTCAGCTAATTCGCGATATTCTTCAGGAATTTCTGTTTCTTCGATCTCTGTTCCAAGATCGTTCGTATACATTTCAGCCTTCATTGTTACAAGGTCGATAATTCCTGTAAAGTCGTCTTCCGCACCAATTGGCAATTGGATTGGGTGAGCGTTTGCTTGCAGACGGTCATGTAAAGTTGATACTGAATATAAGAAATCAGCACCGATCTTATCCATTTTGTTTGCAAATACGATACGAGGTACACCATAAGTTGTTGCTTGACGCCAAACTGTTTCAGTTTGAGGTTCTACACCTGATTGAGCATCAAGAACAGTTACAGCACCATCAAGTACACGCAATGAACGTTCAACTTCAACAGTGAAGTCTACGTGCCCTGGCGTGTCGATGATGTTGATACGGTGACCCTTCCATTGTGCTGTAGTCGCAGCAGAAGTGATCGTAATACCACGTTCTTGTTCTTGTTCCATCCAGTCCATTTGTGAAGCTCCTTCATGAGTTTCACCAATTTTATGGATTTTACCAGTATAGTACAAGATACGTTCGGTAGCAGTCGTTTTACCAGCATCGATGTGGGCCATGATACCGATATTACGAGTGTTGTGTAAAGAAAATTCTCTGGTCATTCTCCTTGTTTCTCCTCTCTTTACTATCTAGTTGCTAAATATAAGGACGCTATCTGAGGCCGGCTGAAAGCCGACCAAACAGAGAGAATCTTACCAGCGATAGTGAGCAAACGCACGGTTGGCATCAGCCATTTTATGAGTGTCTTCACGTTTTTTAACAGAAGCACCTGTGTTGTTTGCAGCATCCATGATTTCTTTTGCTAAGCGTTCTTCCATTGTGTGTTCACCGCGCAAGCGAGCGTAGTTTACTACCCAACGAAGACCTAAAGTCACACGGCGTTCAGGGCGAACTTCAACTGGTACTTGATAGTTTGAACCCCCAACACGACGTGCTTTAACTTCAAGAACAGGTTGAACGTTTTTCATTGCTTGTTCAAACACTTCTAATGGATCGTTACCTGTAGATTCTTTGATCAAGTCAAAGGCATTATAGATAATGTTAGCTGCAATCCCGCGTTTTCCGTCAACCATCACACGGTTGATCAAGCGAGTTACTAATTTTGAGTTATAAATAGGATCTGGTAAAACATCACGTTTTGCAACAGGACCTTTACGTGGCATCCGTAACTCCTCCTTCCGAAATATTGTTCATAGTAGTTACTTCTATAATATAGAAGTAAAATTCATTTGCTTGAATAATTAAAATTAAGCTTTAGGTTTTTTAGTACCGTATTTAGAACGGCTTTGTTTACGGTCGTTAACACCAGCAGTATCTAGTGCACCACGAACGATGTGGTAACGTACCCCTGGTAAGTCTTTTACACGTCCACCGCGTAATAATACGACACTGTGTTCTTGTAAGTTATGACCAATCCCTGGGATATAAGCAGTAACTTCAATTAAGTTTGACAAACGAACACGTGCATATTTACGTAAAGCTGAGTTCGGTTTTTTAGGTGTCATTGTACCCACACGAGTTGCAACCCCACGTTTTTGAGGTGAGTTTACGTTAGTTTGAGTTTTCTTAAAGCTGTTATATCCTTTGTTCAAAGCAGGTGAATTAGATTTTTCCACCTTTGATTTACGAGGTTTACGTACTAATTGGTTAATTGTAGGCATTCCTTGTTCCTCCTTCCCACGATTTGCGTCTAGTTCCACACATCCAGGTGGTTCTTTTTTTGCGATAAAAAATAAATGCAATGTCTGCATCTTATCAAATATGCTTTGAAAAACAGTCAGCACGTTTCTTCACAGAAACCTGTAGATAAAGCACCTTCGTTAGAATATCACGAATGAAAAAGCATGTCAACCAGTGTTGTGTTTTTTTTGCAAAAACCTGAATTTACCTGGAAAGAAAGGTATCTTTTTTCTGTAAATAACGATAAAATAGCAGGGAAAGCACGGAGCTCAAACTCAAAAAAGTGGAGGCAAAAAATGAATTTAAAACAATTGGCTGGTATTGAAGCGGCAAAATTCGTAGAGGACGGAATGATCGTAGGTCTCGGCACCGGTTCGACTGCTTATTATATGGTAGAAGAAATCGGTCGCCGTATGCGAGAAGAAGGTTTGAAGATCACGGGAGTCACTACTTCCAATGCAACAAAAGAGCAAGCTGAAAAACTTGGCATTCCTTTGAAAAGTATCGACGAAGTACCTGAGGTCGACTTGACGATCGATGGCGCTGATGAAATCAGTGCGGACTTTCAAGGGATCAAAGGCGGTGGCGCAGCACTTCTCTTCGAAAAAATCGTTGCTACTTATTCGAAGAAAACGATCTGGATCGTTGACGAAACAAAACTAGTGAACAAATTAGGAAAGTTCCCTCTTCCTGTAGAAGTCATTCCTTATGGTTCACAACAGCTGCTTCGTCTGTTCGAAGAAAAAGAATTCCAACCTGTCTTGCGCAAAACAGAAGATGGTGAGATCCTCAAAACAGATGGCGGACATTATATCATCGACTTGCATTTAGAAACGATCGAAGAACCAGAAAAACTGGCTACCTACCTGGATCAACTAGTCGGTGTAGTCGAACACGGATTATTCTTGAATCTGGTATCAAAAGTGATCGTCGGTTCCGAATCAGGGACACAGATTTTAGAAACCCCGCATCACAGCTAGACGAAAAAAGGGTCCTTTTTTCACAAAATGAAATAAACAGCTGAAATTTGCGAAAAAACTATCTTTTTTATTCACTTTATGCTACATTCTTACTGTTATATTCAGTTAGAAAATCACTGCTAGAAAGGAATCACCATGAAAATTATTGGTTATGCACGCACAACCATAAATGATGTTGATTTAACAACTCAGGTTGAACAATTATCTGCCTTTGGTTGTCAAGAAATTTACCATGAGACATATGAAGTAAAAGATACTGGTTCTGCCACGATCGAACTGGAAACAGTTATCGGAAACATGCAGCAAGGCGACGCGCTTGTTGTCTGCCAACTTCATCGCTTAGGCAAATCCACACGGCAATTAACAGAACTTACGCAATTATTCAAAGACCGCGGGCTGCATTTAGTTAGCATTGATGAAGGAATCGATACCCGCGAAATGGGCAAAATCTATTTCCAACTAATGGAAGGTCTGGCGAACATGGAATGTGCCTTGATCAAGGAACGGACATTGGTCGGACTAGATGAAGCTCGTAAAAAGGGGAAGATCGGCGGTCGACCAAAAATCGATGCCAAGACCATCAAAAAAATCCGACGTCTCTATTATGAGAAAAAAGAAACGATCCAATTTATTTCTTCCAAATGTGGTGTTTCAGTCGGGACCTGTTATAAATATATCAATTTACCTGAAAAAGATATCGAGCAATTATGTATCTGATTCCAAAAAAACGAACGGCCTGCAAGTGCTGTTCGTTTTTTTATTCCTCTCACTCTTGCACTCACAGAATCTTATCCAAATTTTCGATGGAAATCTCCTTCAAAAAATTGTACAATAAAGCAGAACTGAAAATTTCAGAAATTCAACTTATCTTAAAGGAGAGCTAAACATGCCAAAATTAGTTTTTTCTCGTCACGGTCTTAGTGAATGGAACGCATTGAACCAATTTACTGGTTGGGCGGACGTTAACTTAGCACCAGAAGGAATCGAAGAAGCAAAAGAAGGCGGACGCAAAATCAAAGAAGCTGGAATCGAATTTGATGTTGCCTACACTTCTGTTTTAACACGTGCAATCAAAACATGTAACCTGATTTTAGAATACTCAGACCAACTTTGGGTACCACAAATCAAATCATGGCGCTTGAACGAACGTCACTACGGTAAATTGCAAGGCTTGAACAAAAAAGAAACTGCTGAAAAATACGGCGACGAACAAGTACACATCTGGCGTCGTTCATACGACACTCTTCCTCCATTGATGGACGAAAGTGACGAAGGTTCTGCAGCAAACGATCGTCGTTATGCAATGTTAGACAAACGCGATATCCCTGGTGGCGAAAACTTAAAAGTTACTTTGGAACGCGCTTTGCCATTCTGGCAAGATGAAATTGCTCCTGCACTACTAGACAACAAAACTGTTCTAGTTGCTGCACACGGTAACTCATTACGTGCATTAGCAAAACATATCGAAGGCATCTCTGATGACGATATCATGGATCTTGAAATCCCAACAGGTCAACCACTTGTTTATGAATTAAACGATGATTTGACAGTTGCTAAAAAATACTATCTATAATAAGCACCATAAAAAAGGAACCGCAAGGAACAGCTTCAAGCTGTTCCTTGCGGTTCCTTTTTGCTTTTATTATTCAGCGATAGCTGTTTCCAAGCCGACCTCGATCATTTCATTGAATGTCGACTGCCGTTCCTCTGCGGTCGTTTCTTCTCCTGTGATCAGATGATCACTGACTGTCATGATGCCCAGTGTTTGTACCTGATATTTCGCACCTAGATAATATAGAGCCGCAGCTTCCATCTCAACACCTAAGACACCTAGATCTGCCAGCTTGAATGTTTCTGTCAGATCATCTTTATAAAAAGAGTCTTCGGAAAGAACATTTCCCACATGGGTCGTGTATCCTTTTTCCTTTGCGATTTCGTAGGCTTTCAGCAACAAATCAAAATCACTGATTGGCGGAAAATGGAAGGTCTGGAAATTCTTTTCGATCATCGAAGAACTAGTCGCTGCACCTTGGGCAAGGACCAGATCCCGAACATGGACATCCTTTGACAATGCTCCGCATGTCCCTACACGAATCAATTTTTTCACGCCATAAGATTGGATCAACTCATGCGCATAGATCGTTGCAGACGGCATCCCCATTCCGGTCCCTTGTACAGATACTCTCACACCTTTGTACTCACCTGTGAATCCCAGCATCCCTCTTACTTGATTGTAACAGACAGGATTTTCCAAAAAAGTTTCAGCAATATATTTTGCACGTAGCGGATCTCCTGGAAGTAAAATCTTGTCAGCAATCTCTCCTTGCTTTGCTTCAATATGCACACTCATCTATGTTTTCTCCTCCTCTTGACGTTATAATAATGTCAACGTTTCTTTGATTAACGATTTGAACGACTGCTTGACGCGCTGTGTCGTCTCTACGACTTCTTCATGGTTCAAGTTTGCCTGCATCCCCGCAGCCAGATTGGTGATGCAAGAAATCCCAAGTACTTTCAATCCGCTATGAGCGGCGACGATCACTTCAGGAACAGTCGACATCCCTACTGCATCAGCCCCCATCATTCGTGACATACGGATCTCAGCCGGTGTTTCATACGTAGGCCCAGAATAGCCCATGTACACACCTTCTTTAAGTGCTAAGCCTAATTTTTCAGCTGCATCTTTTGCTGCCTGACAGTAAGTTTTTGAATAGGCTTGACTCATATCAGGGAAACGAGGGCCCATGTCCTCTTCATTTGGTCCGATCAAAGGGTTTGTGCCAGTAAAATTGATATGGTCCGTGATCAGCATCAAATCCCCTGGAGCAAATGACTCATTCACTCCGCCACTTGCATTCGTCACGATGACAGAATGAGCGCCCAAAGCTGCCATCAAACGAACTGGATAAGTGACTGTCTGCATGGAATAGCCTTCATAATAATGGAAGCGCCCCTGCATCGCTAATACTTTTTTACCTGACAATGTGCCGTATACTAGCTGTCCTGCATGCCCTGCGACTGTTGATGTCGGGAAAAAGGGAATCTTGTCATAAGAAATGGTTTTTGCGTCTGTGATTTCATCTGCCAGTTCACCTAGACCTGATCCTAGAATCAGACCGAACTCGATTTCTTTTACTCCCTGGTCAAGAATAAACTGGGTTGTTTCTTTTAACATCTCGTTTAACTTGGTCATTTGCTTTCTCCTGTCCACCCTATTTATTTTAATAATTTCAAGAAGCTTTCGCCATTTTCAGTTGCGGATACCCCGAAGTTCTCAGCGATCGTTGCAGCAATATCCGAATAGTATCCTTGTGGCAATGATCCCTGTTCTTTCATTTTTTTACTGTAAACCAGCAATGGGACATATTCCCGTGTGTGATCTGTACCAGTGAAAGTTGGGTCATTCCCATGGTCCGCTGTGATCATCAGAAGATCGTCATCTGCCATAGCTTCAAGCAGTTCCGGGATTCTCAAATCAAACTCTTCGATCGCATGAGCGTAACCGACCACATCACGACGATGACCGTACAAAGCATCAAAGTCTACTAGATTGGTAAAACTGATCCCGTCGAATTCTCTTTTCATCACATTCAGCAGCTGATCGACACCATCCATATTGCTCTTGGTGCGAACAGAATCAGTGATCCCTTGCCCATTGAAGATATCATTGATCTTCCCAACAGCGATCACATCTTTCCCAGCTTCTTTCAGTGAATCAAGAACCGTATGACCAAAAGGATCGAGCGCATAATCATGTCGATTGCTTGTTCGTGTGAAGTTTCCTGGTTCACCAAGATAAGGACGTGCAATGATTCGTCCGATCATATACGGGTCATCTTTCGTGATATCACGGACAAACTGGCAAATCCGGTACAATTCATCTAAAGGAATAATTTCTTCATGAGCTGCGATCTGCAAGACTGGGTCTGCAGAAGTGTAAACGATCAGATCGCCGGTTTTCATCTGATGTTCACCATAATCATCGATAACAGCGGTTCCACTATAAGGTTTGTTGCATACGACTTTTCTGCCGGAGAATTCCTCGATTTTTTGGATCAGTTCTTCTGGGAACCCGTTTGGAAACACACGAAACGGTGTTTTGATATTCAATCCCATGATTTCCCAGTGCCCAGTCATCGTATCTTTTCCTACAGAGACTTCTTCTAATTTTGTCGCATAACCTTGATGATCTTCTACTGCTTCTACCCCGTCTAGCGGACGGATCGTTCCCAAACCAAGTTGTTCCAAGTGCGGAATGGTCAACCCAGCTTCTTTCGCGATGTGCCCTAATGTATCAGACCCTGTATCGCCAAATTTTTCAGCATCTGGTGCTTCCCCAATCCCTACTGAATCCATAACGATCAGATGTACGCGTTTAAACATGATTATTCCTTCTTTCTTTTATTTTGTCTTACCTTTAAAACAAAAAGGGCGAGACGAAAAACACTTCCCGTAACCCACCCCTTTTATTCACTAAAAAGATTATTTTGATTTGATATAATTCTTCCCGTTTGCCTTTGGTCCTGATGCTTTTCCTAAGAAAGCAACCAATACGATGATCGTCAGCAAATAAGGAGCGATCTGCAGCAGCACCGGCGGAATCGAAGAAATGACCGGAAGCTGTGCGCCGATGATACTCAAACTTTGTGCGAACCCGAAAAACAAAGATGCGCCCATTGCGCCTAAAGGATTCCATTTACCGAAAATCATTGCAGCCATAGAGATGAACCCTTGCCCAACGATCGTTCCAGCTGAGAAGTTTCCTGAAATCGACTGTGCGAAGACTGCTCCACCCATTCCGCCGAGCAATCCGGAAATCAGAACACCGGAATAACGCATCGCATAGACATTAATCCCAAGCGTGTCTGCTGCTTGAGGATTTTCCCCTACTGAACGCAGACGCAACCCGAATTTTGTTTTAAAAATGATCACCCACGCTAAAATCGCGATCAGGATCGCACAATAAGCAGGTAAAAAAGTATTCTTAAAGAAAATCTGTCCAATCACCGGAATATCTGATAGTCCGGGGAAGGAGAAATATCCTAAGTTGTTTACGATGTTGTCTGTTTGTCCTTTTCCGTACCAAGCTTTGATCAAGAACACACCTAGCGCTGGCGCCATCAGATTGATCACTGTCCCGCTGATGATATGATCTGCACGAAGACTGACAGTCGCCACAGCGTGAATCAGCGAGAACAAGATCCCAACGACTCCGCCGACTAAGATCGCGATCCAAGGCGTCATTGCGCCAAGGGAAGGACTCATTGTCAAGTTGAATACGATCGAGCTGAATGCCCCCATCACCATGATACCTTCTAATCCGACGTTTACGATCCCGCTTCGCTCAGAGAAAGTCCCGCCTAGCGATGTCAGGATCAGTGGTGTCGAGTAAACAAGGGTCGAACTCACGATCAAAGCGATTAATTCTACAGTTGACATCACAGCTCACCTCCTTCATGACTTTGATTGGTTGGTTTTGCTTCGATAGTAGTAACGATTTCTTCTTGTTTTTTCCCTTGGAAGAACTTCGCCATGATAAAGCGGATCAGGAAGTTGATCCCTACGAAGAAAATGATCAAGGCAATCGATACATTGACGATCTCAAATGGGATACCTGCACCAGTTTGCATGCCAAGTCCGCCGATTTTCAAGATACTGAACAAGATAGCGGATAAAAGAATCCCGATCGCTGAACCAGAACCAAGTAGAGATACCGCCATTCCATCAAAACCGATCGATAATGAAGTCGTCTGGACGAAGAAATTCTGATACGTGCCCAATCCTTCGACAACACCACCCAGACCAGCTAAAGCACCTGAGATGACCATCGACAAGACAATCGTTCGTTTACTACTCATCCCTGCATATTCAGAAGCAAAAGGATTCAACCCAACTGAACGGATCTCAAATCCTAATGTCGTTTTCTTCATCAATAACCAGACAAGAATCAATGCGATAATTGCTAAGAACAATCCGGCATTCACCCGAGAACCGCCAAATGCCTGCGTCAGCCATGGGATTCGAAGAGATGCGTTAGGACTGATCAAGTTTGAAGAATCCAAGCTTGAACGGTAACTTTCCGGCATCATTTCATGCAGCCCGAACGTACTTAAGTAAAGCAAGATGTAGTTCATCATGATAGTCACGATTACTTCACTCGTTCCAAAGAATGCCCGTAGCAAACCTGGAACAGCAGCTGCCATTGCACCAGCTAAGGAGCCTAAAATCACACACAACGGCAATAAAACGAATTTTGGCAGATCCGGAAAAGCAAGTGCTACCCAGACACTGACGATCCAGCCACAAAGCGCTTGTCCAGAAAGCCCGATATTGAAAAATCCGGCTGAGTTTGCCACAGAAAATCCTAAAGCTGTAAAAATAAGCGGTGTCGCCTGTCTCAATGTTTCGCCGATCCCTCTTTGTGAGCCAAGTGCAGCGTCCAACATAGAAGAATAACCTTGAAGCGGCTGATACCCAAAGGCTGCCATCAAAATCGCGCCTAAAACCAATCCTAAGACAACTGAGAAAATAGGCACCAGCAGATTGCGGAATTTTTCACTGCGATCATTCATTTGTGCCACCCGCCTTTTCTAATTCTCTTCTCGCTTCTTCTAAGGAATACCCTGCCATCAGCAGTCCTAATTCATTCTCAGAAGTCTCTTTCGGATGAACGATCCCAACGATCTCTCCCTCATGGATAACCGCGATACGGTCAGAGACATTCAAGATTTCTTCTAATTCAAAGCTGACCAGTAATACTGCTTTATACTTGTCTCTTTGCTCGATCAACCGTTTATGGATAAATTCGATCGCACCAACATCAAGTCCGCGTGTCGGATTTGCCACGATCAGCAGATCCGGATCACGATCGACTTCTCGTGCAATGATCGCTTTTTGCTGATTTCCTCCTGATAATGCTTTTGCTGGAGCCAGCTCGTTGGTCGTACGCACGTCATATTCACTGATCAGTTCTCTTGCATGTTCATTCATCACTGAATAGTTGAGCATCCCGTTTCTACTGTAAGGTTTTTGGTGATATGTCTGTAATGCGATATTCTCAGATAAAGTCATGTCTAGGACAAGACCGTATTTGTGACGATCTTCTGGCACATGCCCGACCCCAGACTCTGTGATCCTTCGAGGTTTTTTATTAGTGATGTCTTCGCCTTTCAGCTTGATTTTCCCGCTTTCTGCTTTTCGCAAACCAGTCAGGGCTTGGATCAACTCGGATTGTCCATTGCCATCGATTCCAGCGATCCCTAGCACTTCCCCTGCACGAACTTCCAAGCTCAAATGCTTCACAGCTTCTAATCCTCGGTTCTCCTTCACGACAAGGTCTTCGATGGATAAAACAACTTCTTGCGGTTTTGCTTCTTTTTTCATTGTTTTGAACGAAACCGTACGTCCTACCATCATGTCGGCTAACTGCTGAGAGGTAACGTCTTTGACATTCACTGTCCCGATCCCTTTTCCTCGGCGGATCACCGTACAACGATCAGCTACTGCTTTGATTTCATCTAACTTATGCGTGATCAGGATGATCGATTTTCCTTCTTTGACCAATTCTTTCATGATCACGATCAGTTCATCGATTTCCTGAGGTGTCAGCACAGCTGTCGGTTCATCAAAAATCAGTACATCTGCTCCACGGTAAAGTGTTTTTAAGATTTCGACCCGTTGTTCCATCCCCACAGAAATATCTCGAACATAAGCATCTGGGTTGACGGATAAACCGTACTGCTCAGAAACCTTTATGATCTCTTCCCGCGCTTTTTTATGATCGATCATTCCGGCACGACTCGGCTCGCTTCCCAATACGATGTTTTCTGTTACCGTAAAAGCATCAACAAGCATAAAATGCTGGTGAACCATTCCGATTCCTAGCTGGTTCGCCTTTGTCGGACTTGTGATCTGGACTTCTTTCCCCCGCATCAAAATTTTTCCTGACGTTGGCTCTAAAAGACCGGAGAGCACATTCATCAATGTTGATTTGCCAGCACCGTTTTCTCCAAGCAATGCGTGGATCTCCCCCGCCTTTACTTGTAAATTGATGTTGTCATTTGCTTTGAATGTCCCAAACTGCTTGGTAATATTCTGCATTTCTATGACAATATTTTCTTGAACCACCTTTTTCACATCCTAACGATTTCTATCTAGGGCAACGATTGACTAAGAATCCCGCTTGTTCAACAGTCTTCTTCATTTGAAGCAAATTACTTCAGGGAGTTGCTCCCTTATCCAAACCGGTAAACTTACCGACTTGGATAAAACAGCAACACCTCGCGGATAATTGAACCATAGCCTTGTCAAACAGCTGTCCAACAAGGCTATAGAATTGGTTTTATTATTTTTCAGGTGCTTCTGGGACTTTTACGTCTCCTGAAATGATTTTTTCTTTTGCGTCTTCTACTGCTTTTTCTGCTTTTTCAGATAGCTGGCCTTTTGTCAGACCCACACCGTCTTCTTTCAGACCGTAAACAGTATGCTCACCGCCAGGGAATTTGCCGTCAGCTGATTTTTGCGCCAAATCTTCTACGACAGTTCCTACACCCTTAGTTGTAGAGGTCAAAGTGAAGTTTTTCTTTTCGCCGTTCAATGTGTATTCGCCTTCGTCTGATTGGTCACGGTCAACACCGATCACCCAAACTTTTTTGTCGCCTGATTCGTTCAATGATTTTGCTTCTTGGAAGACACCATTACCTGTACCACCTGATGCATGGAAGATGATGTCAGCATTTTGTGCGTACATTCCTTGTGCGATCGAACGGCCTTTGTCAGGTGCTGAGAAGTCGCCGGCATATTGGTTCAGTACTTTGATGTCTTTTCCTAATTCTTTTGCCCCTGCTTCGACACCAGCTGTGAATCCAGCGTCAAAACGATCGATTACTTCACCTTTCACGCCGCCGATGAATCCAACAACGTTTGTCTCAGTTGTGTACGCTGCTGCGATCCCTGCAAGGTAAGAAGCTTCATTGTCTTTAAATGTAGCAGATACTACATTGTCCAAGCCATCGATCACATCATCGATGATAACGAAGTTCGTACCTGTATTGTTTGTTGCCTGTTCTTGGATCGCTGGTTTTAATTTATACCCTACACCGAAAATCGTCTTGAAACCTGCGTTCAAAGCTTGGTCGATATTCGGGATATAGTCGGATTCATTTGAAGACTGGAAGTACTGGAATCCATCGTTGCCTCGTGAAAGTCCTTGATCTTTCCCCCATTTTTGTAATCCTTCCCAAGCTGACTGGTTGAATGAACGGTCATCTACGCCGCCTGTATCTGTGATCAATGCTGCGGTAGCTGTTTCTGATGCGCTTTTGCCTCCAGATGAATCAGTTGAACCGTTATTGCCGCATGCACCTAAAAATAACCCTGCTGCTAATGCGACAGTACCTAAACCAAATAATTTTGCTTTTTTCATTTCTGTAAAGCCTCCTAAGTGAATTGTTTTATTTTTCAACAGTCAGCTGACTGAATGAACGTGAGTTATAGATCTTTATCTGTAAAAGCGTAAGGCAATAGTCCGCTAACGGTCGTTTCTTTGGTTACGCCATCTTCTCCAACCAGAGTAACTGGCATATCCGGCGCACAAAACTCTGCCATGACTTGTCGGCATGCCCCGCAAGGAGAAATCGGTTCTGGCGTGTGCCCTGCTACAACTAAATGAGTAAATGTCCGCTCGCCTTCTGATACAGCTTTGAAGAAAGCTGTTCGTTCTGCACAATTCGTCAATCCGAATGAAGCATTTTCGATGTTGATCCCTTGATAGGTTTTCCCGGATTCTGTCACTAAACAGGCACCGACTGGAAAATTCGAATAAGGAACATAGGCTTTATCCAGCGCTTCGACGGCTGTGTCGATCCATTCTTGTTTGATTTCTGACATCTTTTCCCCTTCAATCCTCTACTACTTTATTTCGCAGTTTTAATTAATAGCTTTCGCCAGTTGAACCAGACATGATCGCCACACCTGCACTAGTACCGATCCTTGTCGCTCCTGCTTCGACCATCGCAAGGGCTTCTTCTTCGTTATGGATACCGCCTGATGCTTTCACACCCATTTCTGGTCCTACTGTTTCACGCATCAAACGAACATCTTCCACTTTTGCTCCTCCTGTAGAAAAACCAGTAGAAGTCTTGACGAAATCTGCACCTGCTGCTTTGGCTAGTTCACATGCTCTGATGATCTCTTCTCTGTCCAGTAAAGCTGTTTCGATGATTACTTTGACTAACGCGCGGTCTTTTGCTGCTTCGACCACTGCTTCGATATCTTTTTGGACTTTCTGATCCTCTTTTGACTTCAATGCGCCGATATTGATGACCATATCGACCTCATCTGCGCCGTTTTCGATGGCATTCCTTGTTTCAAATGCTTTTGTTTCAGAAGTGTTCGCCCCTAAAGGAAAACCGATCACGGTGCAAACGGCTACTGGTTCGCCTTGCAAGTTTTCCTTTGCTAAAGCTACCCATGCCGGATTGATGCAGACAGAGTAAAAATGATATTTCTTTGCTTCCTCGATAATACGCATCACGTCTTCTTTCGAAGCATCTGCCTTTAAGATTGTATGGTCGATCATTCGATTCAGTTCCATTGTTTCTCCCCTTTTCTCTATTAGATGAGATGCGGTATGATCCGCTATTTTCATTTATTCAGTGATGATATCGTGGATCAACGTCGGTTTTACTGCTGAATCACTGATCTCGATATTTTTATATAACAATTCGACCACGTCAGAGATCGCTTCTTCATTACTGTAGATCGTAAGCAATGATTCGCCTTGCTGTACTGAATCACCGATTTTTTTATGCAGCTTCAATCCAACAGCATGATCGATGTCATCTTCTTTTGTCTTGCGTCCTGCGCCTAGCATCATCGCTGCGATCCCTAATTCATTCGCAACGATCTTTGAGACGATGCCGCTTTGTTTCGCCGGTAATTCGACGACATAACGTGCTGTCAGTATGCGCTCTGGATGATCGACGATACTTGCGTCTCCACCTTGGTTTTGGATCATTTCCTTGAATTTTGCTAACGCTTTACCGCTCGTCAGTGCTTCTTCCAGCAAGCCACGTGCCTGATCCACTGTTTCTGCTTTGCCCGCTAGTACGACCATTTGACTTCCCAAGGCATAACACATTTCTACGAGGTCTTCCGGACCCTTCCCTTGGAGCGTCTCGATAGCTTCCACTACTTCCAGGCTGTTCCCGATGGCTTCGCCTAAAGGTTCGGACATGTCGGAGATCACAGCGACAGTTTGGCGGTTGGCTAGTTTTCCGATACTTGTCATCGTTTTTGCCAGACGTCTTGCGTCTTCGATGTTTTTCATAAATGCACCGTCACCAGTCGTTACATCTAAAACGATCGCATCTGCGCCAGCAGCGATTTTTTTGCTCATGATCGAGCTTGCGATCAGCGGGATCGAATCGACAGTCGCTGTCACATCGCGTAAAGCGTATAATTTTTTATCTGCTGGTGCTAGATTTCCGGACTGTCCGATGACTGCGACCTTGCTTTCGTTGACGATCCGTACGAATTCCTCATCTGAAAGCTCGATCTGAAAACCCGGAATCGCTTCTAATTTGTCCAACGTACCGCCTGTATAACCTAATCCGCGTCCAGACATCTTCGCTACTGTTACTCCAACACTCGCAACTAGTGGCGCTAAAATCAATGTAGTCGTGTCCCCCACACCGCCAGTCGAGTGTTTGTCGACTTTGATACCGTCAAACGAACTCAAATCGATCACATCTCCGGAATTAGCAATCGACAAGGTCAAATCTGTAATTTCTTCATTTGTCATATCTTGATAGAAGATCGTCATCAATAATGCACTGATTTGATAATCAGGAATTGTACCATTTGTATAATTGTTGATAATATACTCGATTTCTTCTTTCGATAGTGCCTGTCCATCCCTTTTTTTCTCAATCAGATCTACCATTCGCATTGCTTGATCCTCCTCGTCTTCATTCGGTATTATACATGATTTCTGTGAAAGGTAAACCACTTTAGTAAACTGGTTTACTAAAAACTCAAAAAGCACTAACCCGCCATTGTAAACACTTACATAAGCAATATAACGCCGAGTTAGTCCTTTGTCAATACTTTTACGCTCTCACGAATAATTAATTTTGTTTCGAACACTTTGTTCGGAACTTTTCTTTGAGGAAATTCGATCGTGTCGAT
Organism: Enterococcus sp. ZJ1622; assembly: GCF_011038845.1. Taxonomy (GTDB): domain Bacteria; phylum Bacillota; class Bacilli; order Lactobacillales; family Enterococcaceae; genus Enterococcus_B. The sequence continues at coordinate 17,970 of NZ_JAAKDW010000015.1, forward strand.
GAGGAAACGGGCGGCATAAAATCCGATATCGAAACTTGGCTGCTGCACCGTTGTCAGCTGCGGAATCATGTATTCCGATAATTTCAATCCATCGAACCCGATCACGGAAATATCTTCCGGGATCTTTTTGCCTAATTCATCGATCGCCTGGTAACAGCCGATCGCCATTGCATCATTTCCACAGAAAATAGCCGTGATATCTTTATGCTTCAACAATTTTTTTGACGCATTGTACCCGCCTTGCACCGTGAGCTCTCCATGTTCGACATACCGGCCATTGAACGGCAGTCCATGATCTTTCAATGCATGCCGGTAACCATTGAAACGCTCTTCCAACTGATAGTAGCCCGTCGTTTCTTTCAACATACCGATTTTTGTATGGCCACTTTCGATAAATAGCGAAACAGCCTGGTAGGCGCCTTCATACTCTTTGACAAGCAATCGGCCGTTGTCACGCTGGTTCAATCCGCGATCGATCAAGATGATCGGCATGTTTTGGTAAAAACTGCTGTCCAATGCGTACTTATCAGGTAAGACATTCGGTGTTGCCAATAAAATCCCGTCAACGGACCGATGCGAAAGCTCCTGCAGATATTTGATCTCATTTTCTTGATTATGGCGGGAATTGCAAAGCATGATCACGTACCCCAAAGGATTCAGATAGCTTTCGACTCCCTCGATCAATTTAGAGAAGAAAAAATCAGTGACATCGGGAACGATCATGCCGATGGTTTTAGAATGTCTATTGATGACATTGGATGCAAAATAATCAGGCTTATAATGATGTTCATTCACGATAGACAGAACCTTTTTCCGTGTTTTATCACTGAAACGGCTCCCTTTGTTATTCAAAATCTGAGAAACAGTTGTGACTGAGACTCCTGCCATCTCCGCAATATCTCTGATCGTCAGCTTCATCTTTTCAGCTCCTTTGTCCTAAATTCCCTCTCAGTGTACCAAAACCCTTTCAAAAAGAATAGACCAAAAAAAGAAAGAGAAATTTCACGAAAACAATTCTCTATCGTACAAAAACAGGTCAAAAACCTAATGAGAGCCAACCTTTAGACATCTCTCTCCTGGAAAACACCAAGATTATAAAATAACTATAAAAATATAGAGAATTTCGTTTTGGGTATTTCCTGATTTTTTTCATTTGACGATTATGAGTCCATATCCTACAGTTTTTATCACTAACTACTTGTTTCGATGAAGAAATAGAGAGAGGATACCAATTTTAAAAAGAACGTTTTTTTATTTTTATTTTTTCAGATAACATTGTATTTTTCGAAGTTTTTCCGAATAATTATCATTGTAAGCGGAATCATTGAGAAAGAAGGTGAAAAAAAGACCGTTGTCGGCCTGTTGCTTTGTCCTTGAAAGGAGAAAACATGAAAAAATTGACTCGTTTGTTTTTTGTCGTGCTGACGCTTCTGCCATTTGCTGCTACTCCTGTCCAGACCCACGCCCAAGAAACTGCTGCGATCAAAGCTGAACAACTCGTAACAGCCCAGCCTCTTGGCCCAGCGCTCCCGTCTCTCTCACGTATCCCTGAACCTGCCGCTATCCAAGAGCCAGACCAACACAACGCGGAAGCACTTGCTATTACGGTTACTGGCGGGGCGAGCGCCTCTGCGTTCTTCTCTAAATTTGCTGTTGCCGGCGCTACTTTAAGTTCCGGGCTACTTTCCCTTGCGACTGCCCCTGTAGTCGTTTCAGGTCTCCTGACGGTAGGAGTCGGTTACGGCTTTTATCAGTTAGGTTCTTCTTTAGGCGTTGCAACAGCAGATATCGTCAAGACCAATGCTAGTCTGTATGAGTCAGCTGCCGCAGATCCCGCCATGCAACAAGCGCTCACTGCCTTTGCGATTTCTGGTATAGATTCTACGACCAGTACCTATGATTTTTCGCAAGGCTTGCAGACAAGATATGCCCAAGATGTGACTAGCAATGCCTTGATGCGGGAGTATCTGACAGGAACCACGGATCATGGTGCCTATCGCTTTTCGGTCAATACCAGTGATTTTGCTAGAAAAACGATTCTTTACAATTCCCTGTGGAGTGAGCGAGGACGTGTCGGTGTCATTGGTCGAGATGCTTCGGTAGTGACCTCGCTTCATACAGCCAATCAATTCTTTTTGCTAGAGAGCATCCAGCTGCGAGAGACGACCCGTGGAAGTGATCAAGCAGAATTGATCATCTCTGGTGAAGCCTATACCGATCGGGGATTTCCTCAGCCCTTTGTCTACGAGACACTTCTGACAGCTACGATGAGTGCCTTATTAGCCCAGATCCCAACACAAGAAGCCTTGCTTGATTACATCCAGCAAACGACCACTTATGAATTTGGTGTGATCGACACGCCTTCAAGAGAGGTAGCTGTGTCTACCGCACGTCAGATGGCTGGTGAATATACTGCGCGCACTGCACGAATCGCTGATCACTTAGCAGAAGCTTTGGCGCCAACGAATAATGGTCTATCCTTCGACCCGTCCGGCATGATCGCTACGTTGTATGGTCAGACCGTCGTATTGGATGAAACCGGCAACTTCGTTTACGCTGACACGCGAGTAGCCGTTCCTGAATACCAGTGGGGAGCGATCGATTTCACTTACAATGCGGCAGCGATCCCAGTCGATGATGCGATTACGATCGATGGTCGGCGAGGACTATTCGATCCAGATACAGGAAATATCGTCGATCAATTTGGGCATGTTTTGCTATTTGCGCCTCTAGGGGTATGGACACGCGAACTCTATAACACACTAGTAGAACAATTGAAGCAGTATGAGGAAAATGAAGATAGATGGTATACTCCTCTTGATTTGTACTATGACGAACATCATGCAGATAAAGGGAAAGGCCATACTTTAGAACGTCATTCTAGACAATCTTGGACTGCTTTAGAACAACGCATGAAAGAAAAAGAACGTTTAAATCAACATGCTAGCTTCTACAACTGCGCTCAGGCATTAGTGATGATCAATTATGCCATATGGACTGCAAAAAATCAGGAACTGTTAGCAGGCAGTTCGAAATTGAATTTAGGAAACTGTACACTTCAAAAACCTAAAAATGATCGAATCCGTTACGAATCTCACGGCTACTTATCTCTAGGTCTTTCCCTAGGAAGAGGAATAGAGCGCATACACGTAGCTGGAGCAGATGATGAATTCAAACGACATAACCACATTAGCTACGCTAGAGTGATTATCCAAAAAACCAATGAAATCATTCGAAAAAACCGAAGATACTATATTTTGACTGCTTTCCCAGACTTGGAAAGACAGTTACAAGAAAACCCGCAAAAGCGGGTTTTCTTACTTTAAGATGAAGTTGATGCACCGATAACCACAAATCTCTTTTCTATTGGATCATAGATCGTCCACAGATAAGCTCCCCACCATTCTCGCCCCAATGAAAAATAACTGGACCAGCTATTGTTCCAGCTATACGCGATTAGATTTTCTTTATTAGGGAACAATGTATCGTTCAGCTCCAAAAATCCTTCCTTAGTCGTAACAGTTTGGGAAGGAGTATTAAAAAATAACCCTTCATAGAAACTTTCTGGTTGAAACATCTCTTCGAAATCCATAGGCTTAGGCAACATCCGATGTTTATTCAAATGAATCGGATAGTCATGTATGTGGTCAAAAGATGTCCAGTCGGTATAAACGATATCCGATTCTACCCTATCCTTCACTAGGTCGTAGAGACAGACTCTTCTTTTCAGACTCCGTCGTTCACGAAAATATTCCCGAAAAGTCATCATTGACGATTTATCTGTCATTTTCTGCTGCACCCATTTTTTGTGTACGAATTCTAAAAATGGGACAGGTTTAGGTACGGGTTTTATTCGTTTACTCCATTGATACCATCTATCATTTTCATATTCCAGGAAAGCGATCGCTGCTTCTTGGTGGCTGTCTATTCCTTGATAATCTGGTTCAAATAAAATGACATAATCCAACAATAAATCATACTTTTTGTATAGTTCATCCGTTTCTTCTTTTAAGATTTTCATTTCTTCTCCTTTTTCTTATTCAAACATGACTGATTTTTTTCTTTTCAGATGATATAGCGTTCCAAAAATCGATCTGACTACCCCACTTCTGTCGCAACCTCTCTTTCTATCACGCTTGATTGACTAGATTAATACTGATTACCGTGAAGCGACTCCTTTTTCTATCATAAACCGTCCACAGATAAGCTCCCCACCACTCGCGTCCTCCATTATAGTAATTCGTAAAAGAGGTATCCCAACAATAAATCTCTAGCTGATCTTTTTCCAGAAACAACTGCTCATTTATTTGTATGAATTCAGCTTTTGTTTTAGGAGCAGCTGCTCTCTCATCAAGAAAAGCTGTTTCATAAGTCCCATTCTTTACAAAAAATTTTTTTGATTCCATTTCTTTTGCCTTCATCAGTGCGATATTTACTCGTACGGGCCATCCTTGCACATCTTCAAAGGAACGTGAATTACTGTATACAAGCTTATCGCTTGTTTGTTGAAATTTTTCTTCAAACGCTTCTGGCGAAACATTTTCCCCCGTCCGCATAAAAATATCTAAAGACCATATATCACATTCCCAGAGACGATTATGATAGGTAAGGTAACCTAATACGGCTTCTCTATGGCTTTTGAATCCTTGATTCTGATTTTCTTTGAAAAATGCAAAACGTGTAAATAATCTTGTTTGATAACCGAATTCCCTTGTTTCTTTTTCTAATAGTTCCATCTTCTCCCCACCTTCATTTCTTCTAGAATCACATTGGTCTATCCTTCATTTTATCGCAAAAGCAAGCGTTTTTTGCTCCTAGTATTTCTTTTCTGGTAAAAAATAGTCCAGTGATTTTTGGCACAAAAAAAGAACGGCGGCGTACATGCCTCCCGTTCCTTTTTCTGAGTATACAGTTATTCTTTCACGCTTTTGATGATGTAATAGCCTTTATCCTTTATCACGATCTCTGCGTTGCCGAATGTTTCTTTCATTTTCTTTTGCGCGCTTGGTGCTCCTTGTTTTTTTTGGATCACGATCGTCAATGTACCGCCCTTTTTCAGTCTAGGATAAGCACCTGTCAAAATCTCATGCACGACTTGTTTTCCTGCACGGATCGGCGGGTTACTGAAGATCGCCGCATAGGATTCTTCATGGACATCTGCATAGATATTGGACTGATGCACATCGACGTTTTCGATCTGGTTCCGCTTTGCATTCCCTTGTGCAAGAGCTACTGCCCGTTCATTGATATCTATCATTTCAACCAATCGCTCACTAGCGTAGGCCAAGGACAAGCCGATCGGTCCATAGCCACAGCCGACATCCAACAGCTTTCCTTCTTCAGGTAATTCTTCCCAGTCGAATGCATCGATCAATACTCGAGAACCATAATCGACTGTTTCACGTGAAAATACGCCAGCGTCTGTCACAAATTGAAATCTTCTTCCTCTCAATTCAAATGACCACTGCTCAAAATCATGGGCGGTATCTGGACGCTCAGAATAATAATGATTTGTCATGTCTTCCATCCTTCTCATTTCTTCGATGTCCCTAGTCTATCCTTTTCTGTATGGGTGTGCAAGCCAAAGAATAAGTCGGTTTTTCTCTCTATCACAAAGAATGCGCAAAAAGATCGTCATTCTCGCTTAAGTGGTGGGGTTTGCAGCTTTTTTGTGTTAAAATAGTTCCATTGATGGGAGAATGCAGGAGGCTATTATGAATGATCCAATGAATTATTACCGCGTAGCACGAGAAGAATGGCGAGAATTTTACAGAAATGGACAAGCACCGCTGACACAAGATGAACTGGATAATATCAAAAGTCTGAATGACCGCATCTCGATGCAGGATGTTCGGGACATCTATGTGCCGCTTGCTCATTTGATCTATCTTTATATGAAGGAATTCGAATCTTTATCTTTGAGTAAAGGTCTCTTTCTCCATAAATATGTAGAAGTACCACCGTTCATCATTGGGATCGCCGGGAGCGTAGCCGTCGGAAAAAGCACGACTGCTCGTTTGCTACAAACGATCCTGTCTCGGACATTCAAGCGCAGGAATGTTCAATTGATCACCACAGATGGTTTTCTTTACCCGAATAAAGTATTGAACGAACGCGGGATCATGGATCGCAAAGGATTTCCAGAAAGTTACGATATGGAGATGCTGATCGATTTTTTGAATCGTGTCAAATCCGGTCAGGAAGAGATCCAGGTACCGGTCTATTCACATGATGTCTATGATATCATTCCAAACGAGTATGAACTGATCCAACAGCCAGATATCCTGATCGTTGAAGGGATCAACACCCTTCAGCTTCCAGCAAACCAACAGATTTACGTCAGCGACTTTTTCGACTTTTCTGTCTACGTGGATGCTGATCCTCTGCTGATCGAAAAATGGTATTTGGATCGTTTCGGCGCGCTGCTCGACACAGCTTTCCAGAAACCGGAAAACTATTACTATCGCTTTGCCATCGGAGACCGCGAAGAAGCTTTCAAAATGGCAAAAGACGTCTGGAAAAATGTGAATTTGAAAAATTTAAAGGAATATATCTTGCCTACTCGCGGAAGAGCGGATATAATTCTCCATAAAACTGAAAATCATATCATCGATTCGATTTTCATGCGCAAATATTAGCATTTTGAAATAGTTTATCTATTTTGAGATAAAATTTAAAGGGATAGGGGTAATAAATTTGACAAACGTTGCCGATATGACGAACGTTGAGAAGATTATCGTATTAGACTACGGTAGTCAGTATAACCAATTGATCACAAGACGTATTCGTGATCTTGGAGTCTTTTCCGAATTATTGAGCCACCGCATTACTGCAGAAGAAGTAAAGGCGATGAATCCAAAGGGAATTATTCTTTCTGGCGGACCAAACAGTGTGTATGACGAAAACGCGTTTGGTATCGATCCTGAGATCTTCAACTTAGGGATTCCTGTTTTGGGGATTTGTTACGGGATGCAGTTGATCACGTATAAACTTGGCGGTGCTGTAGAGCCTGCGAAAAACCGTGAATACGGAAAAGCTTTATTAGAATTGACAAGCGATCAAGCTGTTTTATTCAAAGAAACACCAAGAAACCAAACAGTCTGGATGAGCCATGGCGACTTGGTCACAAAAGTTCCTGAAGGCTTCGAAACAGTCGGAACAAGTAAAGATTGTCCGATTGCTGCTATCCAAGATACAACACGCAACTTTTATGGTATCCAATTCCATGCTGAAGTACGTCATTCTGAATATGGGATCGAATTACTTCGCCATTTCGCATTCGATGTTTGTCAATGTGAAGGAAACTGGACAATGGATAACTTCATCGACATGCAGATCGAAAAAATCCGTGAGCAAGTCGGCGACAAAAAAGTATTGCTTGGCCTTTCAGGCGGTGTGGATTCTAGCGTTGTCGGTGTTCTTTTACAAAAAGCGATCGGTGACCAGCTGACATCGATCTTTGTCGATCACGGTTTGCTGCGTAAAGGCGAAGCGGATCAGGTAATGGAAAGCTTAGGCGGAAAATTCGGCTTGAATATCATCAAAGTCGATGCAAGAAAACGTTTCTTGGACAAACTGGAAGGTGTTTCCGATCCAGAACAGAAACGTAAGATCATCGGGAACGAATTCGTCTATGTCTTCGATGACGAAGCAACGAAATTAGCCGGTGAAGAAGGTATTTCTTTCTTGGCACAAGGAACGTTGTATACTGACGTGATCGAATCTGGGACAGAAACGGCACAAACAATCAAATCTCACCACAATGTAGGTGGATTACCAGAAGACATGCAATTTGAATTGATCGAACCTTTGAACACATTATTCAAAGATGAAGTCCGCGAATTAGGGACACAATTAGGAATGCCTGATTCTATCGTTTGGCGCCAGCCTTTCCCTGGACCAGGTCTTGGTATCCGTGTTCTTGGTGAGATCACAGAAGACAAGCTGGAAATCGTACGCGAATCCGATGCTATCTTGCGTGAAGAAATCGCCGCTGCCGGTCTTGACCGTGACATCTGGCAATACTTCACTGTCCTTCCTGGCATCCGTTCAGTCGGTGTCATGGGCGATGGACGCACTTATGACTACACAGTAGGTATCCGTGCCGTGACTTCGATCGACGGGATGACCGCTGACTTTGCCCGTATCCCATGGGAAGTCTTGCAAAAAATCTCCGTTCGTATCGTAAACGAAGTGGCACACGTCAACCGTATCGTGTACGACATCACTTCTAAGCCACCAGCAACCGTTGAGTGGGAATAATCAAAAACAGCCAACAAACGTTGATACGTCAATGTTTGTTGGCTGTTTATTTATTGTTTCAGTTATACTTTTTCATTCTCAAACGGATTTATCTTACAGCCACTGCCATGCCTGTGGTGTTGAATGCTCGCTCATAGGTACCTGCGTCGATCCATTTTGCCCCAAATACAGGGTCGACAACGTGATAGGCACCGTCTCTAAATCCATCTACGAGAACGACATGTCCGTTCCAGACTGCACGTCCCCAAGGCATCTGCTTGAATTCTGGCGTAGCATAGTTATAAGTGATCCAGGTCACGACTGGGTTATTGTTTCTGATTTCATTTTTAATGCCATTTGTACCTTGTCCTGTGATGTTGACCGCATTTCCACCGACGTTTTTCGCCCATTGCACGACTGGATCAGCCATCATGCCTTGATACGTCCCATTCACATTGTAGCGCCATTCGCCAGAATAACCATGATATGGGTTACCGTCCGAAGCTTTAGGCATGGAATTAACGAAAGTCGTTAAGTTTTGGTTTGTCGCAACGCCTTTATAATGCAATCCTTCTAATAAAGAAGCTCCTTCACATAACATCGTATTTCCTTGCCACACGACTGGCACATTCAATACTTTGCTATTGACTGGCGTTGGTGTTGGATTTGGTGTGCTGTTTGGCATCGCATACCAGCCTGTTCCCTCGATTTTCCATCCTTGCCGACTAATGATATTTTTTTCATTTTGATCTAACGTGTAATGGTGCCAATTGACCGAACGATTGTATAAACGAGTGACCGGTACACCGCCTCCGCCTGTATAGGAATAAAAAGCAACGCCTTCATACGTCCAGCCAGTATGAGAGATCTTATCTCTTTCGCCAGCGTCGATCGTATAAAAATGTTCGCCATTATATCGGTTGTACAAGCGATAAACAGGGGAACCGCTTGTTGGTGCTTGCCACGCCACACCCTCATAGCGCCAACCAATACGAGTCAAACTGTCGCGTTCAGCAGTCGTTCGAGTATACAAATGTTCCCCACTGTAAGGATTGTACACACGATACATCGGGATCGAGCTATCTGCAAACGCGGCTTGTCCGATCAACAGCCCGCCTAAAACCATTGTTCCGGCTAGTAGTCCCTTTATTGTCGCTTTGTTCATTCTTTCTCCTCTTTTCATTTAAGATCCAATCTCCAACTATACAAAATTATACCATGGCAAAGATCAGCTAAAATAAAAAAGTCTAAAATAAGCAATTCAAAGTCATTTTTGATGAGGAGTCTGCTTTCTAAATCAGATAAAAACAAGTCACTCATGCTCTTGAATGGACAAAAAAAGCAACGATCAGTATAGAAACAAGTGCGAAAGCCGTCATCATCCAGATTTCAATGGAAAAGTCAGTCGTAGTCGAGACGATCAGCGATAAACCGATTGGTCCGCCAATCTGATGCATCGTATTCGTCACACCACTCGCGATACCAGCTAGTTCATTCGGTGCTTCATGGACACCCGCTGAAGTGACTGGTGCTAAAACCAGACCTTGTCCTAAACCGAGAATCAGCATAGGGACAAAAACCGCGACCCAGTAGCCGCTTGTGACATCAGAAACCGCAAGCAGAATCAGCCCTCCTGCTAATAGGATCTCCCCGATGAGCAAAACCTTACTGTTTTCGAATCTAGCAGTCAAACGCGGTAATTGCATCGCGACGAGAAAATTAACGATCGTCAGGGGCAAAAACGCCAGACCCGATTGTAACGCAGAAAAACCATATTGACTTTGCATCATCTGCGGCAAAAAGAACCAGAATGGCAACATTGCCATCATAAATAGAAGACGAGTCGCGTACGCTCCAGAACGTATCTTATTTCTAAATAGGGACAAAGGTAAAATTGGGGAAGAGATCTTTTGTTCCCAGAGAATGAACAAGACTAAAACAATGAGACCTACAAGCACAAATCCAAATTTGGCTTCAGTAAATCCATAGATGATCCCGATCAACCCAATGATCGATAATAAACTACCTAGGTAATCGATACTTTCCTTCCGGCGTTTTGAGTTTTTCACATACTTTAATGTCAAGAAAAACAGTAAAAGCGTGAATGGCACATTGATCAAGAAACCGGCACGCCAAGAGATCAAACTAGTCAATCCACCTCCTACTAGTAATCCGACGCTCGAACCGATTCCTGCTGTTGCGCCATAATAAGAAATGGCTCGCTGTCTCATGTCATTCTCATATGCATCCATAATCAAAGCAAGCGTGGTAGGTGCAATAATTGAACTGCCGATCCCTTGAATAGCACGCATAGCGATCATCATTCCCGCTGTTTTCGATAGCCCGATCATGAATGAACTCAATCCGAAAATAAGCAGTCCCGCCAAAAAAATCCTTTTTCTCCCCAATAGATCAGAAAGTCGTCCGCTCAAAAGCAAGAAACCTCCAAACGTGAGCGTATAAGCACTAGAGACCCATGAAAGTGCCGCGGCAGATAAACCTAAACTTTGACCTATCTGTACGGAACTTGTAAAGATGATCGAATTATCCATTAATATCAAAAAATAAGAGAGTAATGTAATGGGTAATATGATTCCAAATTTTTCTTTATTCACATTTTCTAACTTCTTTCTATTTCTTTGATTGTTTAGTTGTTTCTAGCCAAGTGTCTATTTCCTTTGATACTTTCTCTTTATATTTACCTTGAATGGCAAGTAAGAGACCGTTCGTTTCTTCTCCGCCTTTTACGGTATAGCCTTCTAGCACGTTTGCTCCTTCAGCTCTAGCTTTTATTTGTCTAAAGGTGGAGCCAGCACCATAACCAGCATGCGTATTAAACGGCAAGACTGTTTTCCCGCTGAAATCATAACTATCTAAAAAGGTGATGACTGCTTGCGGCAAAGCCATATTCCAAGTAGGCGAGCGGATAAAAACACGTTCATATCGATCAAAATCAGGAATAGACGTTTTCAATATTGGTAAGCTACCCTTTTCTTGTTCTTGTGCATTTTGTTCGACTTCTATCCTGTAATCTGCTGGTCTGGGTTCTTTCGTTTCGATTTGTACGAGCTCCCCATCAATTTTTTCTTGGATTAGTTCAGCTACTGCCTCAGTATTTCCCGTTCGAGAGTAGTAGATGATCAGTGTTTTGTTGTTCATCATTATCCTTCCTTCTATTCGTTAGATGTCCATGATTGTAGATTGTTCCATAAAAAATGCTGTGATACGAGGTTGTGACAACTGCGTTCTGCTTTAAGAAATAAGGACATTGAACAGAAAATAGCTCCTCATATTTTCTTGTTCAGTGAACTTATTGCCGAGAAGCAGCAGTTGGAACACCGTGAATCAGAGGTTGTGAAAAAGCTGCCCTGCATCAAGTAATAAGAACAGACAAACAAAAATAGCTCTCCATATTTTTCGTTTGGTTGGGCTTATTACCGCAGATGCAAGCTTTTGAACACCGTTTATCGAGAGGTTGTGACAGAAGTGGGCAACTTCAAGAAATAAGAAGGAATTCACTAAAATTGCTTTTCAAATTTTCGTGGAATTTCGGCTTATTTTCGAAGAAGCTACTTCTGGAACACCGTTTATTCGAAAAAAAGAGCTATGACAAGTCTTTTGTCACAGCCCCCAAATTTTTCTGGTGCCTTCTGATACGCAAGTGTATTTCAGTTGTACACTTCGTTCAATCAGTAAAAATCAGGTTTGGGCTGATTTTCTGAACCAGGCTCCCATAAACCGATACTTGCCCGACTGTCGTTTCTTTTTCCTGTAATATTGTCTACAACGAACTGAGCAACCGCACGTCTAGTGATTTGAGCGCCCAAAAACGGCTCTCCTTTAGGACTTGCGACATAATCCTTTCGTTTCCCGTTATAGAGCCAAGTCATCCGCATATAAGTATAATCCAGATCACTTGCTTCCAGCGCTTCAATCCCGCGGCCATGCGCCACCGATTTGCCCATCATACGTGTATTCCACGTAGCAAATGGTTCTGCCACTTCACCATATACACTAAGTACACCGGCTTGGATGATCCGTTTCACTCCTGTTTCGTGCATGGCTTCGATAACTACTCCAGTGATTGTTTTATCGTCAAAATTCATATAAACGAGGTCTTGGTTCTGCATGGCCTTCACCAGATCTGATAGGTTTCCAGCGTTACCAGAAATCTTTGTAACGTTGGTATAAGGTAAATCAGCAGCATGACGGCCGAATAACGTCAAGTGCCACTCTGATTGTTCTTGTAAAAGCGGGATCAGTTCTTCTGGAATTTGGCCGCCTGCACCAATAATCAATATATTTTTCGTCATTTTTCAGTATCCTCCATCCTCTTCATGAACCATTCGACTTGTTGCGGTGCATCATGATCGAAGAAAGCCGATTCTTTCATATCTAAAGCTGCAATTTTTTCAATATCTTCTGTTGAAAGTTCGAAATCAAAGATATCGATGTTTTCAGCCATCCGTTCTGGACGCACTGATTTTGCTAAAGCAACGATCCCTCTTTGCATCAACCAGCGAAGGACGACTTGTCCGACCGTTTTTCCATATTGTTTGCCAATTTCTTTTAGTACAGGATTTGTAAATAATTCATGACGTCCTTCAGCAAATGGTGCCCATGCTTCGACTTGTACTCCGTATTTTTCATGCCATTCTTGATCTTCGATTCGTTGATTCCAAGGGTTTACTTCGATCTGGTTGATCTGAGGTGTGACCTCATTCAATCCAACAAATTCGATCATCTTAGCGGATTTGAAATTGGAGATACCGATCGCACGTAATTTTCCTGCTTTTTGTGCTGCAACCATTGCTCGCCATGCCCCATATACGTCTCCGTATGGTTGGTGGATGAGGTAAAGATCGAGATAATCTAGCCCCATCGTATCAAGAGAGTGTTCGATCGTTTCAGCTGCTTTTTCTTCTGGTGCTTGTAAAATAAATAATTTGGATGTCACAAAAAGTTCCTCACGTGTGACCAGTCCTTCGTCAATTGCACGTTTGATTCCTTCACCCGTCTCTTTTTCATTTCCATAGATAGAAGCTGTATCGATCAAGCGATAGCCTGCTTTGATTGCTTGATATACTGCTTCTGCTGTTTCTTCCAGTGGGATTTGATAAACTCCAAATCCTAATTGAGGCATTTCTACGCCATTGTTCAATTTGATTGTCTGCATGTTTTTTTCCTCCTCTATGATTCTTTACATGTTCTATCCTAAACCTTGGAGTTCAGTCCATAGCAAGTCCAACCTCTTATTTTTTTCGTTCCCATAATTTTTCGACTTTATCTGGTGCCATTTCTCCTGCTTTGAATTTTGCAATATGCTCATCATATGTCTTGATTTTATAAACTAGCAATTCTCTTACTTCTTGCATTTCAGTCAATTTTTTGTCTAGTTCTTCTAATTGATCATACAAGATCTGCTTTTGTGCCTTTTCTACGTTTTGAGTTTCACGCAACTGTGCCAATTGAGCGAACTCGATCAAAGATTCTACCGATAAACCAGCATTACGTAAGTTTTTTGCTAAGTATATCCAATTCAAATCATTTGTCGTATAGTCCCGATAGCCGCTTGCATTTCGGTGAACAGGGGGAATGACACCGACTCGTTCATAATAGCGCAGTGTATCCACACTTAAATCAAACATTTCAGCTGCTTTTTTGATATTCATCGTATAGCCTCCTTACTGATGTACCTATAATAAACCTTAGAGTTGACTCCAATGCAAGAATAAGACTTTCCTTTTCTCATATAAATAAAAAAGCAGATAACCCCACTTTTAATCATGAGATCATCTGCTTTTAGCTATCGTTCAAAAGATAATTTTTATTTTCTTATTTTTTCACTTCATTACGTTTCACATCTTTGATGATTTTCAGTGCACGTTTTCGTGTTTTGATATTTGGGCTTTTCAAACGACGGTAAGCACTTGAGATATCTGTTTTTTCCATATTGGTTTCCTCCCGGGATTTTTTCTTTTATAACGGATAAATAGGCATTCGTTTTAATTGACGACTTTTTCTCCCTTATAATAACCTTTGAGTGAGACATGGTGGCTGCGTCTGTAATCACCTAGCGAATCGTCGTAAGAAATCTCAGGCTTGTTTAATCGTTGGTGGGTGCGACGCAGTTTCTTTTTCATTTTCGATGTTTTTCTTGCAGGAACAGCCATGTTCGTCCCTCCTTTTCGTGAGTTTGTAATGTGTGGTACGTATTAATTCACTTTTTGATTTCTCTAAATTGAGCTTTTCTTCTTAATTTTTGCGAATATTTTTTTAGCTCCAACCGGTCAGGCGTGTTTCTCTGATTTTTACTTGTCAGATATAAACGTTCGCCAGTTTCTACGCATTCTAAGATAATATTTTGTCTCATTTTATCTCTCCTTTTCCAAGTAAAATGATCGATTACGTTTCCTCGTTTACAAAACGTAATGATTACGATTTGATCTTTTGGATTTTAACAAAGTATTTCAGCAAAGTCAATAAAAAAACAATCTATCGAAAAAGTGTGATAGATTGCTTTATGAACTTCTTTCATTTTATTAATCCCCATCATCTACTAAAGAGGACTGGACAAAAAGATGTCCAGCCCTCTTTCATTTTTACTTAGCAGAAAATAGATTCCCTATTGCAATTTCTTTCGCACGACATTCAGGTAATGCTGCAAACCGACTGTCATTACCCAAGCCACACCTAACCCGATAAAACTTCCTAAGACGATCCCTAGAAAACGATACTCGATCAAAGACATCAAATAGGCACCTCTGATGAGTGTGGATAGCATCAAGGCCATCGGATTCAGGAAAATATTGGCAACCGCATAATTTCTAGCGACCAGAAATTGAGCGATCCCATAAAGAAAAGTGATCAGAAAAATCGTCTGCAACTGTGTGAATGGCACAAAAGATAAGACAGCCGACACACATAGGCCACCCATCGAGCCGATCAGATACTGGACCTGTCGATGCTTCATCGCTTCCAGATTTTCTGCTAGAAGGATCGAGGCACATGAGAGTGTGAGCCAGTACGGATTATGCAGGTTCAACCCATGACTGATATAAACGGACAGAAAAAGAGCTGCACTGTAGAATACAGAATCAATGATGACCAATGGCTCTTCCTCAAATCGTTCCTTGAGCGTCGCTTGTGTCAAAACTAGTTCTTTACGTCTATCCAAAAGTTTCGTGATGACTGCTGCAATCAACGCAAAAACAACACCCATAAAGAAGAACAGAGAAATCACGGGAAGCTGTGTGATCGGGACGGACATACTCGTACCCATCGCTGACAGCATCGCAAAAAACAAGCCTCCTGGTTTCGAAATATGGAACAACCGCAGGAAAAAACGACTCAAAAAAGCAGCGATAGCCACAGCAAACGGTTCTGTCCATAAGATATACGTAGACAGGATTCCTAAGATGAATGCAGCCAAAAGCCCGCAGCCAATGAAAAACATACGTTTCAATAAGTACTTCATGGGGATATTTTGATAATAAAAAAAGGTAAAGATCCCTAATGAAGAAAAACTGGAAATCAAGAAATTATGGTTTATGTATCTATCCATAAGACAAGAAAGATGAGTAGCATCAAATTCATGATCCGAAAAGGGTTATCCTGGATTTTATTAAAACGAAAATAAGTCTTTAACAATCTATCACTCCTTTCTATTGACAATTGACGGTAGCAAATTCCGCCAGCATTACCTAGTATAACAACAATTTCTTTAATTTCCATAAAAAGAGGTTGTGAAAGAGACGTTCAGCCTTGAGCTATAAGAAGCGATTTTGAAAAATAGCTCCCCATATTTTTACAAAATCGTGCCTTATTGCCGATAGGCTGTCTCTTGAACACCGTTTAGGGAAGAGGTTGTGACAGAAGTGGGCAACTTCAAGAAATAAGAAGGAATTTACGAAAATTGCTTTTCAAATTTTTGTAGAATTTCGGCTTATTTTTCGAAGAAGTTACTTCTGGAACACCGTGTATGAGGTTGTGACAGTGTCGTTCAGCTTTGAGGGCCAAGTAGGTACGTTGCATCATCGAATCACTGACATTCTCCGTGATTTAACGCAATAAGAAAAATTTTGTGAAAATGGCTTCTCACATTTTTTCATAAATTAGGCTTATCTCCGAAAAGTTGGCACTGGAACACCGTGTATGAGGTTATGACAACTGCGTTTTGACCTGAGTAATAGAGAGGAAAAATGTAAAATAGCTCCTCATATTTTCTTGTTCAGTGTCCTTATTACCGAAAAGCAGCAGATGGAACACCGTGAATCAGAGGTTGTGAAAAAGCTGTTCTGCATCAAGTAATAAGAACAGCCAAACAAAAATAGCTCTCCATATTTTTCGTTTGGTTGGGCTTATTACCGCAGATGCAAGCTTTTGAACACCGTGAATCAGAGGTCGTGAAAGAGACGTTCGGCCTTGAGCGATAAGAAGCGATTTTAAAAAATAGCTCCCCATATTTTTACAAAATCGTGCCTTATTGCCGATAGGCTGTCTCCTTGAACACCGTTTATGAGAGGTTATGAGCCTACCGATTTGTTCCTTTATTTCCTATCCGCTTGGCACACGAAAAAACTTAATGCTTATTTATCACTTTCTTGTTTTGTCAGATGGTATAATTTTCAAAAAAAGGAGAAGATGGGATGAGATATTTACCGAGGATCTTGTTATTTTCTTACTTGTTCCTGTTATTATGGCTGATTTTATTCAAACTTTCTTTCGATTTTTCTCGCTTTGTTACTTATTCATTCAGCAATACCAATCTTGTTCCTTTTTCGACTTTCTCATTGAATAATCCTACGATTTTGAGAGAAACGATGTATAACTTGATTGTTTTTGTTCCGTTAGGCGTACTTTTACCTGTCAATTACAAACAAGTTTCTTTCTGGAAAAAACTCGTCTTTATTTTTCTCTTGAGTTTGTCAGCTGAAATGATCCAATTCTTCTTTCACATCGGAGTAGCAGATGTGACTGATTTGATCACAAACACTACAGGCGGATTATTGGGATTGTTGTCTTATCAGGGAATGAACCGCTTCTTAGGAACAAAGAAGCTTGATCGATTAGTTGTTATTTTAGGGTTTGTTTTATTGTTATTTTTAGTGACATTTTTTCTTTTGATGACCCTTACTAGGCGTCTTCAACTCCAATAAAAGGATATTCTATCTATGAAAGCGACCCACAAACGTTAGACCAAAAATCGAACATTTGTGGGTCGTTATTTCTATGGTAATTCAAGATTCACATCGATGGTCTGTAACGGTATGTCATAAAACCGGTCTTCTCTTCGACCAAGAAAATCTTTGCCTTGTTTCGGGAATAACGCGTACAGTAACACGTCTTCTTCCGTTTTTGCATACTCGCCAATCTCTTTCCGGAAAGTTGGCATTTGCGGTCCGATCAAATCCGCTGGACGGACAGTGACGACTTCTTCTTCCCCGATGATAGCTGATTTGATTGCTTCACTGATTTCGACTGGCGGACGTCCATACAAGCCTCGAACATAATCTTTGATCTCACTTGGAACGAGTTTATATCGTTCTTTGGAAATGACATTCATCAGCGCTTGTGTTCCAACCATTTGTGATAACGGTGTGACTAAAGGCGGGAAACCAAGATCTGCCCTGACTTT
This sequence comes from Enterococcus sp. ZJ1622, assembly GCF_011038845.1. Taxonomy (GTDB): domain Bacteria; phylum Bacillota; class Bacilli; order Lactobacillales; family Enterococcaceae; genus Enterococcus_B. Next base: position 35,848 of record NZ_JAAKDW010000015.1, read on the forward strand.
TGGTACTTCGGCTAAAACCTCCTCGTATTTATCTTGTAATCCCTGCTCGGTCAATTGACTTAAAAGGTTGGAAAGCATCCCTCCCGGCACTTGATAAATCAATGTTTTAGGTTCAGTATCCTTCACTTTGGGATTAAGTATCCCCTCTTCACGGAATCGGTCACGGATCGGATTGAAATATTCTGCGATCTCTGCTACTTTATCCATCTCTAACCCTGTATCAAAGCCCATATCTCCTAAAGCAACTGCGAGCGATTCCGTCGCTGGCTGGCTTGTCCCGCCGGCAAATGAGGAAATGGCAGTGTCGATGATATCAGCACCGGCCTCTGCTGCTTTCAAATACGTCATCTCAGAAATTCCGCTTGTGGCATGTGTATGGACTTCCAGAGGCAGATCGACAGCGTCTTTGATCCGGCTGACTAGCTCATAGCCAGTATTTGGTGTTAGAACACCTGCCATGTCTTTGATACAAATCGAATCAGCACCTATTTCTGCCATCTCTTTTGCTAAAGAAACAAAATAATCCACCGTATGAATCGTACTTGTCGTATAAGAAATCGCTGTCTGGCAATGTCCTCCAGCTTCTTTTGCCGCAGTAACTGCTGTGTTCAAATTTCTCGTATCATTCAGTGCATCGAATACACGAATGATATCGATCCCGTTTTTGACTGATTTTTCAACAAAATCACGTACCGCATCATCGGCATAGTTTTTATATCCCAATAGATTTTGGCCTCGAAGCAGCATTTGCAGCTTCGTCTGCTTCACTTCTTTTCGGATAAGCCGCAGCCTTTCCCACGGATCTTCGTTCAAAAAGCGCAAACAGGAATCAAAAGTTGCACCTCCCCACATTTCCAGCGAATGATAGCCCGCTTGATCCATCGTCTCTAAGATCGGCAGCATATCACTAGTGGGCATCCGCGTAGCGATCTGGCTCTGCTGCCCATCGCGCAAGACTGTTTCCATCAGTCGAATCTTTTTTGTCATCAAGTTCTCTCCTTCCTTTTTCTATGATCCTATGAATGGCTTGTTGCATTTCTTGGACCGTATGCTTACGAGCACGTCCGCACAGTTTGGCTTCCTGTGTACAAAGAAAACAGCTTCTTGCCGGGATACCTAGTTCTTTTCTACTGACAGGACGGGGCTGGTCATCAGCTAGACAAAGGACGTCCAGATCAGCTAGCCGTCCGAAAGGGTGTGTTTCCTCGATCATGACCATCTTCTTTTTGACTTCTTTTTCTGGTAAAGAGGTCAGAAAATAACAGACAGGGCCGGTGTGTTCTTTGGGGGAAATATATGTTGTCTGGACTGTTTCTCCCATTGTTTTTTCTACAGCTTCCACCATGGTTTGAAAGATTTCCGCCAAACTTGCCGAATATTTGACTGGTCCGGGGATGTTCAAGGTAGCGCAAATCAGTACTGTGTCTTTTTCTTCTGACAACAATTCCTTTTGCACTGCTACTCTTCTTGAACGGGCATCCAGCATATCTTTTAAGCTAATCGCTGGGCCATCGAATAATTTTTCAGACATTTTTGACCACATCGATGATCGTGCCATCCCGATATTCGATCAAAGCGACTACTTTTTCGCCATATTCGATAGGGTCCGGTTTACCGACGATTTGATACGCTTTTTCTTTTAATTCATCGATCGTAAATTGAGGGATATCAACGGTTTGGAAGTGTGTGATCAAGTCTTGGCGCTCTGGATTGATCGCGATTCCGATCTCTGTCACAACCACATCGATACTTGTTCCCGGCGTTACTACTGTATTGACTTGGTCGACAATCGTCGGTATTCTTCCTCGGACTAAAGGCGCAATGACGAGACTCATTTTACAAGCCATACTCGTATCAGAATGCCCCCCTGAAGCACCGCGGATCACTCCGTCAGACCCTGTGATCACGTTGATGTTAAAGTTCGTATCGACTTCCAATGCGGATAAAATGGCTGTATCTAACTGATTGATGAAGGAACCTTTGCTCAAGGGCGAGGCATACATATTCGCATCGATTTCATAATGGTCCTTATTTGTCCCTAGCGAAACGGCTGAAGGATGATCGAAGTCTTGAACATCCACGATTTTTTCTACCAGTCCCTCTTCCAGCAGCTCGACCATTGCATTCGTGATGCCCCCGAGCTCAAAAGCTGCTTTGATCCCGTCACGAATCATGGCTTCACGTAAAAAACGTGAAACGGCTAATGCGGCACCGCCTGTTCCAGTCTGGAAAGAAAATCCTTCGCGATAATAAGGCGAATGGGTGATCACTGAAGCTGCGTACTCTGCGATCAGCAATTCTTTGGGATTTTTTGTAAAACGCGTAGCCCCTTTTGCTATACCTGCCGGGTCTCCGATCGAATCGATCTCTACTACGTAATCGACATCTGTTTGAGGGATACTGATCGGTGTATTCGGAAATGGAACAAGCGTATCCGTGATGATGACTACCTGATCGGCATATTTGGCATCGATCATCGCATAGCCTAAAGAACCGCATGTCGCTTTGCCCACAGTCCCATTCGCATTCCCATAAGCATCTGCACTTGGCGCACCTAAAAATGCGACATCGATATGGATATCCCCGGTAGCGATCGCACGCGCTCGTCCGCCATGGGATCTTATGATGACTGGGTTTTCCATGATACCGGAAGAAATGGCTGCACCAAGCTTGTCTCGAAGGCCGCTTGATGTGATATTCGTCACCACGCCATTTTTGATATGATCGATCAGAGGCTCATGGACATTAGCGATCGAGCTAGGAGCAATGGTCAGGTTTTTGATCCCCATTGCTGCAATTTCTTCCATTACTCGATTGATCACATGATCGCCTTCGCGAAAATGATGATGGAAAGAAATCGTCATTCCATCTTTTAATCCGGTTTTTTCAATTGCTTCTCTGATACTGCCCAGAAGTTTGGTTTCATGTGGACGTTTGGGCTGGATCGTGCGGCTTGCTTCCTTATAGGTTTGGATATGTGCTAGTTCCCCTTCAAAAACACCGTAATGTTCGGCATATTCTGCCGGTATCTCTTTTCCTGCTTGATTCAAGACCATGATCAGACCTCCTCTTTTGTGATCATTTTTGCTGCTTTTGCAAGGGCGAGTACCCGCTCTGCCCGCTCTACGATAGGTTTATCGATCATCTTTCCATTCAAGGAAATCACACCAGAGCCTTTTGCTTCTGCTTCACGAATCGCCCAGACCACTTCTTTTGCGTTCTGGATCTCTTTTTCTGAAGGAGCGTAGATGGCATGTACCAAAGGAATCTGACGCGGATTGATCACTGATTTCCCATCGAATCCCAGCTGTTTGATCAGCCTTGTTTCTGCCTGGAATCCTTCAACATTATCGACATCAGAATAAACTGTATCGATCGCAGCAATACCTGCTGTTCTTGCTGCGTGCAAGATCATGCTCCGCGCAAAGAACAATTCCTGACCATCTGGATAACGTTTCGTCTTCAGATTCGTCACATAATCTTCTGCACCTAAAGCAATACCGATCAGTCGTTCAGAAGCGGTTGCGATTTCTCGTGCATTCAATACGCCTTCTGCAGATTCGATTGCCGCCATCATTTTGGTGGTACCGACAGGGATCCCATTTGCCGCTTCTACCTGTGTGATATGCTCATCGACTGCTCGAATATCCTGAGCGGTCTCTGTTTTTGGCAAACGGATCACGTTGACTCCGGCCAAGACGACTGCCTCGATATCTTCTGCTCCCGTCGTTTCCAGTCCATTGATCCTTACGACTGTCTCTACTGAACTGTAATCAAATGTTTTCAAGGCAAAATGCACTAATACGCGAGCGGCATCTTTTTCCTTCAAAGAAACAGCATCTTCTAGATCAAACATGATCGAATCTGCGCCATATAATGGTGCATCTCGAAGCATTGCCGCATTTGCTCCGGGAACAAACATCATTGTCCTTCTCAAACGTTCCATGAATCGATTTCCCTCCAGTCATATTCTTGTTCAGCCGCACGGTGGACGGCCGTGAGCAGTCTAGCGGCGATCGTACAATCCAATGCGCCTTTATCGACTGCTGTGACCACCGCAGATTCCACACCCAGATCTGCAAGTGTTTTCTTTATCACTTGGCGGATCTGTCGTCCGAATTGTTTTTCGACGCTGCTTTCTAAAGAGATACTGATGCTCTTTCTTTCATTGGGTTCGACTGTGATCAGTACGTCACTGGACTCCACTGTTCCTGCTGATGCAGTTTTTTTTATTTCCACTTTTGTTCACCTCTCGATTTTTTTATGCTTTTCTAGATAATCTAATGTCGTTTCTGGCAAAAAGGCGGTCAAGATCGACCAGTCTTTTTCCTCTAGCGCTTTTCTTACTCTTGTCGCACTGATGATCTCCCCCTGAGCACGGAGCCGAGGAAGAACGACTAATTCGATTTCCGGATGAAAGACTTCCCTCATCATTTGATTGTAGATCGCTGTCACTTCTGACAAAGGTTCTTCCCCAACGTACCGCTTCCGGATAGCTAGGATCGGTGCAAGCTTTTCTTTGAACAACTGAGCATCCAGCTTTGCCTGGACATGGGCAACATCATGAGGAGCATTCTCCTTCAGGAAATAAGCAGGAAAAATAGCGGAAGACACTAGATAATCGTTTGTCGGGAGGACACTGACATTTTTCAAATGTGCTACCCCTAGTTTGACCATTGCTAGCCGTTCTGCAGAAGAAAAAGCCGATCGATCTTCTGATAAGACAAACACATAGACGTGCTCGCTTTGCTCCGCTGCTTTTTCGATCAGATACTGATGCCCTTTTGTAAACGGATTGGCGTTCATGACGATCGCGCTGCCGTCCTCACCTTTTTTTGCCTGCTCCAGCATTTGACGATACTGTCGGAAATCTGGGGCGCCGATTTCCATGAATACGAGTTCTTCTGTCACCAGTATTTCCTGAAAACCTAAGGAATGAAAAATCAGTTCGTTCTCCGGTTTGGTATAAACAAATTGATGATGCACTCCTTCTTCTCTCATTTTCTCGAGTAGATGACCCATGAGTCGTGTCAATAGATTTTCCGATTGATACTTCTGGCAGACAGCGATCCCTTTCAAGATATTTCCGAGAAAGGAGCCCGTGGCAACCAGGCGGTCCTTATCATAAATCCCAGCTGTATAGCCTACTTCTTCATCAGGATCTAATCCTGCTGTATCCATCAGTTTTTGCCATTGTTTTTTTGTCTGAGTATCCTGATCCAGCCATAATCGTTTCAGTCTATACATAGCAATCCTTCTTTACTTTTTAACTGGAAATGCTTTTGTCAGCAGCAGCGATGCAAAATAAATGACTAATATAACGATAAATACGCCACCCCAGCCAAAAAGCAGTAATTCCAATGCTATCAATAAATCTTCTGTCATCGATTTTCCTCCTTATGTTAATAATGCGAGTAGCAAGCCGCCAGCAATCACTGAAGCGATCTGCCCTGACACATTTGCTCCTGCTGCATGCATCAAAATGAAATTCTGAGGATCTTCATCTGTCGCCATTTTCTGGATCACTCGACTAGACATCGGAAAAGCTGAAATCCCGGCTGCGCCGATCATCGGGTTGATCTTGTTTTTCCGGAACAGATTCAATAATTTCGCAAACAGTACGCCACCCACAGAATCCATGATGAAAGCGACTAACCCTAAAGCGATCACCATGAGCGTATCGAGCTGCAGAAATTCTTCGTACTGCATTTTCACTGAAATGGACAAGCCTAATAAGATACTGATGATATTGACCAGTTCATTTTGTGCAGTGATCGAAAGCCGGTCCAGTACACCACATTCTCTTAGTAGATTCCCGAACATCAAGAATCCGACAAGTGGTAAAGACACAGGGGCGATCAATCCCGCCACAATCGAAATGACGATCGGAAACAGGATTTTTGCTGTCTGTGAGACTTCACCTGCTCGGTAAGCCATACGGATTTTTCGTTCTTTTTTCGTTGTGACTGCTTTGATCGCGACTGGCTGGATGATCGGGACCAGTGCCATATAAGAATAGGCCGCAACCATGATCGCTCCCATATATTTAGAATTCAGTGTATTGGCAACAAAGATCGAAGTCGGCCCATCTGCTGCACCGATGATCCCGATCGAAGCAGCATCGTTCAGATCGAATCCTAGTAACACTGCCACGATCACTGTAAAGAAAATACCAAATTGTGCCGCTGCGCCAAACAAAAGCAGGAACGGATTCTGCAGCAATGGACCAAAATCGATCATCGCGCCGATTCCAATAAATAATAGCAAAGGGAAAAGCTCTGTATTGATCCCCATATCGAACAATACTTGAAAAGGTCCTGCTTCACCTCCAGCACTCAATACGCCTGAATTAGGGAAATTCACCAAAATCGTTCCTAACCCCATCGGTACTAGCAGTGTTGGTTCATATTCTTTTTTTATCCCTAGGTACATCAGCACCCCGCCGATGATCATCATGACAAGACGCCCGGGTTCCGTCCCCATACCTACTACACCTTCAATCAATGTTTCCATAAACTTCACTTCCTCTTCTCATATGATAAGTACTACGAAATAGTGATCAGCGCATCACCTGGGTTAACCATATCGCCAGTCGCCACATGAATACCAGCGACTGTTCCTGCTTTGCCAGCTACGATCTCATTTTCCATTTTCATCGCTTCTAAAATCATAAGCGGCTGGTTTTCCTGCACTTGTTCACCAGGAGCGACCAGGATTTTTAGAATCGTTCCTGGCATCGGCGCAGTCATTGCTTCGCCTGCTGACTCTGATGGATTTACAGGAGCTGAAGCAGAAACTGGTGTAGCGGCTGGTTCTGGATCAGGTACGGAAGCAACCGGAGCTGTCGAAGGCGCTGGCTGAGCCGGCTGGGGCTGCGGGACACCGCCGATCTCTTCCATTTCGACTAGATATTCTTTTCCATCGATCGTTATTTTGAATTTGCGTAACATAATTGCTCTCCTCCACTACTCATTCGTTTATTTTTTTGCTATTTTCTTGACGGCAAACTGTGAATGTTCCGAATCTCCCGTTGCAAGACTGACTGCAACTGTCGAAACGAGTGCAGCTTCCGGGTTGATCTGTTTGATCTTTTTTACTGCAAAGCGGCTTTCAGGCATATCACCTGCTGCGATAGCTGTCGCAATCACACTGACGAGTTCGTACGCTTCTGGTTCAGCCGGAATGTATTTAGGAACCGCTTTCCATTTTTCTGCTGGTTCTATCTCTTTGGCAGGATGATCGGCAAGAATGACTTCCTTTTCTATTTGTTTCCTTTTGAACAAACGATTCAAAATATGCAACTCTGTTCTCCTTTCTATGTTATTCGGCTCATTTCCATTATAAAAAGAACCATGAAATCAGCTAGTGCTACTTGGACTTATAATTGTTCTTTTGGTGTTCCTTTTTGTGCACAAAAGGAAAAAACTACAAATAACGCTGGTATAACAGCGTTTTTCAAGCGTTAATATTCTATTAAGAACTTGTTAAGCAGTGAATAAGAATTACCGGAACGGATTGTTTTTTCATTGTTCTTTTTTCATAATCGCCTTTCCCAACTGAATGCTTTTGATTATTCTTAGGCACATCAGCTAGCTGTTAAAAACGAGATGGAAGGGAGATGGAACGTCTAGTTGTTCTGATTATCACAAGTCTTTGCCCGCATTTTTTTACGATCCTTTGTTAACGCTTACAAATTCCATTATTTGAAAGGAAGAAAGTCTATGCTTCTTACTGTTTTGTCTTATGCAATGATTATTGTTTTTATGTTTGTGATCATGAAAAAAAAGATGTCACCTTTTACTTCTTTGGTGATCATCCCACTTATTTTTACGATTATTGCGATGCTGTCTGGGGTCGCTGAAAAGGGAAATATCGGAGATTTTGTCTTAGATGGTGTTGCAACGACTGCGAATACAGGGATCATGTTGCTTTTTGCTATCTTATACTTCTCGATCATGCTGGATGCCGGTTTATTCGATCCGATTACGAAAAAGATGATCTATTTTGCTAAAGGAGACCCGATGAAGGTCCTGATGGCAACAGCGATCGTCGCTGCGGCAGTTTCATTGAATGGCGATGGCACGACCACTACATTGATCTGCTGTTCTGCATTCATCCCGATCTATAAGAAATTGAATATGAAAATGATGAATCTCGGCGTACTGATCATTCTGCAAAACACGATTATGAATCTGCTGCCTTGGGGCGGACCAACTGCTCGTGCGATGGCTGTATTAAAAGTCGATGCGGATATTTTGACTTATCTGCTTCCGGGAATGGTTCTTTCTTTATTATATGTCACTTTCTTCGTTGCTCGTCGTATGGGGAAGCAAGAACGTGCTCGCCTTGGTATCACACAAATGACAGATGCTGAGATCGAAGAAATGACGACAGTATCTGATCCGGAAATGAAAAAGATCCGTTGTCCGCATAATTTCCTGTTCAATGGGATTCTTACTATCGTATTGATCGGTTGGCTAGTCGCTAGCTCATTCGTTTCTTCGATTGCTTTACCGCCTATTCTATTGTTCTTAGTCGGGACTTGTATCGCTTTGATGGTGAATTATCCGGTACTGAAAGATCAATCTGCACGTATCGGGGCAAATGGCGGCGATGCAGTCCAAGTTGTCATCTTGGTCTTTGCAGCTGGTGTGTTCATGGGACTGTTCCAAGGTTCAGGGATGGCAACAGCTTTAGCAAATAGTTTTACCCATCTGATCCCGCAGCAACTAGCTGGATTCTGGGGTTTGGTTATTGCCTTGATCTCCGCGCCAGGTACCTTCTTCATCTCGAATGACGGTTTTTATTTTGGGGTGCTTCCTGTCTTAGCTGAAGCTGGACGTTCGTATGGATTCACGAATATGCAGATGGCTCTTGCTTCTTTATTAGGACAAGCTTTCCATCTGTTGAGCCCGTTAGTTGCATTTATCTATCTGCTTTTGCGTTTGACTGGTTTGGATATGGGCCAATGGCAAAAAGAAGCTGCAAAATATGCTTTAGGGATTTTCGTGATCTTTGTCGTGACGATCATCCTGTTAGGTCATATGCCGCTTTATATCCCGCAATGATCCCTTATTTGTATCAAAAAAAAACGTTCTTTTGAAATTGTTGTTTAAACAGGTTGAATTTTGTTATTTTTTTCGTTATGATTCCGTTAGTAGGACGATGTGAGGAACAAAATGATTTTCTTGTTCTATCCGTCAGATAGGAGTTGGCCATGCATTCAATTGTTGAAGTGGTAAGCAGAAATCTCGATTTTTCGCAAAACAAACCGTTAAAAATACTTGTCTATGAAGCCTTCCGTAAAACCATCATCTTAGGGGATATCCCAGCCGGTGCGCGGATAAACGAAAAAGAACTGGCAGATGCCTTGAATATCAGCCGAACCCCGATACGCTATGCTCTAAGAGAACTCGTCAGTGAGCAGCTGGTGGAACATGTCCCCAAAATCGGAATCGTTGTAAAAGGAATCAGTATAAAAGATGCTTATGAAATTTATGATATCCGAAAGTCGCTGGACACACTTGCAACGATCAAAGCAATGAACAAAATGACAGAGGAAGATTTTTCTCGTTTGAAAGCGCTATTAATCGAAGGAGAACAACTGAATCAAGAAAACAGAGTCGATGAATTGCTGCAGAATTTCTCAGATTTCAATGCGTTCATCTATGAGAAGAGTCAGATGCTCAGGCTAAAAAGCATCGTCTTAGAGTTACAATCTTATTTGGTTTACTTTCGTGACCTCTCGATTCGCTCTTCAAAACGCCGCAGCACGGCACTTGAAGAACATTGGCTTATCTATCGTGGCATGAAGACAAAGGATGAAGCACAGATCACCATGCTCACACATGAACATTTGGATCATTCGCTTCAATTTATTTTAGCGGAAATGGAGCGTCAGGAAATTGATTAGCTTACTCACTAAGATCAGCGGTTACGCCGAAAAAGCTTTGTTATACGAGGTTTCTTTGACCCCTAAACCTGGATTAGTCGATCGCAGGAACAGCGGTGCACATCAAGACATGGATTTTTTTACTTTCATAGATAGTATCGTTTCACTGTCCCCTTTCTTTCAGAATTATGTCGAAGCAGGTTTTTATCATGAAGGCCCATTGCCCCAACTATTCGACCAGCTGAGAGAAATCGGGAAAAAAGCTGAAACAGCCATGCTGGAAGCAACGAATGGCGTGAATACTCATAAAGGGGCGAATTTCTCTTTTGCTGTCCTATTAGGCGCAACAGGGTTCTATCTGCAGACTGGAGCTGTCCTTCCGTTTGAACGAGCAGATTCGGAAAAAATCCTGCAAATCGCAGGCCAGATGACGAGCGGACTCTTGGAAAAAGACTTTCATGATCTGGCATCCAAAACTTCTTTGACGTATGGCGAGAAACTCTATCACGATCAAGGGGTCACAGGTATCCGCGGGGAAGCAGCAAGCGGATACCCCTCATTGAAAAAACTGCTGCATTATTTGAGACAGCACGAAGAAGACGAGGAAGAACTCACTTTCTTAAGGGCACTCATCTATTTGATGAGCGAAGTGGAAGACAGTAATCTATTGCATCGAGGGGGGCTATATACATGGAAAAAGGTCCAAGCCGAAAGCCGAAAGATCCACCAGGCAAATTTGCAAAAACTTGAGCTGATCGATCAGTTACGTACTTATGACCAGCTCCTTATCAAGCGGAACCTGAGTCCGGGCGGCTCTGCTGATCTGTTGTCTCTGGGGATTTATTTTTCTTTTTTAGAAGGTTCTGTATCTCCTGAAGGTAAAAAAGTATAACCGATACCCCAAACTGTTTTTAAGTATCTTGCATTTTTGGGATCTGCTTCGATCTTGTTTCTTAAATGATTGATAAAAACCATAATCGTATTCGCATCGAATTGCCCGTCATCCCACACACTGCTGTAAATCTGTTCCTTTGAGAAAACCTGATCGGGATTTTCCATGAAGAATCGGATCAACTGGATCTCCTTTGAAGACAGCTGGATTTTCTGACCTTTCTTGTATAGCTGGTAACGACTTTGATCAAAACGGAAATCGCCAATGACCAGTTCCTTGTTGTTTTGACAGATTCTGTGGTCACGAATGACTTGATTTCGATCCAAAGCCGCTACGACTTGTGCTCGTAACAGATTCAAAGAAAAAGGTTTCGTCAGGTACTGGTCGGCCCCGACTTCCAAACCGGCAATGATCTCCTCTTCTCTTGTTTTCCCGCTTAGAAAAATCAGCGGCACCGCAGGATCTTTTTCTCGAATCAATTGTGCTAAATGATAGCCGTCATTCTCATGCTCCAGACTGACATCCAATAAATAAAGATCGAATGTCACACGTGACATGATATCCAATGTTTTCTCCACCGAATCGCTTTGATAAATCAAGATACCGGTCGATTGCAATGATTTCCAGATCAAACGACGAACGGCCGGTTCATCATCGATAACTAAAATTTTTTCGTTTCGCAAAAGAATCTCCCCCTAGTACATAATGGAATAAAACGCGGAAAGGAACCTATCATGAAAAGACCTTCGAATAAATTTTTATATGGCAGTATGCTGCTTGTCCTGTTACTCACGATCATTGGAATGCTCTTTACTCTCTCAAGTTACTATCATACTCAAAAACATGCCGTAGCATTAGCAAAAGACCAATTGACAACGATCAACCGCTCTGCGATCAATGTCATCCAAACCAGACTTCAGTCTTATCAGCTCGCCTTAAAGCTTTGCAGCCAGTCTTTAAGTACGGATAACATAAAGCTTGAAGAACCGATCTCGTCCCTCGATGAACAGCATACACAAGAAAATCCCGCTGCAGCAGGCCTTTATCTTTTCTCATCAGAAGGAACTTTGTTAGATAGCAGAAAGTTATATTCGAATCCGATGCTTTCAGTCAAAGATCGTACCAAAGTTATCGCTGCCGATCCATATTTTAAAAAAGCGATCGAAACCAAGAACGAAGAAACAAGCGATGTCTATTTTCTACACAATCACTCTTACATAAACCTTTATCAGCCACTTTCTTTAGAAACAGACAAGCAAGCCTTGCTCGTTATGCCTATCGATCTACAGAATCTTTATCGAACAGAATTGATGGAGGAACACTCCTTGAATGGCTATACTATGGTCAAAAACCAAGAAATGAAAGTCGTCATGCACCCTTCACAAGAACAGATCGGCCTAGGGATCATCGAGGGACGAAAAGAGAAATTTCCGGATCTGGATCTATCTGATCTAGTACGTTTAGAAAAAGAGCAGCTCGCAAACCAAAAAGGTAGCCTGTCGTATCATTCTTACTGGTGGACAGATGCTCGACCGAAACAAGTGCTGAAAATCACTTCATACGAATGGGTCACTCTGGGAAATGCTCATCTTGTTTTTGCCAGCAACGAAGATTATTACGAAAAAAACGGTCTCCTGATCCAAGATGATTTGATTACTTTGGGCCTGCTGATGCTATTGCTTGTGGTGATTCTGTTGTTAGGCTTTGCTACTCATTACTATCTGAAACGCAACCAGACCTATCATGAAAACCAGAAGCTGCGAGAGCGTCAGCATCTTCTTCAGGAAAAACACGAACTGGAAAAAAGTATCCTCCAGCAATCAAAACTGGAAACGATCGGACTATTGACCACAACAATCGTCCATGACATGAATAATTTTTTGACCCCTATGATCGGTAATCTTCAATTGCTGATTGAAGAGCATCAGGGGAACGAGATCCTGACAGAAGATCTCCAGGAAGTTTATCATGCTGCTGAAAAAGGGCTGCAGCTTTCTAAAAATGTGCTTCGCTTCTCCAAAATCGATACCATGCAAAAAAACAAACATTCGATCACACCTGTCATCGAAGAAGCGATTCAGATGCTTCGCGTGTTGCTGCCGAAATCACTTACTCTTGAAATTTCGTTATCAGGAAATGGGATCGCCTGCTTCGAAAAAGATGATCTTCAAATCATTCTCTACAATCTTATTACCAATGCTTATCAAGCAAGAAATGACTGTTGTATCCATCTGATGCTCGAAACGACAGACGAGTTGCCCACCTATTTTGAGCACCGCCCTTCGTTTCAGCAAAAGAACTCATTTGCAGTAATCAAAATCGCAGATAACGGTCCGGGGATTCCGCCAGAGATCCAAGACAAGATCTTCACCCCGTTCTTCACTACTAAAACAGCTTCAGGCGGCACAGGACTCGGCCTTTTCATCGTTGCATCGATCGCAAAGAAGAACGACTGGCTACTCCATGTGACAAGCAATGAGAAAGGAACGACTTTCTCTCTTGGCATCGCAATAGAAAACTGATAACACCGAACGAACATAACAGAGAACTACTGTGCATGCTCGGCCAATAATCGAGTATGTGCAGTGTTTGGCTTTTCTTCTCAATTCTTTCTCTATCACAGTTTAACATTAAAGCGCTACCATATGATAGATACAAAAAGATTTTTTGACAACTAATCTTCTTTTTTTGAAAAAAAGAGTGAACTTGGCTTTGATTGTAAAATAACAAGGGTAATGATTTTTTTGCTTATTAAAAAAAATAATGTTTTTTTATATAAATAATCATTTGATGAAAAACCTATTGCATGAGGATTAAATCAGTGATGTAAATGCTTCCTTTTTTAAATATTCCAATTATACTAAAATAGGAATAGAAATGAATAACAAACATCTATCAAAATGATCACCTATTATACCGTTGATCCATCTGAAATTCGGAATAATTAAAAAGTGATTGTTTTTTCATCATAATCGTTAGAACAGGAGTCCGGATAATGAAAAAAAGTACATTTATTTTAGCCAGCCTATGCACATTGACTGTCTTATTGATTATAGCTGCTTTCTTCACTACTCCAGTAATGGACATCTCCTCAAAAGCAGAGATGAACCAATCCATCGACGAAGATATGGCGCATGTCCCTACGAAAAAACAACTGATGAAAGCTGAAGGACCACAACTCACCTTGCTAGGACTTTATCAGATCACCGCAATCGATTTTGAGGATACGCTTCAAGCGACGTTGACGGATGAAGAGCAGAATGAGCACAAATTTTCGATTTCTATATTAGATAAGCAGAAAAAACGATTTACGATCCCTGAGATTCGTTACACCCCGCAAAACCTAGCCCTTCATGATACGTTCGGTTTAGCAAAAAAAGGAGCACGTTACTTTGCTTATCAGCCAAGTAATAGTAAAACAGAGTGAATTTATCTCCACGAAAACATACCCCCTATCGGTATGTTTTTTGCTTACAAACTAGTTTTATTTTACTCTAATGATCCTTGTTTTCCCTTGAAACAACCCTTCTGCCCAATGTTTCTACGTTCTCAATTCTTCGGCAAAATACGCTAGTTTTCTTTTATTTTTAGCTAGATTTGACAGATGAACTATCGTTTTTCCTAGCGTAAATAACGCTCCTCCAAAAGCTCGTTATTTTAAAATAATAAAATAACATCTATCTCCAATCATTCAAGTTATTTTTTATTTGTGGTATACAAACTTTTTCTTTGGCGTCGTATGTCTCTTTAATATTTATACATTTGCATTGTATATTCGTTATTCCCCTTATTTTTGGTTCTATTTCATCGTTTTTCTTCGATTTGTTCTGTTGAAGTTATCCACTGTGGAAAACAGTGGGTAACAAAGGACTGTTTGTTTTTTTCCACAAAAAAGACTTCTCAGTTCCCTCTCTCCTAAAAAATCAGATGCTTGATCTAACTTTGGAAGATTGTTTCCGTTCCTGAGAAGTCTTTTTTATTTTTTATATGCAGCAACGATAGTAAAAACAGCCGTTGAACAGACCACGAACCAGCTGCATTTGCTTTGGCCTAAATAAATAAGTATGGTGATAAAACTTGTGATCAATCCTATACGAGATTTCTTCCGGTCCATAAGGGGGGGTGACAAAAGACTTGTCGCAGTTCCTTTTTTCGAATAAACGGTGTTCAAAAGCTTGCATCTGCGGTAATAAGCCCAACCAATCGAAAAATATGAAGAGCTATTTTTGTTTGGTTGTTCTTATTACTTGATGCAGATCAGCTTTTTCACGACCTCTTGATATAAACGGTCTTCTCCTGCCAACTCCTTGCGCCTCAAAGTTAAACGGCAGGCTCACAACCTCTCCTTTTCCCCTAAAAAAACAGATTATTTTTTATCTTTCTCTTATTTTTATCTTAAATTTAGTAAAATTGGCTATTCGTCATTTATATTGCGATTCGATGGCACGACTAGGTATGAACCAAGCCATCAGGATCACAATATTTGCGATCAATACAGCGACAGGCGCTATCAGATAACCTAACAGGATACCTAATACATTCAGACTGATCGAAAGGTATGATTTCTTGTAATTGTTCAAAAGCTTTTTGAGTCCTTTTTCATGTCCTTTATTGGCATTGACTAGTTCCCTTGCCAAAATATAATAGGCGATATTCGCCACTAGCGTAACTACCCCGTAAGTGATCTCTGGAGTCAAGCTATTGATATATTCACTGATCCATGAAGTAGCAAATGGAAAAAGCGACAATGCGAAGATAAAGAAGCTGTTTGCCCACAAGACACGTCCATTTATCTTATGTACCACTTGAAATAAATGATGATGGTTATTCCAGTAAATCCCTAAGATAACGAAACTAACGATATAGATAAAGAAACGATTCCCTAAAGCTGTAAGCGCGGCCCACGTATCGCCCTCTGGTTTATGAAGCTCTAATACTAAAATAGTCATAATGATCGCGATGACTGCATCTGTAAAAGCTTCTAAACGATTTTTTGGCATAAATATTTCCTCCTTTTCTGCTTCATTGTAGATGAAATGGAATAGAAAAAGCAATTGTTTGATCGTTAGAATGACCTAGAAAAAAATCAGTCTACAGTTGGAGGTGAAAAAAGAAAATTCTTGTTATACTTTCTTTATCATAAGACAAGGAAAAGAGGAGGGTATCCCATGAGACAAAAAAATACATTCTTGAACATTTTCATGCTGATCATGGTTCTGATTGTTGCTAGTTTTGTTGTAAGTCTTTTTATCGGTGCATTAAGCAGCATCCTATGGTTCGCAGTCAAATTACTGATTCCCGCAGCTATTGTCGTCTGGCTGGTTCGCTGGATCACAGGATCATCGCGCAGTAGAAAATATTACTAAACAAACGAACAAAAAATAAACTTTGAAACCTTCATACTGACTTATTCAAAAAAGAGGTTGTGACAGAATTCAATTCTGCCGCAACCTCTTTTTATCTGAGCGTTCCTGCTGCCTGATGTAGGACAGCTTTTTCACAACCTCTAACCCAATGCAACGTCTAGGATCATCATGATGATAAAGCCACTCATCACCCCAAATACAGCAAAATGCCGTTTACTCGACAAGGTCTGCTGTGCTTCAGGGATCAATTCCTCTACAACGACATAAATCATCGCACCCGCAGCAAAAGCCAGTGCATAAGGAAGAAGCAACTCGACTTTGGTCACTAATATCGCACCAATCACCCCTGCAATCGGCTCGACGATCCCAGAAGCTTGCCCGTAAACAAAAGCTTTCCTTCTGCTAAGTCCCTCTTGGCGTAATGGGATCGACACTGCAGCGCCTTCCGGGAAGTTTTGGATACCAATCCCTAAAGCAACCGATATCGCTGCCAGAATAGATGCTGTAGGGTTATCAGCCGTTGCTGCCGCGCCAAAAGCGACACCTACTGCCAGACCTTCTGGGATATTGTGTAATGTAATAGAAAAGACAAGTAAAATCGTTCGTTTCAAATGTGTAGGAAGCCCCTCTTTTTCATGCTGGGGACCAAAATGCATATGCGGGAGTGTTTTGTCCGCAATATATAAGAAAATACCGCCTAAGCCAAACCCGATACTGACGACTAGCCAAGCAATATCTCCGTTTTCTTCGGCTTTCGTGATCGCAGGATCTAACAACGACCAAAAACTTGCCGCAATCATTACCCCTGATGCGAAGCCTAACATCAAATTCAAGACCTCTTTTTTGATTTCTTTAAAGAAAAACACTAACGCCGCGCCAAGCGCAGTCATGAAATACGTAAAAGCCGTTCCGGTCAGTGCCTGTTGCCACGGTTCCAACTTCAATAGCCACTCAGTCATGTCATTCTCCTCTCACCTATTTGATTACTACTCTAGCATAGATGAAAAACTGTGACTACTTTTTTATAAGGAGACGAATTAGTTGGGATTTTTTGGAGAAAGTTCTATACTCTAGTTATTAAAACATCAGCGAAAGCGATGTGTAAAAGGAGTGGTACATCATGTCAACAGTCAATGCAGGAATAGCTATGGTAAAAGTCCTCGAAAGTTGGGGAATCGATCATATTTACGGCATCCCCGGCGGTTCGTTCAATTCGATCATGGATGCTTTATATCATGAAAGAGAAAAAATTCGTTATGTCCAAGTCCGCCATGAAGAAGTTGGTGCTTTAGCCGCCGCAGCCGATGCCAAACTGACAGGAAAAGTCGGAGCAGTTTTTGGTTCAGCTGGTCCTGGGGCAACCCATTTGATCAATGGCCTATATGACGCACAAATGGATCATGTCCCACTTGTAGCTTTTCTAGGACAAGTCGCTTCTACTTCGATGAACTACAATTCATTCCAAGAATTAAATGAAAACCCTATATTCGCAGATGTCAGCGTATACAATCGTACAGTGATGACTCCGCAAAGTCTGCCACATGTGGCTGATGAAGCGATCAAAGCAGCCTATGAGCACAAAGGTGTAGCGATTGTCACTATCCCTGTCGACTTTGGTTTTGAAGAAATCGAAGAACAAGCCTTTTCTACTGCACATACACATAAAACAAGCGTCATTTTACCTGAAGAAAAAGACCTGCTTGCTGCACTTCCTTTTATCAAAAAGGCTCGTAAACCAGTGTTGTACATCGGTCAAGGGACCCGAAACGGTTTCCCGCAGATCAAACAGTTTTCTGAACACTTCTCAACACCTGTCGTCGCTTCTGTATTAGCTAAAGGTATCGTACCTGATAGTTATCCTAACTTCCTTGGTTTTGCAGGTCGTGTAGCAACCAAACCGGGAAACGAAGCACTAGCAGAAGCTGACCTGATTTTATTCGTAGGAAGTGATTTCCCGTTTGGACGTGCCTTCTTCAATCCGGATGCCGAATTTATCCAAGTAGACATCGATGCTTCTAAATTCGGTCGTCGTCATGAGACATCTCTTTCGATCTTAGGAGATGCCAATACAACGCTCCAAAAACTTGTCGAACTTGGTGAAGCACGACCTGAAGACAGCTGGTTCCTTGCTAATCAAGAAAACAAGGAAAAATGGGTCAAATGGCTACAATCATTTGAATCACGTGACGAAGAGCCTGTACGCCCTGAAGCTGTTTACAAAGAAATCAATCGAATCGCCAAAGACGATGCAATCTTCGTGACAGATGTCGGAAATACGACGATTCATTCGATCCGCTCACTGAATATGAATGGTCAGCAAAAACATACGACTTCCGGTTGGTTCGCAACAATGGGAAATGGAGTACCAGGCGGAATCGCAGCTCAATTGAGCTATCCTGAAAAACAAGTCTTTACGTTGAGTGGCGATGGCGGATTTGCGATGGTCATGCAAGATATCATCACACAGGTAAAATACCAGCTGCCAGTTATCAATGTCGTCTTTTCGAATGATTCATTCGGCTTTATCGAAGCTGAACAAGAAGATACGGAACAAAAGAAATTCGGTGTATTTTTAGAAGGTGCTGACTTTGGAAAAGTCGGAGAAGCACTAGGCGCAAACAGCTTTACCATTACCGAATATTCGCAGTTGCGACCAGCATTTGACGCAGCAGCCAAATCTACCCGTCCAGTGGTCATCGATGTAAAAATCGGAAACAAACGACCACTGCCAGTAGAAGACCTCCATTTAGATCCAAGAAAATATTCAGAAGAAGAAATCCAGGCATTCAAGGAAAAATATGAAGTCGTTGATATGCCAGTGTTGAATGAATTGTATGAAAAGAGGTTGTTCAAAAGCTGTCCTGCATCAAGCAGTAAGCTTTTGAACACCGTGAATCAGAGGTTGTGAGCCTGCCGGTTAACTCCAAGGCACAAGGAACAATTTCAAAAAACAGCTTCTCATGTTTGATGAATATTGTGACTTGTGCCCGAGGAGTTGGCAGGAGAACACCGTGTATGAGGTTGTGACAACCGCGTTCTGCTTTAAGGAATAAGGACACTGAACAGAAAATAGCTTCTCATATTTTCTTGTGCAGTGAACTTATTGCCGAGAAGCAGCAGATGGAACACCGTGTATGAGGTTGTGAAAGCAGCGCTTTGACCTGAGTATTAGAGAGGAAAAATATGAAATAGTTCCTCATATTTTTGTATTTTTCTGAGCTAATATCGAAGCTCAGCTGGTTGAACACCGTTTATCAGAGGTTGTGAAAAAGCTGCCCTGCATCAAGCAGTAAGAACAATCAGCTAAAAATAGCTCCTCATATTTTTCTGCTGATTGGACTTAGTGCCGCAGATGCAAGCTTTTGAACACCATGTATGAGGTTGTAACAGTACCGTTCAGCTTTATTTGCGTAAGTACATTCCCTCATCGGATCACCGAAGTTCACGTGATTTCGCACTATAAAAAGAATTGATTTATAAAAAACGATCGGCCTCCAAGCATTTGCATCTTCTGCTAATCCTTGGAAGCCGATTTATCTGTTTCTTAATGATTCGATCACATATTCTTGCTACTTGGATTATCTGAACGCATAAACGATATGCGTGATACCAAATAACATAAAATAAAAACCTACTAAGAAACTCAATGTCAACGCTGAAGAGATCGGATTGAACAATAAAACGATCCCCAACAGAATCCCTAAAATATTTACAATAACTGTGAACCAGTAATAACCAGTACTTACACCTCTAGCCAAGTCTGCAGTGAACAATGCGAGAACCGAATCGGCAATAAACCATACAGCAAAGACAAATGGCAATGCAGCAACTCCTGCGCCGATATTGAATAAGAAAAAGATACCAACTAAAATATCGACTACTCCGATGACTAGTGGCATTTTCCCTTTGTATCCCGTCAGTTCCTTCAAGCGGTTACGGATGAATAACTCAAAGATCCCCTTTAAAAAAGCAAAAATGGCAAAAACGACTACGATAGCGACGAGATTTCCGACTGGGTCTTGAAAAGATAAGAGCGAAACTAGAACAAATAAAATACCTAAAATCAAAGATCCCCAATCGACTGTTTTTCTTTCATTCATTTTCTATCCTTCTTTCATTTTCTTTACATTTCCATAGTACGCCCTCTTATAAATAACGTCAAAAATTATGCTGTTTTATATTTTTTCGAATGAATGATTATTTTTAAATCTGACGCAAACCACTCTTATCTTTCATTTTTTGCGAAACGTTCCACGTGAAACACAAAGAATAGCCGATTACCTTGAAACTTTTACCTTTCCCCTATATAATTCTAGAAGACTTGTCAAAACTAAAAGAGATAAAAGTGAGGAAAAAAATTGATTACTGTAAATGATGTGAGTTTGCACTTTTCAGACCGCAAACTATTTGATGATGTAAATATTAAATTCACTCCCGGAAACTGCTATGGCTTGATTGGTGCAAATGGTGCAGGTAAATCAACGTTCCTTAAAGTATTATCTGGCGATTTGCAGCCTTCTACAGGTACAGTTTCGATGGGTCCTGATGAACGTATGGCTGTATTGAAGCAAAATCATTATGATTATGAAGAATATACAGTGATGGAAACAGTGATCATGGGACACAAACGCTTGTATGAAGTGATGAAAGAAAAAGACGCCATCTACATGAAAGAAGACTTTACCGATGAAGACGGTATCCGAGCAGCAGAACTTGAAGGCGAATTTGCCGAACTGAATGGCTGGGAAGCTGAACCAGAAGCTGCGGTCTTGTTGCAAGGATTGAATATCCCAGAAGAATTGCATCACCAACAGATGAGCGAACTTACTGGAGGACAAAAAGTAAAAGTACTGCTTGCTCAAACCTTGTTTGGTAAACCAGATGTCCTTCTTCTAGATGAACCAACAAACGGATTGGATATCCAATCCATCAACTGGTTGGAAGAATTTTTGATTGAATTCGAAAATACAGTCATTGTCGTTTCACATGACCGCCATTTCTTAAATAAAGTATGTACACATATGGCAGATTTGGACTTTGGGAAGATCAAGCTTTATGTCGGGAACTACGATTTCTGGCTGGAATCTAGTCAGTTGGCAGCAAAATTACAAGCCAATGCCAATGCCAAAAAAGAAGAACAAATCAAAGAACTACAAGAATTCATTGCGCGATTCAGTGCCAATGCTTCAAAATCGAAACAAGCAACTTCCCGTAAAAAAATGCTGGAAAAAATCACATTAGATGATATCCAACCATCTTCTAGACGTTATCCATTCGTTGGTTTCAAACCGGAACGTGAGATCGGGAACGATCTTCTGCAAGTCGAAAACGTTAGTGTCACCATCGATGGAAAGAAAATCTTAAATGATATATCATTTAATTTGAGTAAAGAAGACAAGGTTGCTTTCGTCGCAGAAAATGATATTACAACTACTACTTTGTTCAAAGTTATCATGGGCGAAATCACTCCTGATACTGGAACTGTTCGTTGGGGAGTTACGACAAGCAACTCTTACCTGCCAAAAGATACAACGAAAGAATTCGATACAGAGTTGACGATCTTAGACTGGCTACGCCAATACGCCAGCAAAGAAGAAGACGACAATACATTCTTGCGAAGCTTTTTGGGTAGAATGTTATTCTCTGGGGAAGAAGTGCTAAAACCCGTCAATGTTTTGTCTGGGGGAGAAAAAGTACGTTGTATGCTGTCCAAAATGATGCTTTCAAAAGCGAATGTCCTTGTATTAGATGATCCGACGAATCACTTGGATCTGGAATCGATCACTGCATTAAACGATGGCTTGATGGCATTTACAGGCTCTATCCTATTTGCTTCTCATGACCATCAATTCATCCAAACTTTGGCAAACCGCATCATTGCTGTGTCAGACAAGGGTGTGATTGACCGGGCAGATACGACTTATGATGAATTCTTAGAGAATCCAGATATTCAAAAACAATTGAAAGAGCTATGGGGATAATCCACGAGTTGTCTCTATTGCATGTGATGAAAAGAGGATATGACAAGATCTTGTCATATCCTCTTTTGCAACCTCTCATAAATGGTGTTCTCCTGCCAACTCCTCGTGCCTCAGAGTTAAACGGCAGGCTCACAACCTCTGATTCACGGTGTTCAAAAACTTGAGGCGCTGCTTTTATCCTCGAGTGACGCCCATCGAGAAAATAGCGATACAGCCGTAACCTGTATGGCTCGCGATTGTTGGGCCTAATGGATAAAGCTTGACTTCTTTCATTTTGATCTGCTCTTCCAAAAGTTTTTTTGCTTTCTCAGCGCTATCTCTATCGCCTGCGTACGCAATATAAACGATTTGTTCTAATGGTGCAACGATATTTTTGACCGTCTCATCAACGACTTTTTGGATTGATTTGTTCCTGCCTCGAACCTTGTCGACGTTGATCAATCGTCCGCCTTCATCCACAGTGATGATCGGTTTTACACTCAAGATGCTCCCTAGTGTTGCACTTGCTTTAGAGATCCGACCACCACGCTCAAGATACTTCAAATCATCTACAGTGACCCATGAATGGACTTTCAAATAATTCTGTTCCAGCCATTCCAGTGTTTCTTCCAATGTTTTTCCTTCTTTTTTCAGTCTCACCGCTTCTAATACTAAAAGCCCTTCACCAATACTCGCAGCTTTCGTATCAAATACATAGATCTGCGGGTCTTTGTATTCTTCCTTTAGCATCTCGACTGCTTGCAAGGCACTGTTATAAGAACCACTCATTCCGCTCGAAAAAGCCACGTACAACACAGGTATCCCTTTTTCCGCATAAGAACGGAAAAACTCTAAATAACGCCCGACATTGATTTGGGATGTCGTGGGCATCGCTCCATTTTTCAATTGTTCCATATATTCAGCGTAATCAAATGTTTCACCAAGATCATCTAACAACTCTTGACCATTCAATTGAAGCTTCATTGATAAAAATTCTACTTTTGCCTCTGCTAATACTTGATATGGCAGATCGCAGCAAGAATCCGTTACGATTTCATACACAAACTTCAACTCCTTCACGTTCCATTTTACCCTTATCGCCTATTATAGCAAATCTGATGCGTTTAGTTATTTTGAATTTCTCGATTTTTAAAAAAACAAGAGGATGGAACAAAATGAGGCTCTATAATTTCTAGGACTGATAGAATTTTCTGTCGGTCCTAGATTTTTTTGTAAAAAAACAAACAGACATACAAAAATTCCGATAGAATAGAGTCGTCTAAAACATCAATCTGAAAGGAAGTTT
>NZ_JAAKDW010000016.1 GCF_011038845.1 Enterococcus sp. ZJ1622
TTCTAAACCAGGTTATCCGTGGGATAACGCTGTTACCGAAGCTTTTTTTAATATATGAAAAAAGAAGAATTAAACCGCCGTTCATTTCATTCAATCGAAGAAGTACAGTTAGCTTGTTTCACTTACATTGAAGGATTCTATAACACCAAACGTCCTCATGGAACATTAGATATGCTTACACCAAATGAAAAGGAGGCTTTTTACTTTGAAAGTCTTTAAGTATCTTCTCTTTTTGTGTCTACTTTATTGACATCTATCCACTACCTAGGAACACTTGTTCTAAAATTTTCAAATTTGCTTTCATATGTTCACCACCATATTTTTCAAGTGAATGAGATAATTTCTTCCTCAAGCTTATCAGCATCTACGTAGATTTTAATTTCGCCACCTCTGCTATCTCCCAAAATGGTTTCAATTTATAGAATTTCCGTACTTCACGACTCATGGAACGAACCATACTTTCCCACCTTCTAAAACTTTGAATGTACTTTTTCGTTCCTCTCTTAATGCTTCATTGACTTCTTCTTGACTCCAAGGAACAATCAATCGAACAGAATAGTCAACAATTAAATCAACAAATTCATAACGAAATCTGTTAATAGACACTACTTCATATGCTATCCCTTCCTTAAAAATGATAATTTCTCCTGTTTTGATTATTCGCTTATCATCTTTTGATTGGGTATAACGATCAGTTAAAACAGCTTCTTTTTTGTAATTACGATAATTACTTGGTTCTCCAACATTTTGAACTAAAACTTTTACCGTTAAACTTATAGACTTACTACCCCAAAGTTTCTTAACTTCAAGAATGCGAATAACAATATACTTAGCACCCATATATTCAATGGATTCACCAATACTTACTTTTTCATTGAATCCCTCTTTATAAAGTTCCATAATCGCTAATAAACGATCCATTTTTCCCACTCCTTTTTTACACAAAATCAAGAATTTCAATGCAAAAAAACATACTTACTCAGAATCAAGATCTTCACAACGGACATATTTCAATGCATGTTTAAAAAATGTCATATAATTCCCTGTTCGTTGATTACTTTTGTCTATTTGCTTTATCATGATATCGTACGTAGAAATAAAAGCTAAAATACCTTCTATTCGCTTGTTATCCATAGTCACAATTATTACTTTTTTATTTAAGAAAAAGTTTAATCCTGAAGGAGTTCGCTTCAGTCGTCGCTCATCCGTTTGCGTGTTTAATGGACCTTTGCTTTTCATTTTTAGTCGTTGCTCCTTGTTCGTTAACTTTTTATTTGTCATTTAGTCAATTCCTTTCTTTCCATCACGTTCCCGCTTGTAACTTCCTAGCCTTTTTTCGTTTGCTAGTTTGTCTTTTTTACTTGTGTTAACAGAAAAACAAAATGTCTGGCTTCGCAAGGTTTCTAGCGTTCGCAACCTCAAACTCGTAGAAAGAAAGAATCGCTCCCTTGAAAACGAGCGGACGATTGCTCGTCATCTTTTGTTTTCGTGCTAGCTGAGTCTTCGCAACTCTCCTTCCTAGTGTGTGCCTCACCCATCCAAACGCACCGCTTCTTCTAGCCGTACTATTTTAGGCGTTTTATCCTTCCTAAGCCCCGAATAGGCACGCTGATCAGCTTAGAAAGTTCTGTTTGTATTCAATTGTCAAGGATCTGGAAAAATTATCAAAACCAGTTTACGTGTATTGCTTCAGTTCAACTCTAGTTCAAGAGATCCCTTCCACCCACAAATAATTACTATCTGCTTCGTGTCCGTGTGCTGCTTTCAATAGCTTTTCCTTTGCTAGTTTCACTAAACTAACAAACGAAAAAAGGCTAGTTTTCGGGTCAATGAGTTTCTTTTATTCTTGCGTAATGCTCTCGTAAAATCATCAAGGGTTGTTGCGGACAACCACGATAAGCCACAATCTTTCCATTCAGAAAAATCGACTTAATTTGTGTGAAAAATAATTCTGCATCTTCATTAATTCCTAGCTCTCTTGTAACAATTACTTGCTTCTTTCCTGAATTATCCACAATAATCCGCTGAAGCTTCCGTTGAGAGACCCTCCATCGCTGGCGATTGAATAAAGTCACTTCACAACAAATTCTTTCTAAATATAAAGGCGTTAATTCCATCAAGCCCCCCCTCCTTATCATAGATATACTGTAAAAGGCAATTGGCGCATTTTACTTTTAACCTGTATCAGCTTCAAATAAGTTCAATTGTTTGCTTCTACGATACGTTGCTAAAAAAGGTACTATCGTCGCTTCTAGTTCTTCATTTGTTAACAAGAACAATTGCTTCAAACGAGAAAGATAAACCTGTTGTTTCTCACGTGTACGTTGCAAACACTGCTTCACAAATGATCGTACAGACATCAATAGAATTCCTCCTCCTTTACCACGCTTACTTCGATAAAATACCTTATTTTCTTTTTTTAAGTCTTTCAAGAGTCGATCAAGGCTACGAGTAGGGATTCCAATTTTCTCCTGTAGTTCTTTTCTTGTACTCTCTATGTATCCTTGTCCTTGAGCTTCTACTTGATTTAAGTAGTTCATGAGATCCGTTTTCCATTCTTGTTGGTGATTATATTTCCGTTGATCTCTTGACTTTTTGAATTTCCACCATCCACGACGTTGAATGAATAACTCTTTCTCTTGGATATCTGGAGCAATCCATTCCTGGCACAATTCCAAGATAAAATCTCGTCGAGCTGCTCGATAATCACCGGAATAAGCACTCTTTATAATCGTTTCAACTTCTTTTTCAGCTAATGGCTCTTTCAAGCGTTCGTTAAATTCAAACATGTTGTACTCGCAAGTTTCTTGCCCATAACCAGAAGAAAAATAGGCAAGAGAAAGGGTGAAAATCACATTGTTTCTTCCTAAGCGACCTTCTCCTCCGATAATGTCGGCTTTTCGTAGTAACAAATCAAACCATGGTTCATCCACTTGGCGATATACTTTCTTCTCAGGAAAAACAATTAATTTCGCGTTTCTTTCTGCTTCACATCTGTGGTTAGAGGCTATTTTCATCGACCAATTGATCCACTCCGAAAATGAATACTGATTCTCTGATTCGTAAAATACAATATTTCTTTTATTCGGAAATCGAGCAATACCAAAATGATTACACCCAATATCTACACCTACTAACTGTTTTGCCAGCTGTGATCGAATAGTCATAGAAATTCGCTTGGCTACTTCGATCACTTTAAAATTGCTTTTGCGTGTGACATAAGCAGGTATACTTAATACAAAATAGACCTGATATCCAAAATCTGATTCTAAAATTAACGTTGGCATATAGCCTAGTTGATCGATACACGCAAGAATGATTTCTCCTTGGTGATTTTCTTTTGAATCGATATCAACGACAAACGTATTGATTTGGCGTAAATTTTTTTCAAAATGTCCTTTAACAACTAAACGTTTCTCATCTGTGTATTCTCCATATCGATAGACATTTGGTGTCCAATGTGTAATTGTATCTGCTTGTTCTTCAATGGCTTCTATAGAAGTAATCACGACTCCTCTTGAAACAGATAAGGCTTCTTTAGAATAATAAATAAAAATCGAGCCTTTCTTTTCTTCTTCAACAAAGCCTACCGGCTTTAGTCGACTATTTTTAAACTTGTAAGTACGTAATCCATTCTTCAAAAAAAGATTAAGCATTTTTTCTCTCCTTTCTGTTTTGAAAATTTAGCAAACAAAAAAACTCTGTATAAAGTTGCTTACACAGAGTTTTTAATCATTGTTATTTAATTTTTTCGAGAGAACTACATCCATTAGAAAATTCTAATTTTAAAATTGACGCTCGGGCAAAAACTAGACACTTACTTTATTTTTTTATTCAACTGTTATCTGTAAGTCCATATATTCCTTTGTTCAGCTTAAGGCTGATTGTTATTTGCAGATTCAGTTTCCGTGTTTTGAGGCAAGCTGCTGGCTGTTTCACCCGACAACTCCGATTCGAGTTTCTTGATATTGGCTAAAGGCAGACGGTTCAGTTCTGGGATCAATTCATCCGAAAGATTTTTCACCGTTCCTTTTCCGGCGACGATCCGGTTTGCTTCTTTTCCTTTATCAAAGAAAACAAACGTTACCTGGTCTTTGGCAATCTGATATTTCTTTTCTAACCGAGAAACATCTGATACGATCGGATAATAATAGATCGGACGATTCAACTCACTCATTTTCTTCGGATCATCGAAAATCGAAAGTACTTCTTGATACGTTTCCCCTTTTGGCACACTGAACATCACGGAGATCGCTTTGCTTTCGGTAATCGTCTGATCTGCTTTGCTGTAATCGAACGGGCGGAGCCGATCGGAAGTGATCGTAGAATACACGAGACTCTCGACTTGTTCTTCTTTGATTTTTTCTGGCAGGAAAAACATCGCAGCTGCTAAGATCCCTGATAAAAAAAGAAAGAAGAATACCCGCCTGAAATATTTTTTTGGATCCGCATCAAACGCCGACAAAAACCGGTCATACGCTCCTTGAATTTTGAATTTGAATTCTTCCCAGATAGCCAACAGCCTCTTTCCTTTCTCTCTTATTTTCTCTATTATACCAAAAAACACACGCACGACGAAAAAAACTGTCATTTTATTCATTTTGATCCATTTTCTTTTCCATAAGGGTATTATAGGGTGGATACATGGACTAGATTGGCGGAGATTGGTCTTTCTGCTGTTTTTTCGTTATAATGAATATAATTATGAAAAGAAATGAGGAATGAATCATGTCCTTTGATGGTGTATTTACTCATGCAATGGTCAATGAATTGCGTGATACTCTATTATCCGGCCGAATCTCAAAAATCCACCAGCCTTATGAAAATGAAGTTGTTCTGGTGATCCGTTCTCGGGGAACGAATCATCGTTTATTACTATCCGCACATCCTAGCTATGCTCGTGTGCAAATCACACAGATCGAGTATCAAAATCCGGATAACCCGCCAAATTTCGTCATGATGCTGCGCAAGTATCTTGATGGCGCGATCTTAGAAGAAATCGAACAGATGAATAATGACCGAGTGATCCATTTTCACTTCGCCAAACGAGATGAACTAGGAGACTTGCAAAATATCATTTTGATTGTTGAGCTGATGGGACGCCATAGTACGATCGTATTAGTCAATCGCAAGACCGGAAAGATCCTAGATGCGATCAAGCATATCGGCAGTTCCCAAAATACGTATCGTTCACTGCTTCCCGGCGTCGAATATATCGAGCCGCCTAAGCAAGAACAACTCAACCCATTCAGTACAGACAAAGAAAAAGTCTTCCAGCGTTTATCACAAACAGAGCTGACACCAAAAACACTTCAGCAGCAATTCCAAGGACTTGGTTTTGATACCGCTCAAGAACTCGTTGACCGTTTAACAAAACAGCCGAATGAAAAAATGTTGGTTTGGCAAGAATTCTTCTCTGCGGTAGCGACTTCGCCAACTCCTTCATATTATGAGCTGGAAAAGAAAGAATACTTTACACCGATTCCCTATCCGTTTTTTGCACAAGAAGCTGTAGACACACAAACCTATCCAACGCTTAGCGCATTGCTCGATGCTTATTATCATGAAAAAGCAGAAAAAGACCGAGCAAAACAACAAGGCGGCGAACTGATCCGAAAAATCGAGAACGAGCTGAAGCGTAACCGAACCAAACTCGAAAAACGCGAACAAACCTTGAAAGAATCTGAAAATGCCGAGGATTACCGAAGAGACGGAGAATTACTGACTACTTTCATGACACAAGTCCCTCGTGGTGCATCAGAAGTGACATTACCGAATTATTATGAAGAAGACCGTCCGCTGACCATCAAGCTTGATCCTGCATTATCACCTAATCAAAATGCCCAGAAATATTTCCATCGCTATCAGAAACTGAAAAATGCGGTGAAACTGGTCGGAAAACAGATCCAAGAAGCAAAGGATGAGATCCAGTATCTCGAATCTGTTCTTTCTCAGCTGGAGATCGCCGGACCAATGGATATCGAAGTGATCAAGGAAGAACTGACTGCTGAGGGCTATCTGAAAAAGAAGACACAGAAAAAACAAAAGAAAAAGAAACCTTCGCAGCCCGATCAATACCTTTCTTCTGATGGTACAGTGATCTTGGTCGGAAAAAACAATCTGCAAAATGATCAGTTAACGATGAAAACAGCCAAAAAAACAGATTATTGGCTTCATGCAAAGAATATCCCTGGTTCGCATGTCATCATCAAAAGTGAACAGCCTTCAGATGAAACGATCACTGAAGCTGCAGAACTAGCGGCTTACTTTTCAAAATACCGATACTCTGCACAGGTACCAGTCGATTTGGTCCAAGTCAGACATATCCGCAAGCCAAATGGTGCAAAACCTGGTTACGTTATCTACGAAAATCAGAAAACAATCATCGTGACACCCGTAGAAGAAAAGATCCAATCAATGAAAAAAGAATGATTTTTCTTTAGTAAACAGAAAAACGGTCGTCAAGAAGTAAAAGAAACATTACTTCTGGCGATCGTTTTTTGTATTCATACAGATAAGCTGCTGGATATTTCAGTCAAACGCACATATTTACTTCATTTGTTTCATCACATGTTGCAAACTCAGGATGAATTGCTTTGCGATCTCACTCAATGGCTGTTTGGCAGAATAAATGACGTAAAGTTCATTCATCGGACCATCAGCCAAAGGAATCAATCGCAAGTATTCCTTGATTTCTCCGATAACGATCCCTGAACCAGAGGCGTAAGCATTGGTTTCCAAGACAATATTCATCAGCGTACCGCGATCACTTGTATAGATCACGGATTCTTGCTCTGGGATCTCAATCAGATCTTCATAAAAATAAGGAAAATTGCTGCCGTCTTGCGTAAAACGAACCTGCGGGAAAGCGGCGAGTTCTTCTTTTTTTATTTCTTGCCGCTGTGCGAGCGGATGGCCTTGTCTGAGAAAAATATGTGTTTTGAACGTCCCTAGAGACTGGGCAACTAATTCGCCTTGTTCTAAGTATCGCTTGATGCCTGCACGGTTATGGTCGTTCATATAGAGAATCCCCAATTCACTCTGCTGCTGCTTCACTTCTTCGATGACCGTCGCAGTTGTCGTTTCCATGATGCGGAACTGTTTGACTTCTGCTTTAAACGTTTCGATCAGCTTAGCCGTCAGCGGGCCTAAAAAATCATAGTGCTGAGAAGCGATCGAAAAGCTTTCTCGTTTCTCACTTGTGAGGTAATAGCTTTCTAAGGCATCCAGCTGCACTAAAATCCGCTCGGCACGTTTCAAAAAGGCTTGTCCTTCTTCTGTTAGATAAGCGCCCCGATTCGTGCGAGTGAATATCGTGATACCCAATTCCGTCTCCAGTTCTCTGATTCCGGCTGACAGGCTTGGCTGAGAAACATATAATTTTTTTGCGGCTTCTCTGAAACTCCCATTGTTCGCTACAGCGATCACATACTTCATTTGCTGGATATTCACTGGCTGATCCCCTCGAAATAATCGATTTTTCTTCCATTCAATGGCTGCAACGGCCGGTTGTTCGGCTGTGCATATTGTCCCTTGAACGGAAGGAGAAACTCTTTATTCAATTTCCCGACCTGATCCATCACGAACCACTGGATCGGGCCGCTTGTCGGTGGTGTCGTCAATGAACCAACATAATGGAAGTGACTCCTTTTTTTCGGAAAGAAAATCTCAGGATTCGTCCAGTGTTCGTGCTGTTCCAGGTTCCAGCTATCGCCATTGTCACGATCATACAGCCAGCCTTCATTTTCTGCCAGCTGATACATCGCCCCGACAACGAGGTTCTCTTTCTGGGCATTCATATGGACAAAATGGAACTCGATATCTTCTTGCCGGCCGTTGATAAGATGCTCAGACGGAAGATGGAAATGGATGTCCGTCAAATAGTATCGTTGATTCTTGAATTCAACATAACTTAATTGGTCAAACGGAACCAAATGGATCGTATTTTTGAATTCTTTATCTGTAAATCGCTGTTTCTGATAATGAAAAGACAATGTTTCTTTTGGATCACTAGATGGACTGCTTGATACTAAATGAATCGGCGACTGTAATGGAAACTCCGCACCTTTTGCAAACCAGTCACAAAGCTCGGCCCAGTGTTCGGGTCCTCTCTCACCAGAATAGCTCCATTCGACATCCATGTTCTTTTTCAACTATATTCCCCCTGCATCTCATGCTGAATTTATTCTTCTGTTTTTTTCACAATCGTTGAGACCGTTTCGAGAAACGCCTCTTTTCCATAAAATTCCTGATTCAATAGTTCTGGAAATATTTCCT
The DNA here is from genome assembly GCF_011038845.1 of Enterococcus sp. ZJ1622. Lineage (GTDB taxonomy): Bacteria > Bacillota > Bacilli > Lactobacillales > Enterococcaceae > Enterococcus_B. The sequence goes on from NZ_JAAKDW010000016.1 coordinate 8,278, forward strand.
TAAAGAAGTACTGAACAGAAGGACGATGTTCAAAACTTTTGATGGTTGTTACTGCTTCGATGAACATCTCCTTATATACTTTTTCCGGGTTATTTTTGACGATTTCGTCGAAGGATTCATAAAGAAGATCGACTTTATCAGAAATAGCTAACAGCTCCCCTTCAACCGTATCATCTTTCCCTTCAAAAAGGCGTCGGCGATAGACTTCCTGGAATTCTTCCGGGATCTCCTGATTGATAAATTCATCCGTCATTTTTTCTTCAACTGTCTGAAGCATTCCCCGCAATTCTTTGCTAGCGTATTTTACTGGCGTTTTGATATCACCGATAAAACGTTCGGTATAATCATGATTCAATGATTTTTCATAAAGGAGCTTCCAATCGATCGGCTGTCCATTCACTTCTTCGATATCACCAAGCACTTGCGCAATGGATGCAACACGATAGGAATGTGCTGCGACTGTATGCTCCGTATACTTGAAAAAGCCGGGTGCTCTCGTGATTGTCTCCAAATTATTCAGACCTAAAATAAATTCGTTCAATCCCATAAAGGTTCCCTCCCAGTGAGATTTCTTTTTCCGAATATCATATCATTAAATAAATAACTTTGACAATCGTTGTGCTTTGCTTGTTCGATGTTTCTGTTCTTTCTTCTAGATTGTTTTTCTAGGGAATGCACCAAATTTATTAAACAAAAAAGCGGGAAATCTCTACCCGCCTTCTTGTTGATATTTAAAAGGATCGCTAACGAACAGTTGACACGATTTTTTATCTTGTTAACCAGTTTTCTGGATCTTGTTTCCAACTTTTCAGCAATGACAATTCCTGCTCATCGATATAGTTATCCTGCAAGGCTGCTTCGATAAGTGTCGTATAGTTTGTCAAAGTCACTAGTGGAAGGCCCGATTTGTCAAAGTTTTCTTTTCCTTTCGGCAATTCATAAGTGAAAATGGCTGCTACACCTAATACGTCCGCACCTTCTCGTTTTGCCGCTTCAGATGCTTCCAGCACGCTTCCACCTGTCGAAATCAGGTCCTCGATGACAACCATTTTCTGTCCTTCGAAGATCCGGCCTTCGATCTGGTTTCCTTTCCCATGATCTTTTGCTTTACTGCGAATGTACACCATCGGCAAATCAAGTATTTCTGCTACCCATGCTGCATGCGGGATCCCCGCTGTTGCCGTTCCAGCGATCACCTGCACGTCTGGAAATGCCTGTCTGATTTTATTTGCCAATCCTTGTGCGATATCTTTTCGGACTTTCGGATAACTCATAGTGATCCGATTATCACAATAGATCGGGCTTTTGATTCCGCTTGCCCATGTAAAAGGCTGTGTAGGATTTAAAAATACGGCTTCTATTTCAAGTAGATCTTTTGCAATCGTCTCTTCGATCTTGTTCATTTCCTGACTCCATTCTGCTTGTATTTGCTGATACGCTTTGTAAGGTTCCACTGCTTGAGTGATCGGTCTTCCGACAACGATAAAGGTAGAGCCGATTTCCTTTGCTCGTGCTGGGGTCACTACTCGTGTCTGGTCTCCTGCTGATGTCCCTTCTGGTCGGATTCCTGGTGTCAGACAGATAAAATCATTATCTGCAGCTTTTTTGATTGCTTCGACTTCCCATGCAGAAGATACCACGCCGTCCAGCCCAGCTTTCTTCGCACATTCGGCATAATGGATCACGCTGTTTTCTAGCGGAACATCGATCAACTGATCTCGATGCATTTCTTCTTCACTGGTTGAAGTTAGCTGTGTGATTGCTAATAATAACGGACGCTTCTTACCTTCTGGCGTTCCTTCCTCTAGACCTTTCATTGCAGCTTCCATCATACGGACACCGCCTGCTGCATGAACGCAAGTGATGTCTACACCGAGTTTAGCTAGCCCACGCATGGCTTTTTCTACCGTATTCGGGATATCATGGAGTTTTAGATCCAAAAATACATCGTGCCCTGCATCCTTCAGCCAGCGAACGATCTCTGGACCTTCCTGATAAAACAATTCCATGCCGATTTTGACGAATAACTTCTCATCACTTGGAAACTTCTCTAAAAATGCTTCAACCTCCTGCCAAGCTGAAAAATCTAATGCAATAATTGGTCGTCGATTCATTGTTCACGTTCCTCTCTTACTTCTTTGATTAATTGTTCCAAAGACTCGATCCCTAATTCGCTCATGCGCTCCGGTAAAGCTTCGATCAGTTTCGGACAGATGTAAGGATCAGTGAAATTCGCTGTCCCTACTGCTACTGCACTGGCACCAGCCATAAACATCTCTAGCACGTCATCGACGGTCTGCACACCGCCCATTCCTATGATTGGCAATTTCGTGACTCCTGCAACCTGATGGATCAAACGGATAGCAACTGGCTTGATCGCAGGTCCGGATAGTCCTCCTGTTTGATTGGCTAAGATCGGTTTTTTCGTCTTCAAGTCGATTCTCATGCCAAGTAAGGTATTGATCATCGTAAATCCGTCTGCGCCGCCAGATTCGATTGCTTGAGCGATTGGAACGATGTCCGTAACGTTTGGCGATAGCTTGACATAGACTGGTACCTTTGCCACTTTCTTGACCGCTTGCGTCAACTGAAAAGCGACTTCTGGGTCAGTTCCGAATGCGATACCGCCATGCCGGACATTCGGACAGGAAATATTCAACTCGATGGCTTTGACGTTTGGTGCATCACCGATCTTTGCACAAACTTCCACATAATCCTCTTCGCAGGCACCTGCTACATTTGCAATAATCGGCAAATCCTTGTACTGTTCTAATTCCGGAAGAAGGTCTGACATCACTGTATCCAGGCCTGGATTTTGTAAACCGATAGCATTCAGCATGCCAGAGGGAGTTTCAGCGACTCGAGGCGTTGGATTGCCAAATCTGGCTTGCGGCGTAGTTGCTTTCACCATGATCGAACCTAGCTGATTCAAATCATAGTATTTTCCGTATTCTTTTCCAAAACCAAAGCAGCCACTTGCAGGCATGATCGGATTTTTTAATTGCAGTCCGGGGAGATTTACCGCTAAACGATCCATTATATAACCACCTCTCCTACTTTAAAGATAGGTCCCTCATCACAAACTTTCACACTTTTCGTCCCCGTCTCATCTTCAGGCTTATGACAGACACAAGCATAACAAGCCCCGATGCCACATGCCATTCGTGATTCTAAAGAAAGCTGTACGTTTTGATAGGTAGAAAAAAGCTGTTCAACTGTTTTCAGTAAACCATTCGACCCGCAAGCAAATACCGCAGCCGGCGTTTCTTCGGTCCCCATCAATAGATTTCCGACATTTCCATGGAGTCCATGTGTCCCGTCATCTGTTGCGACCCTTGTCTCGCCAAGGTCTCGAAATTCTTCTTCATAGTAAACGACTTCCTTTGAAGCAAAACCTAAAAAATGGGTCACTTTCACGCCAAGATGTGTCAGCTGTTTTGATAGTTCATAAAGCGGCGGGACACCGATCCCTCCGCCCACGACGAACACCTGATCACCAGCTGATAAACCGGCCAAATCGAACCCGTTGCCTAATGGTCCCATCACATCTAGATGATCGCCTGCCTCAAGTTTCGCAAATTCCTTTGTTCCGTCACCTTCGACTCGATAGATGATTCGACACGTGTTGTTATCGCGATCAAAACTGTTCAAACTGATCGGTCTTCGAAGCAGAAGATCTGCTCTTGGAACGCGGATATGAAGGAATTGTCCTGGTTTTCTCATTTCCTGTACTAAATCGCCTTCTAATGTAAGTTCAAAAATGCGGGGAGCCAATTGTTTTTGCTGAAGGATTTTCATGATCTCCTGTTTCATTGTTTCCTCTCCTTCCATCACTTTTACAGCTTTTTTCAGATACTATAAGGGAAGGAGCCGTGACCGTCTGACGGACGCTGCTCCTTCTTTTTACTTGTTACTCGAAAAATCAAATCGCCTTCGTTGAGAATGCTCTGGATTCCATCACCCGTAAGATCGCATCTGCGGTATCTAAAGAAGTGAACAATGGCGTACCATGTTCTACCGCTTCTCGTCGTATGATAAAACCGTCTTTAGAGGCATTTCCGCGATCTTTGTCGATCGTATTGACGACTACTTGCGCTTTTCCTTCCCGGATCAGTTCAACGACATTTTTTTCTGCAGCATTTTCAGAGATTTTCGCAACTGTTGTAACGACTAAGCCATGCTCCTTGAAGTAAGTGGCGGTGTTTTTCGTTCCCAGTAAGCTATAGCCGATTTCAGCAAAGCGTCTTGCTAAGGCCAAGGCTTCTTCTTTCGTCTCATCTGCAATCGTAAACAGAACTGCTCCATACTCAGGAAGACGCAGACCAGATGCTTCGAATGCTTTGTATAATGCTTTATCCAGATTGTGATCCGAACCCATGACTTCACCAGTAGATTTCATTTCAGGACCTAAGTAGGTGTCGACCTTCTGTAATTTCGTGAAAGAAAATACCGGTGCTTTGACATGGACACCTTGAGCTTCAGGATACAGGTCATTTACATAACCTAGGTCTTCCAGCTTTTCACCCAAGATTGCTTTTGTCGCAATCTGTGCCATTGGAATTCCTGTCACTTTACTTAAGAAAGGAACCGTTCGGCTAGCGCGGGGATTGACTTCGATCACATACACTTCATTTTCATGGATAACGAATTGGATATTCATCATTCCTACACAGTTCAATCCTAATGCTAACCGGATCGTGTAGTCTTCGATCGTTTTCTTGAGTTGTTCGGAAAGTGCCTGTGGAGGATAGACTGCCATCGAATCTCCGGAATGGACGCCTGCACGTTCGATATGTTCCATGATCCCAGGTATCAGTACAGTCTCTCCGTCACAGATCGCATCTACTTCGCATTCACTTCCGATCAGATAACGATCGATTAATACAGGATGTTCTGGAGATGCTTTAACTGCATTTTCCATATAATCTTCCAAATCTCGCTGGTTCTCAACGATTTCCATCGCGCGACCGCCTAAAACATAGCTTGGTCGTACAAGGACCGGATAACCGATTCTTGCAGCGATACTCACTGCCTCTTCCTTACTCGTAGCTGTATCACCTAATGGTTGAGGCACCTGCAGTTTTTGCAATGCCTGTTCGAATAAATCGCGGTTTTCCGCGCGATCCAAGTCTTCGATCGAGGTTCCCAGGATTTTTACCCCGGCTTTTGCTAATGGTTCTGCCAGATTGATCGCTGTTTGTCCGCCGAATTGCACGATCACACCGATCGGCTGCTCTAATTCGATCACATTCATGACATCTTCAAAAGTCAGCGGCTCGAAATATAATTTATCTGAGATCGAAAAATCAGTTGACACCGTTTCTGGATTGCTGTTCATGATGATTGCTTCATATCCTGCTTGTTGGATCGCTTTCACGGAGTGCACTGTCGCATAATCGAATTCCACCCCTTGTCCTATGCGGATCGGACCCGATCCTAGTACTAAAACTGAAGGCTTCTCTGAACGACTGCTTTCATTTTCGTGTTCATAGGAACTGTAATAATAAGGCGTATTGGATTCAAATTCTGCGGCACAGGTATCGACCATCTTGTATACTGGTTTGATTTTGTTCGCTTCCCTGATTTCACGGATCTTCTGCACGGTTGTATGCCACAAAGAGGCGATTTTTTGATCTGTAAAGCCGTTTTGTTTGGCTTCTTTCAACAGACCAGAATCTTGTGGGGCTTGTTTTAATGCCTGTTCTAATTCAACGATATGCAAAATCTTATCTAGGAAAAACAAATCGATCTTCGTCAATTCAGCTAATTCTTCGATCGAATAACCTCTACGGATCGCTTCTGCTAGATAAAAGAGCCGGTCATCTTGCGCTCGGACTGTTTTTTCAATCAATTCTTCGTCGCTGGCTTTTTCTAATTCCGGTAACTCGATATGGAACGTACCGATTTCTAAGGAACGAACAGCTTTCAGCAACGATTCCTCGATCGTCCGCCCGATAGCCATGACTTCTCCAGTCGCCTTCATTTGCGTTCCTAACAAGCGTTCCCCGTGTTCGAATTTATCGAATGGCCAACGCGGTATTTTAGCTACCACATAGTCCAAGGCAGGTTCGAACTCCGCAAAAGTCGTACCAGTTACCGGGTTTTTCATTTCATCAAGCGTCAAGCCCAACGCGATTTTTGCCGCTAGCTTCGCGATCGGATAGCCAGTTGCTTTGCTTGCTAATGCGGAAGAGCGGGAAACACGAGGATTTACTTCAATGACGTAATAGTTGAAACTGTGAGGATCTAATGCCAGCTGAACATTGCAGCCGCCTTCGATTTTCAAGGCGCGGATGATCGAAAGCGACGCATCTCGCAGCATTTGATATTCGTGATCTGATAATGTCTGGCTTGGTGCGAAAACGATCGAATCACCGGTATGGATACCCACTGGATCGAAATTCTCCATATTACACACAACGATTGCATTGTCTGCAGAATCTCTCATCACTTCGTATTCGATTTCTTTAAAACCTGCAATGCTTCGCTCGATCAAACATTGAGTAGCTGGTGACAAGCTCAAGCCGTTTTCTGCAACTACTCGCAGCTCTTCTTCGTTTTCACACATTCCTCCGCCGGTTCCGCCAAGTGTGAATGCGGGACGTACGATGACTGGATAGCCGATAGTATTAGCAAAGGCTACCGCTTCTTCTACTGTGTTGACGATTTCTGATTCAGGGATAGGCTGGTTCAGCTCTTCCATCAGTTTTTTAAATAGATCCCGATCTTCTGCCTGATCAATCGCTGATAGCTTGGTCCCCAGAAGTTCGATATCCAGTTCCTCTAAGATCCCTGATTCAGCGAGTTCCATTGCCATGTTCAATCCAGTTTGTCCTCCCAAAGTAGGAAGCAAGGCATCTGGGCGCTCTTTTCGTAAGATCCGGGAAACAAATTCCAGCGTGATTGGTTCGATGTAGACTTGATCTGCAATTTCTTTATCTGTCATGATCGTTGCAGGATTGGAGTTTACCAGTACGACTTCGTACCCTTCTTCTTTCAAGGCAAGACAAGCTTGTGTCCCAGCATAATCGAACTCTGCTGCTTGTCCGATAATGATCGGACCAGATCCAATCACCATGATTTTTTTGATATCTGTACGTTTTGGCATGTTACTGCTCCTTTCCTGCATCCATCATTTCCATAAATTCATCAAACAAGTGCAAGGCATCGTGCGGTCCTGGCGCAGCGTCCGGATGGAACTGAACGCTGAAAGCTGGGTAATTCCGGTGCCGGATACCTTCCACTGTTCCGTCATTGACTTCCACATGGGTGACCATCAGTTTCTCTGGATCGATCGTCTGCTCATCGACAGCGTATCCGTGATTCTGAGATGTGAAATCGATCCTTCCAGTAGCGATTTCTCGCACAGGATGGTTCAATCCGCGATGGCCGAATTTCATTTTGTACGTATCTGCGTCATTTGCCAGAGCAAACAGCTGATGACCGAGACAAATACCGAAGATCGGCACTTTCCCTTGGATCTTTCGGATCATTTCGATCGCTTCTGGAACATCTTTTGGATCGCCTGGTCCATTTGTCAGCATCACCCCATCTGGCGATAATGACAAGATCGTTTCTGCATCAGTATTATAAGGAAGTACCGTCAAACTGCAATTTCGTTTGCTCAATTCGCGTAAGATGCTGTGTTTCAGACCGAAGTCAACAACAGCGACCTTTCTTCCTGTTCCAGGACTCGGATAAGGTTTGTTGGTAGAAACTTGCTGTACTTGGTTTGTCGGCAGCACCGTCGCTTTCAATTGGTCGAATGCGTGCTCAAACGAATCACCAGCGTCGATGATGCTTGCTTTCATCGTACCGGCTTTACGAATCTTCCGAGTCAGTGCACGTGTATCGATTCCTGAGATTCCCGGTATCCCTTTTTGTTTCAAAAATGTATCAAGAGTCATCTGGTTCCGCCAATTCGAAGCCACTCTTGCGTGTTCTTTCACAACCACGCCTTTACAGGTCGGCGAGATCGATTCATAATCATCTCTGTTCACGCCGTAATTGCCGACCATCGGATAAGTAAAAGTGATGATCTGTCCATTAAAGCTTTGATCGGTGATCGTTTCTTGATATCCTGTCATACTTGTCGTAAAAACGATTTCACCAAAGACATTCGCGTCTGCGCCAAATGCTGTTCCTTCAAAGACTGTTCCGTCTTCTAAAATCAATAAGCGTTCCATCCTGTTATTCCCCTTTCTGCCAAGCAAGTGTTCCGTCGACAAAAGTCATCAAGGTTTCCCCTTTGACTTTCCATCCGACAAATGGTGTGTTCTCACCTTTTGACAAAAAGTCTTTTTTATCGATCGTACTGGTGTGTTCGATGTCAAAAACTGCAAGATCTGCCGGTGCACCAATCGTTAGCGTCCCTGCATTAAGCTCAAAGATCTCAGCCGGTTTGACTGCCATCCAATCGATCACTTGTTCCAGAGTAAATCTACCTGTCTCTACGAAATGGGTGTAGATCAACTGGAAAGCCGTTTCGCTTCCTACGATCCCGAATGGTGACTCTAAAAAGCTTTTGCTCTTTTCTTCTAGTCCGTGAGGTGCATGGTCTGTTGCGATACAGTCGATCGTCCCATCAAGTAGCCCTTCGATCAACGCTTCACGATCTTCTTTTTCTCTCAATGGCGGATTCATTTTCCAAAAACCGAAATCTTCTGGGATGTCTTCATCAATAAGGATCAGATGATGTGGAGAAACTTCTGCTGTTACGTGGATTCCTGCTTTTTTTGCGTCTCTGATCACGCGGACACTCTCTTTTGTCGATACGTGGCAGACATGATAATGTACACCAGTTGCTTCTGCTAAAAGCAGATCGCGGGCGATTTGCGAAGATTCGGTGATACTGAGGATTCCCGGCAAACCAAGTTCATCCGCTCTTTTTCCGGCGTGCATGACTCCTCCGAACAATAGGGATTCATCTTCCGTGTGCGCTACGAGCGCTTTGTTGTTTTTAGCCGCTTCTTTCATAGCCAGATACATCGTACCGGCTGTCTGGACACCAACACCGTCATTAGTGAAGGCAAACGCACCTTCTTTGATCAGTGCTTCTTGATCCACTAAAACTTCACTTCTCAGATTTTCAGTGATTGGCGCATATTGGAGAACTTTGATTGCTGCATCTTTTTGGATGATTTCATATACTTGTTTCAGTTTTTCTGCCGTGTCAGGCACGGGATTCAAGTTAGGCATTGCACATACAGTCGTAAAGCCACCGCGTGCTGCTGCTTTTGTTCCAGCCTCGATCGTCTCCTTATATGTAAATCCAGGCTCTCTCAAGTGTACGTGGACATCTACTAGTCCAGGTGTGATCAGCTGACCCTTCGCATCAAACACTTCATCAAATTCGGTCTCGATAAATCCAGTGCCGATTGCTTTGATCTTTCCTTCTTCGATCCAAATTTCTGCGGGTGCCGTTTCATTTTTTCTGATACTGATTTGACCGTTTTTAATGAGTGTTTTCATGTTTTCTTCCTCCTGTACTTACGCTTTTCCATTTAATACGGCTTCTAAAATAGCCATTCTGACGAATACCCCATTGCTCATCTGCTGAACGATCCGTGACTGCAGTCCTTCTACCAGCGAATCTGCCAATTCCACGTCTCTGTTGACAGGTGCCGGATGCATGATGATAGCATGTTTTTGCAGTTTTTTCGCACGTTCGACTGTCAAGCCGTATTCTTGGTGATAGCGCTCTTTTGAAAAACTTTCTTTACCATCGTGACGTTCATGCTGGACGCGAAGCATCATCATCACGTCTACTTGGTCTAACAATTCATCCAGTGGAACATAGTGCCCGTAAACTTCAAATTCATCATCATACCATTCACGCGGACCGGAGAAGAATACTTGAGCGCCTAGTCGCTTCAGCATCTGCATGTTGGATTTAGCTACACGCGAGTGAGTGATATCTCCAACGATGGCAACCTTCAATCCGTCAAAATGTCCGAATTCTTCATAAATAGTCATCAAATCAAGCAAACATTGTGTAGGATGCTGTCCGCTCCCGTCTCCGCCATTGATGATGGAGCATTGGATCGTTTTGCTTTGGATCAGTTCATCATAGTAGTTTTCATCTCCGTGTCGGATGACCGCCACATCCACGCCCAAAGCTGACATGGTCAAAACTGTATCATATAAAGTTTCTCCCTTTTGGACCGAGCTGGTACTTGCCTCAAATTCGATGACTTCCAATCCCAGTTTCTTTTCCGCAACATCGAAGCTTTTGTGTGTTCTCGTACTGTTTTCAAAAAACAGGTTTGTAGCAAAATACTGACGCTTTTGCGGTGTCCAGTTTGCGCCTTGCTTGAACTCTTGTCCTCTGCGGATCAACCCCATTACTTCTTGGTCTGTCAATGCTTCTACCGTCAATAAATGTTTTAAACTGATACGTTCTGATTTGATGATCATGATGATTCCTCCTTAGTTTTCTTCGCTACGTGAAGTTTCTGGTAAGATGAGATTTAAGATGATACCAAGTACAGTTGCTAATGCCATTGCAGATAATGTGAATGTCCCTACTTCGAATACAAGTCCGCCGATACCGACAACAAGGATTACTGATGCGATCAGCAGGTTTTTCTTTTTGTCAAAATCGATCTTGTTCTCGATGAGGATCTTCATCCCGCTTGCTGCAATCACTCCGAACAAGATGAAGCTGATCCCTGAGATGACCGGACCTGGGATACTTAGAATCAGTGCGCTCAATTTCCCTACAAATCCTAAGATGACTGCGAAAACTGCTGCACCACCTATCACGAATACGCTGTGTACACGAGTGATCGCCAAGACGCCGATATTTTCACCGTAGCTTGTTACAGGAGGACCTCCTACGAATGCAGCAACGATCTGAGCGAGTCCGTCCCCAGCCAGCGTCTTATGCAAGCCTGGTTCTTCAAAGAAATTTCTTTTTGTCAGCTTGTTCAGTACCATCAAATGTCCGATATGTTCTGTCATCGTAACAAACGCGATAGGAGCCATCGTTGTGATTGCACCAAGGTATAATTTCGGTTCGTATTGTACGAAAGGTATTTCGAAGTTTGGCAATGCGAACCATGCTGCGTCAACGATCGGCTTTGTATCGACGATCCCAAATAGCAGAGCGACAAGGTAGCCGCAGATGATTCCTAATAAGATCGGAATCAGACCAAGAAAGCCTTTCAGCCACATATTGAAGAAAATCGTCAGCCCTAAAGTGATCAATGCAACGGCGATATATTTGAAATCATATTCCCCTTGGTTATACATTGCATTTGTCGCAGCATTTGCAGCAAGTCCTAGCCCGATAACCATGATGACTGGACCAACAACGATTGGCGGTAAAATTTTGTCTAACCATGCTGCACCGATTTTCTTGATGATCAAAGCCACGATCAGATAAACCAAACCAGTAGTCACTGCGCCTTGTGCAATCGCAGGGTAGCCGTCTGTTTTCATCAGCATCTGCATTGCCGCGATAAAGGCGAAGCTGCTTCCTAGATAAGCAGGGATTTTTCCTTTTGTAGTGAATAAGTAAACGAGTGTACCTAAACCTGAGCTGACCAAGGCGATCCCCGGGTCGATCCCTACTAATATCGGTACAAGGACGGTAGCGCCGAACATCGTGAACAGATGCTGCAGGCTTAGTCCTACCCAATGTCCTGGTGTCGGACGGTCGTGAATATCCAACACTACACTATCGTTATGGAATTTTTTCTTTTCTGACATACTGCTCTCTCCTCTATTCTTCCTCTTTCATAATCATGATTCGATCTTGACCGTCAAGTTCTTGCATCTCGACAATGATCTCTTCTGCTTTCGATGTTGGGATGTTTTTCCCAACATAATCTGCTCGGATCGGTAACTCGCGGTGTCCTCGATCGACTAAAACGGCTAGTGAGATTTTTCGTGGCCGGCCAAAATCCATCACTGCATCCATCGCTGCTCGAATGGTTCTACCCGTGTACAGTACATCGTCGATCAGAATCACTTCTTTTCCTTCGAGAGAGACTGGAATATCTGATGAATGCCATTCCGGTTCTTCTGGAGTTTCTTTCTTGTCATCCCGATACAAAGTGATATCCAATTCTCCCACTGGAACTTCGATGTTTTCCAGCTGCTGCAGTCGTTCTGCGATTCTTGCTGCGATGTATATCCCTCTTGTTTTTATCCCGACTAGCACGATATCTTGAATGCTGTGGTTTCGCTCGATGATTTCATAAGTGATCCGAGTCAATGCCCGTTTCATCGTTACTTGATCTACAACTTCTTTTGCCTGCATGTTTTTCTCCTCCATTTTTATGCATAAAAAAACTCCTGCCCTAAGAGGACAGGAGGAATGTTTAGACTGAGAGTATACTGATACACTGGTAGCTATACTTTGTCAGAGAGCAAACGTCTTTATGGCGCACCATAGTCAGTTCTGCTCGCACCCTTCTTAGCCTCACGGGACTAAATTTAAAGGAACTTTATTTTGTTTTGATTTTGTTTTATTATGCTTTCGTTGTTATTCACTATACATTTATCTAAATTAAAATGCAATGTTTTTTCTCAATTTTTCTAAAGTTTTTTCAAAAAGCTCAGGAAGTGGTGCTTCGAATACCATTTCTTCATTTGTCACAGGGTGCTTGAAACCAAGCATCTGTGCGTGAAGAAACTGCCCATTCCCCTTCAAGGTTTTCTTTGGTCCATAAACCGGATCGCCAGCTAACGGATACCCAATATATTTCATATGGACACGGATTTGGTGTGTACGACCTGTTTCTAATTTTAACTCAACCAGAGTGAAACCATCGAAACGTTCCAAGACAGTAAAATGAGTGACAGCCGGTTTTCCGTCTTCTCTGATCGCTTGCATTTTCCGATTCACTTTCGACCGTCCGATCGGCGCATTGATGGTCCCTTTTTCGTGAGGGATTTCTCCATGGACTAATGCAACATATTTTCTCAGAGATGTTTTGTCTTTCAGCTGTTTTGCCAAAGATTCATGTGCTTCATCATTTTTTGCGACCATCAATAACCCTGATGTGTCTTTATCGATCCGATGAACGATTCCAGGACGAATCACGCCATTGATCGAGGAAAGATCCTTGATATGATACATCAGCGCGTTGACCATGGTGCCATGTGTGTGCCCTGCGGAAGGATGGACTACCATTCCTTGCGGTTTATTGATCACCGCCACAGATTCATCTTCATACACTATCTCTAGAGGAATGTCTTCTGCTATTACGTCAAGAGGCTCCGGCTCGGGAATCTCTACTAGAATCTTATCCTCAGCTTTTACTTTATAGTTTGCTTTTACGGCTTTCCCATTCACAAAAACAGCGCCTTCTTTCAGCCAAAGCTGAACTTGGGAACGGCTGTAATCGGAAAATAAGCTCGTTAACACTTTATCGATCCGTCCAGTCTCCTGATGGATTGTTGCATTCAATTCTGTCATTTCTTCACGTGTTCCTTTTCATCTAAAATAATATAAATCAATATGCAGATCACGCCGCAAACCAGCGAAATATCTGCGACATTAAAAATCGGGAAATTCATAAAGTCTGTCTGGAACATATCCACAACATACCCCAGACGGATTCGATCGATGAAATTACCGATCGCGCCTGCTAAAATCAAGCTCAAACCAATCATGAACCAACGATTCCCGTTCGTTCGGTTTCTGATCATCAAAGTGATAACCACGACTACGGCAACGATCGTCACCACAGTGAAAAACCACATTTTTCCTTCGAGCATACTCCAGGCAGCACCTGTATTTCGTATATGATTCAATGATAGTACACCCGGGATGACTGATCTCGTTTCTCCGAGAGCCAGTTGCCCAGTAATCCACCATTTCACCCATTGATCGATCCCAATCAGTATCCCGCTGAAAATCCAATAAATAATTAACAAAAAATCAATCCTTTTCTACTTGATGATAAATATCTCTAGGACGTATGATTCCCAAAAGATTGCCATTTGGATCGCCGTCTCTTGTAATCAGGACAGCTTCCAATGTTCCTTGCTCCCGAAACATCGCCTCGACCTCGTAGACATGCATAGATGCTGGAACAAACCGGTAATTGGTATATTTGCCGTTTTCGACAATCAAATCTGCTGCTTTTTTATTTTTCAAGTCGATGACCCCGTTTTGACTTTCTTTCGCTAACCAAAAACCGATCATCCGCAATGTGATCAACGCTTCGAATTTCCCTCTGCTGTATAACGGGAATTGTGAATAACGTTTTTCTGCCGCTGTTTTCAGCAAATCTAGCAATGGAAGGTCTCGTTCAAACCCAGTCACATGCTTTGCAAACCGTGGTAAAACAGTCTCGGGCCGAATCAGTTCTCGTTCAATCGTCTGGATTCTGTGGACGGCCCATTCATTCGGTTCTGCGATCACAAAATCTGCTGCGATCCGGTCATGGACGATGGCATTTCTCAACTGCGCCATCTGTAAAAGATCATCTTCATATTTCCGGACCATCAACTGCTTTTTCTGCGCTAAACGCCGTACCAGTTCTGTGAAACCCATACTGCGCACGTTGCCCATCTCATCACGCATCCATTTTTCGATTCGGTTAAAACTGCTCAAAAACACATCAGAATTTGCCATGACGTTCCTCCTTGATCGCATATGTCCGATTCTTTATGTAAAAGAAGAATCCTATCAGTAAAACGGCTGCTGCCAAACTGTAGAGCCAATTTTGCCAATAAAACATCCCGATAGCTGTCCCTAAAAACAAAAACGGATAGATCTGTAAGACAAGAAGATTCATCGTGATGACGTACGCTTCTTTCGGATCAGTCACCGTATAAACAGGACTCTTGAGCCAGTAAAAAACGATTTGCATCGTAAAAGGCGCCTGTGCTTCTATCTGTACGGATTGGTCGTGATTCAAAGAAACATGGTTTTGATCATTTATCCGAAGCTGAATCGGGCTACCCATCCCATAAAAACCTGTTTTTCTCGTGAATGTTATTTTCATCGTGCCCCTCCTATTATGCTTTAGTATAGCTTAAAATACAATAAGGAAAAAGAAATAGCCTTTCAGATGAAAAGCGATTATGAAAAAACTGCTATGCATCAATCAGGGGGGACGACCAGATAAAGACAGCTCCCCATATTTTCAATCTGATCGTGCATAGTACTGATGACCTGATCTAGCACTGGAACACTCTTTATGTAGAAAAAGAGGGTATGACAATTATCCCTTCACACCCTCTTGCTATTATTTTCCAATGGTTAAAACAAACCGATAACTTCTCCTTCGTTCGTGACGTCCATATTCAATGCAGCTGGTTTCTTTGGTAATCCCGGCATCGTCATTACATCTCCTGTGAGCGCCACTAGAAAACCAGCACCTAATTTAGGGATGAACTCACGAATCGTAATAGTGAACGCTTCAGGCGCACCAAGAAGCTGTGGGTCATCTGAAAAGGAATATTGTGTTTTTGCCATGCAGATCGGCAGCTTGTCCCACCCATTTGCAGTAAATTCATGGATCTGTTTTTGCGCTTTCTTACTGAAAGATACGCCATTTCCACCATAGATTTTCTGGACGATGGTTTCGACCTTTTCTTGGATAGAAGCATCTTGCGGATATAAAGGACGGTAATCTGCTTCTTTTCGGTCGATGAGACGTACCACAGCTTCCGCTAATTCGATTCCGCCTTCTGCACCATGCTCCCACACACTTGCCCGTTTTGCGATCACTCCTTGATTCTCACATAACTGTTCAAGTAAAGAGAGTTCTTCCTCTGTGTCTGAAACAAATTCATTGATTGCAACGATGACAGGCAGATGATAGCTCTCCATGTTCTTGATATGCCGTTTCAAGTTGCTGAATCCGGCTTTCAAAGCTTCAAGGTTTTCCGTTTGCAGCTCCTCTTTTTTCAGACCGCCATGCATTTTCAATGCTCGGATCGTTGCAACGATCACCACTGCATCTGGTGCTTTCTTCAGATTAGGCACTTTGATATCTAAGAATTTTTCGCCGCCAAGGTCTGCACCGAAACCTGCTTCAGTGACCACGTAATCCCCAAGCTTCAATGCCGTCTTCGTAGCAAGGATACTATTGCATCCATGCGCGATGTTGGCAAATGGTCCGCCATGGATAAACGCAGGAGTACCATAAATCGTCTGTACTAAGTTAGGTTTGATCGCATCCTTTAACAATAAAGCAAGTGCACCTTCTACTTTCAGGTCCCCGGCAGTCACTGGTTTCCGGTCAAAAGTATAACCGACGACGATTCGCGCTAAACGTGATTTCAGATCATTGATATCTGCCGCTAGACATAAAATAGCCATGATTTCACTCGCAACAGTGATATCAAATCCATCTTCTCTAGGAACTCCTTGAATCGGGCCGCCAAGACCTACGATGACTTGTCGAAGCTCACGGTCATTCAAATCGACTACACGTTTCCAAATCACTCGTCTGGCATCGATTTTCAGTTCATTCCCTTGATGAATGTGATTATCTAAAAGAGCTGATAACGCATTATTAGCAGTCGTTATCGCATGCATATCCCCTGTAAAATGCAAGTTGATATCTTCCATCGGCAACACTTGTGCGTATCCGCCGCCTGCTGCTCCGCCTTTGATACCCATCACAGGACCTAAAGAAGGCTCGCGCAAGGCAATAACAGCTTTTTTGTCCAACCGGTTCAGCGCATCTCCAAGTCCTACCGTTATAGTGGACTTCCCTTCCCCTGCAGGAGTAGGATTGATCGAGGTCACTAGAATCAAGTGGCCATCCTGTTTTTCTTTTAAATTTTCCAATGCAGAAAAATTGATCTTTGCTTTATACGACCCGTACAATTCCAGATCCTTTTCGCTGAGATTTATTTGCTCAGCTACTTCAACTATCGGTTTTAGCTTGGTTTCTTGTGAGATTTGCAGATCACTTTTCATCAAAACGCCCCTTTTCACGAACTTTAAACTAAAATAAACTTCTTTTCGTTAAGATATAACTATTATACTCGCTTTTATTCGAAAAAAAAACAAGTTTTTAATTTATTTGACGTACCTATAATTACTCTTTATAATATAAGCTATGATCAGACTTTAGAAAGGTCGTGAGTGATTTGACCACAGGAATTGTAAAATGGTTTGACAACAAAAAAGGGTATGGATTTATCAGTTACGATGAGACAGAAGAAATCTTTGTCCATTTTACCGCAATTGAGGAAGAAGGATTCAAGTCGTTAGAAGAAAACCAAGTGGTCGAATTTGAGATCATCGAAGGAAATCGAGGAACACAAGCGGCTCATGTAAAGAAAGTCAGCAATTCGCTGACTGAATAAAAAAGCAGTACTTAAACAATTACGCAAATTAAGAGTGCGAAGACATCAGAACTCCTGGTATCTTCGCACTCCTTCTTTTTTCAGTAAACTTCTGCCTCACACATTCTACTACTGATTTGCCGCGAGAGTTTAAAAAAATGGTTCTAATAGACGCTATTTCTTCGTATACAGACCTTTTCCCTGTTCGTTTCCCGCGATATGGTTGCAAAAAGAAAGTCGTGTACGTTTTTTCATGATATAAACGGCTGGTTCTTCTTCATCTGTCAGCTTCATCTTTACCCCCAGATCGATCGGTGTGACCGAATCGATCTTTTGATAGGAAACTTCTTTGTCTTTCCAGAATGCCGCATACCTTATCTTGATCGAATTGGCTTTCAGGACAAAGGAGCGTCGAAATCCCAGTACCACAAAAACCAGAAATATGCCTAAGACTAAATTACTTTTCCAATAAGGCCTTGTATTTTCCAGTGACAAGATCAGACTGAAAAATAAAACGATTAACGTCAATGACCAATAGATGATCGTCTGCGCCAGTTCAGGCTGCCAGCGAATAATTTTTTTCATTGTTTAACCTCGCACCTATCTAGTAATGGTATAATCATATCATAACATTATTTCAAATAAAAAGGAGATCTCCTGTATATGATAAAAGTATACATTGACGCCTCCACAAAAGGCAACCCTGGTCCTAGTGGCGGCGGCCTGCTGATTGTTTACGAAAACAGGCAGGAACAGTTGACAGTACCGCTTTCCAACGGTTCAAACCATCAGGCGGAATTCGAAGTCTTTTTAAAAACTTTAGAAATTTTAAAGAAAAAAAAGCTGACACAAGAGACGATACTCTGTTATTCAGATAGTAAAACGATGGTTTCAGTCATCGACAAAAATTTTACAAGCAATCCCTCGTTCACTGCTTATTTGGCAGAGATCCAGCAGTTGCTCTCTGAATTTTCTCTGTTGATCCTTCAATGGATACCTGAGTCCCAAAACAAAGGTGCAGATAATCTTGCCAGACAAGCCCTGCAGCAGCAAATAAAAAAAGAAAAAAAGACTTCTAAAAGATGATGCACCGATCTTTTAGAAGTCTTTTAAAAGTTTTTAATATAAAAGATAATTATGATCGAATGTGATCTCTAACTGATAAACACCGATTCTCTGTTCCACTTGGATACGTATCAAGCGCTCGATCTCTTCATCTGACAATCGGAATTTTTCAGGTACTACTACATCGAACTGCAGAACCTTCCCTTGGCGGATGATCCTCAGATCGTGAAGGTTCAAGCCTTCTCCTGCTGATTGGATGATTCCTTTCAGCTTTCGAAGGATCTCCCGGTATTTTTCGTTATTGACAGGTACGGGATCCAGATGACAGACCAGATCGACAGATAAAGACTTTTTAAAGTCTTTTTCGATCGAATCAATGATTTTATGTGCTTGGTTCAAATCCAAGCTCTCATCCACCTCAATATGGACAGATGCGAAACGTTTACTCGGACCATAAGTATGAACGAGTAAATCATGATAGCCTAAGATGTCATCACAGGAATTCAGATGCTGTTCCATTTCAGTAATTTCCTTTTGGGTAGGACGGCTTCCCAACAATTCATAGACGAAATCTCGAAGCATCATCACCCCACTATAAAGAATATAAGCCGCCAGTGCAAATCCGATATATCCATCGATCCGCCAGCCTGTCAGCCATTCGACTCCCGCTGAAACAAGGACAGCTAGTGTCGTGAATACGTCATTATAACTATCTTTCGCCGTCGCTCGCAGTGTTTCTGAATCAATGGAATGTGCAATCGTCTGATACATTTTTCCTTGTCCGAACTTCAATAAGATCGAAACGATCAATACCAGAAAAACGATCGGCGAAAGAGCGACATTTTCCGGACGGACGATTTTTTCGATCGACGACTCCAAAAACTGGAACCCTACATAGGTGATGATGATAGAAACGAACAGCCCACTGATGTATTCGAAACGCTCATGACCATAAGGATGCTCCTGGTCTGCCGGTTTGGCTGCGATTTTGAATCCGACTAAAGTCAGCACGGAAGACGCAGTATCTGATAGACTATTGATCGCATCCGCCATGATTGAGACACTTCCAGAAAAAAGTCCGATCATGAATTTAGATACAAACAAAATGATATTTGAACCTAACCCCAAAATCCCAGCCAGTATCCCTTTTTTCGTCCTTTGCTGTGCTGTTAATTGCTTTTGTTCCTTCGTCACTTTTACTACTCCTTCTGCTTTTCTCTGATCCATCTGCTGATAAAAAGCTGTGAGTGAGCAGCTTTTGCAACATGTCGACATTTTTGATTATTCTTTACCAGCGACAAATGACTTTTTTGTTTATTCTGGTTTGAGCGGTGTAACAGCAAACAATGCTTTTGCAAGTAATGGTGTGATCACTCCGGCTCCGATTGCTTCCGGGATACCATTGATAGCAGCAATCCCAGCTAATGTTTTGAATAAAAGCGAAGCGTCCACGCCGTAAGCATCAGCTGTCGCTCCAGTATAAAACAACCCCATGAAGCCTAATACCAAGACCGTATTGACTAGAGAACCTGCAACTCCTGCAATTGCTGAACTTACTACCACAGACCGATATCGTTTGTAGATCCAGTGAAATACCAGACCAGCTATTAGCCCAACTAACACTCTCGGCACAACAGAGATGATTGGATTAGTGAAGACTAATGTGTCAAACGGCGTCGTTGGCATAGCATATGCTCGAATGATCGTTGCAATCCCCCAAAACAAGCCGATGACCATCCCGTCTTTTGGTCCTAAGACAACTGCGGCAATGATCACTGTGATATGAATGATCGTTAAGCTGATGAACCCTAACGGAATAAAGCCGAGCCACGGAACCATTGCCTGTACGATGATAATAGCTAATAAAATAGAGCGAAGCACCAGCCGAAAGGTTTTGTTTCTGCTATTCATTTTTTCTCCCACCTTCTTGTTTATTCTAATAATAATAAAAAATTTCTTTCTTTTTCGTCAACTATATTCCCTTTCTGCAATTATACACGTAATTAAAAAGAAAGATAAGAGAGCAAGACTGATTCCTCCAGTCTGCTCCCTTCCCTTAATGTATAGAAATGAAAATACTTCCGTTGGTTACTGGTTTTTCAGCCAAGTTTTTGCTTCAGCTAACGCATCCGGGATACCTGCAGGATTTTTCCCTCCAGCTTGAGCCATATCTGGGCGTCCACCTCCGCCTCCGCCGACTCTCGGAGCGATCGCCTTGATCAAGTCGCCGGCTTTCAATCCAGCTTCGTTGGCTTCTTTGGTCATAGCAGCTAATAGACTGACTTTTCCTTCTTGTTCATTTGCCAGAACAAGAATATCGGAGACTGCTTTTTGTTTCCATTGATCCGCTAGTTGGCGAAGCTGATTCATATCTTTGACTTTTACTTGTGCAGTAATGATCGTCTTCCCGTTCACTTCTTCCGGATTTTTGAAAATATCTCCTGCTTGCTGGTTCGCTAGTTTGCTTGCTAATTGTTCATTTTCTTTTTGCAACTCTCTTAATTGCTGTTGAAGCTGTTCTGTTTTTGAAACAACTTCTTTTAGCTGTGGTGACTTAACGATTGCAGCAACTTCTTTCAATTGTTTTTCTTCTGCTTCAAGAAGTTCATAGGCTTCTTTGCTCGTCACAGCCTCGATCCGGCGAACACCAGCACCGATACCTGATTCGGAAACGATTTTGAAGATACCGATGTCTTCTGTGTTTGCTACGTGAGTCCCCCCACAAAGCTCGATCGACCAGCCACCTACATTGACTACTCGTACGTCATGTCCGTATTTTTCACCGAACAAGGCCATCGCACCCATATTTTTTGCTGTATCAATATCTGTTTCAATCGTTTCAACTGGAATAGCTTCCCAGATTTTTTCGTTGACGATCTGCTCCATTTTCACTAATTCATCTGCTGTGATCTGACCAAAGTGAGTGAAATCAAAACGCAGATGTCCTGGAGCGACTAAAGAGCCTGCTTGGTTCGCATGTTCTCCTAAGACTTCTTTCAGTGCTTTATGCAGTAGGTGAGTCGCTGTATGGTTCTTGATGATCCGGTTACGCATCTTTTGGTCGATCAGAAGATGGTAAGTCTGACCTTCTTTCAATGCGGTCACGACATTTGCAGTATGCAAGAATTGTCCATTCGGTGCTTTTTGAACATCAGTAACTGTCGCAACGATTTCTCCTGTCTCATTCATGATCCAGCCTTGGTCAGCGACCTGTCCGCCCATCTCAGCGTAAAACGGTGTCTGGTCAAAAATCAGTTGTGCTTCGCCTTGAGCGATTTCACTGATGATCTCTTCTTCTTTAACGATCACTAACAATTGACTATCTGCTTCCATTTCAGTGTAGCCGATAAATTTGCTTTCTACTTTGATATCTGTCAATAAAGCAGATTGCACGCCCATCGATTTTTCGGTGCTTCGAGCAGCGCGGGCACGTTCTCTTTGGGCTTCCATTTCTTGTTCGAATCCTGCATGATCCACTTTCAAGCCTTCGTCCTCAGCTACTTCTTCTGTCAGTTCAACTGGGAATCCATAAGTGTCATACAGTTTGAAGATGTCTTTTCCTGCAAGTGTCGTTCCTTGTTCTTTTTTCACTTCAAGGATCACTTGGTTCAAGATTTCCAGACCTTCATTGATCGTTTCGTTAAAGCGTTCTTCTTCTGTACGTACGACTTTTTCAATAAATTCTTTTTGTTGCAGCACTTCAGGGTAATAGCTGACCATGATTTCTCCGACAACAGGGACCAGATTGTATAAGAAAGCTTGTTCGATCCCTAACTTCTTGCCATGCATCACTGCCCGACGCAATAAGCGGCGTAAAACATAGCCACGACCTTCATTTGACGGAAGCGCGCCGTCACCGATAGCAAAAGATAACGCACGGATGTGGTCAGCAATGACTTTGTAGGAGATATCTGTGACTGGGTCTTCTCCGTATTTCACTTGCTTGCTCAATTTTTCTACGGCATGGATGATTGGCATGAACAAATCAGTTTCAAAGTTCGTTGGAGCATCCTGAACGATCGAAACCATGCGTTCCAGTCCCATACCGGTATCAATATTTTTATGAGGCAGTGGTTCAAATGTGTCATCTGGTTTGTGGTTGAATTCAGAAAATACTAAGTTCCAGATTTCTAGATAACGTTCATTTTCCCCACCAGGATAATTTTCAGGATCATCTTCGGCCAAATCGTTGTAAGCTTCTCCACGATCATAGAAAATCTCTGTGTCCGGGCCACATGGTCCTGCACCGATATCCCAGAAGTTGTCTTCTACATCGATGATATGATCCATTGGCAAGCCCACTTCTTCATGCCAGATCCGTTTTGCTTCAGTATCTTTTGGATAAACCGTCACATATAATTTTTCTGGATCGAAAGCCATCCATTCTGGGCCTGTTAAAAATTCCCATGCCCAATGGATTGCTTCTTCTTTGAAGTAGTCACCAATCGAAAAATTCCCGAGCATTTCAAACATCGTGTGGTGACGGGCGGTTTTCCCTACGTTTTCGATATCGTTTGTACGAATGGATTTTTGTGCATTGGTGATCCTTGGATTTTCTGGTACGACAGAACCATCGAAATATTTTTTCAATGTTGCAACACCAGAGTTGATCCATAGCAAAGTAGGATCATTTACAGGTACTAATGAGGCACTAGGTTCGATCGTGTGTCCTTTTGACTGGAAGAAATCCAAAAACATTTGTCGGACTTGTGCGCTACTTAATTGTTTCATTTTTTTACCTTCTTTCTCGATTTTGAACTGCAAAAAAACACCATTACAGTCAAGGACGAAAACTCGCGGTACCACCTTGATTGCAATGATGTTCGATCATTACCTCTTTGAACTCGATAACGCTGAGTGGCGTTGATATTTCTATCAAATAAAAAAGGGAGCGATTTGGTTAGTGACTATTCTTTTTTCAGCCAGGAAAGAATTTTCTGTGAGTCTTAAAAAAACAAACCATGTCCTTTTTTGTACTATATCAGTATACGTATTCTTCGGGATTCTGTCAACAAGACTTCCATGATTTTCTCTTTGCATTGTCGCTATATCCTCTTTTTGTTATGATAGAAGCAAAACCTATTACCAATTTTCTTATCCTTTAAGGAGGGCATCCATGAAAGAGATTTTTGGACATGAAGAATGGATTCGTGCTGCAAGCTGCTACCTTCGATACGATGTGTTCGTCTTGGAACAAAAGATCCCAGCTGAGATGGAGTTCGACGGCAAAGATCTGCCTGGACAAGAGTACTTTTTGATCCTTGACCAGAATAAACCAGTAGCTACCCTTCGCTATCAGAAAAAAAACACTGAATGTATCCAACCTGAACGTTTTTGTGTCGCTAAAGACTATAGAGGCCGCGGATTGGGTCGGCGACTATTGAATGCGGCGGAGAAAAAAGCAGTCGAAAACGGCTTTTCTTCCAGTTATCTAGTGGCAGAAATGACTGCTGTCCCGTTTTATATCAAGCAAGGCTACCAAAGCTGTTCTGAACCTTTTATCGAAGACGAGGTTTTATGTATAGGAATGGAGAAAGCACTGATTTAAGATGCGCCTAGCAGCAAAATTTAAAACATCCCTTTAAAATCAGTTTCGATGATTTTAAGGGGATGTTCTTTATTCTTCGATGAAACACAGTCAATACTGTTGTGATCTCTAGTTATACTTGTTCGAATTCTTTTTGTTCTTCTTTGCGGTCCTAGTCTGTTGTCTCCGCTCGATTTTACGATCTTTTTTATTTTTCTCTGCGATCGCCCAGTCGATTTTTTTCTTGTAGCCAGGTTTGATTTTCTTCTTCTTCTTTTTCACCAGTCCAATAAGTGTTGGATCCAATGTATCTTTTGATTTTTCGCGTTTTGTACGACGATTCCGATCGTAAGTCGGAACGATTTCATTATTCTTGATTTCCATTGGTTCAAAGGAAACACCGATTTTTTCGATAGCATCGATCATTTGTTCATCACTAGGCGCATACAAAGTGATTGCTATGCCTTTCAAGCCGTTTCGCCCAGTACGTCCTACTCGGTGGATAAAGAAATCCAGATCTTCTGGTATCTCTGCATTGATGACATGAGATACTCCTTCGATATCGATTCCCCGAGCAGCTAAATCAGTGGCGACCACGTATTGGAATTCCAAGTTCTGCACTTGGCGCATGACGCGCTTTCGTTCTCTTGGCGTGATGTCTCCATGGATCTTAGCTACCTTCAGCCCTTGATTTTTTAAATAGTCCGCAATTTCATCTACATGCTGTTTCGTATTTGCAAATACGATAGCCAGATAAGGATGTCCTACTGTCAGTAACTGATAGATCAGTCGATTCGTATCTTTTCCTTTTGTCGAGATCAGCCAATTCTCGATATCTTCTGAGATGACTGCTTTTGGCTTGATTTCTTCGATGATTGGGTTAGCCATATATTTGCGAAGAAACGGACGAAGTTTTTCCGGGATCGTAGCTGAGAAAACTAAAAATTGCAGTTTTTCAGGCAGACGACTCGCGATCTGATCCACTTCATTCAAAAAGCCCATGTCCAACGTCATGTCTGCTTCATCTACGACAAATGCAAATGCGGTGTGGATCTTCAACGCCTGTTCATTCATCATGTCCAAGATTCTTCCCGGTGTGCCTACGACGACATGTGGTTGCTGATGGTGCAAACGATTGAGCTGACGTTGCTTATCGGTTCCGCCGACAAAGTTCGACACACGGATCTCTGGTTTAGAAAATTTTGCGATCTGGCTTGCAGCTTCATAGATCTGCGCAGCTAATTCCCGACTAGGTGCGGTGATCACTACTTGTACTTCTTCTTTTTCTGCATTGATTTTTTCAAATAACGGCAGCAAAAACGTATGTGTTTTCCCTGTTCCCGTTTGTGACTGTCCAATAATATTTTTTCCTTTAGCAATCAACGGTATCAAACGTTCTTGAACTTCCGTAGGCTGCTGGAAACCTTTTTCAGCTAAAGCTTCATTGATAAATGGTTTAAAATGGAATTGTTCAAAATTATTCATTCGTGCACCTCTTCTCTTTAATTTCTCACGACTTTGGCATTATAACACAGACACTCACTTTTTGCTTGCTCTTTTCTTGTTCGAACCTTTTATGAGAAGGAAAAGCAGCGCTATTTTTGCTCTATCGTACTTATCGTGTGCGTATGGCTGGCTTTTTCATAGAATAAGATTCTTCTTTTGCGTATAAAAGACAAAAGAATATTCAATACAAATACTCCTTGCGCAAGCAACACGCCCAAATAGATAAATAACGCGCTCATCTGCAAGACAGTGTTATGCTGATTCATCACCTGTTGCAGGATCTGTCCGAACCAGCTCAAGCCGTAAAACAGAAAGTAAAGATACCCGTAACGAATGATCAGTGCTTTCAAAGAGATTTTTTCCCGGTCATCCTCGACTAAACGAATCCGAACGACCTTTTTCCCAAGAGTACGGCCATTTGTCAAATAAGGAACGATCATGAAATAGACCATCACTTCTAACATCATCCACCAGATATGCGCAGTGATATCCTGGAAATCGAATGTCACTCGTAGGAATATACCTACCGCAAGATTGACGACAGACAAGAAAGCCCAGTCGATCAAATAAGCAACGAGACGACGCGTCAATGAGACAGTTCGCCCCTTCTCGTAAGATAATTCATCCATTCTGGCTCGCGTAGGAAGCATAAACGTAAAGATCGGTGAACAGATGAACCCGATCGCGCCTCCTAATGTATTCGTCAGCAGATCATTGACATCGAATAACCGATAAGGTCTAGGATAAATGAAATAAAGTCCGCTCAGCTGAGTCAGTTCGAAAAACAATGAAAGGAAAAAACTTGCTATCAGCGTTTTGAGAAAAGAAAAACGGAAATAATATCGCAAGTAGATTCCAAATGGCACAAGCAATAAAACATTGAACGCTGGTTCTAAGAATACACTTTGTTTCATCGCAGGCAGATACGTGCTCGGCTCTGATAACACTAAAACCGTATTTTCTCTAAAATGATACCAGGAAGCAAATAACCTCAATTCCATTTTCGGACCCGTCATCTGTGCCACCGCCTCCTTGGACGGTAATGGTAAGATCACTAAAAAGTATGCACACAATAAATAAAAAACAAATGAATATAAAACGACCGCTCGCGCAATAATGAAAGTTCCGTATTTCCGGTATTCGTAAATAAAAAATATCGAAGAGATCGCTAGTGCTAAAAAGGGAAACACGATCAATGCAAAGCGGATAGGCTCGATATAACTTGCCATATTCTCTGTTACCTCCTTCATCCATATTTTAGGATTATATCATTTATCTTATCAGCCAGCAGTAAAAACGGGCAAGTAACGGCTTTATATTTTTCAATTCTGCGCAATTGAAGTATGATAAACAAAAGGAGGTGGCAACATGCTGAATATTTATTTTGTCTTTGGAGTTCCCCTGTTTTTGATCATTCTTTATCTGGTTTTTGCGTATGTACGCAAACATTCCAACATTCATTATTTAGGTTTTATTCTACTGATCATTTCCGGTTTCATGCTGGTTTTCACTCTTCAGACATGGCAGCAAGCATTAGCTGAAATGGATACCTATACTTCTCAGGCTGTCTCTCGACAAATCGGTTACCCTGTCTTTCTTATTTGGCTCCCCATCTCGATCTCCGGCTGTTTAGTGTTATTGAACCTTTACCGCGGTTGGCGCCGATTACAAACATTTCGAAAAAAGAATAACGCGGGATGAAGGCAATATGCT
This sequence comes from Enterococcus sp. ZJ1622, assembly GCF_011038845.1. Lineage (GTDB taxonomy): Bacteria > Bacillota > Bacilli > Lactobacillales > Enterococcaceae > Enterococcus_B. Next base: position 35,351 of record NZ_JAAKDW010000016.1, read on the forward strand.
TCGTCCCGCATTTTTTTATTCTTTTAAATTCACCTCATACCTGAAGCTCAAAAACAAACTCCTTAACCATATTTGCGATTCAAATAAATATAAACAGGTATCCCCGCCAAGGTCAGCAGAATGCCCATAGAAGCAAGCATCGTTTGAGTCATCAATGTGCTTATCACAATAAAGATCCCGCCAAGTATCGCCGCTAAAGGGATGATAGGATACAGCGGCACTTTGTAAGGCCGTACGAGATTCGGCTCTTTCTTACGTAAAATGAGTACCCCAATAAATACCATCGTGTAAAAAATCCAGATGACAAACACTAGCATATCCGTCAATGTGTCGAATCCTCCAACCATCATCATTCCGATTGCCAGCACTAGTTCCAAAATACCTGCCACTAACGGTACTTTGGTTTTTTTCGTCAATTTTGCCAAACCATCACTGAAAGGGAGCTGCTTCTCCTTCGCCATGACATACGGCAGACGCATCCCTGTCAATGTATACCCATTGATAGTACCGTACACTGAGACTAATATCCCGATGGTCACCAGTCTTCCACCTACTCCGCCAAAAATCATCTTCGCTACATCACTGGCAGCATTATTATTCCCGATAATGCCATCGATTGAAGCAGTTCTTAGAAAGACCGCATTCACTAACAAATAAACGATCATGATCCCGATAATCCCGAAAGAAATCGCTCTTGGCAGATCCTTCGCAGGTTTCTTCAACTCACCCGCGATATTCCCTACATGGATCCAGCCGTCATAAGCAAACATCGTTGCTAATAACCCCGCTCCTAACGCAGAGAAAAATGAAAGATTCTCCCCAGCTTGAATAGGGAAAAGCTGAAATTCGACGCCTTCTGAGCGAAAGAGTCCAAATAAAACAATCAAAAAAAGCGGAATCAGTTTACAAACCAATGTCACTGACTGAAAGGCTCCGCCTATTTTAGATCCCAAGAAATTGATCAGCATGATAGACGTCGCAGCTACAACGGCGATCGGAAGAATCATCTCTTGCGAAAGAGCGAAGAGATTCACGAACTGCGTCCCAAAAATGATAGATAGTGCAGCGACATTGGCAGGAAAATAAATAATGACTTGCGCCCAGCCGAGCAAAAAAGCAGCTGTTTCCCCGTAAATCCGTTCTATATATTTGATCATTCCTCCTGTTTCCGGGATCGCCGCTGCTAATTCAGCCCCTGTAAGTCCAGCACACACCGAGATGACCCCACCAAGGAACCATGAGAACATATGTAAGCTGACTGAACCGGTGACCTCTGCGACACTCGCTGCTTTGAAAAATACGCCAGCTCCGATGACTGTGCCCATTACCGTAGACAAAGCTGGGAAAAAGCCCATCGTTCGTTTCAATTCACTATCAGAGCTGTGTACTTTCATTCCTAAAGCTTGATTGTTTTCCATAAATACCTCCTTTATTCAAAAGGGCAAGACATCTACCGCCTCGCCCTTCGTTTTTACCTTATGCATTAACCGCTTTGCCAAACGATCAGCCGTTAATATTCAGACTTTTTCTGTCAACTTTTCTTGAAGTTTTACCAGCATGTCTTTTGTCATGTCGTCAAGATCGTATTTAGGCGAAAATCCCCATTCTTCTTGTGCGCATGTGGTGTCTAACGAATTCGACCAGGAATTAGCGATTCCTTGGCGTACAGGATCTACCTCATAGTCCATTTCGAATTCCGGCATGACTTTTTGGATGGATTGCTTGATTTCTTCCGGATCGAATGACATTGCAGAGATATTGAAGGCATTACGGTGTACCAAACGATTGGGATCTGCATTCATCAGCTGGACGATCGCATCGATCGCATCCGGCATATACATCATGTCCATCGCAGTCCCGCGGTCGATAAAGCAAGTGTACTTGCCTTCTTTGATTGCAGAATAATAGATGTCTACGGCATAATCAGTGGTTCCTCCGCCCGGCAGCGTCGTATAAGAAATCAGCCCCGGGAAACGTACGCCACGAGTATCTACACCGTATTTAGTATGATAGTAATCACACAATAGTTCTCCAGCTACCTTTGTTACACCATACATCGTTGTGGGACGCTGAATCGTGTCTTGTGACGTGTTGTCTTTGGGTGTATCCGGTCCAAATGCCCCAATCGAACTTGGCGTGAAAAATTTCAAGTCGAACTCTCTTGCCACTTCCAATGCGTTGACTAACCCTGTCATATTCAGATTCCATGCCATCTGCGGTTTTTCTTCAGCTACTGCAGATAAAAGCGCAGCTAGATGGATCAACGTGTCTACCTGATATTTTTCTGCTAAACGACGCATCTTATCAAGATCCATGACATCCAGTATCTCGAATATCTCGTTTTCTTTCACTACTTGCGGCATGCGGATATCTGTAGCGACAACATTGCTGTTTCCTAAGTCTTTGCGCAACCGATCTACTAACTCTGATCCAATCTGTCCCAAACATCCTGTTACTAATACTCGTTTCATGTACTTCCTCCTCTACTTGCTTGTTTTGATTAATCGTGTCATGCGAATAAGCAGCTGTATAATGAACAATCAGTGAGTAAAAAGGTTCTCTTTATTTAATTACGCTGAATGGATCTTTCTGTTTTAGATAAGATCCATTTCTTTTCCGACTTTTTGGTAGACAGTAACTGCCTTATCCAGCATCTCTTTCGTATGTTCTGCTGTTGGCATGTTTCTGACACGTCCTGTCCCAAGTGGAACCGTCGGGTAAACGATTGGCTTGGCATAGATCCCATTTTCGATCAGTTTTTTCGAGAAAATCTGCGTAGTATTCTCGTCACCTAGGATCACAGGAGTAATCGGTGTTTCCGACACACCGATGTCATAACCGATACGTGACAATTCTGCTTTGAAATAATTAGCATTTTCCCAAACTTTTTCGACCAGTTCCGGATGTTGCTGCATCAAAGAAATGGAAGCCAAGGCTGCTCCTGCTGCTCCTGGTGTGAGGGAAGTCGAAAACAGGAATGGACGACTACGAGATTTCAGCCAATCAATCAGTATTTTTGATCCGGCAACATATCCGCCGACCACACCGACTGCTTTGGACAAAGTTCCCATCTGCAGATCGATTTTTTTGTTCAGTCCGAACTGTTTGACCGTTCCGGCACCTTTGCCGGTAACGCCGGAACCATGCGCATCATCAACATACGTGATAAGTCCATACTTCTCTGCAATTGGAACGATTTCCGGCAGATTTGCGATATCGCCATCCATCGAAAACACACCATCTGTGATATACATGATCTTTTTATATTTTTTGCTTTCTACCGCTTCTTTTGCTTTTTCTTCAAGATCTTTCATGTCCTGATGTTTCACTCGTATCACTTTCGCACCCGACAAACGACACCCGTCAATAATCGAGGCATGGTTCAGTTCATCCGATAAAATCGCGTCTTCTTTCGACATCACTGCTGATATGGCCCCCATGTTGCAATTGAAACCAGACTGAAAAGCAATGGCCGCTTCTGTTCCTTTGAATTCCGCAATCTTGTTCTCCAATTCCAGATGGATCCGCAACGAACCGTTGATCGTGCGTACTGCACCAGCCCCCACGCCGTATTTATCAGTCGCCTGGATACACGCTTCTTTTAATTCCGGCCTGTTAGCAAACCCTAGGTAATTGTTCGAAGCTAAATTGATCATCTTCTTTCCATCGATGTCGATCACTGCCGAATTGGCCCCTTCAAGAATATCGATCGTGTTGTATAGTCCCTTTTCCTTTAACAAAGCTAGCTCTTGCTCTAAATAATCATTTAACGCATTTGAAGACAATAAACACACCTCCGTAGTTGATTTTTATGCGGAACAGACAAACCTTTTTACTCTTATTGTGATTTCCATTCACAGATTAAGTATGACATATTATTGATAGCGCTTACACTGATTATGAGAGTTATTTAACTACATTTTTTTACCATAACATTTTCATCTCTCGATTCTTGCTTATACTCTTCTTTTTTATTTTTTAAATCATCGAATTCTCTAGTAAAAAACAAACTGTTTTTAGAAGAAGACCAATAACCACGCTCTTTCATTAAAATCCAATACATTCTGAATATTCCAACTTATTCGTCGTATAGACCAATAGAGATAGGGAATAGAAAACTAGCTTTTTTAATCATTTTCTAATCATCGTGTCTCATCGCGCATCAAAAAAGAGAGACCCGCTTGGTGTTCGGTCAAAATCAGATTTTTAGTCCAACTTTTAGTACGCATCACCTGCTCATTCTCTCTTTTTTTAGTTGCTTTTTTGTTTACATAATAAAAATATGGTTGATCGGCATCAGTCATTCAATCTCTTGTTTCATTCATCCACTGATCCGGTGTAAATCCCTGATCTGCCACTGACCATTCTTTAAAAAATTCTTCTAGAAACCCACGCATGAATTCCTCTCTGCGTTTTGCTTCTTGTTTGCCATAAGCTGTATTCATTTTTTCTGTAAGCAAGAAAAGTTTTTCGTAAAAATGATTGATCACGGTGGAGCCTTTTCGATAGTCTGCTTTATTCGTATAATTTTGAGGACGAATATCTGGATCGAAAATCGGATGGCCATGTCCTCCGCCGAAATAAGCCGTGCGCATGATTCCGATAGCGCCTAATGCATCGATGCGATCAGCATCTTGGACGATTTTTCCCTCGATTGGCAATACAGGTGTCTTTTCTGTGGAGAGCTCCTTGGAAAAAGACATATTTTCGATAATGAAAAAAATAGTTTCGATCTGCTGCTGTTCTACTCGGATTTCTTGAAGAAATTCATGTAGCTGTTTTTTGGCCGCTGCTTCATCTTTGACCACTTTGTCATCGATCGTATCATGCAGATAAGCCGCTGCCAGTGTGATCAGCGGATCGGCGTCAGGTTCCGTCGCTAGAATTTCTTCTGCTATTTTGACAGCTCTTCTCGTGTGGTCCGTCCCATGACCTGTTCGATCACTGGCTAATTGCTTCATGCTGTACTCTGCGATTGCATTTAATTTATCCATTTTTCGACTTCTTTCTCAAGATAAAAAGCTGAAAGCTGCTATATGAAAGCAGCGCTCCAGCTATTATCTTAGTTTTTTTATTGCTTTTTATTGAACTTTATATACCATAAAATACAACTCTTTCATATAGTCGATCAAATATTCAGGATTCAATGGTTCATTCGTTGCATCTTGGATCAGTTGGTTTGGTTTCCTTGATGCGCCATATTGATGGATATGTTCTTTCATCCAGTTTTTGATTGGGGAATAATCATCTGATGCTAAAATCGAATCAAGTGACTGTTCTTTTTCCATTGCGTGAAGTAGCTGTGCTGCATACATATAGCCTAACGCGTAAGAAGGGAAATAACCGAAACTTGCTCCGGACCAATGCACATCTTGCAAAATGCCTTCTAGATCATTCTCTGGACGGATGCCTAAATATTCTTCGTATTTCTGATTCCAGATTTCTGGCAGATCTGTGACTTCTACTTCTTCATTGAAGATCATTTTTTCTATCTCATAACGAATGATGATGTGTAATGGATAGGTCAGGCTATCTGCTTCGATTCGAATCAGACTGGGCTGAGTGAACTTCAGCGAACGATAAAAATCATCAAAAGCAATATCATCGAAGGTCCCTTCCGCGCATTCCTTGAAGAACGGATACTGTTTCTCCCAGAAACTGCGGTTGCTCCCAATGATGATCTCATTGAATAAAGACTGAGATTCATGGATACCCATTGATGTTCCTTGGTAAATCGGCGTGTATGCATACTTTTCATCAATGTCTTGTTCATACATACCGTGTCCTGCTTCGTGGATCACGCCAAATACAGCCATTTTGAAGTCTTTTTCGTTCCAGCGAGTCGTGATTCTTGAATCTTCTGGATTGATTCCCGTCATAAATGGATGGATGGTATCATCCAAACGTCCTCGGCTAAAGTCGAAGCCTAATTGTTCGATTACACCTGTGACGAATTTTTTCTGTTGCTCTTTTGTCATTGTTCGCGTAAGAAAATCTGTTTTCGGCGCTGTTCCTTTTTCTGCCAACGTTTGGCGTATGGAAAGGATGCCTTCTTTCAGACGATCGAATACCTTATCAAGAACATCGACGGTCATTCCCGGCTCGTACTGATTCAACAAAACATCATAATCAGTTTCTTCGTCTTTGCGCCAGTACGGGATCAGTTTCTTCGTCAATTCTATGTTTCGACGCAGCGCTTCTTGGAAATCCGTGAATCGTTCAGTTTCTCTGGCTTTTTGCCATTGTCCATGAGCAGAAGAAACTGCTGCTGTGTATTCTTTCATCAATTCTTGAGGCACTCGATGCTCAAGCTCAAAATCTTCTTTTACTTTTTGAAAAACCGCTGTTCCCGTTTCTGACAATTCATCTGGATGTTCAGAAAAATAATGGATTGCTTCTTCGATTTTCGGTCCGATTTTTTTCGAAAAATAAATACTGTGAAGATAGCTGTCTACTTCACTTCGATAATCGCTTGCTTTTTCTGGCATACCGGTTTGTGTATCCCAGTCTAGGATCCCTAAAGCTTGCTGCAGTAAATTAATTTCTTTTACTTCTTGCAAAAATTCTTTTTCGTTCATTCCTTATTCCTCCAAACATCCATCATTTTATTCTTGTGGTTTGCCGGGTTTAGGAGGGCGTGTCCCCCAATACTGGAAGAGATCCGTCCGCAAAGCCCCGTTGTACAGCTTCCGTTTCTTGGTTGCCTTTTGTCCATAGTGATCTTCAAAGGTCAAATCACTTGTTAAGATATACTTGCTCCATGTTTTTAAAGGACGGAAAACATCGCCCATTTCCTCATATAACCGACGGACGGATTCTTCTTCGCCTAGTCGTTCACCATATGGCGGGTTCGCTACGATCACGCCATAGTCCTTCTCTGTTTTGAAATCTTTGACTGCCTGCTGTTTAAATGTGATCGATGAACCTAGACCGATCTCTTCCGCATTTGCTTTAGCGATCTCGATCATCCGTCCGTTGATATCTGAGCCAGTGATGTCTAATTCTATATCGTAGTCCGCTTTTTCTTCTGCAGCTGCGCGTACAGCTTCCATGGTTTCTTTGCTGAACCAGTCCCATGACTCACAGGCAAATTCACGATTGAATCCGGGGGCGATATTATGACCGATCAGTGCAGCTTCGATACAGATCGTCCCTGAGCCGCAGACAGGATCATAAAAAGGACGGTCCTTGCGCCAGTTCGTCAGCATGACTAGTGCTGCAGCCATGTTTTCTTTCAATGGTGCACCACCTTTTTCCAGACGATAACCGCGTTTGAACAAACTTGGTCCAGTAGTATCTAGTGTCACCATCACATGGTCTTTCAAAAGTGCGACTTCTAATTGGAAGTGTGCGCCTGTTTCAGTCAGCGGAACAGAAGCAGGGCGATGATAATACGTACGTAATCGTTCGATAATCGCTTTTTTCGTGATCGCTTGACAATCTGGCGTACTGTACAATTTTGACTTGATCGATTTTCCTGCTACCGGAAATTCTGCGTCTAATGGCAGGAAATCTTCCCAAGGTAATGCTTTGACTTTTTCGAACAGTTCATCGAATGTATACGCATCAAATTCACCCACAACGATTTTGACGCGATCTGCTGTACGAAGCCACAGATTGGCTGTAGCGATCGTTTCCATCGTCCCTTCAAAGCGGGCACGACCGTTCTCGACTTGACATTCGATTCCTAAATCCCGCAGTTCTTTTCCGACAAGTGCTTCTAATCCGCTTGCGGCAGTTGCTACAAGGTTAAATTTTCTTTTATTATCCATACTATTCTCCTTAATTTATAAAAAAAACCTTCACAACAAGGTTGGAAGGTATTCCCTGATTATTGCGGTTTTCTGTAAGCCATGTTTTGTGCTCTGTTTTTCCAGGGAGAAAAAACAGAGTGGTAACCATCTATCTGCAGTTAACCTGCCCTTTTGCCTCGTTCTTATTCCCAGCAAAAAGCGCCCCTACCATTGTTTGGGTTGCTCGCTCGAGGGGTTTACCGCGTTCCACCGGATACGTTTCCCTATCCGCTTCGTCACTGTGGCACTTTCAAGGATACTTAAACATAGCCGAAGCCTTAGTTTGTTTTCCTGCCGTTACTCCTAAGAGTACCTTAGCTTATTTTTTCGCTAAGCACGAACACTACAGGCATCACAGCCTGTGCGAGCATGGACTTTCCTCAGCCTGGTCAAGCCAGACCGCGATTACCCGAAAACCGCAAAGAGTTGTCAGTCATTAAAACTGACGTGTTTTTTCATTGTCATCATCACTTGTATCTACGTTCGTATAATTGTTTGGGTTAGGCTGTGGAGTCGGATGCGCATTTGCTTGCTGATCCAGCTTCTTGCCGAATACTTCCCGTTCAAGATTTGACAAACGTTTCAAGATATCGAAATTGGTCACAGCTACGCTCTTAGGTGCTTCAGCTTGCTGCACTCGTGTTTGAGCAGCTCCTTGTGTTTTTGACAACTGAGCGACTTTTGCACTCAACTTATCGTTTTCTTCTTGTAAAGCAAGGAGTTCTTTGCTGTAAGTTTCATAATCTTTGATGATGTTGTCTAAGAATTCATCAACTTCGATGGGGTCATATCCGCGCATCTTTGTTTTGAATTCTTGCTGTAAAATGTCTTTAGGACTATAAACCAAATTCGCCATATCTACACCTCTAGTTCTCATTTACGTAATAACATTTCTACCTTTTTCATTGTATCGGAAAAACGTTGATAAATCAAACACAATCTCATTTATTCACTAAAATTTTGAAGATCGTCCATACTGATTGAACGGATCTCATAAGGATGATCCAGCTGATATTTCTGTGCATCTTGGAAGAAAAATTGTGATTTACCAGGGTATTCAGGGTCATAGATCATCAGACATCCTTCCGTATGTTCAAGTAAAAAATGCGTGTGATTTCTTAACTGTCCTGGTGAACGATAAGGCTGATGGCTCACTGACTCGACGTAGTCTGCAACCTGCTCTGCTAAGCGTTTCTTCTCCTGATTGTTTTCGTTCCAGCCGCTTCCGAAATCAGCAAAAGGATAGATGATCCCGAGCTTTAATTCTGGGTAGTCTTCCTTTAACTCTGCCGCTATCTCAGTTGTCCACGTCTCTACGCCTAAGTTGCCGCTAGTAAGTACCCATTCCAGTCCTTCTTCAGCGAATTGCTGCAACTCTTTTTTTAAGACTTTTTTAATAACTTTGATTTTAGGATCGTCGTCCTTAAAAACACCGAGCTCAAAACTGCGATATCCTGAAACATAGATTACTTTTATACTGTCCATCTCAGATTCCTTTTCTTTCTTTACGCTTTTTTGCTATAATGTGGCCTAGGAGTGTGATTAAAGATGGTATTACGCTATCCAAACGGCCAACCTTATTATAAGGATGCCTCGCCAAACAAAAAAATTCAAGGAAAAAGACAACCCTCAGTTGAATTCGGCAATCGAGGCATGTGCTTTGAAGAAGCAATCAACGAAAGCAACGAGTACTATCTTTCCCGGGGCATGGCTGTGATCCATAAAAAACCGACCCCTATCCAAATCGTGAAAGTAGACTACCCCAGACGTAGTGCAGCTGTCATAAAAGAAGCCTACTTCACTCAGGCATCCACTACCGATTACAATGGGGTTTATCAGGGTTTTTATTTAGATTTCGAGGCAAAAGAAACAAAGAACAAAACCTCTTTTCCTTTTAAGAATTTTCACGCACATCAGATTACTCACATGGAAGCTTGTCTCCAGCAAAACGGGATCTGTTTTGTTTTGCTGTGGTTTTCTACTCTGAAGCGCTGTTTTTATTTGGATAGTAAGTATTTGATCAAGTATTGGCACGCTCAAAAGGAACAAGGACGGAAATCACTCCCTCTCGCTCTGATCGAAGAGATCGGGATCGAGATCGAAACAGGTTACTCCCCTCGTATTCCTTATCTGGATGCCGTTGATCGTCACATATTAACATTATCTATTGAAGGAGAAAGAAAGAATGGCAAATGAACAAACGAGGACTTCTAGGCGCCAAACGAACCCAGCTGTTAAAAAAAGAAGCAGCAGTGGTTCTAAAAGAGGCTCTGGAAAACCATCCGGAAAGAACAAAAAAGGACTTTTCATCCGTATCTTATTGGGGATCCTTTCTTTTATTTGTATCCTGTTTCTAGCTGGTGTGGGTCTCTTCTGGTATTACGCAAAAGATGCTCCTGATTTAACGGACAAAAAGCTGGATGCAACGGTCTCATCAAAACTCTATACCCAAGATGGTGAGCTTTTTGAAGATCTCGGCGCAGAAAAAAGAGAAAAAATCTCAGCGAATGAACTTCCTCAAACGCTAGAAGATGCGATCGTATCAGTCGAAGATCGCCGTTTTTATAAACATATCGGTGTCGATCCGATCCGTATCATTGGTTCAGCTCTGTCGAATTTCACATCTGGCGGTCTGCAAGGCGGAAGTACGCTGACGCAGCAACTGATCAAACTCTCTTTCTTCTCAACAAGTACAGAGGACCAGACGCTGAAACGTAAAGCACAGGAAGCTTGGATGGCTGTCAAACTAGAGCAGCGAAAATCAAAACAAGAAATCTTGACATATTACGTGAATAAAGTCTATATGTCCAATGGGCTTTACGGAATGGAAACTGCATCAGAAACCTATTTCGGCAAAAAACTGTCAGAGTTGTCACTTCCGCAAACAGCTCTTTTAGCAGGAATGCCGCAAGCCCCTTCCGCTTATGATCCTTATGCTTATCCAGAACAAGCAAAGAAACGGCGGGATACAGTTTTGTATACGATGCTGCAAAATGAAAAGATCACCCAGTCAGATTACGATACTGCGGTGAATACACCAGTCACAGACGGGCTTCAAGAAATAAAACAAGGAGACGACAATACAAAGATCGTCGATAATTACGTCAAAGAAGTGATCAATGAAGTACAGGAAAAAACAGACAAAAATGTCTTCACTGATGGACTTGACATTTACACTAACCTTGACCTCGATGCACAAAAACAACTTTATAATATTGTCAATACAGATGAATACGTCACTTATCCTGATGATGAAATGCAAGTTGCCTCTACACTGATCGATGTCAATACAGGCGAAGTCAAAGCCCAAATCGGCGGACGGCATATCGCTGATGATGTCACACTAGGTAACAACTTGGCAGTCAACACTTCCCGAGATTTCGGGTCGACGATGAAGCCTGTCACTGATTATGGTCCAGCCTTCGAATATCTGAAATATTCTACAGGAAAAACGATTACGGACGCCCCTTACAATTATGAAGGGACTTCCACACCTGTCGGAAACTGGGACAACCAGTACATGGGGACGATCACTTTACGTCAGGCGCTCTACTTGTCACGTAACGTACCAGCTGTCAAACTCTTCAACGAAGTCGGAGCGGACAAAGCTGCTTCTTTCTTGAACGGATTAGGTATCGAATACAGTACCATCCATCAGTCAAATGCGATTTCAAGCAATACCGAGAAGCAAGACGGGACAAAATACGGTGCTTCATCCTTGAAAATGGCTGCAGCATATGCCGCGTTTGCAAATGGCGGAACGTATTACAAACCGCAGTATGTCAACCGGATCGTTTTCCAAGACGGCACCGAAGAAACCTATGAAGCAGATGGAAAAAAAGCGATGTCTCCAGAAACAGCTTATATGGTCACAGATATTCTGAAAGATACGATCTCGAGAGGTACTGGTTCAAATGCTCAGATCTCTGGTCTTTATCAAGCCGGGAAAACAGGGACATCGAATTATACAGACGATGAGTACGCAAAATTAGGTATCTCCTCCGGTGTATATCCTGATATTCTATTTGCCGGATATACGCCGAACTACTCGATCTCTGTATGGACTGGGTATAACAACAAGATGACGCCGGTCACGTCAGAATCCTCTCATGTTGCTTCTGATGTTTACCGGGAGCTGATGCAGTACGTTTCGGCAAATGTGCCAAATACCGATTGGGAAATGCCAAGCGGACTGGTTCGTTCAGGTAGAGAACTTTATTTCAAAGATCAATACAGTCGGAGAACTGCCAACTCTTACTCCTCGGTCCCAGTCACTCCATCATCTAGCTCTGCAGAAACTCCTGCAAGCTCTGAGACAGTGAACTCCGTACCGGAAAGCTCGGTCAGCGTCCCTGAATCGACCACATCGAGTTCATCTGAAAGCAGTACATCGGTAAGCAGCGAGGAACCGCCAGCTTCTTCAAGCGTTCCTTCTTCGACCGCCGAAAGCTCAGCGCCTGCTTCATCTGCACCAGCTGATTCGTCTGCTCCGCCAGCTTCTTCTGAAGAAACACCAGCAAACAACGCTGGAAGTGATGCGCCAGCAAGCAACTCAACGGCTGGCAGCAGGTAAACGTTTATTTATCAAACAACAGTTAACAACGTCAAAAAAAACGCCCAAACTACTTCTCACAAGTAGTTCGGGCATTTTTTAGTTTACCTAGTCAATAAGATTCACTTTCAACCATAGATCAATTCAACTAAAATCAATGTGATATCCTGAGAACCTTTTTTGTAAGTGCCATCGTAATCGTCTGGATAGATGATGCCCGGTCCATAAGAATCATTTCCTGTATAGTCGGATAAAAGGTACTCATTTTTGTCGAATACCGATTCGGGACGCGGAATCGGATTTTCGCCATTCCATGTATCATCTTTGTCCCAGAAAATGTAATGCCAAACAAATTCTTTGGGATCAAACCCATTGTAGCGGTCAATCAGCTGATCCAGTTCTTCGACAGGTGCGCCTTTTTCCCCAATAAAGGAAACGCCGTTTTTGATCATGTCAGTGATTTCTGCTTCCACGACTTCTGCTTCTCTCGATCCTTCCATATCCAGTCTTACTGGATAGTATCTTCCCACTGGATCAATAATCTGATAAGGTGCGGGACGCGCAGAACTTCGCCAGTCAATGATCCGTTGTTTGAAACGGATATTGACGGTTCCTAATGCTCTATACTGAAAAACGATTTCTTGAGGGGTTTCTGTGAAATAGCCGATTGAATCGCCTGTCGTTTGCTTCCATACATATTGGTCAATTTCCAGAGCATCGATCTTGAAAGACTCATTTATTTTTCCTTCTACAAGATTATCTTCTGCGACCTGCTCACCCGTATCGATATCTATATGCTTTACCAAAACTGTTCCTTTTTTATAGCGGTAGTGGTAAGTCACTATTTGGGCTGCTTCGGAGAAAGTCCCCGTGCTTTCTCCAGAGACATCTGCTAGTTCATAGTTCTCTATAACGATAGGTTCAGTCGTATACTCGCTGCCTACCGGTCCTTGGATGATGACTGATGACGCAAGTTCTTTACCTTCCTCATCTTCGTGATAGACTGTAACGTGCCCATTTTTTACTGCTATTGATTTTTTATAGAGATAAATAACTGATTGTGGCTCATTCGTGTACTTCCCTTTAGCCATCCCCTTGACTGTCACCAACTCATAGCCTTCAAACTGTTTTTCTTCGGTTTCATATGATTCGCCTAGCTTACCCGTCATCATGATCGGGTCTGACAACGGCTGTTCATTTTCATCGATGTAAGAAACATGGACTTCCCCTTTTTCTTGTACTACTGCGCCAGCTGCTTCCGATTCTTTGACTGTATGAAGATAACCTAGATACTGATAGCCTTCGATCGTTTTTGGTCGATACGTCAATCCTTCACTGATAGCCAGTACCTCTTGAACGTTTTCTGCTAAAGTGCTTATATCAGTCGCACGAGCCGTTTTTGGTAACGATGTCATTAAAACAGGAATAAGAATGATCACCGAAAAGAATGATCGATGGCGTTTATTCTTTGCCAAAACAAGAATTGAACTAATCACTAAAAGTGTCCCAAAAATATAGAATCGCGAATTCGGCACTTTCTCATTTGTCTTCGGAAGATTGCGAGGTTGTTCATCCGGATCTTTTCTTACTTCAGATGAGGGAGAAATGAAAGTGCTTTTTTCACTTTCCGCTAACATTTCTTCATAAACTAACGTATACGTATGGTCTTTCCCGTCAGCTATCCCGATCGGTGGTCCTTCGATGATTTTCGAACGATCCTCAAGTGAGAGATTCTGGACATCGACATGTTCATACGTAATAGTACTGCTTTCTTTTTCTTCTTGAGCAAAAACTGATTCAGAGCCTACAAACAACCAGCTAAATGCCATGACAGTCACTAACTGCAACGCTTTTTTCATCTTGCAACACCCTTCCTTTATTATTAAATTACATGTATTATTTTATCATAATCCGTACATCAAAATGCAATCTCATTCTAATTCTAATCAAATTATTAGAAGATTTAGCAATTCTTGATACGATTATTTTGCAAAAAACGCAAAAAACACGTAAGTGAAAAAGAGTCCTCTTCCACCTACGTGTTTACCTGCCTATTTATTTTTAGAACATTTACCGAAAAGATCCAAACGACACTATACTATTTAAACCACTACAGTACTTTCTTTTGACGCATGCGGTTTTTCCCATCTTGGCACATAGACAATAACGGACAAGCTTCACAGTTCGGATTTCTTGCTGTGCAGTGATATCTGCCGAAAAAAATCAGTGTATGATGTGTCTTTACCCAAAGAGATTCGGGAATCTTGCGCATCAATGTCTCTTCTACTTCTAGTACTGAAGCATCCAATTTACAGATCCTGAGTCTTTTCGATACCCGCTCTACGTGTGTATCGACGGCGATTGCCGGAATACCAAATGCATCCCCCAGTACGACATTTGCTGTTTTACGTCCTACTCCGGGAAGACTCATCAGTTCTTCTCTTGTTTGCGGTACCAGTCCATCGAATCGCTCGATCAGCTGATGTGCACAGGCATTGATATTTTTTGCTTTGTTCCGATATAGGCCGATCGTTTTGATTTTTGGAATGATCTCTTCGACCGAAGCGTTCGCTAATGCTTCTGGCGTAGGAAAAGCAGCAAATAACGCCGGTGTCGCTTTATTGACAGATACATCCGTTGCCTGGGCACTCAGGATCACTGCAATCAGCAGTTCAAAGGGATTGTTGTGCTGAAGCTCGCCATGTGCTTCAGGAAACATGTCATACATCGTTTCGATAGCTTCCATCGTTTTTTGTTTGCTTAACATAATACTCCTATTCTTCCAGCCAGTTTTTCAAGGAAACTTTTGGCAATTCTTCCTGCTGTGCTGGCTGGTCGATTTCTTTTTGAAGTAATTGCTGTTTTCTTCGTTTCTGGTCTTCTTCTACCTGCTGCTTGGTTTTTAAATTTTTCCGCTCCCAGGACAGCAGAATGCGATCAACATAATTGAAACTATACGCCTGGTTCAAAACTGCTTCTCGCAAAGCCAGTTTCAGAATCTCCGGCTGATAATGATCTTCTTCTAACCATTGGCCGATTCGCTGGAATTCAATCGAAGACAATGGACGTCCAAATTCCTGCTCAAACAACTGATAAACCGACTGGATTTCTTTTTCTTGGCTTTTTTCTTCTTGCTTTTGGTTTTTACTGGATAGATACTGATCCAAATGATCATAGATCGGAAACAAATCATAACGATCTGCCTTCTGTCCATTGACCGTTGTCGTTTCTATCCTGATGAAGCCGCTGCTCACTAGCCGATTCAGTATCTGATATAAATGATCTGGTTTGATCCCCATATTCATCGCGATCATCTGCAGATCAGGAAATACATCTCCTTCCAGCTGTGCCATATGCAGTTGAAGCACAAACAGAAATTCATCTGACTGTAACCCGATATGATGATAATTCTTAAGTAAAAGATTGGATATGACCGTTTGGCCGGAACGTAAATAATTTTCTAAATTCAACATCGTTTTTCCCCCGCTTCAAAATCAGTATACGTAAAATTCTGTGGGGAAGCAAGGTCAGGTTTTCTTGTAATTGTTAGCAAAAAGCTAGAATTGCGTTCACCCTATGCCTTTTCTTTGATTACTGTTTCTTTAATTTTTTTATTGGCACCTTTTCACTTTTCGGAATAAATAAACAAAAAAGCGTCAAGGTCATTTCACTGACTCTGACACTCTTTTGTCTTTATAAGTCCATCTGGCGACAAAAAATCACCTTTAGAATTCGTCCTCAGTTTCTAGGACATACGGCTGTCCTTCGTAAGTGTATTCGGTGTTCAGTGTTCCATCATTCTCATCAGAATAGATACGTCTGCTGAAAGGAAAACGATGAGCCGCTCCATCTTCTGCGACTTCTGCTGGCATCGTGTAGTAATCCTCTTGTGTTTCATTGAGCTGGGAGATCACTTGATCCGCCAACGTGTCAATATCTGGATTCGCTTCCTTTGCGACCTTTTCATAGTCTTCTAAAAACGCATCTTGTTGGACAAAGTATTCTTTATTCATCTTCTTTCTCACCTTTCATTTCGAGATCAAGCAAAACTGTCTGGTTGTTCTTTTATGTAACAGCTTTGACTTTGTACTTATTGTGACAAAAAAACGGAAGAAAAACAATTAATTGTACTTTCCACAAAAAAAGACGGAAGAGGTATGACAACAGACTTGTCACACCTCTCCTTTTTTCGAATGAATATTATTCCAGAAGCTGCGGCTTCGAAAAATAAGCTGACTACTTCTGTCCCAATCTCTTTCGTCTGTCTTTCTTATTGGGCTGTTTCGATTTCTCCTAATGCTGCTTGTGCAAGTAGGTTCAAGTAGTTCCAAGGACGGTCGAAATGCGGCTGGAAGAAGAAATCTGAAAGAGCAAGATCTTCTACAGTCATTTTATTTTGTACAGCAAGTGACAATGTATTCGCTGATTGCGTAATGTCATATTTAGACATGAATTGTGCACCAACGATACGATTCGTTCCTTTTTCATACACCAGTTCCATGATGACTTTTTCATTTGTCGGCATGAACTCAGGACGATAGTTATCAATAAATAAAGTTGCCTGGACATCCAAATCATTCAAAGGTGCACTTTCTTTTGTCACACCAGTTGATCCGATCGTCCAGCCGAATAGGTACAGACCAGACGTTCCTTGCGTGCCGCGATAGGCCATTTTGTGTTCTGTCAGATTGTTTCCGACTAAAAGCCCTTGGCGTACAGCGTTGGTTGCTAATGGGATATAATTTTGCGTACCGCTTGGATTGTAGATAACTACAGCAGAGTCTCCAGCTGCAAAAATATCAGGGTCACTTGTTTGCATATATTCGTTCACTTTGATCGCACCGTTTGGCAATGTATCTACTTTGCCTTCGATCAGTGTCGTATTTGGTCTGAATCCGACACATAAAATCACCATATCCGCGTCAAAAGTCTCTGTCGGTGTAGCGACTTGTTTGACTTTTCCATCTTCACCAGGGATAAATTCAGTCACATTTTCACCTAGAGCTAAGGTTACTCCGCGATCAGTCAATTCTTTTTCAAGGATA
Organism: Enterococcus sp. ZJ1622; assembly: GCF_011038845.1. Lineage (GTDB taxonomy): Bacteria > Bacillota > Bacilli > Lactobacillales > Enterococcaceae > Enterococcus_B. The sequence continues at coordinate 52,741 of NZ_JAAKDW010000016.1, forward strand.
TCTGTGAATGGTTTATCTAAATATTTGTTCAAGATCCGGTCTAATCCGTCGATCAGCGTCACTTGTTTGCCAGATTCTACAAATGCTTCGACTAATTCGATCCCAATATAACCGCCGCCAACGATCACTACTCGTTTGGCATCTTTTGCCTGAGCGATGATTTCATTTGCTTGATTGTAGTTTTTACATAGAAGCACGTTTTCTGATTCGATTCCTTTAACAGGCGGAATGATTGGCCATGAACCAGTTGTCATTACTAATTTGTCATAAGAAACAGTTTCAATGTCTCCAGATTTCAGATCTTTTGCTGTAATTGTCTTGTTTTCCGTGTCGACATTCGTCACATCATGTTCCATTTTTACAGTTGCGCCTAAGGCAGATAATTCTTCTGGATTTGAATAGAACAAGCCAGCCGGGTCTTTGACTACGCCTCCGACATATAATGCGATACCACAAGATAGGAATGAAATATTGTCATTTCTTTCGTATACGGTCACTTCCGCTTCTGGATGATTTTTTAAGATGCTTTTTACAGCTGCAGTTCCTGCATGCGTACAGCCAATTACTACTACTTTCATATGTGGATCCCTCCGATTAGCAATTTGTCTTTTGACAAGACCCACTATAACAAAAATAAAACGTATACAACAGTTTTATGCTTGTGAATTCACAAAGAACATTTTGTAAATTTTTCCTTTTTCTCAGTCAGTAATGTTGATTTAAAAGCTATTACCTTGTGAAAAAAAGCACTTTTGCGAATCATTTGTGAAAAAAAGACAAAAAAATAAAAAAAGTTAGTGATTGTTCAAGCAACTAACTTTTTTTGGCTCTATAATTTCTAGGACTGATAGAATTTTCTGTCGGTCCTAGATTTTTTTGTAAAAAAACAAACAGACATACAAAAATTCCGATAGAATAGAGTCGTCTAAAACATCAATCTGAAAGGAAGT
>NZ_JAAKDW010000017.1 GCF_011038845.1 Enterococcus sp. ZJ1622
AAATACCTATGGAAAATACCTATGGAAAATACCTATGGAAAATACCTATGGAAAATACCTATGGAAAATACCTATGGAAAATACCTATGGAAAATACCTATGGAAAATACCTATGGAAAATACCTATGGAAAAATTATTCTTGTTAAAACTTGAATATATTGATTAAAATAATATTACGGGGAAAGGAAAATAAATGATGAATCACTTTGAAGCTATTCAACAAAAAGTTGTTACGAAAAAGCAAGAAACAGCCAAAAACATTGTTCAACCGTCTAATGTTATAAAAAAAATGGCGAACCAAGAAAAAGAACGAAAAGAAGATTTTATGTTTTCTTTGTATCCTTCTGATCGTGAGAAATTAAATGAACTAGCAATACAAGCTGGTTACGTCACTCAACAAGGTCGTCCAAACGCTTCCGCATTTTTAACAGCGTTGATTCGGCAGTTATGACAGATAAGAGAAGTTTTTTGTATCTGTGTATGGAACAGATGGTAGTATACCAAAGAATCGAGGTAGAAAGTAAACAAGCGTGTGACAAATGAAATATTTTTAAAACATATCAACGAAGTTTTGACACAGTCTGAGTTGTCTCAAATCGAGCGCAAACAATTAGAATACCTATTGAAAACACTACTTATGAACCATACACCAGAAGAACTCGCGCAATTATTACTTAGAATCATTGAAACAATGCACAAAAAATAATGCCAGATTTATTTTACCTGGCACGTACATAATCAACGAAAATAGAAAGGATAAGAACGACAACATGTTTGCTGCTTTTTTGCCAGACTTACAAAATATATTTTTTTCAGAAACAGATTTTATTGTAAAGGAGAAGCAATTATTGCAACTTAGTTCAAGGTTAATGAATTATCTATTTAATCGATATATCAAAATGTATGAATCTGAACTGCTTCGAAAATATCAAGCAAAAGGATATGAACTTGGAAAATGTTCTGAACGCAGTGTTTACTTTTTATTTGGGGAACTTACTTACACACGTACACCAGTTGAGAGAAATGGCCATATTGTTTATCCTATCGACGAGTTATTAGGGATTGAACGCTATACAAGATACTCAGTGGGAACAAAATATTCACTTATAGAGTTAAGTATGGCAACTTCTTACCGAAAATCTTCAGAATTGATTGAAACTTTAACGAATATAACTGCCTCAAAAGATACTGTAATGAAAGTAGTTCATGAATACGGGAAGAAATACAAAGAGCATGAAAGATATCTTGAAGAATATGGGACAGAAGGTACTCATAAAGTTGACTACCTCTATATTGAAGGAGATGGTGTATTTGTTGGTGGCAAAGATGGAAAAAACAAAGAACTGGCGCATTTCATTGTTCATGAAGGAATAGAAACTAATGGACAACGAAAAAAGACCAGGAATTTGAAACAATTTGTTGGCTTAGGACATAAGAAAACAATGGATAATTTAGAAAACTATTTGTATCGTACTTATAATTTGAAAAACACCGTCATTGTAACTAATTCAGATGGCGGAAAAGGTTATAGCCAAAAGACGTTTAAAAGTCTTTTGCCTGTGGTGAAAAGGCATGAACACTTTTTGGATCGTTACCATATTTCGTTAAAGCTGGAACAACGTGTCTTTGTTCCAGAACTAATTCCTGTATTTCAAAAAGCAATTAATAATTATTCTACTAAAGATTTGCAATGTGCATTAGATACATTAGAATCACATGCAGAGACAGAAGAACAAGAAACTCATGTCAAAAAGTTAAGAGCGTATTTACGAAGGAATTGGAAAATTATTAAGCCATATCATATTCGAGAGCTATCTGGAGAAAAACAAGGAATTGGAATTATGGAGAGTCTTCATCGGATCTTAACTTTCCGGATGAAACGAAATAGTAAATACTGGGGAAGAGGGCTAGAAGCAATGGCATGGTTATTGACCACGAAGCGAAATGGAACATTGAAAGAAATCTTTTTGGAAAAGTGGAAAGAAGCATTTGCCTTAGATGATCAATTAGTAGCAGAGCTAGGAAATCGTCCTAATCACTTTTTTGATGATGAAGGGGAAAAAGTAGACAGTGTAAAAAACTATACAATTAATTATTCAAAACCTTCCAATCTCACTAAACAGCGATTGGACTGGTGTAAAGGCAAATAAAAAAAGCCTCTTTGTAAAGAACACAAAGAGCTAGATAGACTAATTGTGTACTGTGATTAGTCTAAAACTTATTTTAATTTTATCAAAATAAGTTTACCCTGTTTTTTTATTTTTTACAAGAATTAATGGAGAGTATTTTCATATTAAAATAAACAATTTACGAAAAATTTTTTGTAACTTAATTCTTGAAAAAATAGCTAGATGTGTTAAAGTAAGGGGGAAGAAAACAACAAAAACGATACAAAAAATAAATAAAATAACATTTAACACAAAGCGCATGCGCGGAGGTGTTTTAATCTTATTTTAATTTTATCAAGAGAAAAGAGCTTCTGGGAAAATTACAGACACATACAAATAAAATTATGATTGACGAATCAGCGAAATTCTATTACACTAAACGTAATTATTAAGGAAAGGGTGATCCACAATGAACTTATCGACATTCTCAGCAGGAAGTAAAAAAAATTGGCGCAGCTGGCGTAGATAAGTTGTATTGATGGCGAACTTTCCCCATAGATACAACTTTTTAGAGTACAAATCTAAAATTTGTATCTATGCTAGACAAGGACATTTGACTACCGCATAGATCAACTCTATGCGGTTTTTTGTGTGTAAAAGACAATTGCCGCGTGCAATTGTCTTTTTTTCTTGAGTTCGTTCTGATAGATAGCCGAAAACTGAACAGCTGACCATGAATTTACTAATCTACCAACCTACTAGGAGGAAAATATGAAAAATAAACGATTGATCACCGTAGTTGCCTTGTTATTTATTTATCTGGCAGGTACATTCATCTATGAAAAAACAACCGAAAAATCTGCGGATCCAAACGAGAAAGGAGCAAGCCAGACGACAGTCATCGGTGTCTTGCAATACGTCAGTCATCCTGCGTTAGATGAAATCTATCGAGGGATCAAAGCCGGACTGAAAGAAGAAGGGCTGGAAGAAGGGAAAAATCTGGAAATCAAATTCCAAAATGGGCAAGCAGACCAAAGCAAGCTAGCAACCATGAGCCAGCAGCTCGTCCAAGCTAATCCCGATGCTCTGATAGGGATCGCTACACCTGCTGCACAATCTCTTGCGAATTCGACAACATCGATTCCTATCGTACTAGGCGCCGTGACTGATCCAGTCGGTGCGGGCTTAGTTGCTTCTCTAGATAAACCAGGCGGGAATATTACTGGTGTTTCAGATCAACCGCCAGTGGCTGCACAGATCCATTTAGCTACCCAACTGCTGCCAAATGCGAAAAAAGCAGGGATCTTATATGCTTCATCGGAAGATAATTCCAAATATCAAGTCAGTCAGGCAGAAGAAGCAGCGAAAAAAGAAGGACTTTCTTCAGCGAAATATGCAGTCCCTTCAACGAATGAGATCGCACAGACTGTACAAGTGATGAGCCAAGATGTCGATTTTATTTATATCCCTCTAGACAACACGATCGCCAATGCCATGCAGACAGTAGTGAAAGAAGCGAATAAAGCAGGGATTCCCGTTATTCCTTCGGTCGATACGATGGTCGAACAGGGTGGATTGGCAACGATCGGGATCAATCAATACCAACTAGGTGTGCAAAGCGGGAAAATGGCTGCCTCCATTGCATCGGGAAAAGAGAAACCAGAAACGACACCTGTATTTACTTTTGATCAGGGTGACACGATCATCAATCAGAAGCAGGCGGATCTTCTGGGGATCACTGTTCCTGAAACACTCAAGGATAAAGCAAAGATCCTTACAGATGAAACAACGAAAGAATCGACAAAGGAGGAAAGCAAATGATTGTATCAGCGATTTCACAAGGGATGCTTTGGGCCATTCTGGGTCTAGGGATCTTTATGACTTATCGAATCCTGGATTTCCCTGACATGACCACAGAAGGCTCCTTTCCATTAGGAGCTGCGGTATGCGTAACCGCAATTACACACGGGATCGCACCGATCCTTGCCACGATATTAGGGGTTTTAGCTGGGATGGTCGCGGGTTTGGTGACTGGTCTTCTTTATACGAAAGGAAAGATCCCAGTGATCCTTGCCGGTATTCTCGTCATGTCTGGATTGAACTCAGTGATCCTTTTTGTTATGAAAACGCCAAATCTGTCGTTATTGAATGCACCGATTCTGCAAGATAGCTTCAGTAAACTTGGACTGCCTGATTATTTTGATACCGTGCTTTTGGGATTGATCGCGTTAGGGATTCTGATTGCCGTCTTACTGTTTTTCTTCAATACAGAATTAGGGCAAGGCTATATCGCGACAGGCGACAATGAAACGATGGCACGTTCATTAGGAATCAAGACTGACCGAATGAAAATACTAGGGCTGACTTTATCAAATGGCGTCATTGCTTTATCGGGTGCGCTGATTGCTCAAAACGATGGTTACGCTGACGTCAATAAAGGGATAGGTGTGATCGTCATCGGGTTAGCTTCGATCATTATCGGAGAAGTTATTTTCCAAGAATTGACTTTACCAGAGCGTCTTATCGCGATCGTTGTCGGCAGCATCATTTATCAGCTGCTGATTCTAGTTGTCATCAAATTAGGATTTGACACCACTTACCTGAAGCTTTTCTCAGCCATCATTCTTGCGATCTGTCTGATGATCCCTCAGGTAAAACAAGCATTGAAATTAAAAACCGGATTTGAAAAGGAGGCGTGACAAATGACCACAATAATCACGATCAAAAACGGCAGAAAAGTCGTGAATAACGGAATGAATGAAGAAAAGGTCTTGCTAGATCAAATCAATCTCACGATCAATCAAGGAGACTTCATTACCGTTCTTGGGGGGAATGGTGCTGGGAAAAGCACGCTATTCAATACTATCGCAGGGACACTTCAGCTCACATCAGGCTCCGTATATTTTAAAGATCAGCCGATCACAAAAGATTCAGAAGAAAAGAGAGCGGCTTTTCTTTCCCGGGTCTTCCAAGATCCTAAAATGGGGACGGCACCAAGAATGACTGTTGCTGAAAATCTGCTGCTCGCACAAAAGCGAGGACAAAAACGCCCTCTTCGCTTACGCAATCTGAAAAAGCAGCGAGAACAGTTCTATCACTTATGTAAAGAAGTCGGGAATGGTCTGGAACAGCACTTGGATACTCCTGCTGGCGAATTGTCAGGTGGTCAGCGACAAGCACTTAGCTTATTGATGGCAACGATCAAAGCGCCGGAACTGCTTTTATTGGATGAACATACTGCGGCATTAGACCCTAAAACGGCTAAATCACTGATGCAGTTGACGAACCAGCGTATCACTGAACAAAACCTGACTTGTCTGATGATCACCCACCGAATGGAAGATGCATTGAATTACGGAAATCGGCTGATCGTTTTACAAAAGGGGAAGATTGTCCAGGATTTGTCGAACGAAGAAAAACATCGACTTTCTATGACAGATCTTCTGCAGTTTTTTGAAGAAATCGTTGACTGATCCAAAAGTTTGCTACAAAGTACACATTGTTTCCAAAAATAAATTGACAACTTCCTTTGATTCGTCCTATACTTAGGTCAATCTAAAATAGTTTGGGCGTTTTTTCAAATGATAAAGTCAGTTATTTCACAATCGAATCTAAATTCTTTCGCTCTTTGGCTGCCCGTGCAGTTTATGAGAAGTGGCGGAAGGATGGATTATTTTGCCACGTAGATGTTTCATACTTTTTTGTATGTTGACACTAAGTGGTTTTTTCTGTTTATGAAGGAGGCTCCACAATGATTACTGGAAAAACAAGATTAGCAGGATTATTCGCATCGCCTGCTAGACATAGCTTATCACCGCTTATGCACAACACCGCATTTGATGCATGTGGCATCGACGCCGCCTACTTAGCTTTTGAAGTGGATCAGACGAATTTGAAGCAAGCGATCGAAAGCATTCGTTTGTTAGAGATGATCGGTGTCAATCTTTCGATGCCGAACAAGACCGCTGTTTTACCTTATCTTGATGCAGTCAGCCGAGAAGCTGAGCTGATCGGTGCAGTGAATACAGTCGTGAACAAAGAGAACAAACTAATTGGTTACAATACAGATGGCATGGGCTTTATGCGCTTTTTGAAGGAAAAAGGCTTTACAATCGAACGGCAGAAAGTAGTTCTGTTAGGAGCTGGAGGCGCGGCAAAAGCAATAGCGGTCCAAGCAGCTTTGGATGGTGCAGCAAAAATCACTGTCTATAAGCGAAAGAACGAAACTTTTGCAGCTGCCAAAGCTTTTTTTGCCTCTATTCAAAGACAGACGAAATGTGAAATTGTTGTCTATGATTATGCAGATGAGGACAAAATGGCAGCATCTATCGACGAAAGTGATCTACTAGTGAACGCCACAGATATCGGGATGGGGAAGAAGACGGGGCAATCACCACTGCCGGCTTCCGTGCCCTTAAACGAAAACTTGGTAGTCGTAGATCTCATCTATTCACCAAGAGAAACACGATTGCTGGCTGAAGCAAAGCAAGCAGGAGCAGTCGCTTATAATGGCCTCGGCATGCTTGTTTATCAAGGAGCGATCGCTTTTGAATTGTGGACGCAAGAAGAAATGCCGATTGCGCTCATCCAAAGATTATTCGAATAAAAGGGGAAAAACAATGATTATTATAATGGAACAACAAGCAACACCGGAGCAAATCGCACAAGTCGTCACCCGTGCAGAAGAAGAAGGGCTTGCGGTACAGATGAACAAAGGCGGAAACAACCAGCCAATCGTCGGTCTAGTCGGAGACACACATAAAATCCAGGATGTCGCTTTCCAGCGGTATGCAGGAGTAGAAGAAGTGGTGCGCATCACGAATACCTATAAATTAACGTCTCGCGAGTTTCACCCACAAGATACAATAGTCGATGTCAACGGCGTCAAGATCGGCGATGGGAATTTCGTCACTATGGCAGGTCCCTGTTCGATCGAAGGACTAGATCAGATCCGCGAGACAGCACGTATAGCAAAAGCTGGAGGGGCAAAAATCTTGCGTGGTGGGGCCTTCAAACCAAGAACATCACCCTATGCCTTTCAAGGTTTGGAAGAAGAAGGGTTGAAATATATCCGGCAAGCAGCGGATGAACTGGATATGCAAGTGATTACAGAAGTGATGGACGAAGCACATATCGACATGGTGGCGCATTATAGTGATATTTTACAAATCGGTGCGCGGAATATGCAGAATTTCCGTTTGTTAGAAGCAGTCGGAAAAACAGGGATGCCAATTGGATTGAAGAGAGGGATCGCAGGGACGATCAATGAATGGCTGAATGCTGCCGAATACATCGCCGTGCAAAACAACGATAAAATCATTTTCATCGAACGTGGTATCCGCACATATGAGACAGCGACTCGAAATACATTCGATCTGAGTGCAGTGCCGATCATCAAGAAGTTAAGCCATTTTCCAATTATTGTAGACCCTAGCCATGGTACAGGTGTCTGGGATCTTGTGCCGCCTATGGCACGAGCAGGCGTTGCAGCAGGAGCGGACGGCATGATCGTTGAGATTCACCCTGACCCGGTCAACGCATGGTCGGACGGACCACAGTCATTAAACGAGAAAACATACATGAAGATGATGGAAGAAGTTCATCTTTTAGAAAAAACAATGAAAGAAATCCGTCAGTTGAATCACTGATCCTGTGGCAGATGAAGCGAAATAGAAAGGAGGAAGTAAAATGAGTATATATGTGGAATTGCCTCATCATTCGTACGAAATCATCGTGAAGAAAGGGGCCTTGGCAACGGTTGGACAATGGGTTGCCGGCTTATGGACGCCACAGCAGGTTTGTGTAGTGACAGATGACACAGTCGATGGATTGTATGGAAACATGGTCGTGGATCAGTTGGAAGCACAGGGGTTTATTGTGATAAAAGCAGTCATTGAGGCCGGAGAAGCCAGTAAATCTTTAGAAAACGCAGAAAAAATCTATCAATTGCTTACCGCAAATCAATTTACCCGAAGTGACGGTATACTTGCTCTTGGAGGAGGTGTTGTTGGGGATCTGGCTGGTTTTGTCGCTGCAACTTTCATGCGAGGCATCCATTTTCTGCAGATTCCGACGACACTCCTTGCCCAAGTAGACAGTAGTATAGGCGGGAAAACAGCAGTGAACACGAATTATGCTAAAAATATCATTGGAGCTTTTTGGCAACCGGATGGGGTCTTGATCGATCCTGATACGCTAGGGACTTTGGAGGACCGACGTGTGAGCGAAGGAATCGCAGAAGTAATCAAATATGCAGCCATCGCGGACAAACAGCTCTGGGATCTTTTGACCACACTACCGAACAAAGAAGCGGTGAGAAAAGAAGCAGAAAAGGTCATCCATGCTTGTTTGGCTATCAAGAAGGCAGTGGTCGAAGCAGATGAATTCGATCATGGCCAACGTCTGATCTTGAATTTTGGTCATACGATTGGTCATGCGGTAGAAAAAACAGCTGGCTATGGAGTAGTGACCCATGGTGAAGCAGTTTCGATCGGGATGATCCAAATCAGCAGGATCGCTGAAAATAAAGGATTGTCACCAAAAGGGATCACACAAGCGTTAGATGAAATGGTCAGAAAATTCGACTTGCCTGTCGAGACGACATATTGGCCGGAAGATGTGCTTTTCGAAGCGATCACGCACGATAAAAAAGCACGGGGAAAGAAAATCAACCTTGTTTTATTGAAACAAATCGGAGAAGCTTTTCTTTCTCCTACACCAGTCACGAAACTGCATGACTATCTTAAGAAGGAGGAAAAATGAGATGCGATTTTTAACAGCAGGCGAATCACATGGTCCTGAATTAACGGCGATCATCGAGGGACTGCCAGCAGGACTTTCTTTATCCGCTGAAGAGATCAATCTGGAGCTAGCTAAACGTCAAATCGGTTATGGCCGTGGCGGCCGAATGAAAATCGAGAAGGACCAAATCAGAATCACTTCTGGTGTGCGTCACGGGTATACGTTAGGTTCTCCTGTGACACTGATCATCGAAAACCGTGATTGGAAAAACTGGCAGACTGTGATGTCTCCTCAAAGAACTGACAAGAAAAACGAAACATTGCGTCAAGTGACTCGTCCGAGACCGGGACATGCAGATTTAGTCGGCGGAATGAAATATGGACATGATGATCTTCGAAATGTCTTGGAACGCTCTTCTGCTAGAGAGACAGCGATACGCGTAGCAATCGGAGCGATTTCGAAAAAAATACTGAAAGAACTTGATGTAACGATCGTGGGCCATGTCTTAGGGTTAGGTGGAGTGAACTGCCAGTTACCTGAGGAGATGCCGATCCGAAAAATCCAAGAAGCGGCAGACGCGTCTGATTTGCGTGTAGCAGACCGGGAAATAGACCGGGAAATGAAGACTCGGATCGACGAAGCAAAAGCCGCTGGAGATACGCTAGGCGGAATCGTAGAGGTCTTAGTCGCAAATGTTCCGGCAGGGTTAGGGAGTTACGTCCAATGGGATCGAAAGCTTGATGGAAATATCGCACAGGCAGTGATGAGCATCAATGCGTTCAAAGGTGTACAGTTCGGTCTCGGATTTGAGATGGCGAATCTTCCTGGCTCCAAAGTGATGGATGAGATCCTATGGGAGAAGAATAAAGGTTATACAAGACGCTCGGATAACTTGGGCGGTTTTGAAGGTGGGATGACTAACGGCGAGACACTGATCATCCAAGGTGTCATGAAGCCGATACCTACGCTATACAAACCACTGCAAAGTGTCGACATCCGGACAAAAGAAGTCTATCGTGCAAGCGTCGAACGTTCCGACACTACCGCAGTTCCAGCTGCAAGCGTGATCTGTGAAAGTGTGGTTGCTACAGAGTTGGCAAAAGCTTTTCTAGATCAATTCTACAGCGATACGATGGACGGCTTAAAAGAAGCTGTAGCCGCCTATCGAAAACGATTGATCAGTTATTGATGGATGAACAGGCTTGTTTTTAATAGAAAATGGAGGAGACAAATGCAATTAAAGACAAATCAACAGGCGCTTTATGGCGTTCTACAGGTTCCGTCAGACAAATCGATCTCTCATAGAAGTCTGATGTTCGGAGCAATCAGTCATGGGACGACGACCATTCGACATTTCCTCCGCGCTCAGGACTGTCTGTCTACCTTACAGCTATTTCGTCAGCTAGGTGTAGCGATCGAAGAGAAAACAGAAGATGCACTCATCGTACATGGCAAAGGAATCGAAGGTCTACACGTGTCAGATCGACCTTTAGACGCGGAAAATTCGGGAACGACTGTGCGCTTGATTTCTGGGATATTAGCAGGCGCTTCATTTGAGACAACGTTGATCGGCGACCGTTCATTGAGTCGCAGACCGATGGATAGGATCATCACTCCTTTACGAAAGATGAACGCGGATATCTCTGGAAAAGGCAGTCAAGGCCTACTTCCTCTTGTGATCAAACCGGTCAAAGCGCTGAAAGCGATCGACTACGAGATGCCTGTTGCTAGTGCACAAGTAAAGTCGGCTATTCTATTTGCCGCACTCCAAGCAAAGGGAACGACAACGATCATCGAAAAAACTCCTTCGAGGAATCACACGGAGCAGATGATCCGACAATTTGGCGGACAAATCGAGCAAGCAGGAAAGAGAATCTCCTTATCAGGTGGACAACGACTAAAAGGAAGCGAAGTCAATGTCCCTGGAGATATTTCTTCTGCTGCATTCTTCATCGCCGCGGCGCTCTTATGCGAAAAAAGTGAGATCATCTTGTCGAACGTGGGGATCAATCCCACTCGTACTGGACTGCTAGATGTGGTCCATCAGATGAATGGACGAATCAGTCAGCTGGATGTAGATGAAGAGAACCAGTCTGCGACCTTGCAGATAAAAGCCTCTGAGTTAGTCGGTACAGAGATTGGCGGAGTGATTATCCCTCGTTTGATAGACGAATTGCCAATCATCGCTCTGCTAGCTACGCAAGCAGAAGGGACGACTCGAATTTTCGATGCGGAAGAATTGAAGGTGAAGGAAACAAATCGGATCGATGCAGTAGCAGAAGAATTAAGTAAGCTAGGTGCGGATATCCAGCCTACTGCTGATGGTCTGATCATCCACGGCCCTACTCCGCTTAGAGCTGATACCCCAACACAAGTCTCTAGCCACGGTGACCACCGTATCGGAATGATGCTGGCGATTGCTGCTTTGCTTGTGAAAGACGGGACAGTGATTCTTGATGAGGCAGACGCGATTGCGATTTCTTATCCTAACTTCTTCAAGGATCTGGCAAAGCTGACAGGAGAGAATGGAAATGAGTGAGATAAAAATAGATCAGTCGATCGTGCTGATCGGTTTTATGGGAACAGGGAAAACAACTGTCGGAAATCTATTAGCAAAAAAGACAGGTATGCAGGCAATTGATTTAGATCATCATTTTGAAGAGCAGTACCAAACGACTGTAGGGAACTACTTCAATGATTATGGTGAAGAATGCTTCCGAGAAAAAGAGACAGAATTATTAGCCCAAGTACTAACTGATCCCTCTCCAAAAATCATCGCGACAGGCGGAGGGATCATCACACGGAAGGAAAATCGAAGAATACTGGCCGAGGAGAAACAGGTCGTGTTTTTAGAAACCGCGATGGAAGAAACTTATCGTCGATTGCTTGCTGATCAAAAAACAGTTCGACCTCTTGCTACCGAACAAACTATCGATTCACTTGCTTCGTTGTACCAGAGACGTTATCCACTTTATCAGGAAGTAGCTTCTTATAGGCTAGTGACGGATGGGAAAACGCCTGAAAAGATCACGGAAGAAATCATTCGGCTCCTCACGTCGCCTCTGATCGGTAAATAGGGATATATTTCGTTATTTTTTATTAAATTATGGATAATTTCGATGTATTTGGCAAAGAGTTATCGTATCCTTTACTTATCAGTATAAATGGAGGAGGAACCAAGATGAGTCGGATGGATCGTTATAAGGACATCCATAAAAAGGCGAAGCCTCTAAAACGCGCTCCTAGCAGTTTCTTCGCAAGGCGGGAACGCCAAGAACGCAAGGAAGAGCAGTTGCGACGAGAAGACGCCACGCGGATTTATCAAAATCATCAGCAAACTTCAGATGATTTCCATGATGAAGGACAATGGTCAGATGATCAGCAAAGAGCCTATGCGAATAGACCACTAGAAGATATACAAACAAGAAAAAAGGGATTTTTCAGGAAAAGAGCACCAAAGATCAAGCAACCAAGAAAGAGGCGTTCTTGGAAGAGGATCATTTTCGGCATCTTGTTCTTCCTGATAGCCTATTCAGCGATTTCTTTTTTCGTCGGGAAATTTGTGGCAGAGCATGATTCGAGTTTGACACCGGCAACAGTTGAAACATTCAATGGTGTCAAAGCATCAAATGGTGCGCACAATGTATTGATTTTAGGGAGTGATACCCGAGGAGAAGATGCAGGACGTGCAGATACGATCATGGTCTTGCAGCTGGACGGTCCCTCGCACAAGCCTAAGCTGATCTCTTTCATGAGAGATAGTTTTGTGACGATTCCTGGTGTCGGTCAAAACAAGATCAATTCTGCTTATGCTTATGGAGGAGCCGATCTGGTACGGCAAACATTATCGGAAAACTTCGGAATCGACTGTCAGTATTATGCGAAAGTAGATTTCCATTCTTTTGAAAAAGTGATCGATGCCTTGTTTATGAACGGAGTGAAGATCGATGCAGAGAAAGATCTGAACCTCGATGGTGTCGATATCAAGAAAGGCACGCAAAGAATGGACGGACATGTTCTTTTGCAATATGCACGTTTTCGAATGGACGAAGAAGGTGACTTTGGTCGTGTCAGACGGCAGCAGCAAGTGATGAACGCGATTTTCAGCCAGCTCAAGAATCCGCTGAACTTGATCCGCGCACCGTATGCTGCAGGGAAAGCCCTTGGGTATACGTCAACTGACGTCACTTCGCTTTTCCTAGCTAAAAATCTTTTCTCTATTGCCAGAGGCGCAGCAGGTATCGATCGATTGAGCGTGCCGGTAGAAGGATCGTGGAACTACGGACAAAGCGATTATGCTGGAAGCATACTTTCGATCGACAATCAGATGAACCAATCGGCGATCGATGAATTTTTGAATAAGTAAGCAAAAGCCAAGAGACGATCTGTCTGGTCCTATCTCTTGGCTTTTTTGTGTAATGAAAGAATTCTTGTGCTTTCAAATCGATATAATAGTAAATAGCGCTTTCTTATGGTAGCTTGTATACAAGAAAGGAGCTGTTTCGGTTGGATATTTATTTGAATTTCAAATCTGAGGCACGGTCAGCTATCGCTTTTTATGAAGAAGTTTTCGAAACAAAGGCAACGGAGATCTCTACCTATGGCGAAATGCCGGGTATGGAAGAAATGAACTTGACGGATGAGGTAAGACAGATGATCATCAATGCACGGATGACGATTTACGGAACGCGTGTCATGTTTGCGGATAATCCTGAAGGTGTCGCTCCTGAATTGATCGTTGGGAATAACGTCTCTCTAGTGATACAGACAGATACAGAAGAAACGACGCGACTATTTAAGAAACTCTCTGAGAATGGGACGATCAACATGGATCTAGATGCTGTTCCGTGGGCCAAACTTTATGGAATGGTGACAGACCAATTTGGTGTGAACTGGCAACTTAACTGCGCGTGAAGACGAAATGAACGAATGTATGAAAAAAACATCAAGTCATGAATGGGAAACCAGATGGATGGCTCGATGTTTTTTTGTATTTTGCTGAGAATAGCTGCTATCATAGAGATCATTTTCGACCGGCCCTTCTCGAGCGATTTTTTATTGCCAGATGCGAAAATATGTTCCATAATAGAGAAGTCTGCAAAAAACGTTCACGGAGGAAAAGAAATGAAGACAGTCATCTTAGCTGAAAAACCTTCTCAGGCAAAAGCCTATGCTGAGACATTCCAGCATCGAAAACGCCATGAAGGCTATTATGAAATCAGCGATCCGTTATTCACAGGTGAAGTAACGATCACTTACGGATTTGGCCATTTAGTGGATATGGTTCCTCCAGGGGTCTATGACGAACGTTGGGGCAAATGGTCTTTAGAAAATTTGCCGATTTTCCCGGAGACGTTCCGCTATGAGGTGCCAGCAGAAAAACGTGCGCAGTTTTCGATCGTCAAAAGAGAGTTGCAGTCAGCAAACACGATCATCATTGCAACGGATGGCGACAGAGAAGGAGAGGCGATCGCTTGGTCGATCATCAAACAAGCGAAAGCTTTCTCGAAAAACAAGAACTATCAGCGGTTATGGATCAATTCTTTAGAAAAAGAAGCAATCTATCAAGGATTCAAAAATCTTCGGCCGGGCGAAAGCTATTTTCCAAAGTACAAAGAAGCGCAAGCCAGACAAAACGCAGATTGGTTGATCGGAATGAATGGCAGTCCACTGTACAGTTTATTGCTGCAGAAAAAAGGCATTGATGGCAGTTTTTCTCTTGGACGTGTCCAAACGCCGACATTATATATGATCTATCGGCTCCAAGAAGAGATTCGAAATTTCAAAAAAGAACCTTATTTCGATGGAGAAGGGTTGATCATTAGTGAGAAGGGACAGTTCACAGGTAAGCTAGATCCGAAAAGATCATTTAAAACAGCCGAAGAACTGACGACAGAAATCGAAAAGCTTGGGGCGCATTTAGGAAAACAAGAAGGACGTATCCTTGAAGTGTCAAAAAAAGAGAAGCAGTTACGCAGTCCGCGTTTATTTTCGCTATCAGGTTTGCAGTCAAAAATGAACCAGCTGATGAAAGCAAGTGCGAAAGCGACTCTAGATGCAGTACAAGGATTATATGAAAGCAAATTCTTGAGTTACCCGCGTACTGACACGACATATATCACGGAAAACGAGCACCAGTATCTAGTGAAAAACCTGCAGAAATATAAAAATTTTTTAGGCATTGATACAGTCGAAACACCAGAGACATATGCTAAGAAACGCTATGTAGATGCGTCTAAAGTACAAGAACATCATGCGATCATTCCAACTAAAACGATTCCGACTAAAGAGCGATTCGCAAAGCTTTCAAGACTGCAGCAGGCCATTTACCTGCAAGTAGTACGGACGACGATCGCTATGTTTGCTTCGAATTACGTATACGAAGAAACTACTGTCCTCACAGGCGTCGAACAACTGCGCCTGAAAAGCATCGGGAAGATCCCTGTCAAACAAGGCTGGCAGGCAATACTAGTCACAAAAAACAAGAAAAAAGAAAGCCAAGAACTTCCAGAAATCAATGCGAACGAGCCGGTTGAAGTCGATTTGAAATGCGTAGCGAAGGAAACACAGCCGCCTAAACCCTATAATGAAGGGACATTGATCACTGCGATGAAAACAGCAGGAAAAACACTGGATGATGATGAAGCACAAGAGATCCTGAAAGAAGTGGAAGGGATCGGCACGGAAGCGACACGGGCGAATATCATCGAGAATCTCAAACAAAAGCATTATATCGAAGTAAAGAAAAATGAGATCGCAGTGACGCCTAAAGGAATCACGCTATGTAAAGCTGTCGCTGGAGAACCTTTATTGACGAGTGCGGAAATGACAGCACGTTGGGAAGGGTACTTGAAGAAAATCGGAAACCAAGAGGGGACACCGGAAGTTTTCTTAGAGAACATCAAGAAGTTCATACGGCACTTACTTGATTCCGTACCAGAACAAATCGCGAAAGCTGATCTATCAGCAGAAATCAGCGGTACACGGCAGATAAAGGCGATGGAAAAGAAAAACGATCAGCTCGGGCAGTGTCCTAAATGCAAGAAGGGGATAGTCATGCTATATCCTAAAGTGGCAACTTGCACGAACCCTGCGTGTGATTTTAAACTTTGGCCGACTGTGGCAAAGAAAAAGCTGACAAAAACCAATCTCAGAGAGCTGTTGTCCAAAGGAAAAACAAGCAAAGTGGTGAAAGGATTCACCGGGAAAAAGGGCAAGTTCGATGCTGTGCTTGTTTTGAAAGAAGATTTAACGATCGGATTTTATTTTCCGTGGATGGATAAACCAGCAGCTGAGAAAGCTGAGAACAAACCAGAAACACCGGAGAATGAAAATCGAGAAAAATAAATAGAATATCAGATTATTTATTCCGAAAAGTTAAAATAATAATCACAAAAAAACAATAAACTAGTCTTTAAAAGAGGTAGCAAGCCGTATACTTTTTCCAGCTAATAAGCTGGACATTTTGACAAGCAGCAAGGAGTTTTATAGTTGAAGAAAGTTCATTCATTTTTAAATTATCTCATGGGCGCGATCACGATCGTTGCACTGTATCAGGCGTTTTTAAAATATCCAGATTATGGAACAAAACTGTTGTCTCTGACGCATGATCCGACAGCATATTCGCCTACGCTAGTTTTATCTACATTGACAGCTGGCGCCAAAAGCGCGACTTATTTTTTCCATAAGACAACTAGTATCTTGAAACGAAAAAAACAACGAAAACAACTGATTATGGTCATCGCTGCTATGGTCATCATTTACTTTTTACCAGTGATCACCCAAACATTCCACCAATACTTTGGTTAAATATAGATAACATGTTTAAAAAGCGGGATTTGCTTCCCGCTTTTTATTATGGTCAAGCGATCTATCCGACCGATTCCCATAGCAATCCTCAGATTTCTTCAGCAATTTGTCTTCACAGAATGCATTTCGGACAAATCAATCACAAAATCGATCTGGATAGCCGCTACAATATGACAAACGGATCAATCGCTGCAAATAATCAATGCTTAAGCATAAACAAATGACTAAAAGTACGCAAAGTATCAAAAATGTTGCAAAATCTATTTTGATACCGTTTAAAAGAGGTGGAATAGGGCTATGGATCATTTATTTGATCATCGGTTTATTTTTTATATAGTTTAGTTTACATAATATATATTATACAAAGTAGATTCAAAGAGAACCAGAATACTATCAAACCACAATCAAACTGAATTTCACTCCAATTTTTGCTTTTTTCGACTCGTGCAAAATTTTAAAATTATTTTGCAGGTTTCTCTGCAATTTTTGACGTAGATTTCACTTCGTGTTGTAAAATTTATGCTTATTTGCCAGATTTCTTTTTATAAGGACTCTGTGGGATTTCTTGAAAAATGATGTAAATCGTATCCTAGAATGAATTTTTAGTCTATAGTCCATATTTAGATTGCTATATTGATCGCTATCGAATTTCATACAAAAACAGCTCAAAACGTGCCTAAAAACGTTTTGAGCTGTTGCTGACTTGCTTCCATTTATAATGGTTTATAATACAGTATTTAAAACATTTCTCAATTCACTTACTGAACGTTCGAACATTTCTTTTTCTGGTTCGTTGATAGATAATTCAACAACTTCGCGTACGCCATTTTCGTCAACGATTGACGGTACACCAGTAAATATATCCTCTTCACCGTATTCACCCGTTAAGTAAGCGGAAACAGGCAATACGGCTTGTTCGTTGTTCAAGATTGCTTTTACGATACGAGCTGTACTCATACCGATACCATAATAAGTCGCTTTTTTGCGATCGATGATTTCATATGCAGCATTACGTACTTTATCTGCAATGACATCTAATTCGTCTTGTGCGATTCGGTGATCTTTTTCTACGATCTCAAGGATTGGTTTTCCGCCGACTGTTGTGTGTGACCATGCAGCGACTTCTGAATCCCCATGTTCTCCTAGAATATACCCGTGGACGCTTCGTGGATCGACTTTCAGTTTCAAAGCGATTTCTTTACGGAATCTTGTTGTATCTAATGTTGTTCCAGTTCCGATCACGCGAGAAGTTGGTAATCCAGATTCATTCCAAGCGATATACGTTAAAATATCTACAGGGTTTGATGCTACGACTATAACTCCGTCAAAACCGGAACCCATGATTTCTTTGACGATTTGGCGCATGATTGACGCATTTGTTTTAACGAGATCCAAGCGAGATTGTCCTGGTTTCTGGTTGATCCCAGCAGTAATCACTACTAGATCTGCATCTTTACATTCTTCATAACCACCAGACCAGACAGCGACATTCTCATCGCCCCAAGCCATACCATCTAGAAGGTCTAATGCTTCTCCTTCTGCTTTTTCCTGATTCACATCGATCAAAACTAATTCATTAGAAATCCCTTGGTTGATCATTGCGTACGCGATACTTGTTCCGACGAAGCCAGTTCCGACGATGACAACTTTACGACTTGTTTTTTTCATGAATAAACAGCTCCTTTTCATCGTTTATTGTTATTTTCATGAAAATTATATCGCCCTACTTGTCATTCATCAATATAATAATAGTTATAGTTACTATTATATTTTTTTATAGATAATTTTCTTTCTTAAAAGCGCAAGACAGCTATGTTATAAATGATCAATCCCATGTAAGCAGCTAAAATCAGAAGGAAAATCAATGCTAAAACCAGTGGCCAAATACTTGCTGTCTTCTTTTTATCGAAACTATATACAGGTTTCGGTCGCTTGATCAATGAGTATAAAATTAAACAAAAGATCAGTATCCATAATAAGAAACCGATTGCCCCCAACCCTAAGATATCTTCATTTACGATGGCGATTCCCATGCGACAACGATCACCCTTTCTCCTTGTGTACTGCACAAAAATCTTGAGACAGGATCATAGAGCATCTTGCCATCTTTATGGACGAAATAAAGAAAAAGTGCTTCATCGAACAAGTCAAAAAAGCAGAGATTGACAGAAAATAATTCTTCTATACTGTGGAACGGGATCAATGCTATGCACCTCGCAGCAATTTTTATTTCGTTTTAGTGTAGACATTTTTCTTTAATTCATCTGTATCCGTAATCCCTTTTTCATAATTCTCTCTGATTGTCTCCTGCTGTTTTTTATACGAGGCAGATAATTGCTTTTTGAATCTTCGTCTATTGCGTCGGTGACCGCCTCCCGATAAGTACTCGATCAAGCGTTTCACGATAACAACGAACAAATAGATAGCAAAAAAGATTGAAAGCCCATAACGAAGCAAGTACATAATAATAAAATGAAAGAAATATAAATTGGCATCGATTTGGGCAACTAAACGACTGTTCAAAAAGGCAGAAACAATTTCTACATACATTCATTTACACCTCATATTGAATTTGATAAAACGTCTCGTGATACTCTTCATACGAATTATTTATAGCGTTTATATTGACTTTGTTTACTTTGATTCTTGGACACAGGTCTCTTTGCGCTTGGATTTGTCGTCATTTTTTTCCCTAGCATCAAGGCAAGTATGACAATAATGAATATCCCTGCTAAAATGACGATCATATGTTTCGATAAGTATTCAGAGAACAATGCAAGAAGATCTGTTTGTCCGACTACACGATCAGTTAGAAGTCTTACCCAAATTTGTCCCACCGTCTTCCCCTCCTCTCTTTCTAGTTGGGAAGTGAATATTATGAAGAATAAGTCCAGTGGTTCATCTTGGATAAACTATGTCTTTTTGACTGTACTCTATTTTTTTCTGCCACGTGTCCAATTGACAATGGATTCCCACCTATGGACGCTAATCTTCCAAATTAGAAAGATCAGCGTATCTATCATCACTGTATGCTTACTAGTGAGTATTTATCAAATGAAGAGAAGTCACAAATGGAAACGGCCATTACTAAAACATCTATTTATAGCAACTTATCTCCTATATTGTGCCATGAACTTTTTTCTTCTTCTCTTGATTGAGTTTAGTTAAAAGGCAAGATCGTGATTACTTCCGATCGATCAGGTGGAACAGTGATGATGAACGGCAGAATCTACCCTCTTCTAGAAAAACAAGCGCTTATCTTAGAAAGCAAATCAAAAACAAACGTATAGATATAGAAGAAAAACTGCTTGTGGCATTAGGTTGTGAAAATTCCGATTAGTTTCGAGTATTAAGAAAAAACTTGTGAAAATTTCTTCTTATTTATTGAAACTGACCACTTCTGTCACAACCTTATTGTCCAAGCAGTTTTTTATCTTAAAGCTCGCTTAATTCTGTTCTTTAGGAACTACGTTTGTGCTTTTATCGGTAAAAAAGAAGCTAGATAACACAACAAGCAAAAAGAATCCGATGATCCCGACTACAAGTGCTAGCTGTCCGTATTCCCCTAATTTTCCTAATAGCAGACCAGGGACCAGATAATCTGTATCTGCAAAGGTAGAAGAAGCAATCTGCAAATCACCGAGCACTGGTAAAATGAATAACGGTAGCCAGCTGATCAGCAAGCCATTGAATGCTGAACCTAAGATCGCCCCTCTTCGTCCGCCAGTCGAATTGCCGAAAACCCCGGAGGCCGCTCCGCAAAAGAAATGTCCGACTACACCTGGAATGATCACTGTCGTTTTCAATCCGATCATCGCAAGCATCGATAGCGTCCCTACTAGAAAGCTGACAAAAAAGCCGATCAATACAGCATTTGGCGCATATGGAAAGACGATCGGAACGTCTAACGCTGGTTTTGAATTTGGCACTAGCTTCTTCGCGATCCCTTGGAAGGCAGGGACAATCTCGGCTAATACCATTCGTACGCCTTGAAGGACGATGACGAATCCAGCGGTAAATGTTCCAGCCTGGATCAAAGCAAAAATCACTGCGTTATCGCCATTGCTCAATTCACTTTCAACAAATCCAGGTCCTGCTAGCAAGGCTAAGGCGACATAGACGATCGACATCAATAGCATGATGGAAACTGTTGAATCTCGCAAAAAACTAAAGCTTTTCGGGATACGGATCGTTTCTGTCGAATGCTCTTTATTGCCGAAAAACTTTCCGATCCATCCGCTTGAAGCATACCCGATATTTCCTGTATGCCCTAGCGCGACTTGGTCATTCCCAGTGATATTTTTCATAAATGGCTGACAAAGTGCTGGAGTGATGGTCAGCAATGTTCCTTCGAAGATCCCGCCTAACAAAATCATCCAAAGATCAGGCTCAAATCCGGCACTTACAAGGATCACAGCTGTTAGACATGAGACGTAAAGCATTGCCTGCCCTGTTAAAAAAATGAATTTATAGCGGGTAAAACGAGCAAGCAAGATGTTCACGATCATCCCAACTAGCATGATCAGCGCAGTGGGCGTACCGAATTTTTGCAAAGCGATCGCGACCACTGCTTCATTGCTCGGTACGACTCCTTGTGTATGGAGCGCCGTTTGGAACATAGATGCAAAAGGGGTCAGTGAGTTGCTGATCAATACTGCCCCGCCGATCAGTACGAGGAAACCGACAAATGTCTTGATTGTTCCTTGGATGACTTCAGAAAGCTTTTTCTTTTGCAAAACCAACCCTAATAGCGCAATCAGCGAAACGAGAATGGAGGGCTGGCTGACGATCGAAACAAATAAATTGAGTAACTTATCCATTGAGATTCCTCCTTGAGTGATTAGTTTTCAGCAATGATCTGTTCTACTTTCTCTTTGACTTCTTCACTATCGATGATCGACTGAAGCAAAATGAGTTTTTCTTCAGGTATCGCAGTCAACGTGTCTTTTAAGGAATGTTCGATGAAAAAGTAATCGGCCATGTCACTTGAGACACTTCCTACATCCGTATGGCTGACTTCGAATCGTTCTAGATCTGCTCCTGTATCGGCTAATGCCTGTTTGATATTCATTTCCACCATAAAACTTGTTCCTAGTCCACTTTGACATACTGCTAAGATTTTCATGTTATTCGTCTCCTTTTTTGATGATTTCTAGAATCTCCTGTTTGTTCTGTGCAGCTAATAAAGCTTGAAGGTTTTCTTTACGAGAAAGCAATCTGGTCAGATTGGCTAAGGCACGCAAATGCGCTTCATTATCGATAGCCGCCAAACAAATGAACAAGCTGATCGGGTGTTTTGGATCATCGGCTAGATCGACGGGCTCATTCAATTTCAATAATGACATCCCGACTTCCTTTACGCCATCTTCCGGCCGAGCATGAGGCAAGGCGATATGGTCGCCAATATGGATAAAAGCACCATACTGTTTGACTCGTTCGATCATTGCTTGGACATAGGATTCTTCGATTTTATAGGTAAGAAGCAATGGCTGTGCCGCTTTTGTAATGGCTTCTTCCCAGTTAGGCAGATGATCGGTCAGTTGGATCATTTCTTCAGATAATAATTCAGATAACATAGGGCGACAGTCCTCCTTTTTTTCGAGTAATTTGTTCATTTTGCGATTCAATACTTGGTAGAGCTTTTGTTCATCGACGCCTTCTTTGAATTCGATATATGGCAGTAAAGCCTTTACTAATTCATTGGCTGGAGGGAGTGAGAATCCGGGGATCAGCCAATCTCTCTGGACTTGATTGATCAATCGGTTCTTTTCCAAGTCACTCATGATCGGTCGCAAAAGATAAAGAGACTTTCTTTGATCGCTAAGGGTGATCGGAACGGTCGAGAAGATGATATCATAGCTGGTTTCTTCGATTTCATGCAGTCGGTCCACAGAGTTGGTTTCTGTAAAGAGGATCGTCGGGAACAACTGCTGCAGTTCATTTTTTAAAATCACTGAAGAACTGACCCCACTTGGACAGACGATGATGGCTTTGACCTTTTTTTGCGTGGTCTGACTTTGGGCTTTACGGATTTCTCCGCCAAATAAAATCGTGAAATAACCGACTTCTTCTTCTGGGATACTCTTTCCTATACATTCTTCTAGAGGAAGCAACGCTTTTTTAGTCAATTCAAAGATCGAAGCATACTGCTGTTTGATCTGTGTGATCATCACATTAGGTAAATCAAATGAATAAGAGATCCTGAAATACGCGGGAACTAGATGATAAAAGAAATTTGTCAATAATTCTCGAAAAGATTCGAATTCCACTGCCATCAGCGATTCCATTCGATGGATCACTTCTGAAGAACGATCAAGTAAAAAGTCCAGAGAACTGTCCCGTATATCCCCTTGGACCACCGTCGCTAGACATAGAGCGAAAAAGAGGATCTCTGTCTCAGATAGTTTTTCTTCCATCAGAGGAGTTAAAACAGATCTGCTGAGCGCTGAGACATTCAATGAAGCGAGCAATGCCGGATTTTCTATTTCTTCCAAGGGAATCGTTGCGATCCGCTTCTTGGTCATTGCCAGGAAATAAGCCAGTTCATCTACTCGGTTTGGTGCAAATTGCAGATCGGAACCATCAAGTGCCAAGCCGAGAATCTCTCTTGTTTCTGCGTAGCAATCCAGAGCGATCGTCGCTGTCCAAAATGCTAATCCGAATCTTCCATTACGTGTCTGCATCAGATGAGCCACTAGATTTTTTGCTTTTCTCCGTAGGGCAAACTCTGAGCCTTTCAGTACGAACCCGGATCTTCTCGTGTAATCCAGGTGAAGCTCTTCTGAAGCGATCTCTTGTCTGATTTTTTTGATATCCGTTAGAATTGTGCCTTTTGATACTTTCAGAAAGTCTTGGAAATGAAAAACAGAAAGTGTTTCAGCTTTGGAATAAACCAACAAATATATGAGTGCTCTTCGTTCTTTTTCTGTATAGACGATTTCAGCATGTGAAATACCTGAAACCTGTTCTGCCCATTCAAACGGACGGACATTTCTCACATAGATTTTTTCTTGATCCATATATTCAGTAAAAGGTCGTACTTGCTCCATCGCCTCCTTTTTTGGCAGTCCTATGATTCGTGCAGCTGTAGTTATCGCTACTTCTTTGTCGGCAAAAGCTTTCAGGAGATAACTGATTCTTTCATTCACTTGCTGTCCACCTCCTAGTTGTATTCTAATATGATAACGCTTTAAAAACGAGGGTCGTTGGGTACAAATCCCTGTTATGTTTTTCTTTTGATTGTACCGAAGCTGTTTGTTTGGCACTTTACGCACGGAATGCTTTTTGCTGAAGGATTGCCCGTTAAATAAAAAAGCGGGAGACTTGATGTCCCCCGCTCCTCATAGTAAATAGATAAGATTAGTGCTTATGCTTGTTTTTCGATGTCACATCTTCAACTTTTTCTTTGACATCTTCTACGAGTTTTTCGATTTCTTTTTCGAAGCGACTCGCTTCTTTAGGTTCTTCTTCTTCCACAGAATTCGAACCGGACAAAGCAGGCTCTTTGTGAGTTGTTTCATCGGAGTTCGTGCCTGCCAAGGATTCCTCTTTATGCTCTGTTTCACCTGAATTCGTCCCTGCTAACGCTACGTCCTCATCCGTTTTAGGTGCCATTGAGCCTCGCAGACGTTTGTGTTTTTCACCGTCATAATTTGTCATAAAAGTTCCTCCTCATGTTCCTCTTCTTTTCTATAGTACAATAAGAAGAAATGAGCGTCAAAACACAAGGCCGTTTCCATTACATTTTCTTTTCTTCTTCTTGAAGAGGTCTGATCCCTTCTTCCAAGATCTGCATCTGCAAGATCGTTTCTTCGTCTTTTACGATTTTTTCTGCGCCATTGATCAGCGTTTCATAGATGCCTTCATAGACTCGGCTATAATCCCCCACTTCAGAGACTACTTTTTCTTCGTGATAGTTTCCTTGATCATCGATATACGTCAATACACCATAATGTTCCGGACGATCGATCCCGAAGTCTTCATGATCAGGCATATAAAACATTTTCAGATGTTCTTCTTGGCGATCTTTCGTTTGTTTGACAAACATCCCCTTTTTTCCATAAACGACAAAACTTGGACGTTCCTTGATTCGGAAATAACTGGATTTGACTGAGATTTTCATGTTGCCATAAAAGAAATCCAGATCAAAATAATCATTCATACGGCCTTTTCCTAGTAGTTGGCGTACATCATATTGGATATCATCCGGTTCACCAAAATAAGAAAGCACTTGATCGACCGTATGGCACGCATGACCGTATAAGTAACTGTTCGCTGTTGAGAATTCATGAGTGTTTTCTGGTACTTCCGGTCTGAAGTAATCATAGTGCATCTCAACTTCTAAGATATCTCCTAATTTTCCGCTTTCGATTACTTTTTGAACTGTAAGGAAATCAGAATCGAAGCGTCGATTTTGGTAACATTGGATGAACAGTCCTTTTTCTTTCGCTAATGCGAACAATTCTTGTGCTTCTTCAGATGTTTCGGCAAATGGTTTTTCGACTAAGACATTTTTCCCATGTTCCAATGCCATCTTTCCATATTCATAATGGAATTGGCTAGGTGTCGTGATAACCACTAACTGGATCTCCGGGTCGTCCCACAGATCAGTCAGCTGGTCTGTATATTCGATTTCATCAAAGGTTTCCCATACAGGTTTTGAGGGAGAAAAGATTTTTTTTATGTTGATTTTGTCAGATAATTTTCTGGAAAATGGCAAATGATAACGATTCGTACTCTTTCCATTTCCAAGATAAGCGATAGTAAGCATCGTTGTTCCTCCTTTTATTTGTTATACTCAGTATAGCAAACCAAGAAAAAAATCTCTGGATATCACCAGATTTTGGCAAGAATGTTCAAAAAATGGCTGATTCTCATCTAGAAACTGAAAAATATGTTCAAACCCCATTGATTATCAGACTCGATCAACGGGGGATGTTCGTGGAGGTTGGAGTACATGCTTATCGAAGAAAAATTAGCCCAGCAAGAATCAATGACAACAACAGAAAAGCGGATCGCTGATTACCTGCGAAGAAACCTTGAAACAGCCGTCTACATGACGATCGAGGAACTAGCAAAAGCTACATATACGTCGCATTCGGCGATCATCCGTTTATGCAAAAAAATAGGCTTTACCGGTTTCAAGGAATTTCGTTTTGAACTAGGAAGAGAAGTCCACCAGCTGATTGCGCAATTCAATCAAACCATCGATCCGAATTTCCCATTCACTAGTGAAGATCATCTGCAAACCATCGCCAAAAAAATGGCAGACCTGACTATCCAGTCGATCAAAAAAGCGCAGCTTCAGATCGAAAATCAAGAATTGGGTCAATTAGCGGAAGTATTGAATCAAGCAGAGCGGATTTTTCTCTTTGCTAAGGGAGATTCACAAGTGACAGCCCGAAAATTCCAGAACAAACTAGTCAAACTGAACAAATTCTTGATCTTAGCAGAGGAATACA
Organism: Enterococcus sp. ZJ1622; assembly: GCF_011038845.1. Lineage (GTDB taxonomy): Bacteria > Bacillota > Bacilli > Lactobacillales > Enterococcaceae > Enterococcus_B. Next base: position 26,121 of record NZ_JAAKDW010000017.1, read on the forward strand.
GCGACTCCTCTTGGAACGCTGCTAATCTGACTGCAAAAGACTGTGCTGTTTTTATCAGCTACAGCGGGCGGATCCACCATTATGAACGCATCATGATGTACTTGTCACATGTAGGAACTAAGACACTGCTCATCACTGGAAATGAACGTTCTGAAATGGCAAAGCAAGCTACTTTTTGTCTCACTGTCGCACAAGATGAATATGATTTTGCCAAAGTAGCCACGTTTTCTTCTCAAGTTGCTTTTGATTATGTGTTGAACACCTTATTCTCAGTCATGTATGCACAAAATTTCGAGGAAAACATCCGGAACCTGCACAGTAAGCAATCCTTACTGCAAACTGGATTACTGAAGGAATATCGAAAAGATCAGAACGATTAGCTGAATCGACTGTACGTCAAAAAAGACTAGGATGTCGTTTGCTCCTAGTCTTTTTTGACGTGTTTTGGCTGTCAGTTATGTCTTCGGTATTTATAAAAAAGAAAAACAAGAATCGCCAGAATGGCAAGGCCTGCTGTGAGCAGACTTATCAATAGGAACTGTTTCTTTTTCGTTACCTGCTGGATTTTTTTCTCTGCTTCTTTCGGTGCATAAGGGATACGGTGTCCACGGACAAGTAATCGGTGACTGTTGACCATATAAGGCGTGCAAGTCAGCAATGTGACAAGGTCTTGTCCTTTTTCGATATGGAGATCGTCCGTGTTTGTCGGCTCGACTGTTTTTATCTGATCCACTTCATACGCAAGTGTTTGACCGTTGCTCTCGATGTAAAAAGGATCCCCCTTCTTCAGCTTTGGTAAATCCGTGAACAACTTTGCTTGAGGAAGTCCCCGATGGCTAGAAAGAACGGCGTGCGTGCTTTCACCCCCAGTCGGGTAAGAAGTGCCTTCTAGCAAAGAAGCGCCTTTTTCTAGTAATACAGGGTTCGTTTCGTCGAAAATCGGTAATCGGACACTGATTTTCGGGATCGTTATGACTCCGATCGTGTGCTCTTTCAGATAAGTAGGTTTGGCTGATTTCGGGATTTTCGTTTCCTGATCAAAAGAGACTGTTCCTGGATGGCCTCCCTCTTTTTCTAGTGTTTTGTTCTTTTTGACCATCTGTTCTTGTATCTCGGTCATTGCTTTTTCATTTTCCTTTGCTGCTTTCTGTTGGTAATGAGCAATCAACTGCTGATCTAGATAGTCATTCAAGGCATCACTGACAAATGGATAGGATAACACACCGATCCCTATAATCAGCAGGATGAGCATCAAACAATCGATCAAACGTCTTTTTCCTTGGTTCATGTTCTTCCTCCAGTTTTATCATTAAAAAAGAAGCTGGAATGTCTGTCGAATCGACGACACCCAGCTTCTGAGTTGATGAAGATCACATACTGCTTCTACGTTTTGTAAAGTAAAGGCCGGCAATCACAAGAAGCAGTACCCCTACTCCGAGATAAAGATAGATCCCTTTTCCCCCAGTTGAAGGGAGTGTGCCTTTATGTTTGTTTGGCACTTTTTCAGGTGCGATCAATTGTCCGGCATTTTGGTAGGACTGTTCATCTACTGTAAAGGCGATGCGATTTGCTAATGGCACATAATTTTCTGGTGCTTTTGTTTCTTCCAGATAATACGTACCGTATTCCAAGCCACTTACATCAATCAATCCATCACTTGTGGTCGTGAACACAGTACCATCTTCTTTTGCAGTGGACCAGCTAACGGCTTTTGTCGCAGGATCGATCGTTAGATACTTTCCTGAATCACTGTCTTGATCGCGAACGACAAATTCTGCTCCAGCAAGTGTTTGATCTGAGGAAACGTCCCCGTCTACTTTCACGAACCGTTTTCCTCCAGTCACTACTTCGATGATCGGTGGCGTCTGATCGTTGGTGTGACCATTGTCTACATTTGCTTCGTTTTTGAAACCTTTCGTAGGATCTGCTTGTTCATTCAAATGCATATAGTAAACGAACTTCAAGGTTCCCCCTGGTGTTAGAGAAGGGATATGGGCTGGATCGACAGAAACGGTGAAGCCGTTTGTCTGTTCAGTGACAGAGTAATTCGCAGGATCGATCGGCTTGTCCCCGTCATAAAGTGCATAGGCATAAGTTCCTGAAGAAAGATTGTCAAAAGTCAATGCAGCATCATGTGTATCGATCAGTTTGAATGTCGTGTACTTATTAGCTGATCCTTCTTTGTCTGCGATCCCCATTGGTATATTGACAGAGATCTCATATTGGATTTTTTCACCGATTGCTACATCTTTGCCATTCAACTGAGGCGTCGTTTTTTCGACCTTTGAAGTATCGTTTTTCACGTTTTTTTCAACAGGTGTCTGGTCATTTGCAGTGATCTCAAAAGGTGTTTTTGTCTGATCTTGGATCAATTCGGCATTTTCAGGTGCTTTTACTTCTTCTAAGATATAAGAGCCCGCTTCTAGACTTTCGATGATCAATTGTCCTTTAGCAGTATCTGCTTCAGTAAAATCGTTATTTCCGATATCGTAGGATTTGCCAGTGATAAAATGTTTGGCTTGGTCTTTTTCCGTTGTCCATGTGTAAAGTCCGTCTTTCACACCTTGGATATATTTGGTGACACTTGGCGTACCTTCTTCTTTTGAGACGATGAATTCTGCGCCGTTGAGTGCTTCGTTTTCGGCTGTTCCAATTTTATTGACTTTCAACGAGCCGTCATTTCCTACGATGTTTTTGGGATATAAATGGACAGTATCCAATTCTTCTGTACCGTATCGATAAGTCCCATCTGATTGTTTGATCATTTCATACACTGGAAAAGCGATGACCATATTCGCAGCGGCAGTCACGCCCTCTTTTTTCTCTTCTTTGATCGTATATACAGCATCTTTTCCTGCTTGTTTTTTCGGTAAAGAAAGCGTCAGATCACCAGAAGCATCTGTTCTTCCTGAAGCAATTGGCGTACCTGGAGTCAATGACTGGACGATTTGTTTGGCTGCATCGACTGATGCCCCTTTTGCCCGTTCAGCATAAAATTCTTTTGTGACATCATAAACGGAAAAAGTGACATCTGCTAGTCCTTGATAACGATCGAATTCACTCATTTCTTTCCCGCTGTTTTGGATCAGCGGATCAGGGAAATCAGTCATTTTCTTTTTATGGATGATCACTTGAGCAGCTGTATCATCCGCAAATACTGTTTGTATACTGAAACAGTTTGTCAATAATGGCAGAATAAGAAAAAATGTGCTTAGAATGACCTTGATTCTTTTATTGTTTTTCATTTGTTTACTCCTCTTTTTTTGATATAAATCCACCATACGCTACCCACAATGAATAAGCCTGCAAGGATCAATAGAAGACTGTTCGTGTCGTTTGTTTTCGGTAAAAACGAAGTATCTTCTTTTTTATTGATCACTTTTAACGCTTCTGCTGCTTCTCGTTTTTGAGAAAATGTCGCTGAAATCGTAAATGGTATTTCTTTTTGACTTAGGATATATCCAGCGGGTGCTTTGATTTCTTCTAATTGATAATGACCAGTTTTCAAGCCGCTGACGGAAAATTCCCCATTTTTTCCGGAAATCCATTCATGTGCATGCGTCTTGTTTTTCGTCCACTGATAGCCATCTGTTGATTGTTGCAAATAATCACCTGCATCGTTTTTGATCAGGAATATTGCACCGGGCAAATGTTTGTTTGGCTCCTTGCTATCGACTTTGACGAATTGCTTGTGCCCAGTGAGTACAGGGATTTTTTTCGTCTGCAGTTCGGAACCAAAATCAAAGATTCCCTCATTAATGATTTCTGTATTCGGCTTCGCCGCTTGATTCAGTCTCATTTGATAGGAGATCTTTAGCTCTTTCCCGGCAAATGGCTCTAATGAGGAGGGTGCGAAATGAACCGAAAATCCATGTGCCTTGTTATAGATCTCGATTCCTTCAGATAACGTTTGTCCATCTACTGAGATTTTTAGACTCTCAGGTAGAAAATCCAATGCTTCATCTGCTTGGTCGGACAGGTTGAAACGTTGATAATCCAAAATATTCACCGGGATCCTCGTGTGTAAAGAGTAATCGATGGTCTCGCCGATGCTGAAATCATTTCTCGGTTCGTCCAATTTTTTTTCAAACGAAGGCTCAGGGTAATCATTTTCTTCGTTCTTAGGATATAGATGGATCGAGGTTAGCTGCTGCTGATTCTGTCCATATACAGGCAGTGCGACTACCATGTTATCCGCTTTTTCTTTCACGATTTCTGGCGTCTTCGTTTCGATGAAAAGATAAGCTTTGTCACGAGCCATGTCATCTTTTTCAGTAAGCTGGAAAGAAACGATTCCGTCTTCTCCATTGACTGTTCCAGTCGTTTTTTCTGTTATGAGAGTTCCAGCCTTGCTTCCTGTTTGTGCGATTTCTTTTTGGACCTCTTCGACCGGCTTTCCTTTTTCGCGCAGCCGATAGAACGAATCAGTGACATCATAGACTTGGAATGTCACGCCATTCAATCCGCGATAGGTTTGGAGCATATCTTTTTCCTGTCCGTTATTGGCTTGGCTGTTCGGCAACTCACCGTTTGGGAAAAGCAGTTTGTGTAAAGTGATTTGAACGGTCTTTCCTTCTGGGGCTTCTGCTGCCTGCCCTGTAATCGGCTTGATGAATAACAGAAGGAAGACAAGGAGCAACCAGTTGAATTTTTTCATGTTATCTCCTCCCTCCTTCTTTTCTGGAAAAAAGATACCCAGCAGAAATCATCGTTCCGATACTGCCAGTCAAGTAAATCCAGAGGCGTCCTGTTCCGCCAGTCTCTGGCAAGGGCACTTTTGCCTGATTCGTGACATCTAATGAAATCTGATTGTGTTTGTCTTTTTCAGAAAGAACCGCTTCATGTGCTTCATCATTCACACGGATCGTTCCGTCTTCATTGATGACGATGGTCACGGGCTCTTTCAGACCTTGGTATCCTTCCGGCGTGAAAGTCTCAGTCAGTGTATACGTACCAGGTGTCAGATTTTCAAATACAAAGGTATCTGTCTTTTGATCATCTTTTGGCAGTTGCTGATCGATCCCTGGCCCTTGTAATCTGAATTTTGCCCCTTTTAATGCTTGTCCGTTCTCTTCTTTTTTATTTACTGTCAAATCAAATGGTTTTAATTGATTCTGGTGCGTAAGTGTCCATATCCCATTCGTTTTTTCGGTGTTTGTCCCTCCATAACTGATTTTCCCGTATTTATCGATCTGGAATTCATAGTTCCCTGCTCTTGTGTCATATCCTGTAGGGCCTGAAGTTTCAGAGATTCGATACGCTCCTGGCTGGAGACTTTCAAAGAGAGCAAGCCCTTTTTCATTGGTCGTCTGCTCTTCGATGGACTGGTAATCACCGTTTGCCTCTTTTTTCTGAAGGGAAAAAACAGCTCCTTTCAGGTTTACTTGTTTCGTTGATCCTTGGATAGTATATTTACGTATGCCTACTGGAACAGCTATAAATGGATTCTCGATGGTCAATTCGACCGTGTGATTCATGGTGTCTACTTTTTTTCCATCGATCGTGACCGTACCGTCTGAGGCAACGCTGATTGTCCAAGTCGTTTTATCACTCAGCTCGTGACCTTCTGGTGCTTTCATTTCTGTCAACGTATAGGTCTTTCCTTTTTGCAGCTTGATATTTTGCAAAAGCGAGTATGTGCCGTCTCCATTATCGGTCAGCTCTGTATCGATTGCTTCGCCTGTCAGCTTGAAAACAGCTCCGATCAGATTGGTTTCTCCTGTGGAAGAATTCTTCGTGATCGTTAAATCTAGCGGTGTGAATTGTTTGGTGTTTTTCCAAGTCATCGTATCGATTTTTTCTGCATCATATCCAGGAACAGTGAGTTCGTTGTTTGCTTCATAAATGAAATCTTGCCCTTGATTGTTATATTTCGGTAATGCTAAGCTTTCTTGATAATTTTCTGCGCTTTTAGAAAGATGATCAATATTCTTTCTTTCCCAGCTGTCTGTCGTATCGTTATCAGGTTTGTGAATCTGGATATACCCGTACTTCCAGCTTGATTGATCTGTCGTTTGTTGTCTCTGGATCTCATAGGTCACTTGTTCTGGCCGATCATTCGGGTCGTGATCGAATTCTTCCCATAATTTCTTGACAGCAAGCTGGACACCTGGTGCTTTCGCAGAAGGAATCCCAAAATCGGCTCGTTCATTTGTTGTTGCGTTGGGCTGGAAAGTCGTCCTTCCATTCATCTGATACCAGAAATCTGGTTTGAATCCTTCGCTTTCCGTCTGTATCCGAACTTGGTAGTGGATCTGGATTTCTTGGTCTTTTCCTAAATAGATCTCATTGCTTTTGACTGTCGTCTTGTCCATGGTGATTGATGGCATGACAGTGACAGGATTAGAACCAACGCTTTTGATTTCTAATGTCTGCGGCTGATAAATAAAAGGCGCAGCAATTGGATCTGAGACAGTCCCGCCTATGACTGTCCCTGTGATCTGCACAGCTTTCTTCGCTAAATACTCAGAGATATCCGGCGCATGATCGGCTGATTCATAGTAAAGCTCACCGTTCTCATCAGAAGAGACCATCTGACGCATCTTGTTCTCTACTTCTGCTTTTGATAATCCGGCTGCTTGGTCGCTTTGCAGCTGGATGCCTAATCCATGGATCTCGATCCCGCGCTGTTTCAAAGCCATTGCTTCTCCGATCGTCGCGGTGAAAGTACTATTGATCAGCTTAGACTGTCCGTTCTGATCCGGCGCATGGTAGCTTCTTGGGATACGTGAAGTGTTTCCCGGCTGGTCTTGTGTAGATGAAAACTGGGTTCCGTAGTAAGAGCCATCTGGTTGTGTGTGCACATTCTGCACTTTATAAGAATAAGTCGGTACGCCGTCTGTCAGTAAAACGACTACCTTTTTATGCCCATTTGGAGTAGATAACATGTTCCCTGCATCTCTCAATGCTTTTTGGGTAAACGTCCCGCCGCTTGTACTTGTCGGCGTGATATTTTTTATCTGATTCTTTACAGAATCGAAGGAACCCATAGGCACAGAGGCATTGCTGTAATTATTGCTGGAATAGCCAATATAGCCCATACTGATCTTATCTGTGATCCCGCTTTCTGCTAGAGTGTCAACAAAACGATTGACCCCTGTTCGAACTTCTCCGATCCGATTGTTTTCGTTCATACTTCCCGACCAGTCCACGACAAGGACAAGATCAAGCGGTGTGATTTCTTTTTGGACATTCCCTCTGATATTCAAAAAAACATCGAATAGGCCAGGTGTACTGGTTTCCTCCGCAAATTTACGAATGGCATAATCTGCTTGGTTCCCTGTCCCTCCATACTCGATATACGAATTTGTCTGATTCGCGGGATCACCATTCCACGTGGTGATGCCATCCCATTGATTCGTTCCATTCTTATTCCCTTGATGATTGATGACGTCGGTATTGTTTGCCGGCTTCCAGCTTGCCGTTGGATATGTCCCATGTTCATCTGTCGTATAGGCAGTAGGAATCAATTGATTGGTTCTTTTTTCAGTGCTGATTGCTGACATAAAAGGCAATGCAAACGGACTTTCTGTCACCGTATCTGCAGATGATGGTGTAGTCGTTTCTTCTGCTTCCTCTGCTTTCACGTCTGATATTTCTGGATTTTCTGTTTTTTCTGCGGATGCTTGTTCAGAAGATGAAGAATCTGTTTCTTCTTGTTTCTCAGCCGACTCGTCAACGATCGTAAATTCCTTTCCGGCGATAATTAATTTGTTTGTATGGTTTTGCGTACGTGCCGGATCGATCGCTAATGATAAACGGATTTTTTTGTTTACATTTGGCGAGAGTGCGATGTTGATCTGTCCATCTTTCACCTGATAAGTATATCCGTCTTTTTGCTGCAGCTCTGTATCAAGCAAGTCATTCTCAGCGATGTTGATGGTCCGCTGCTGCACCGTGTTGCTGGTATTAGCGGCTGACAGCTCGATGTCTAACTGTTTTCCAGAATGGTTGGTCGTTATTCTGGCGGAAGTGAGTTCAAAGGTATCTGCAGTGTCTGCTATGGCAGTTATCGGTAGAACATAAGATAATATGAGTAATAATATGATGCAGATGACCTCCAGCTTCCTTCTTTTGATTGTCATTTTTCCCCTCCTTATCCCATCATGCTTCATTTTTGACGTAAAAAAATCTGCTAATTAAAATAAATGAATCTGCTGGATTTTATTTATTTTAATCTGATAGTAATTATACGAAGGACATAGAGGAGAATCACACCAGTTTTCATACTAGCTAGTTTCATTTATGAAGTTGATTCCTCTGATTGATGGGCGTTTTATTAAAGTAAAGTGTTGAGGGAGAAAAGAGTATGATTAGGTTGTTGGAAGGAAACTATAGAAAAATGGAAAAAATCATTCGAATCCTGTCCATTTCTGATAGATGGATGACAAAAAAAGAACTTGCCAAACAGATTGGCAGTTCAGAATCGACATTCATCAGATATATGGAGGAAATCAAAATTCGCTGGGGAGCGGATATCACGTTGAAAACGTCGCAGAAACTAGGCTATCGTATTGAAAATTTGAGTGTGCCAGCCTATTTGAATATCATGATGGAGATGACACGTGGTTCCACCAATAGTCAATTGTTGAATGAGATCATCATCAATCCAGGGCAAACGATCGAATACTACTGTGAGAGTATTTCGATCAGCCGCTCTTCTTTTACTCGAAAATTGAAACAATGCAATAAAATCTTAGAATCCTATTTGCTGAAAGTGATTGTCGACCAAGGGTTCAAACTGATCAGTGCCAAAAGTGAACTGCAATTGAGGATATTCGTAACATTCTTCTTTTTGAATTTTTACGGTCGCCGGACCCTCCCCTTTCAAATGGAGAAACAGCAAATAAAAGAATTGATGAGGAAAAATCATTGTCAGCTGAATTTATTCCATGAAGGGAGCACCTATGAGCAATCGTTTTTCATTATGTATTTCGTTGTTCACCTCATGCGGGAAAACCAAGGAGCAACTTTAAAAAAAGGAACGATCAGCGAAGGCAGTCTGCTGAGGAATGTTGATAAGACTGATTATCTGTTCTTGAAAAAATATCTTAGGAGACTGAAATACAGCGGATATATCCGTGTAGTTGACTACTTCGTAAAATCAATGTTCTATGAGTTTTCTGCTGAAGAAAAAGCAGAAATGAGCAAACGAATCAGGCGAAACCTCAAATTCTGCTCATTTTTCCAGCCAGAGTGCAAAAAGAAGAATGAGGATTTCTTCGTCCGCTTATTGATGCAGGTTTACTTTTTTTCGCTGATTTTCCCTTTCGATACAACGAGTCTGACGATCCGAGCTACTTATTTAGCAGAACAAATGAGAGATAAGCATATCCGTTTATATGCTCATTTTCGTGCAGAAATTCAGTTTTTTTCTACCTTATTGAATGCGAACTTGACCCATCACTTTTCTAGTTATATTTTTTGGGTGATGATAGGAAACCCGGAAATCAACTATTCGATCTCTGACAAGAAGATCCTGATCGTCAGTGATCTCGGAACCCACCATAGTCAATACATCCAGGCATATATCAAGGACGTCTTATCCGTCCACAGAGTCCAGTCTGTAACAACTGCGATTACGGAAGAGCAGCTGCCAGACTTCAATCTGAAAGAATATGATTTGATCGTTACGAATCAGCTGATCCATGAACCAGATGTCCCGTATTTGCTGATCGATGACAGTGTTTCATTGACGAATGAAGATGAACTCCTTCAATTGTTGGATTTATAATTGCCTGGCTAGTTGAACGACAAACACAGAGTAAACTACATTTAGCTGCGTAATTTACTCTGTGCTTTTTTGTCAAAATAGTTCCTTCGATTTTTTCAAGCCTGCTTTATCCCGTGCAACAGCCATCGTGTCCGGTAACGAAAATCTCTGATTAATTCCTCTTTCGTCCAGTCGTTTGCCATAGAATCGGTCAATGCGGTCATCACTAGCGACATTATAAAATACAAAAAACTGATAGCTTCATCTACTGAATCGATCAAGAAAGTGTTGATCTCTAACAGTCGGAGCCACTGCGCGGTCATGGGCGAATCAGTCGGAAAACTTCGTCTTTTATAAGCTTGGCGATCGCTACTATGAGTCAATAATTTCAGAGCGCGCCAGTACGTGCTTTCACGATCAGACTCGCAGCACCAAGCTAAATATTTTTCGATCCCCAAAAAGAAATCTTGTTCATTTTGCTGGATAAAAGTAAGTATATCTTGATGCACCACTTGAGAAAAATGACGAACGGTGTACGTATAAGCATCCTCTAAATCTTGGAAGTATTTGTAAAATGCGCCGCGGGACATGTTCATCGCCTCCACGATTTCTGAAACCTTTACTTGGCTGACCGGACGATCATAGAATTTTTCCAGTAGCAGTTCGAGCAAGTGCTGTTTCTTTTCTTCAGGCAAATTCAGGAAAGTTTCTTTTGGCATTCTCGGCCCCCTCTCTTTTCTATGATTATACGTGGCTTTTATTACTTTGTCATGGCTGTGTGTTCACTGTCCGTTGAGTGTTTCTTCAATTAAGTAGCCATCAGACATCCGGTAAACACGATCGCTCCATTTGATCATACGTGCATCATGCGTGACCATAACAGTGGCTTTTTGTTTGTCATGTGCTTCCTTCACCAAAAGCTTGACGACTTCATATGCATGTTCGGTGTCTAAACTTGCTGTCGGTTCATCAGCGAGTATCAAACTTGGATTATTGTACAACGCACGAGCAATCGCAACACGTTGTCTTTCCCCACCAGACAAGTCACTTGGATATTGGTCCTTTAACTGTTTTATGTCTAGGGATTGAAGCAGCTGGTCGATTCGATTTTCTGCTTCTTTTTTCTTTGAAACTCGATCGACCAGTTCGAATTGTTCATGTACTTTTAAGAAAGGAATCAAGTTTGAACTCTGTAGAATAAATCCGATTTCTTTGAAGCGAAGATCTGCTCGCTGTTTTTCTGGTAGAGTTGAAAATGTTTGACCATTGATTTGGATTTCGCCTGAAGTTGGTGTCTGCAAGCCACCGGAAATAGTCAAAAATGTACTTTTTCCTGAGCCGGATGGTCCGATAATGCTGACGAATTCTCCTTCTTTTACGGTGAAATCAATTCCTTTCAATGCCGTGACTTCAGTGTGTCCAGTGCCGAATTTTTTTACGATCTTTTTCATCGTCAATATCTCTTTCATCTTTCATCCTCCTATGGCTGTAATTGGGTCTACTTTCGCTATCGTTCGAATGGAGAATACACCGCCAATCATGGCTATGATGATCAATCCTCCGCTATATATTACCCACTGTGGCCAATTAACAGCAAATGGCATAGCAGCCGGCAATATCCAGCTTGTCAAATAAGCCATACAAACTGCAAGGACAACACCAGCAAAACCTACGAGAAAGGATTGCCCGATGAGTGATTTTGCAAGAAAAGAATTACGGACACCTTGGGCTTTCATTACCCCGAAAATCGCTGTTTTCTGTAACGTAATGACATACATGAAAATGCCAACGACAGCCGCTGCAACTAAGAACAAGAAGTAAATCATCGCATTAAGTGTCATATTTTGAGCCGAATAGCCTGGTATGCTTTCAATGAAATCTGTTATTGTCAATTTTTGTAAAGTATCAGAAACATCATCCTTTGTGAAGCGGGCTGGCTTTTTCGTCACGATTGCATTGATTGGCTCATCTTTTTCAGAAGAAAATGGTTGATCGCCGAATTTCAAGTGTCTCCATGTATCTAGATTCGTATAGATTACTGGAGTTACTGTATAAAATGTTTCAGGAAAGATCCCGACGATCGACAATGGTTCGCTATAACTACCTATTTTGATCTTATCCCCGATGTTATATCCTGTGTCTGCCAGATTTTGTGAAATAATGAGTTCGTTTTTCTGATGAAACATACGTCCTTTTGTTAGCTCAGGTAATAAAAATGCCTTGTCTGGTGTACCGAAAACAGTGACATTTTCTTTGTTTTTACCTTTGACTGCTCCACTGTAGAGCCCAACAGGCACTTTTTCTTTGTTGCTGATTTGATCAAGGTTCTCCATTTTTAATTGTGACGCTGCAAATACTTGGTTTGCGTCTTCGGATAAAACGATATCTTGTGCTCCCCAGTCATCTATGGCTTTTTTGAATTCTTCTGAAAGACCATTGGCAAGTCCAGACAACATGAAGACCACATAAGCAATCAAGAACATGATTCCGATGATCAGACCATAACGTAATTTTGAATAGCGTATTTCCTTTATAGCTAGGAACATGTTATTCCCTCCTTCGATCTATTAGAGTGACAATTTGTCACTCGAAAAACAGTTTACCCCTTTAGTGACGTTTTGTCACTATATATCTCTTGGATGATCTGCATTTACCAGTTCTATTGACTTTCTTATTCAAATCCTTCTCACCCATCCAATCATTCTTTGAAGATTTAAGTCTTTTTTATGGTAATCATGGTACACTTGAACAGAAAAATAAAAGAGGTGGGAACATGATCAAATTATTGATAATAGAAGATGACGAGGTCTTATCGAACAATATCAAAGAAATCCTGCATGAATTGGGTGAAATCACGCAGGTATTTGATGGCGGCGAAGGCCTTTTTGAATTAGAAAGCGGGATTTATGATCTAGCTGTTTTAGATTTGATGTTGCCAGAGATGAATGGTTATGAAGTCTTGGCCCAAGCAAGAAAGGCAAAAATCCAAACACCGGTGCTGATCCTTACTGCTAAAGATGGATTGGAAGATAAAATCGAAGGTTTTGAACGTGGCGCAGATGATTATTTGACGAAGCCGTTTTATCGTGAAGAACTAATCATGCGAGTAAAAGCGTTGCTGAAACGTTCGTTGGGGATTTTTGGTGAAGATACTTTGGAATACAACGGACTGATCTGCGATTTGAAAAAAAATGAAGCATCTTATAGAGGAACATCATTACCGATCCAAGGAAAAGAATTCGAATTACTGGTGTATTTTTTGCAGAACAAAGGGATTATTTTGACGAAAGAACAAATTTTTGACCGGATATGGGGATTTGATTCAGACACGACTCTCACAGTGGTTGAAGTATATATGAGCAATTTGCGCAAACATCTGAGAGAAACTGGTCTGGACAAGGAAATAAATACCCTTCGTAATGTGGGTTATATGATGCAGGGAGAGTGACGAATGACGAACGAAATATCACGGAAACAACGGGGGCGTTTTTTTGCGGCAAATGTGACGGCGTTTGCCTTGATTTTTTTCCTTCTCGGCTTTATTACACTTCAGCTACTCAATCAGTCAGCTTATCGTGAAACTGATCTTTCTTTAAAAAAAATCGAGGCTGACTCTCGAATCGTCCAATTAGAGATTGCTCGCTATACACAAGGTGACCCGTTTTTGAATCCGCAGCAAAATCTTTCTCAGCGTGGACAGAGGCTTGAAAACGAAGGCGAATTATTGAATAGTCCAGAAACTGATCATTTCAATACGCAAGTTGTCTTGTGGTCTTCTACTGGTGAGATATTGAATAAAGCAGCGATTGGCGGCCGTTTCAACCAGATCCAGGAATTGAAGCTGAACAAAAAGAATCTGGATACGATCCAAAATATCGAACTGAGCGAAGATAATGGCGCCTCCTCTCTTTCCTTTCGCTCTATTACGAGAAAAGCCACTGCCAATCAAACAGGTATCGCTTATATCCAAGTATTGGCAAACACGAATCAAATCAGGAACTCTTTAGCAACTTTTCGGACCATCATGATCCTTTGCATGGTCGTTTTCTGGCTGATTTCGATAGGGATCAGTTATTACTTATCCAGTTTAAGCATGCGTCCGATCATCGCTTCGTGGAGAAGGCAAAAAGAATTTGTTGAAAATGCTTCTCACGAATTGCGTACACCATTGACGATCATTCAAAACAGCTTGGAACATTTGTTTACCAAACCGAATCATACAGTGATCGAGGAATCGGAAAGTATTGCTCAGGCATTGGCAGAAACGAGGCGGCTGACTGGGCTGACTGCAGATTTACTGACGATTGCGCGCAACGATTCTGATCAGCAGAATCTGTCAAAAAATTTAGTAGAGACACAACCTTTTCTTTCAGAATTGATCAGACCCTTTCAGGAAATAGCGAAAATCGATAAAAAAGAATTTATCGTTCATAATGAAAGCAACCTGAACGTCATGATCGATGAGAAGCGGATCCACCAAATTTTAGTCATTCTATTAGACAACGCATTAAAATATACAAATCCTCAAGACAAGATTATCCTTGAATCTTATGCCAGTCATAAGTCATGGATCATTCATGTCAAGAACACTGGTCCATCGATTCGTGCAGAAGATAAATCAAAGATCTTCAATAGATTCTATCGTGAAGACCAATCCCGCTCAAAAGAAACGGGTGGATACGGCTTAGGGTTAGCGATCGCTAAACAAATTGTCGAACAGCACAAAGGACAAATCACTGTGTCAGATTATCTTCCGCAAGGGGTCGATTTCAGAGTACAATTGCCGTTGAACTAAATAGCGATCCGAAGACACAACAAAAACAACGCATCAAAAGTGATTTTGATGCGTTGTTTAATCATGCTTTATAAAAGAGCGTTGCTTGACCCAACTATCAGATTTTACGATCGTTTGGATTGTTTTTATCTTCTACGTGAACATCGCCACTTGTGTCGATGTCCAGTTCCTCACGACTCACATCTTCTGTGACTTGTTTCGTATCTTCATGTTCTTCTTTTCGGATATCTACTTCTTCACGTACTACTGTGTGTTTGTTCACATCGATTTGTTCTTCTTTGATAGGGATAGTGATTGTTTCATCTTCTAATGATTCAGTCGTCTCTCCTCCATTGGCAGAAGGATTCACTGGTTTTCGTTCGATCACGATTTCTTCACGCTTCACGGGTACTTCAACAGTCTCTGTATCGTTTACCACATGCTTATGGATGTCCACCTCACCCGTCGTCACGTCATGCGTGTTGACATCTAACTGTTCTTCTTTCAATTGGATGGTTTCATCATTTGTTCCAGCTTGTGTATTGCTTGTTGGTTCAGGGGTTGTATCCATCGGCTCCATCGTCCCTGTCGCTTCTTCTGGATTTTGCGTATTCAAAATACCAGTTGTACGCGTATCAGCGGTTTCTGTTTGACGATAATCTTTGACTGTGATTACGATATTACCCGCTGCAATGTCATCGCGATATTGATACAATGGATCATTGTCAGCAGAATAGGCTTCGTCTTTATTCGACATATCATAATCATAAGTATCGAATGAGAAGGCATCTTTGATTCTGTCCCATAAAGAGCGTTCTTCCTTTGGTTCGCCAGTTGGATTCGCTTCAGTTTCGACATCGATCCCCGATAAGCCTCTGAATCCAAGATTGTTTGCTGTGTCTTCAGTTGCGTAAATGACGATATCATCTCGATTGTATCCTTCGTCCCGCAACTGTTCTATTACTGTTAAAGCTTCTTCCCTCGTGCTGTAACTACCAATAACCGTTAGATTTCTTTCATTCATGTGATCTCCTCCTGTCAAGTAATTGTTGCATTTAGTAATTTCGCTTACAATTTTATTCTATCGGATAATTTTTATTCGGACAAATATATGGCTTGGAGATTCTGTCAAGATAGCAATGAAACGACGAGGAAAGGCTGTCCCATGTCGTTTCATCCGTGGGAGAGAGATTTGAAATCCGTCAAAAAAACTTTATAGGTTCGAGAAATTTTCAGGAAACTTTTAAAAAACTTTTTAAGATGCTTGATTCTCCCTTTTTTCGTTCTGTTCGCCTACCACATCAAGGAAGAATGCGGTAAAATAAAGAAAATAATAGCATAAAATGGAGGCTCTGAAAATGGATAGTAAAACACGGAAACAGATACAAGAAAAATTGAAACAACGTGTACAGCAACTTCCTCCAGTTTTTAAAAAGTTTTTAGAAGAAAACCATCCGAACCTTTCTTTGGGTAGTCGATATGAATATGCAAAAGATTTTCATTTGTTCACGGATTATTTGCGGACGGTTTTTAGTGAGGAAGTGGACGATACGCTGATTTTCCGCTTAGAAAAACAGGATTATTTGAATTTCCTAGATAAGATCTATCGACATACACGTTCGTTTCAAACAGCAGCCGATCAGGAAACGCAGCAGCTGTTTGAGAACAATTATTACGGGATCTCCAGAAAACAATATTCCTTGAACCATTTTTTGCGTTTTTTGTATCAGAAAGGCTTTATCAAGGAAGAGATCTCACTTTTAGGAAACAGCCTTCCGGAAACAACGAAGCCAGCGCCACGTTATATGGATGCGGCACTATTCAAGCATTTCGATCAATTGTTCATCCCGGAAGAAGGTTTTGCTACGAGCAGAGAAGCAAGTTTCGAAGCAAAAAACCGTCCTAGGAATATGGCGATTGTCGCTATCTTGCTGTACTGCGGATTGAAGATCCATGAAGTCGTTGAATTGAAGAGGAAGGATGTCGATCTTACCGAACAGCTTCTCCAGCTTCACCGAAAAGAGAATCGTCTCAGTAAGGTCCCTATTCCAAAAGAAGCGCTCCCTATCTTATCCAATTATCTGCAACATACGGCTAAAGTAGCAACAGATGATTCTTTTGTTTTCCAGTCTTCCCATGATCAGCAGATTTCACCACGTACGATTCGACAAATCTTAAGTAAAATCACTGTTTATAAACAGGTTTCTCCCGAATTGTGCCGGAAAACTTACCGTTATTACGTCAATCTGTATCTTGATGATGCAGATGCGGTCAATTATTTATGTGGAAACCGTTATCTCAATCATCATTCTTTTCAAGAGATTCGGGAACGGATGTCGGACTTTTCTTACATCGACTTGTCAGAATTCGTGCAAGTGACTGAGATCCCGACAACATAGAGAAAAATATCACAATGTGTTCTGTTATTACACGGCTGATTGTGCTACGATTGTTCATGTGTATGTATGTTCATGAACAAAACGAAAAGGAGTGTGTATAATGGACACATTGATGTATTCACCGTTAAACTTGTTCACAAATTTCCGAGAAGCTGCTGCAGCTTATTCTGACGTTCCGATCATTTTCGACCAGACGCTCCCCTCTTTACCAGGGCTTGGATTGGAGACAACCTATAAGAAGTGCTACGATCTTCTGCTGATTCGGGCTTATCAACTGGCAAATCTTGGTGTAAGTGCGCAAGATAAGGTGATTATTTATAAAAGCTCTTCCTTTGACACATACTTGCTTGCTATTGCCTGCTCCTATCTTGGCGCAATTCCTGTGATGACTTCTTATCATTTGCCGACTGAGACGATCGAAGTTTTTGTTGACCGTTTGGGCGATCCTTTTATATTGTTTGATGAAGAAACCAGAAAACGTGTCAACCAGATGAAAAATGGTTCGTTGAAAAAACAGATCGAAGTTTCCTCCCTACTCGCACAACCCGCTTCTCCTGTATCTCAAGTAGAGTTGGATAACGATGCGATTTCTTATATGACGCATACATCAGGTACGACGGGGATTCCTAAGCTGATCTGTCATTCAGCAAATTCTATGGGTTGGCGTACGAAATGGCAGAAAACAGTTTTTTCAAAAATGGAAAAAAAGGAGCTAGTCGCTTTTCACATCTCTCCTGTCCATTCACGATACAATATCGGCATCTCTTCTTTGATGACGATGGGATTTCCTATGATGCCTTTAGCAGAAGCAAGAAGCGAACATGTGCTGGCTATGCTACGTAAATATCCTCCGATCGCTCTAGAGACCCACCCAAACAATTTTGTCCAGTGGAGCTTTGCAGCAAAAGAAGAGCCCGAAGCTTTTGCTGGCATCCGTTATTATCATTCGACGTTCGATGCAATCAATAACCAGACAATGGAGACGTTTTTAGCTACATCTTCTTCACGGGATACTATCTTTTTGCAAGTGTATGGTCAAAGCGAGTGCGGGCCTATGATCCTCAAAGCTCATACATTGACTAGTTTGAAAACAAGTAATGCTAGAGACATGGGTATTGGCCTTGGTGACTTGACGAAAGCTCGTATTACAGATGACAAAGGAAATGTGCTTCCTGTGAATACAGATGGTCATATCCAATTGTTATCCAAAGGACGAGCATTGACGTATTTTCAAGAAGATGCCCGTTTCCAGGAAAATGTCTATGGCGACTGGTGGGACAGCGGTGATTACGGAAGTATCGATGAAACAGGCCATTTGTTCTTAAAAGATCGACAGGTCGACTTGATCGAGACGATCGATAGTACATTAGCGATAGAAGATTACTTGCTTGATTCGCTCGATTTTCTTTCTGAAGTCGTGATCGTACGCGATAAGCAGAATTCTCCCCAACCAATCATTGCGTTAGCGCCAAATAAAGAAATGGACTGGGATCAATGGTGGAAACAAGTGCACGAGCTTCCTCGTCTGAATACCCCCATCATAAGAAATTATGAAGATATCCCCCGTACAGCAACGATGAAGGTCCAGCGTTTACAAATCGAGAAAGAACTGAAAAGCAGCTGATACACTTCGCTGATCAGAAAAATCATGGAGAAAGTCTTTTATTCAAAGGACTTTTTCTTTTTTTAGACGTTTATCAGGAGATGCATGTTTTGCGCTTGGTCAAGCGCTTTTTTTAATTGGCTGAGTTGAAAATATGCCAATTGGCTGTTTTTATTTTTTTGAACCTTTTGTATACTTTCATTTACGGAGAAATGATGGAGGTATAACAGATGAAAAGAGTATTAACGATTGGTGGCTCCGATCCTTTGGCAGGAGGAGGAATCCAGTCTGATTTAAAAACCTTCGAAAATTTCAAGATTTTTGGCTTGAGTGCGTTGACTTGCATCGGTGCTTTCGATAGTAAAGGTGAATTCGTTTTGGATGCTGTCTCTCCAGAATTGCTTGAAAGACAATTGGCCACGATTGACCGCATGACCTCTCTTGACGGAATCAAGATCGGGTTACTGCATACAGAAGAAGCCATCTTGATCGTGCGTGATTTCTTGAAGAACAAACCGAAGATCCCAGTCGTTCTCGATCCGGTATTCGCCTTTAAGGAAACAGGAGCTGTCGCGAATCAGACATACATGGACCATCTGGTTTTTGAGTTGTTCCCTTTAGCTGAGGTAGTCACACCGAATTTGAGAGAAGCTTCCCTTCTTACAGGAACTTCCTCTCTTTCCACATTAGCTGATATGCTGGACACTGCACATAAAATCAAAGATTCTGGTGCAAAAAATGTCGTGATCAAAGGCGGCACAGGAATACAAGGAACATCAGCTATCGATCTATTGCTTACGGATCAAAGCTATGAGACCTTTCAGCGTGAAAAGCTGGATACGATGACAGTCAATGGTGCTGGCTGTACGTTTTCTTCAGCGATCACAGCTCAGCTTGTTTTAGGAAACGATTTGTTTGACGCAGTATCAAACAGCAAAAGTTATGTTTATCATTGTATTTTTAATGGTGTATCGATGAAAGATCAGACTGGCAGTGTCTGGTCTGGTGGCTACTGGAAAGGAGAAGAGACAAAATGAAAACGAAACAACTGACAATCTATGGGATGCTAGTGGCGCTAACCGTGGCTCTTTCGCTTACGATCCTGATTCCTGTTCCAGCGACAAATGGGTTCATCACACTTTGTGAGGCGGGGATCTATACAGCAGCAGTCTTATTCGGACCAATCGGCGGGCTGGCTGTAGGAGCATCTAGCGGATTATTGATCGATCTGCTGTCCGGTTATCCGCAATGGGCGATTTTTTCTCTGCTTATCCATGGCCTTCAAGGATACATTGCAGGTTCATGCAGCATATCTACTCCCAAAAGACAGTTTATCGGGCTATTCTTAGGAAGCACGGTCATGGTCATAGGCTATCTATTAGCAGGCTGGCTTCTCTACGACTGGCCTGCTGGAGTTGCTTCGGTTCCAGGGAATATCATCCAAAATATTGTCGGGATCGGTCTTGCCTATCCTATAACAGCAAGTATGAGACGTATCCAAATCAAACACCAGCAGTAACAATCAGTCGATCGAAAGGATGGAAAAAATGGAAATAACAGAAGAAATGCTAAGAGAACAAGTAACAGAAATGATGCAGGATATCCTGCATGAAGCCAATCTGAAAGCAGGTGACTTATTTGTCTTAGGTTGCAGTACCAGTGAGATCGCAGGAGGTCATATTGGCAAAAACTCTAGTGCCAAGATCGGTCAATGGATGATCCGAGTATTAAAAGACATATTGGACCCGCAACATATCCATTTAGCTGTCCAAGGCTGCGAACATCTGAATCGAGCATTGGTAGTTGAGCGAACAGTTGCTGAACACAGGGATTTTGAGATCGTTTCTGTAAGACCTGCACTACATGCTGGAGGGGCTTGTTCGGTTGCTGCTTTTGATCAATTCGAAGATCCCGTCGAAGTGGAACATGTCGTTGCACAAGCAGGTATCGATATCGGCGATACAGCGATCGGGATGCATGTCAAACATGTCCAGGTACCTGTAAGACCTCGTTCGAATACACTGGGAGGTGCACACGTCACTGCTTTGCGTTCGCGCCCTAAATATATCGGCGGTCCGCGTGCAGAATATGAAGTGATGTAGAAAGAAAAAATAAATCAAATGATCCGAATGATATAGATGAGGTACGCTGTATGTGCAGAGATGTAAGCGAGTAAGCACAGCAGACAAAGTCGACCTCTCTATATGTTCGGCTTTTTTTGAATGAGCATCTTAATAACTAAACTTGCCTTGCATTCTGGTATAAACGGGCTTCATAAGGTGCTAGTGCCCCCTCTTTTTCAAAGGAAGTGTTGTGCTGGTTCGCAAGCATCAGCTGCCATGGCTGATTGGCTTCTTCTGGCAAAGAATATTCGGCAGGATACTTGGTTAAGTTTACCATAATAAGATACTGTTCACTTCCTAAAGAACGGGTATAGCTATAAATTTGCGGATGGTTGTTGGACATTGATCGTTTCTTTATTGGGATTCACGATCATCCAAGGTTCATGTTCCGAAAATCCAGCATATTTGTCACTCGTCCATTGCATCGGTGTTCGACTGTTATCTCGTGTGCTCTCAGAGACGATGCGTAGTGCTTCTTTTGGCGTTTTTCCTTTTTCAAGTAATTCTTGATAACGTTTTTTTGTATCCACTGCGTTGATCTGGTCGATCGATTCAAAAGGCATATTCGTCATCCCAATCTCCTGCCCTTGATAGATAAAAGGCGTTCCCTGCAGGAAAAAGTACATCAACGCGATCGCTTTAGCTGATTGTGCCCATAATTCAGGGCTTGTATCACCAAAGGTCGAAACCACTCTGGGATTATCATGATTTTCCATATACAAAGCATTCCAACCAATCCCGTCTAGAGAAACCTGCCAATTGCTCAGGGCTCTTTTTAGTTTGGGTATCCCTTCTTTCTCCTGCTTCCAGGTAGAAATATGATCAAACTCGAAGATCATCTCAAAGTAACCATCTTTTCCTACCCATTCCGATCCTTCTTCAGCTGTGACACCACTTGCTTCACCGACTGTCAAAATATCGTATTCATCAAAAACTTCTTTCAGGTCGTTTAGATGATTCTCGATTCCAGAGACATTTTGAAAAGGCGAAAATGGATTTTCTGTGGCATTGACTGAATATTCATCCTTTTTCACATGAGAGATCGCATCTAGTCGAAAGCCGTCGATTCCTTTATCCAGCCACCAGCGGATCATCGCGAACAATTCTTCTTTTAATTTTTCGCTTTCCCAATTCAGATCAGGCTGTTCTTTGGCAAAGATATGCAGGTAGTATTGTCCAGTCTCTGCACTGTATTCCCAAGCAGAACCGCCAAAAATGGACTGCCATTCATTAGGTGCTTGTTCGGGCGTCCCATCGATCCAGATATAATAATCACGATACGGATTATCTTTGGATTTCTTTGATTCGATAAACCAGTTGTGTTGATCAGAGCTATGGTTGATGACTAGATCCATGATGATCTTGATGCCTAATCGGTGGGCCTCTTCCAATAACTGGTCGAATTCTTCCATCGTCCCGAACATTTCTGAAATCGCTTGGTAATCACTGATATCGTAACCGTTATCAATGAAAGGCGAACGATAGATCGGATTGATCCAGATAAATCCGATACCTAATTCTTTCAGGTATCCTAGCTTTTCCCGGATCCCATTGATATCGCCAATCCCATCTTGATTACTGTCTTTAAAACTGGCAGGATAGATTTGATAACCGACTGCTTCTTTCCACCACTTTTTTTCTTGCTCCATTCGAATACCTCCGTGCCTATCTGTTTATCTATAGTATAACTTATTTTTTGTGCTTGCTAATTTTGTTACCGATAACTGTTTATAAAAAACTCAACGAGTCTTAAAACGATTCGCTGAGTTTTAAATTGATTTTTACTTATATTACAAATAACGAGAAATCAGCTGGATCATTTGCTTTGGAAATTCATTCAGATCCGTGATATCGATAAAGCGGCTCTCACCGTAGATATCTTTGATTTCCTGCTTGTCCTGTCCGATTGCTGCAGAAATAAAGAGAATCCCTTGCCGTTCGTATTCTTTCATCACGTCTTGGATATCTTCTTTTGCTTTTTTGCCAGTATAATCTGGCAAAGCTTTTGGCTGCCCATCACTGATATTCAGCAATAATTTCGTCGAGGCATTCTGCTGATTCAGTTTATCGGCAACGATCCGCAATGCAGCACCGTCTCGATTGTTTTGTCGTGGTTTCATCGTCACTAATTTATCATCGATCCAGTGGAAAGTATCGTCAAATTCTTTGTAAGAAAATAAGGACGTCTTTTCTCTTTCTGAACGGTCTGCTGTATCACCGTAGATCATTAACGGGATATCGACACGTTGGGCGAATTCAGAGATCGCAAGGGCGGCTTTTTTTGCCGCTTCGATCCGTCCATCACGAATCATTGAGCCTGATTCATCGATCCGAAGTGCTACAGCTAAAGACGGCTGTTCATGAGGCGGATTTTTTTTATCGAAATTTCGCAAGTCGCCATATGCGATCCGACTTGCGTTGAATCGCTGTCCTTCGTATTTTCCTTTTTGATATTCTGACGTTTCTTCATGTTCTAATAGATCCATGATCTGACGGCTTAAAGAATCAACGATCGGCAAAACTTGTTGTCGTAATTCCTGGGCTTCTTTGCTATTCGCCTTGAATTTCGGGCGATGAACGATTAATCCTTCTTTTTCATGGATCGTGTGTTTCATCGTTTGACGGGCTTGTTTATTTAATTCGCGTTTGATTTTTTTATCGTAGGCTTCCATGTCTGAGGCAGACATTTCTTCTGATTCGTCTTTTGCTTGCTGATCTTTTTGTGAATGGCCTTCTACTTCGCTGCTTCTTTCCTGCTGTATAGGAGCAGTTTCTTCCGCTTGTGTTTCTTTAGTTGCTTGTTCATGTGTTTTTTCTTCAGTTGCTTCTATCTCTGGGGACAGATGGTTTTCTTCTAAACGGAATGTCTCATCAGCGAGAGTATCGATATTTCTTTCTTCAGCTTCTTCTGCGCTTAATTTCCTGCCCTGTGCCTTTTGTACGGGTTCGCCTGGTGTCCCCCATTTCTGGTCGCGAAGGATCGCTTGCAATTCTTGTAAAAGACCGCTTTCTGCTAAAGCCTCTTCGAGTAACTGCAATTCATCAGGATCGGTCGTTAATTTATAAAGGACTTTCGGATAGATCGATTTCAGCAAGTCCTGGTTTTGTTTGAACGTATTGACCCAGTAAAAATAGGAGCGCATGCCAGCGACGCCTTTGATTGCGTTCGCTTTAGCTGTTACATCTAATAAACGGATGATTTCTGCCATTTTCGATAGGAGTTCTGACTGTTGGACCCCTGTTTTCCCGACAGCGCGTTCTACCATCACCTGAAGGTCCGGCAGATCCATTTTTTCGGCATGCTGCATGCGATCTCGCAACGATTCATTCAGTGGACGATTCCCCTGATAATTCCGATTAGTTGTGATCACGATTACGCAGTCAGGATGTCGGCGGACGATCCCAGTAGGCAGATTCAGCATCCCATTTGGTTCTAAAGCAGAATTGAGCGCCACTAATACAGAAGCATCGCGTATCACTGTCGGTTCCTGGATTTCTAACAAGTAGCCTCTTTCGATCGCACGAACAATTTCTGAAGGATAATAATTGTACTGGATCGTTTCGGAATCCCTTTCTTCGATTCGCTGAACCAAGTCAGCTAACTTTTCTCTCGCTTTTTCTTTATTGACACTGTAATGCGTTTGGATGAGTTGCAATACAGCATCTAATGTGTCTGTCTGATAGATTGCTTCTAGAAGTTCCTGATCTTGCTCCGCGTTTGCATCGACTACAGGAAGCAGGGCACCGAATACATCTGATTTATCCATGTCAGCAAAACAAGTGACCTTCGTATAAGGCAATTGCAAATCTGCGGATAATGCTTTTGCCAATTGTGTTTTTCCTGATCCAGCATCTCCTTCCAGCAGCACATTGCTGATCTTCATCTCCGGGTCAAGCCAGTTCGTTTTGATTTCTGAAGCAATACGTAGTTCTTCAGCACTTGTTCGATGGCTGTCCGGTTTCTTCCAGATCATCTGCTTCTCAAGTCTGGAGAAAGGCCGATTTTCTGTGAGTGAGAAATTTTCCATAATATCCTTCTCCTTTGGTCCGTGTTGGCTTAATATCCTAATTCATCCAATAGGCGTTTCAGGATACGAAAACGTTCGCCGATTAATTCTCCGTCTTTTTGCAACGTATCGTAATAAAGAATGATATCTTCGTCTATTTTCGGATTTTTTGTGTCCACTTCGACCGTCATTCGGTTTCCTTGTAAGCCAATAATATCGACCACTGGATTTTCAGGATCATAAAATTTTTCATAACGATAAGCATCCTGGAAATACAAGCTTCCTTGTGCGGCAAGGATAGCTAGATCAAGAATGCGTGTGATTGGCAGTTCTTCTGATTGACGAGACCATTTTTCTCCGGTGTGACGCCATACTTTACCAGATATATCGACTTTTCCGCGATCATTCCATTGTGCAAGACCTAGCGAGAGTCCTTTAGCATCTGTATGCAAGGCGTTGCGTCCATCTACTTTATCATAATCTTCTACTACGATGACTGGTTTATGTTTTAAGTTTGTTGGGATTTCCATTATCATATCTCCTTTAAATCGATGTTTATTTAGTAAATTACTAAACGAGTAGATTACTGATTTACTAAAATATATGTGCTATTATAAAAGATTTATTTCTCGAATGCAAAAAAAAGAATCATAATTAAGAACTAGCTGTCATCTTCCTACGAATAGACAAAAAAACGCCTTAAAGATTTCTTAAAATCTCCATTTGGATGGGTTTTAAGAAATATTCAAGGCATTTTAGAGAATGATGTTTGATGGAATAAAAAAATTATTGCGCTGAAATAGCGATACCGATCGCTTTTTCCCCTAAATGACTACCGATCACTGGACCAAAATGGCCGATTTCGATCTCTGCATGAGGATACTTTTCTTGGAGTTTTGCTTTTTCTTCTATAGCTACTTCTAAATTATTGGCATGGATCACATAAAGCTTCACCGGTGACTGGATCTCGTCGTTACGCTGACCGATGATTTGTTCTGCACGTGCAAAAGCTTTTTTACTTGAACGGATCTTTTCGAACAAAATGATCTTTCCTTCTGAGAAAGTCAAGATCGGCTTGATTTTCAACAGTCCACCGATCAAAGCGGCACCGTTTGTCAGTCGGCCGCCACGGACTAAGTTGTTCAAATCGTCTACGATCAGATAGGCGTAAGTATTGTCACGAATACGATCGACATGCGTAATGATTTCTTCGATCGATTGACCTTTGTCATTCAAGTCCAATGCTGCTTCTACCATATGGCCCATAGGCATGCTAGTGATTTTTGAGTCATAAGGGATGATATTCACGCCTTCGACATCATCTTTCATTGCGAAAAGTGTGTTGACGAATCCTGAAATACCAGAAGAAAGATGGATGCTCAATATCGTATCATACCCTTTTCCTTTCAGTTCTTCATATAGTGCCAAAACCTCTCCTACGACTGGTTGAGAAGTAGTTGGAAAGTCTTTACTGTTTTTTAAAAGGCCATAATACTCATCTGCTTCGATGTCGATGCCTTCATTGTAGATTTGTCCATCTAAAATCACTGGGATCGGGATGACAGATAGATCGGGGTGATTTTTGATACGTTCCGGCAAGAAAGCCGTACTATCGGTAACTACTGCAAGTTTCATTTATTTAATTTCCTCGTTTCAAATAATTTTACCAGGCTCTATTACTATATCATAAGTAAGATTAGATTTGAACCTCTCATAAATCATAACCACCCTTCAAAAGGGTGGTTTGCACCAGGGCTATAAGCCCTTAACACCGGCCAGCGCCTAAAGACGCTGGCTCTCTCATTTCATGTTCAAGCCATATTGCCTTTGCCACTTTTGCCCA
>NZ_JAAKDW010000018.1 GCF_011038845.1 Enterococcus sp. ZJ1622
TGGGCAAAAGTGGCAAAGGCAATATGGCTTGAACATGAAATGAGAGAGCCAGCGTCTTTAGGCGCTGGCCGGTGTTAAGGGCTTATAGCCCTGGTGCAAACCACCCTTTTGAAGGGTGGTTATGATTATTTTAATAAAAAATATCTAATTACAAAAAAATACAGATTTATTTTGCGTATATATATTTAAACAAAGAAAGGTGTGTGAACGATATGGAGACAGAACTGGAAAGAAAGAGAAGAAAGCAGCAGAAAAAAGCAGAGATGCAACGGCTGTGTCGGTTGCTAGATATTAAAGACTGGCATCAAAACGAAAAAATCGCGCAGGAAGTGCGAGCAATCATCCAAAAAGAGAAACAGGTGAAAGGCGAAACTGAAAAAGAAAGACCAACACAGAATAAAGAACAAAAAAGCAGGAAAAACAAGAACAAAACGACAGAATAGAAAAATAAAAGCGCTTAATTGATGAAGCAAAAAAATAAACGACCAGTGGATACAGAAAACGCTGGTCGTTTATCTATTCTGGATTAAATGTTTCACATCGCCACTTCAGCTTTCGTATTATGCTTCGGTATAGAGATTTCAACTAAGCCGGCTAATTCGATAATTTTGATTTCATCTTCGTGGTAATCTGCGTCATGGATTTTATTTAGAAAATAGTTTTTGATTTCTTCGATTTCTTGTGGTCGGACATTGCGGTTTTCATTGATCAGCAAGATTTCGTTATGTTCAGGAGCTTCTGTGTAGACGACTGTCGTATTTCCTGCTGTATAGACTTTGACCATATGCGCATCTGTATTTTCAAGCTGGTTCAATACTAAACGTGAATGACTATTCGTTACATTGACTAATTTCATGGCGCTCACCTCATTTATGTAAAATTGATATAACTTAACTCAATTATAATTTCTTTTTAATAAAATGAACAGTATTTTGACTTTTTGGAAAGAAACAGGTTGTGAGCCTGCCGTTTAACTCTGAGGCAGAAGGAACAGTTTCAAAAACAGCTTCCCATATTTTACAAAATCGTGCCTTATTGCCGATAGGCTGTCTCTGGAACACCATTTATTCGAAAAAAGGAGCTGGGACAAGTATCTTGTCACAGCTCCTCGATTTTTGTTGAATCGATCTCAGTTATTCAGCAGGTTCGCTAGTTCCTTCTTTTGCCAAGCGTTCTGGTTTAGAAGTGATGATGATTTTGCCTTCTTTGTCCAATTTTGCTTTCAGGTCATGGATAGAAGGATGGTCAAGATAGAATTCTGCGATTCCGTCTTCGATCTGTTCTTGGATAGTCCGTCGAAGTGGGCGTGCACCCATCGATGGATCATAACCAAGATCAACTAATTTTTCTTTGACGTTTGTCGGTACTTCGATATGCAACTGCTGTGCAGCTAGCATCTCGTTGACATCATCTAGCATCAAAGTAACGATAGTCATCAGATTTTCTTTCGATAATGCACTGAATTCGATGATCCCGTCAAAACGGTTTAGGAATTCTGGTGTGAAGTAGTTGTTCAACTGATTCAATACAGACCGGGTAACTCCTTCACGAGCAGCGCCGAATCCGACATTTGCTTCCACTTTACCTGTACCAGCATTACTTGTCATGATGATGATCGTATCTTTGAAGCTGACTGTTCGACCTTGTGCGTCTGTCAACCGGCCATCATCTAGAATTTGCAAGAACATATGCAAAACATCTGGATGAGCTTTTTCGACCTCATCTAACAAAATCAAGCTGTAAGGATTACGGCGGACTTTTTCAGTCAGTTGACCAGCTTCTTCATAACCTACATAGCCTGGAGGAGAACCGATCAATTTCGACACACTGTGTTTTTCCATATATTCAGACATATCGAAACGAATCATGGAATCTTCTGAACCAAATAGTTCGAATGCTAATTGTTTGGCTAACTCAGTTTTTCCGACACCGGTTGGACCGACGAATAAGAAAGAACCGATTGGACGATTCTTTTTGTTCAGACCGACACGGTTACGACGGATCGCTTTTGCGACACGATCCACTGCATTGTCTTGTCCGATGACATGAGCTTTCAAGTCGTTTGCCAGATTCTTCAATTGTGTTTGTTCTTTTTCTTTCAATTCGCCAACTGGGATACCTGTTCGTTGTTCGACGATTGTTTCCATGTCTTTTTCTGTGATGACAGGTGTTTCTTCATCCGTCAATTGACGTTCTTTCATTTTTTGAAGTTTATTGATCTGGTCGCGGTAGTACGCAGCTTTTTCAAAATCTTCTTCTTTTGAAGCTTGCATTTTCTGTTCTTCTGCTTCTTGCAGTTTCTTATCGATCGTTTTTGGATCGACGATCTGGATCGTCAAGTTTTTCTTCGAGCCAGTTTCATCCAACAAGTCGATCGCCTTGTCAGGTAAGAATCGATCTTGGACATAACGATTGGACAAGATCGCAGCAGCTTCGATCGCTTCATCTGTATATTTCACATGATGATAATCTTCATAACGTTTTTGCAGTCCTTTTAAGATACTGATAGTTTCTTCAACAGTAGGTTCATCCACTCGGACAGGCTGCATCCGGCGTTCCAAAGCTGCATCTTTTTCGATGATCCGATATTCATTCAGGGTCGTTGCTCCGACCATTTGCAACTCGCCACGAGCTAAAGCTGGTTTCAGGATATTCCCAGCATCCATGTTTCCATCTCCAGCAGAGCCAGCACCTACGATTTCATGCACTTCATCAATGAACAAGATGACATTTTCCGCTTGTCTGATTTCTTCGATCAGTTTTTGCATGCGTTCTTCAAATTGTCCACGGATACCTGTTCCTTGAACTAAAGAAACGACATCCAGACGAATGACTTCTTTATCCATTAATTTTTGCGGTACGTCGCCATCCACGATTTTTTGTGCAAGACCTTCGACGACGGCCGTTTTACCGACACCTGGTTCACCAATCAGTACTGGGTTGTTTTTTGTTCGGCGATTCAAGATCTCGATAACACGTTTGATCTCATCATCACGTCCGATGACTGGATCGATATCGCCTTGACGTGCTTGTTCGGTGATGTTGATTCCATATTCACCTAAGAGTCCTTCGGTGTTGCCTTGAGGCGGTTGACCGCCATTAAAATTATTTCCTCCGCCGAATTGAGTAGGCGGTGTTTGATCATAATTTCCTTGCTGCTGCATTTGGCGAGACATGGAACGAAACAGATCGTCTAAGCTGCCAAAGCCGAAAGGATCATTTTGGGCCATATTGGTCAGACCTCCATTTTGCTGATTTTTGATTTTTTGATAGCAGCTCTGACAATAGTCAAGTTGCGTACGCTGTCCATTGACAGTGGCATACAAGTGAATTGTTGCTTCATTTTTGCCGCAGTTTTGACAAAGCATGAATGATTCACGTCCTTTCACAAAAATGGGTACATCTTCATTTTACAACTCGTTTTTCATGAGGTAAAAGAATAACCCTTGATTTTAAGGGATTTAAGAGGCGGAAAAGGTAAAAGATTCGATTGACCATTCCTGACCTTTGATTCTAATTATACTGAATTTTTTGCAAGACGCAAGTAATTGATTTGAGTACTTGACTAGTTAAACTGAGATTTTTCAGATCTGATATTTTTATAAAAAGAGAAAAAGTGTTCACGGGACGAATAAAAATAGCTTTCTTACTATATAAATAACTAAAATATCAGATCGCCTGAAAAAAGCGGAATGAGTACATTCGTTATAAAAACTATAGAAAAGAAAGGGAAAGCAACAAAAATAAATTGTACACTTTTAACTGAATTTGATTGAAAACTGTTGTATCTCACTAGAAAAAATGGTAATCTTTACAGATGAAAGGGTGACACTTATTAGGATTCTCTGAATTACTAAAAAAGAAAACCCTCACATAAAAACAACACTCACTTAAAGGAGACCGATTAATATGGAAAAGAAAGAATTTCACGTAGTAGCAGAAACTGGGATCCACGCACGTCCAGCTACATTATTAGTACAAACAGCAAGCAAATTTAACTCTGATGTAAACTTAGAGTATAAAGGTAAATCAGTAAACTTGAAATCTATCATGGGCGTTATGTCTTTAGGTGTAGGCCAAGGTTCTGATGTTACTATTACTGCAGAAGGTGCTGACGAAGCTGACGCAATGGCTGCTATCGTAGAAACAATGAAGAAAGAAGGCTTATCTGAATAATGGTTGAAATGCTAAAAGGGATTGCCGCTAGCGACGGCGTGGCCGTTGCAAAAGCTTACCTGCTAGTTCAACCGGATTTAACATTCAGTAAGACAACAGTAGAAGACACTTCAGCTGAAGAAGCACGTTTAGACGATGCGTTGGCGAAATCTACTGAAGAATTGCAGCAAATTCGTGAAAAAGCAGCGCAAAGCTTAGGTGAAGCAGAAGCGCAAGTATTTGACGCACATCTAATGGTTCTTTCAGACCCTGAAATGGTAGGGCAGATTAAACAAAATATCAAAGACAACAGCGTAAACGCTGAATCAGCACTAAAAGAAGTAACCGATATGTATATCGGCATGTTCGAAGCAATGGAAGACAATGCTTACATGCAAGAACGTGCTGCAGATATCCGTGACGTTGCAAAACGTATCCTAGCACATCTATTAGGTGTTACTTTGCCAAATCCTTCAATGATCAACGAAGAAGTGGTCGTTGTCGCACACGATTTGACACCAAGTGATACAGCACAGCTAGACCGCAACTTTGTAAAAGCGTTTGTAACTGATATCGGCGGACGTACTTCTCACTCTGCGATCATGGCACGTTCTCTAGAAATCCCTGCGATTGTTGGGACGAAAGAAATCACTGCTAAAGTCAAAGAAGGCGATATTCTCGCTGTCAATGGGATCGAAGGCGATGTGATCATCGACCCTACAGACGAGCAGAAAGCTTCATTTGAAAAAGCAGGAGCAGAATATGCTGCGCAAAAAGCAGAATGGGAAAAATTGAAGAATGCTGAAACAGTGACAGCAGACGGCAAACATTTTGAGTTGGCAGCAAACATCGGTACACCAAAAGACTTAGTTGGCGTACACAATAACGGTGGGGAAGCAGTCGGCTTGTATCGTACAGAATTCCTTTATATGGATTCACCAGACTTCCCGACAGAAGACGATCAGTACGAAGCATACAAAGCCGTATTGGAAGGCATGGAAGGTAAACCAGTCGTTGTTCGTACAATGGACATCGGTGGAGACAAAGAATTGCCTTACTTGCAATTGCCACACGAAATGAATCCGTTCTTAGGCTATCGTGCATTGCGTATCAGTTTATCTGAGCAAGGAGACGAAATGTTCCGTACACAAATGCGTGCGTTGCTTCGTGCTTCTGTTCATGGAAACTTGCGCATCATGTTCCCAATGGTTGCTACGATCAAAGAATTCCGTGCAGCAAAACAAATCTTTGAAGAAGAAAAACAAAAATTGGTCAGTGAAGGCGTGGAAGTATCTGATACGATCCAAGTCGGTATCATGATCGAGATCCCAGCAGCAGCTGTCTTAGCAGATAAGTTTGCGAAGGAAGTTGACTTCTTCTCAGTAGGTACGAATGACTTGATCCAATACACAATGGCAGCTGACCGGATGAACGAACGTGTATCATACTTGTACCAACCTTATAACCCATCTATCTTGCGTTTGATCAAAAACGTGATCGATGCAGCACATGCTGAAGGTAAATGGGCTGGTATGTGTGGAGAAATGGCTGGCGATCAAACAGCTGTTCCTTTACTAGTCGGTATGGGATTAGATGAGTTCTCAATGAGTGCGACATCTATTCTGAAAACACGTAGTTTGATGAAACGTTTAGACACAGCTAAAATGGCAGAACTTGCAGATCGCGCGTTGAAAGAATGCGATACAATGGAAGAAGTCGTTGAGCTTGTCAATGAATACGTAAAATAGAACGAACATAAAACCGATACGACTATTCGATTAGCCGTATCGGTTTTTTTATTTTTTTAATAAATAGAGAAATAAAGCGCTCCCTTTGTTCGGATTTAGAAAAAAATAGGGCTTAAGTTTGAGTGACAGCTCCATCGCTATGTTATACTATAGGGGTGAAGGGGGACGTAGGGTGAAGGTATTATTATATTTTGAAAGCGAGAAAATACTTGCGAAATCCGGAATCGGGCGTGCGCTCGATCATCAGAAACGCGCGCTTAAAGAGGTAGGTATTCCCTATACATTAGATAATAAAGAAGACTTTGATATCCTGCACATCAATACATATGGTATCAATAGTCATGCTATGGTCAATAAAGCAAAAAAAGAAGGAAAGAAAGTCGTGTATCATGCACATTCGACCGAAGAAGACTTTCGAAATTCATTTATTGGTTCCAATCAGTTGGCACCGATCGTCAAAAAATATTTAGTGGGCTTATATCAAAAAGCAGACTATCTGATCACGCCCACACCTTATTCGAAAACACTGCTGGAAAGCTATGGGATAGATGTGCCAATCCAATCGATTTCAAATGGGATCGATTTGGCTAAATATCAGCCTGATCCAGAAAAAGAGCGCAAATTCAGGGAGTATTTCAAATTTTCACCTGACCAGAAAGTGATCATTTGTGTCGGATTGTTCTTTGCACGAAAAGGGATCATCGATTTTGTCAAGATTGCTGAACAAATGCCGGAATACACTTTTATCTGGTTCGGACATGTGCCAATGTATTCGATTCCTCGTCATATTCGAAAAATCGTGAAAGAAGATCACCCGGACAACGTATTGTTCCCAGGGTATATTCGTGGAGAGATCATCGAAGGTGCCTATTCCGGAGCAGATTTATTCTTTTTCCCATCCTATGAGGAAACAGAAGGCATCGTAGTTTTGGAGGCATTGGCAAGTAGACAAAATGTTCTGGTACGTGATATCCCAGTTTATGCGGGATGGCTAGAAAATAAAAAGAATTGTTACATGGGAAAAACAAACGAAGAATTTATTCAACTGATCCACCAGATCATCCAAGAAGAAGTACCGAATCTAACAGAAGCCGGTTATGCCACTGCTCAGGACCGTAGTATCAAAAAAATCGGAGAAGAGCTCCGGCAAGTATACGAAGAAGTCATGGGTGAAGAGCAAGCTTCTAGTAAATTGAACAACATTAAGGAAATAAAAAGGTAGTCTGGAGGCGAAAAAACATGAAGATCGGCTTTTTTACCGATACCTATTTTCCGCAGGTAAGCGGAGTGGCCACGTCCATCAAGACATTGAAGGAAGAACTGGAAAAAAATGGACATGAAGTATATATTTTTACAACGACTGACCCGAATGCGGACAAAATGGAAAAAGATGTCATTCGTATGCCAAGTGTACCGTTTATTTCATTCAAAGACCGCAGAGTAGTTGTTAGAGGAATGTGGTACGCTTATTTAGTTGCGAAAGAACTGGAATTGGATCTGATCCATACCCATACAGAATTCGGTGCAGGGATACTCGGGAAAATGGTTGCCAAGAAATTGAAAGTACCATTGATCCATACATATCACACAATGTATGAAGACTACCTGCATTATATCGGCAAGGGAAAAGTCATCCGGCAATCGCATGTCAAATATTTGTCACGATTGTTTGCGAACCATACAACGGGTGTCGTGTGCCCAAGTGAACGAGTGATCGACACTTTGCGTGGATATGGAGTCGTAGCTCCTTTGCGAGTGATTCCGACTGGTATCGATATCGAAAAATTCAAACGATCAGACATCACCAAACAGGAGATCAGTGCATTGAGACGGTCATTGCATATCAAGGAAGATCAAATCATGATCCTTTCGCTGAGCAGGATCTCTTATGAAAAAAATATTCAGGCACTGATCCAAGGATTTCCGCAGATTCTTGCGGCCTATCCGAATGCACGGCTGGTCATAGTCGGCAAAGGTCCTTATCTGGATGAATTGAAAGATCTGATCGCAGAGCTCGAATTAGAAGATGTAGTGCAGTTTACCGGTGAAGTAGACAATAATGACGTCGCGCTATATTACAAAGCAGCCGATTATTTTGTCAGTGCTTCAACTTCAGAAACACAAGGACTTACGTACACAGAAGCAATGGCAGCAGGAACACCTTGCGTGGTAGAAGGAAATGCTTATTTGAACCGTTTGTTCGACCATCCTTCATTAGGAAAAACATTTGAAACGGACGAAGACTTTGCACCAGCACTTATTGATTATATCGCCAGCAAAGTGCCTCATGATCCGAAGGTGTTGGAAAACAAGCTATATGATATCTCTTCAACTCATTTTGGTGAAGCGATGATCGAATTTTATCAGGATATGGTGGTTTATCATGAACAAGAGCTGCGAAGAAAAGAAGAAGAAGACTCGATCGAACGGATCAAGATCAAATTAAATTCATTTAAACGATAAAAATCAGACATTTATTCTAAAAAAATCTTTGTTTCTAGCGTATACTAGCATAGAAGCAAGGATTTTTATTTTTTAGGAGGTAAAAGAAATGAAACTGGGATTTATCGGAACAGGCGTAATGGGAAGTGCCATCGTTCGCCATTTGCAAAAAGCAGGACATGAAGTAACTGTTTATAACCGTACGAAAGCAAAAACAGACGGACTGGTCAAAGAAGGTGCGGTTTGGGCGGATACTCCTAAACTCGTTGCTGAAAACAGCCAAGTCGTATTCACCATGGTCGGCTATCCGAAAGACGTGGAAACGATTTACTATGGAGAGGAAGGGATCTTTACTGCAGATGTCTCAGACAAGGTCTTAGTCGATTTGACGACAAGCACTCCGACATTAGCTGAACGCATCGCTGAAACAGCCACAGAAAAAGGGGCTGCTGCTTTAGATGCACCAGTGTCAGGTGGGGATCTAGGCGCTAAAAACGGGACACTGACGATCATGGTCGGCGGAGAAGAAGCTGTCTATGAACAGATCCTGCCACTATTCCGTGAATTTGGTACGACATTCACGTTACATGGAAAAGCAGGGAAAGGGCAGCATACGAAAATGGCGAACCAGATCATGATTGCAGGGACGATGACAGGGATGACAGAGATGCTTGTCTATGCACAAAAGAACGGTCTTGATTTAGAAAAGGTGATCGAGACGTTGTCAGGGGGAAGTGCTGCCAACTGGTCTTTGAGCAATTATTCGCCACGGATCTTGCGAGAAGATTATACACCTGGATTTTTCGTGAAGCATTTTATCAAAGATTTAAAGATTGCATTAGATGAAGCAGAAAAAATATCTTTGACCCTTCCAGCGACCAAACAAGCGCTAGATCTATATGAACAGCTGGCAGATAAAGGATTTGAGAACGATGGGACGCAAGCATTGATCAAACTCTGGTGGCCAAATGGGCAGAAGCCTGAAAAAAAATCATAAAAAACTGGTTTTTTTAGAGAAAATCAATGCAAGTCTGCTATGCTTTTGATACAATATAACAGAAATAAGAAAAGGAGGACCTCCGATGACACATTCACAATTAGTCGCAATCATTAAACGACTGGAGGCTATGGTCGAATCAGCAGACAATGAACTGCAAGTCCGACGCTTTGAAAAAGAAGGCGTAGAGAAGTGTACAGTAACTTATGATAAAGCGACCGAAACATTTGAATTAACTGAGACAGATTCACATCAGCAATATGAATTCGATAATATCGATATCGTTGCAATGGAAATCTATGACTTAATCCAATAAGCTCGTGCGATTACCCGTATTTTAAGTGAAGAATGCTTGAAGGAGGCTGGAACACAACTAATTTAGTTGTGCTCCAGCCTCCTTTTTAAAAGCAGTAATGGCTGTCCGTTCCTGCTGCAGCTTCTTTTGATAGCTGATCAGGATCTGGACAGGATCGATTTCTTCTTTTGATAGCTGGCGTTTCAAAGCTAATGTTTTTTCTCCGGTCTCATAATAAAAACGAGGTTCTTCGCCAAAAGGAAGAATGACTGTTTCTGCCAGTTGACCATAGCAGATGAGATAGTGTTTCATCTTTTTCTCATCTGCAGCAAGCGGCATCGCATAGGTGAGGCGAGGGGTTCTTAAAAAACGCTTCTGTTCTTGGATACGACGCAAGAAATAAGTCGCCAATTCAATTTCTTGCTGGAGCAGTCCTGCTTTTTCGAAATTCAGCTGCTGGATAAAATGGTGCTGGCGTTTTTTCAGATACATCAACAGCTTCTTGTTCCTCCCTTGAAGCATTCCTTGGATCTCTTTTTTCTTCTGATCAAAAGACAAAGCCTGGATCTCAGGTAACTGCGCACGCAACGCCAGTTGACTGATTTCGGAAAGCCATGGCATCTGATAGGTCTCTTCTATTATACGCAAGATCGAAGGCATCTTTTTATATAGACGAAAAGGGCCATACGTACGGGCAGACGGTGTATTAGACAAAAAGAGACCATTTTCCGAGATATGTAAATAATTGTAATTGCTGAAATAATTCATCTGTCGA
This sequence comes from Enterococcus sp. ZJ1622, assembly GCF_011038845.1. Classification (GTDB taxonomy): domain Bacteria; phylum Bacillota; class Bacilli; order Lactobacillales; family Enterococcaceae; genus Enterococcus_B. The sequence continues at coordinate 10,413 of NZ_JAAKDW010000018.1, forward strand.
TTGTAAAAAGGACGATAATACTGGATGAGCTGGCATTCCAGTAGCAAAGCATCTAATTCTGTATCGACAACGACAAAATCAAAATCTGCAATATGGCGTACCATACGCAGCACTTTTTTTGAATGCTGCTTATTGTGATGAAAATAGCTGCTTACACGATTTTTGAGCCGTTTTGCTTTTCCTACATAGATGACTGCTCCTTCCTGGTCTTTCATCAAATAGACACCTGGAAGAAGAGGGAGGCTCCTGACTTTTTCTTTTAACATAATCTCTCCTTGATGTGGATGTAATCAGAGAAACTATAGCAGATTTCAGAAAAAGCAACAAGTGATCCGGCATTTGGAAATGTTGTGACCCAAAAATACTTTGATAGTCAAAATATTTTAGCGGTAAGTCTTTTTAATAATAAATAGCAAAGATGCTTGTTCTTAGGGATTTTAAAATGAGTTCAGGATTAAAAAATTCTTATAATCGAAAAAAATCATGTTTTGAGGTTGCATTTTGAAAAAAGTTAAGATATAGTTTGAACATCAAAAGATTTGATAATCAAACTAATTAGTGGATGGTGGATCATGGAACCAGATTTAAAAACAGTAAATGATTATCTCGTCAGTGTATTCAATGATATCTTGACAATCGAAGAATCGGAATTGAAAAAATCCCAATTCAAAGATTTATCTATCACGGAGATGCACACGATCGAGGCGATCGGGATGTATAAGAAAAAAACGACTTCAGAAGTAGCCAAAGAACTGTCGATTACTGTTGGGACCTTGACCACTGCTATCAACAAGTTAGTAAGAAAAGGTTATGTTGAACGGATCCGAAGTGAAGATGACCGACGTGTAGTGAAACTTGGCTTGACGAAAAAAGGCAAGCTTTTATACCGGGTACACCAACACTTTCATCGTGAAATGGTCAAAAACATTTTAGACGGGATGGCTACTGAAGAACAACATGCCTTGCTGGATGCGTTGAAAAACTTGCATGACTTTTTGCAAGACTACAAGTGAGGATTTTTAATGGAACAATTTGGAACGATCACGGCAACAGCAAGTGTCCTTCCTGAAAAGATCATCACGAACGATGATCTTTCCAACATGATGGACACCTCGGATGAATGGATTTCATCCAGAACAGGTATCAGAGAAAGACGATGCGTGACGGATCAAGAAACTTCTGATCTCTGCTTTTTAGTAGCGAAAAAATTAATGAAAAAAAGAAACCTGGCTCCCGAAGAATTAGATTTCATAATCGTAGCGACCATGTCACCGGATTACACCACACCATCTGTGGCTGCGCAAGTACAAGGAAAGCTAGGAGCAGTAAAAGCGATTGCTTTTGATATCAGTGCAGCGTGTTCTGGTTTTGTCTATGCGTTGAGTATGGCTGAAAAAATGATTCGTTGCGGCTCTTCAAAAGGATTGGTCATAGGTGGCGAGACTTTATCGAAACTCATCGACTGGTCAGATCGTACAACAGCTGTTTTGTTTGGAGATGGAGCAGGCGGCGTTTTACTAGAAGCAGGACCTGAGAAAAAAATACTCGCTGAAAAGCTTTCAGCAGACGGAAAACGAAGCAATTCGTTAACGGCAGGTTATCATGCAAATAAAAACCCGTTCTATTCAGAAGATTCAGAAGGTTCGTACTATTTGAAAATGATCGGAAGAGATATTTTTGATTTTGCTGTCCGAGATGTTGCAGTGAACATTCAGGAAATCACAAAAGATGTACCAGTTGATTATCTGCTTTTGCATCAAGCGAATCTTAGAATCATTGAAAAAATCGCTCGAAAAGTAAAGATACCGCAAGAAAAGTTTCTGACGAATATGGATAAATACGGAAATACCTCTGCTGCAAGTATCCCGATCCTATTAGACGAAGCTGTATCGAGTGGGACGATCACCTTAGGAAATCAAGAAAAAATAGTGTTTACAGGTTACGGTGGCGGTTTAACATGGGGAAGCATCCTCATCGAGCTGTAAGCTGATAAATCATAAATGATAAAAATTAAAAATGAAAACAATATCGGAGGAATAGATCACATGGTATTCGAAAAAATTCAAGAAATTATTGCAGAAGAATTAGGGAAAGAAACAGACGAAATCAAATTGACGACAGACATCCAGGAAGATCTGGAAGCAGATAGCTTGGACTTGTTCCAAATCATCAATGAGATCGAAGACGAATTTGATGTGAAGATCGAAACAGAAGACGGCATCAAAACAGTTCAAGATTTAGTCACTTACGTTGAAAAACAAACTGCATAATCATCAAGATTAGGTTGGGGGCTGGGACATTTTCCTAAAAAGGGATGTCTTGGCCTTTTTGAATAATTCGATCAACAACTATCCTAAACATATTGGAGAAAAAAGATGAAAACAGCATTCTTATTTAGCGGGCAAGGCGCGCAATATCCGGGAATGGGACAAGATCTTTATCGAGAAACCATTGTCAAACAAACATTTGATGAAGCAAGCAGGATCTTAGGATACGATGTTGCTGAACTGTGTTTTTCGGAAAACGACCGGTTGAACCAGACACAATTCACACAGCCTGCGATTTTGACCGTCAGCGTCGCTTTTTTTCGTTTATTGGAAGAACACGGGGTCACACCAGATGCCGCTTTAGGACTGAGCTTAGGTGAATATTCTGCATTAGTTGCTAGCCGTGCATTAACATTTGATGAAGCCGTGGAATTAGTGGCGAAAAGAGGAGCATACATGACCGAGGCTGCACCTGCTGGAAGCGGGAAAATGGTCGCCGTGATGAACACACCGATCGAGCTGATCGAAGAAAGCTGTCAGGAAGCTGGTAAGTACGGGATCGTTTCTCCGGCAAATTACAATACGCCACAGCAAATCGTCATTGGCGGCGAAGAAAAGGCAGTAGATGCCGCCATCTCTTTACTGCAGGAAAAAGGGGCAAAACGGATGATCCCGCTGAATGTCAGTGGCCCATTCCATACAGCTATCCTAGCGCCCGCAGCTGAAAAGCTAGCAGTTGCGCTTGAAGCAATCCAGTTTTCAGAGCCCGCTATCCCAGTGATCAGTAATACGACCACTGAAGTAATGACGAAGCATACGATACCTAGCCTGCTTGAACAGCAAGTGATGAAGCCGGTGCGGTTTTATGAAAGTATCGAAAAATTAAAAGAGCTTGGTATCGAGCAAGTGATAGAAGTCGGACCAGGAAAGGTCTTAAGCGGCTTCATGAAAAAAATCGATAAAACGATACCTGTTCTACGTGTAGAAAATCAACAGACATTCGAAGAAACAATCACAAAATTATCTTAGGAGGCAAGCCATGGATGTAACCGGGAAAAATGTATTCATCACAGGTAGTACAAGAGGGATTGGTCAAGCAATCGCTTTAGCGTTCGCAAAAGCAGGAGCGAATATCGTATTGAATGGCAGAGGAGAGATCCCAGCAGAAAAAATCGAAGAAATCGAAGCATTTGGTGTAAAGTGCGTAGGTGTTTCTGGCGACATCTCAGACTACGAAAAAGCAGGTGAGATGATCAAAGAAGCTGAAAGCAAACTCGGACCAGTGAATATCTTAGTGAATAATGCAGGAGTCACTAATGACAAACTTGTTCTGCGTATGGACGCAGAAGATTTCAGAAAATGTCTTGAAATCAATCTGACAGGAACATTCAATATGACGCAGCATGTCTTGAAAAGAATGATGAAACTGCGCGAAGGTGCCATTATCAATCTTTCGAGTGTTTCTGGACTGATGGGGAACATCGGACAAGCAAATTATGCGGCAAGTAAAGCTGGTGTCATCGGATTCACAAAATCAGTTGCCCGCGAAGCAGCAACGAGAGGAATCACCTGTAATGCGATTGCACCCGGGTTCATTACGACAGATATGACAGATGTTTTACCGGACAAAGTAAAAGAGCAGGCGGAAAAACAAATCCCGATGCAGCATTTCGGGCAGGTAGAAGATGTTGCGCAGACAGCAGTTTTCTTAGCAAAAAGTCCATATATCACAGGCCAGGTCATCAACGTAGATGGCGGACTGGTCATGCACGGATAACAGAAAGGAAGCGGATCAATGAATCGAGTTGTAATCACCGGCTACGGAGTCACTTCACCAATCGGAAATGACGCTGACAGCTTTTTAGAAAGTTTGAAAAAAGGAACAAACGGCATCGCGCCCATCACTAAATTCGATGCTTCTGAAACAGGCATCACTTTAGCAGGGGAAGTGAAAGATTTTCCTTTTGATAAATATTTTGTCAAAAAAGACAGCAAACGAATGGATATGTTCTCCATCTATGGTATTTATGCTGCATTAGAAGCATTGGACATGAGTGGTTTAGACAAAGAAAAAATGAATCAGGACCGCTTTGGTGTCATTATCGGCTCAGGAATCGGCGGTCTGCCAACAATCGAAAGCCAAGTGATCCGGCTACACGAAAAAGGACCGAAAAGAGTTTCGCCGATGTTCGTACCGATGTCGATCGCAAACATGGCTGCTGGGAACATTGCTTTACGCGTAGGTGCCAAAGGAATATGTACAGCGATCGTTACTGCATGTGCCAGTGGGACGAATTCGATCGGAGAAGCTTATAGAAATATCAAACATGGTTATTCTGATGTGATTCTTGCTGGAGGGACGGAAGCTACGATTTGTGAAATGGGGATCGCAGGTTTTGCTGCATTGACCGCTTTGTCAGAATCAACTGATCCTAATCGCGGTTCGATCCCGTTTGATGAAAACAGAAATGGATTCGTCATGGGCGAAGGTGCAGGTATCCTAGTCATCGAATCACTGGAACATGCACAGGCTCGGGGCGCAAAGATCTACGGAGAAATCGTCGGCTATGGTGCAAACTGCGACGCATATCATATGACTGCTCCGACACCAGACGGAAGCGGTGCATCGAAAGCGATGAAATTAGCGATGGACGAAGCTGGGATACAGCCAGAAGAAGTCGGCTACATCAATGCACACGGAACAAGTACACCGGCGAACGATCAGGCAGAAGCAAAAGCGATTCAGCTTGCTCTGGGTGAACGATTCAAAGAGACATATGTCAGCAGCACGAAATCGATGACTGGACATCTTCTAGGGGCAGCCGGCGGTATCGAAGCATTAGCGACTCTGTTAGCCTTAGAGCATCAGTTCATCCCGCCAACAATCAACGTAGAAAAACAAGATCCGGAAATTGATCTGAATGTAGTGAAAAACGAAAGCAAACCTGCAGAATTGACGTATGCAATGAGTAATTCTTTAGGGTTTGGCGGACACAATGCGGTTCTTTGTATGAAACGCTGGGAGGAATAATGTTGAATATCAATGAAATCAAAGAACTGGTCAGCCAGTTTGATCAGTCATCTTTAACTGAATTCGATCTTCGCGAAGGTCAATTTGAATTATATATGAATAAGAACACTATGAGCCGCGGTTCCCATACACCGCAAGCCGCACCCGTTATGCCAGTTGCTGAGGCTGCAAATCCTGCACCAGCTGAAAGCACTCCTCTACCGCAAGAAACGGTGGAGCAATCTGTGCAGGATACATTCGAAGGTGTCGAGGTGAAATCCCCGATTGTCGGGATCGTCTATCTGCAGCCCGCACCAGATAAGCCGGCTTTCAAAAAAGTAGGCGATTCTGTCGCAAAAGGTGAAGTGATCTGTATCATCGAAGCCATGAAACTGATGAATGAGATCACCAGTGATACAGATGGAAAAATCGTTGAGATCCTCGTTGAAAACGAAGCAGTTGTCGAATATGGACAGCCGTTATTCAGGATTCAGCCAACTGAAGGAAAATAGGAAAGAGGGAAACTATGAATATTCAGGAAATCAAAGAAATCATTCCGCATCGTTATCCGATGCTCTTGATCGATCGTGTAGAAGAAATGGTCGAAGGCGAACGGATCATTGCGAAAAAAAACGTGACGATCAATGAACCATTTTTCCAAGGACATTTCCCAGAAGAACCTGTCATGCCAGGTGTACTGATCGTTGAAGCAATGGCTCAAGCTGGTGCAGTCGCTTTGTTATCTTTGGAACAGTTCAAAGGAAAGACAGCATACTTTGGCGGTTTGGACAAAGCCAAGTTCCGAAAAAAAGTAACACCGGGAGATACTTTATATCTAGAAGTTGAGATCTTAAAAGTAAAATCTTCCGCAGGTATTGGGAAGGGTATTGCAAAAGTGGATGGCAAAAAAGTAGCCGAAGCTGAATTAACCTTTATGATTGGATAGGTGAATTATGTTTTCTAAAGTCTTGATAGCTAACCGTGGCGAAATCGCCGTGCGGATCATCCGAGCTTGTCGCGAGCTGGGCATCCAAACGGTCGCGATTTATTCAGAAGCAGACGAAGAAGCGCTGCATACGCAGTTAGCTGACGAAGCAATCTGCATTGGACCAGCTAAAGCCACTGATTCGTATTTGAATGTACAAGAAGTGCTGAGTGCTGCGATTGTAACAAAAGCAGAAGCCATTCACCCGGGATTCGGCTTTTTATCTGAGAATAGCCGTTTTGCCTCGATGTGTGAGGAATGCAATATTGCATTTATTGGACCTAAAAGTATGACTATCGATGCTATGGGAAATAAAATCAATGCACGTCAGCTGATGCAAGAAGCAAACGTTCCAGTCATCCCTGGAAGCGATGGGGTCCTTTCGACTGTCGAAGAGGCCCTAGAAGTAGCAGAGTCCATTGGTTATCCTGTTATGTTAAAAGCAGCAGCTGGTGGCGGAGGCAAAGGGATACGAAAAGTTTTGTTAAAAGAAGAGCTGCCTCAGCATTTTTCTTCTGCGCAGCAAGAAGCTGCCGCAGCTTTTGGCAATGATGATATGTATCTGGAAAAAATCATCTACCCTGCAAGACATATCGAAGTCCAAATTTTAGGCGACAAGTTCGGTCAGGTGATCCACCTTGGCGAACGTGACTGTTCTTTGCAGCGGAACAACCAGAAAGTTTTAGAAGAATCTCCTTCTGTGGTCATTTCTCAGAAAAAAAGAACAGAATTAGGAGAAGCGGCCGTTCGTGCAGCAAAAGCAGTCAATTATGAAAATGCTGGAACGATCGAATTCTTGATGGATGAATCAGGCGACTTCTATTTTATGGAGATGAATACTCGGATCCAAGTTGAACATCCTGTCACAGAAATGGTTACTGGGATCGATCTAGTGAAAAAACAAATCGAAATCGCTGCTGGTGAACCACTGGAAATCAGTCAAGAAGAGGTCGTATTCCAAGGTCATGCGATCGAGTGCCGGATCAATGCAGAAAATCCTGCTTTCCATTTTGCGCCATCTCCTGGAACGATCCAGAACTTGCTGCTTCCTGCTGGCGGAATGGGGCTTCGTGTGGACAGTGCAGTCTACCCAGGCTATACGATCCCGCCGTATTATGATTCGATGATTGCGAAAGTCATTGTTCACGGGAATACTCGTTTCGAAGCATTGATGAAAATGCAGCGGGCATTAAGTGAATTCATAACAGAAGGCGTCGTTACAAATGCAGAATTCCAGATGGATCTGATCAGTCATCCAGCGGTCATCGCAGGAGATTACAGTACCGCATTTTTACAAGAAGAATTTTTACCGAACTGGACGCCAGAGACGGGAGGCGTGTAGATGGCTCTGTTTAAAAAGAAAAAATATATCCGGATCAATCCGAATAGAGAAGCTCAACCTGCCAGCACACCTTCTGTTCCGGATAATATGTGGGCGAAATGCCCGAGTTGCAAACATATTCTTTATACAAAAGATATCGGTGAAGAAAAAGTATGCCCTCACTGCGGCTATGCTTTTCGGATCGGCGCTTGGCAGCGTTTGGCGCTAGTGATCGATGAAAAAAGTTTCGAAGAATGGGATACAGATCTAATCACGGAAGATCCGTTAGATTTTCCAGAGTACAAAGAAAAAATCCAGCATATGCAGGAGAAGACTGGACTGCATGAAGCAGTTCTAACAGGGAAAGCAACGATCAAAGGGATTCCTTTTGTGATTGGTGTCATGGACCCTAATTTCATCATGGGAAGTATGGGCACGATCGTCGGAGAAAAGATCACGCGTTTGTTTGAACGCGCAACAGCAGAAAACCTGCCAGTCGTCTTATTTACAGCTTCTGGAGGGGCACGGATGCAAGAAGGGATCTTCTCACTTATGCAGATGGCTAAAATTTCTGCAGCTGTGAAGCGCCACAGCAATGCCGGCCTCTTCTATCTGACAGTTTTGACAGATCCGACAACCGGAGGCGTGACAGCCAGCTTTGCGATGGAAGGTGATATCATACTTGCTGAACCTCAAAGCTTAGTCGGTTTTGCTGGAAGGCGTGTGATCGAGCAGACGATCAAACAAGAATTGCCGGAAGACTTCCAGAAAGCTGAATTTTTGCTGGCACATGGGTTTGTCGATCAGATCGTACCGCGTACGGAATTGAAACAGAAAATATATACGCTTCTTGATTTGCATACGCAGAAAGGTTGGATGGACCGTGGATAAAACAGCACATGAAGTAGTTCAACTTGCGCGGGCAAAAGAACGCTGGACAAGCCTGGATTTTTTCGAAGAGATCTTTGAGGGATTCCAAGAATTCCATGGAGATCGTTTGTTTGGTGACGATGAAGCCATCGTGGGCGGTATCGCGAAATTAGACGGTAAACCTGTCACAATCATCGGTATCCAAAAAGGACGGGATCTGCAGGAAAACATTCGGCGGAATTTCGGTTCTCCCCATCCTGAAGGGTACCGCAAAGCATTACGCTTAATGAAACAAGCAGAAAAATTCAATCGTCCAGTGATTACATTGATCAATACTGCGGGTGCTTACTGTGGTGTCGGTGCAGAAGAACGAGGCGAAGGAGAAGCAATCGCGCGAAATCTTCTGGAGATGTCAGATCTCAAAGTACCGATTCTAGCTGTCATCATTGGTGAAGGCGGAAGCGGGGGCGCCTTGGCTCTAGGTTTGGCGGATGAAGTCTGGATGCTTGAAGAAACGATTTATGCCGTTTTGTCACCAGAAGGATTTGCTTCTATTTTGTGGAAAGACGGCAGCAGAGCAGCCGAAGCAGCCGAATTGATGAAAATCACTGCACCAGAGCTGAAAGAACTAGGAATCGTAGACAAAGTCATTCCAGAAACATTCAACGGGGAATCTCTGCCAAAACACAAAGTCGCGCAGATTATGAAAAAAGCATTTATCGAGACACTCTCAGAACTTGTGCAGCTGGATCAAAAAGACCTGCTGGAAAAACGATATGAACGTTTTCGCAAATATTGAACACTCATTTGAAAGAAACAGTTAAGTAGGCATTCGATCGATTCGATGCCGTTTTGCTTGGCTGTTTTTCTTTGTTTTCTGCCTGTTACAGGCTGATAAGAAGGATTCGAGTGTAGAGGTAGTTTTTTTTACAAATATGAAGTATAATATGGGGTTGAGGAGTACTTGACGTGCTCCTTCATTTTTTGCAGACGAGGAGACAAAATGTTTTCAAACTATAAACCAACATGGATGGTAGAAGCAATCTACCAAATTACCCCTGCACAATTGAAAAATCTAGGAATCAAGGCGGTCTTGACTGATCTTGACAATACTCTGATTGCGTGGAACAATCCAGATGGAACAGAAGAATTGCTGAGCTGGATTTTAGAAATGAAAAATGCAGGGATCCCTGTCGTTGTTGTTTCAAACAATAATTCAAAACGCGTAGCACGAGCAGTCGAAAAATTTGATCTGCTTTACGTAGCACGAGCAATGAAGCCTTTAGCAAGAGGGATCAATCGAGCAAAGAGAGAATTGAATCTGTCTGATGAGGAGATCGTAATGGTCGGTGACCAGATCATGACAGATGTTCGCGGAGCTAATCGTGCGGGTATACGCAGTATTTTAGTGAAACCGATCATCGAAACAGATAGCTGGAAGACACAATTTAACCGTTTTTGGGAACGAAGAATCATGGCCTATCTATTAGCTAAACATCCTGATATGGGCTGGCGAGGTGGAATAAAATGAACGAAGAATTACAATGTATCGGCTGCGGAGCCGTCATACAAACAGAACACCCAGGCGAACTAGGCTATACGCCGCAAGCAGCGTTGGAAAAAGGATTAGCTTCTGGCGAGGTTTACTGTCAGCGTTGTTTCCGGTTGCGTCATTATAATGAGATTCAAGATGTATCATTGACAGATGATGATTTTTTGCGCCTATTGAATGAATTAGGACAAGAGGATGCGTTGATCGTCAATGTCGTGGATATTTTTGACTTCAATGGTTCGCTGATCCCCGGGCTTCATCGTTTCGTTGGCGACAATCCGGTGCTGTTAGTCGGAAACAAGGTGGACATCTTACCGAAATCATTGAAGAAATCAAAATTGACGCAATGGATGAAAGAACGTGCGCATGAAGCAGGGCTTCGACCAGTGGATGTTCTCTTGACAAGTGCAAAGAAATCCCATGAAATGGTCGATCTGTTAGCAAAAATCGAAGAATATCGTAAAGGACGCGATGTATATATCGTTGGCGTGACGAATGTCGGCAAATCGACTCTGATCAATCAGATCATCAAAAATACAGCCGGAGTGCAAGACGTGATCACCACTTCACAATTTCCGGGAACGACTTTGGATAAAATCGAGATCCCGCTAGATGATGGTCATTTTTTGATCGACACACCGGGAATCATCCATCGTCATCAGATGGCCCATTACTTAGGAAAAAAAGATCTGCGGATCATCGCACCAACGAAAGAGATCAAACCGAAAGTCTACCAGCTGAATGAAGGACAGACGCTTTTCTTGAGCGGACTGGCCCGTTTTGATTTTATCAGCGGGAAGCGCGGCTCATTCATCGCTTATGTATCCAATGATGTGAACTTGCATCGGACGAAATTAGAAAAAGCAGATGACTTTTATGCAAAACATGTAGGTGGTCTTTTACAACCGCCACGTCCGGATGAAGTAGAGACATTTCCGGAACTCGTCCGCTTTGAATTTTCCGTGAAAGAAAAAACAGATATCGTTTTTGCGGGATTAGGCTGGATCACAGTGACTGAGCCGGCTGTCATTGCAGGATGGGCTCCTAAGGGCGTCGATGTGATGAAAAGAAAAGCATTGATTTAAGGAAGAAGGAAAAATATGAGTTTAAGAGGAAAACAAAAACGTTTTTTGCGTAGTCAGGCACATCATTTACAACCGATTTTCCAAATCGGAAAAGGCGGAGTCAATGAAGCGATGATCGTCCAAATCGAAGAAGCACTTGAAAAAAGAGAATTGATCAAAGTCTCCTTATTACAAAATACGGATGAAGTAGCAGAAGACGTCGCACACATCTTAGAAAATGAAATCAGCTGTGAAGTGGTTCAGATCATCGGACGTGTTCTCGTAGTGTACAAACCATCGTCAAAAGAAAAATATCAGCGGATCTCAAAAGAAGTAAAAGCAATTTAAGGAGTGAGTAGGATTGAATACGCAAGCTGAGACATTTGTTCGTTCACAAGTATTTCCTCAAGAAATGCCGCAAATTTTCGAAAAGCGAAAGCAAGTCGGGATTTTGGGCGGAACATTCAACCCCGTCCATCTTGCGCACTTAGTGATGGCGGAACAAGCAGGTCAGAACTTAGGGCTTGATCGCGTATTTCTAATGCCTTCCTATCAACCGCCGCATGTCGACGAAAAACAAACGATCGACGCGAAACACCGGCTGAATATGCTTGAACTTGCCATAGAGGACAATCCTTTTTTGCAAATCGAGACGATCGAATTGGAGCGAGGCGGAAAAAGCTACACGTACGATACGATGAAAGCCTTGACGCAAAACAATCCAGATACAGATTATTACTTTATCATCGGAGGCGACATGGTCGAATACCTGCCGAAATGGCATAGAATCGACGAACTAGCTACAATGGTGAATTTCGTGGGGATACGACGGGCAGGTTATGGAACGGAAACGCCTTATCCCGTGATTTGGGTCGACGTTCCGGAGATCGATATCAGTTCGACCAAAATCCGTCAGAAAATCAGCCAGGGATGCTCCGTGCGCTATCTTGTTCCTGATAAAGTGATCGATTATATCCAGAAAGAAGGGCTGTATCAACATGAACTATAGTGAAAACTATACTGCCTATTCGCGAGAAGTTCTGATGCAAAAAATCCAGATGAGAATGAGCGAACGCAGATTCAAACACGTGTTAGGTGTAGAAGAAACGGCAGTTGCTCTTGCAAAAAAATACGGCGGATCACCGGAAAAAGCAAGTATTGCCGCTTTGACGCATGATTACGCCAAAGAACGTCCAGACGACGAATTCATCACAGTGATCAAACGTGACGCGTATGATCCCGAATTGCTCCATTATGGAAACGCGATTTGGCATGGTGTCGTCGGCGCCTCTTTTGTCGAACGTGAACTCGGTATCACTGATGAAGAAATCCTTCACGCGATCCGTGTCCATACGACAGGAGCAGCTGAGATGTCGTTATTGGACAAGATCATTTACGTTGCAGACTACATCGAGCCGGGTCGGGATTTTCCGGGTGTACAAGATGCAAGAGAGATCGCTCTAGTTGACTTAGACGAAGCCGTCGCATTCGAGACAAAACATACGCTTGCTCATCTGATTGAACAAGAGCAGCAAATTTATCCAAAAACAATCGAAACATATAATCATTGGGTGGCTAAAAAGTAATCAGAGCCACATTTTTAGGAGGAAATCATCATAGATAGCAAAGAACAATTAAAAATTGCGGTAAAAGCAGCAGATTCAAAACGTGCAGAGGATATCATCGCCTTAGATGTGAAAGAAGTATCGTTACTAGCAGATTACTTCATGATCTGTTCGGCAAACAGTGAACGCCAAATCAACGCAATTACAGAAGAAATCATCGACAAAGAAGAAGAAAGCAGTTATGAAGTCAAACGGATTGAAGGAAAAGAAGGCGGAAAATGGGTCTTGATCGATCTTGGAGATGTGATCGTCCATGTCTTCCATGCACCAGAACGAAGCTTCTATAACTTGGAAAAACTATGGTCAGATGCGCCATTAGTCGACCTCAATGAATGGTTGGACTAACATGGCCTACGAAACATTTGCGTTTATTTATGACGAAGTGATGGATGAGACGCTCTATCAGCAGTGGCTTGCTTTTTCCAAACGGCATCTGCCTGCTGAGACGAAAGATATCTTAGAATTAGCTTGCGGAACGGGCGCTTTAGCCACTGCATTTGCAAAAGACGGGTATCATGTAACAGGTCTGGATCTTTCTGAAGAAATGCTGATGATCGCCAGCCAGCGTGCATATGAAGAGGATGTTTCTATCCAGTTTGTCGAAGGAGATATGCTGGATCTGTCAGAAATCGGTCAGTATCAGGCAATCACGTGCTTTTCGGATTCTTTGTGCTATATGAAAAACGCACAGGATGTCCAGCAGGTCTTTGATGAAGTATATCAGGCCCTTGAAGATGATGGCCGCTTTTTATTCGATGTCCATTCCATCCATCAGATCGATACAGTTTTTCCGGAATACAGCTATCATTATCAAGGTGAAAACTTTGCTTTCTTGTGGGACAGCTATTCTGGGGAAGAAAAACACAGTATCGAACATTTTCTGACTTTTTTCATAGAGGAACAAGAAGGTAATGGAAAATTCATTCGAGAAGATGAATTACACCAAGAGCGGACTTATCCATTAGAAAGCTACTTGAGAATGCTGGAAAACAGTGGCTTCTCGAAAGTCGAGGCATTCGCAGATTTCACAGATGAAGCACCAAGTGATGCATCTAAGCGCTGGTTCTTTGTCGCATATAAAGAATAGACACGTTCAAATGTGCGTCTATCTATGAAGAAGCTATGTCTGGATGCGTTCAGCACAGCTTCTTTTTTTAACGAAACAAAAAGGAAGGAGGATTTGATGAAAAGCTGCGGAATAATAGTGGAATATAATCCATTCCACAACGGGCATCGGTATCATGCTCAAATGGCTAGAAAAGAAACCGATGCAGAGATCGTCATCGCGGTGATGAGTGGTAATTTTCTTCAAAGAGGCGAACCAGCTCTATTGGACAAATGGCACCGCGCGGATGCGGCGTTACAAAATGGGGTCGATCTGGTGATCGAATTGCCCGTGGAGTGGTCTGTACAATCTGCAGATTATTTTGCAAAAGGAGCCGTACGTCTTTTACAAGAACTGTCATGTGACGCTTTATGTTTCGGGACGGAAGAAAGTCAGCTATTCGATTATGAGCGTTTCGGCAGATTTGTAAAAGAGAATCAACAACAGATCAACGAAGCATTTCATCAGCTGCCAAACCAAGCGATGAGCTATCCGCAAAAAATGACAGAAGTCTTTCGTACTTTGTATCCCAAAATCAGCTTGGATTTTTCTTCTCCGAATCATATCCTTGGGCTGAGCTATGCAAAAGAAAATGCCGAATACGACCAGCCGATGGCATTATTTCCGATTCGGCGAAAAAGTGCGGATTATCATGATGAAACTTTCTCAGATCAAACGATTGCCAGCGCAACTGCTATCCGGAAAGCTATCAGTAATGGAGAATCGGTGTCTGCTTATGTCCCTTTGCAGACAGCGGCTGATATAGCAAGCCAGTCGCTGCAAACATGGGAAACCTATTGGCCGTATCTTCGTTATCAGCTGATCTCTTCCAATTTAGACTCATTGAAAAAAATCTATCAAATGACGGAAGGTCTGGAAGTCCGAATGCAAGAAGCTGCGAAACAAGCAGACAGTTTTTCTGAATTCGTCTCACTAGTGAAGACCAAGCGCTATACTTGGACACGGATCCAGCGCCTGGCTTGCTATGCTCTGCTGAACATCCAAACCGAGGAATTACGTGTACAACAAGAAAAACAGTATATCCGTATATTGGGCTTCACCGAGACTGGTAAGAGATTCCTGAAAGAAAAAAAAGGAATCGATAGCTATTCCCGGATCGGAAAGAAAGAAGCAAAAAACGCCAAATTGCTAGTTCGAAGTGATCAGATCTATCAATTAGGAGGGGAAATCGCTGAGCAGAATTTCGGCCGACCTCCTTTATCTCGTTGAATACAGCAAGAAACGAAGAAGAAAGAAAAAAAGCTTCACAGAAACAAGTTTCACAAGTATAATGAAACAGGACGTTTTTGCGTTATGAAATTATCAAATTAGAAAGCGAAGTGAGAATATGGGACGTAAATGGGCAAATATCGTAGCAAAGAAAACTGCGAAAGATGCGAATAACAGCCGAATTTATGCAAAATTTGGGATTGAAATCTACGCAGCAGCAAAATCAGGTGATCCTGACCCACACGCCAACCAAAAATTACGTTTCGTCATTGACCGCGCTAAAACTTATAATGTACCAAAACATATTATCGACCGAGCAATTGAAAAAGCAAAAGGTTCTGGAGATGAAACATACTCCGAATTGCGCTATGAAGGATTCGGTCCAAGCGGTTCAATGGTCATTGTAGATACACTGACAAACAATGTAAACCGTACAGCTGCAGATGTACGCGCAGCATTCGGTAAAAACGGCGGGAACATGGGCGTCTCAGGTGCTGTTTCCTACATGTTCGATAACACGGCTATCTTTGCCTTTGCAGGCGATGATGCGGATGAGATCCTTGAATATCTGATGGAAAAAGACATCGATGTGCGAGATGTGATGGAAGAAGACGGACAGATCATCGTTTATGGTGAAGTCGCTGATTTCCATAGTATCCAAGAAGCATTGAAAGAAAAAGGGATCGCAGACTTTTCGATCGCTGAGATCCAAATGATCCCTCAAAGCGAAGTCACATTATCTGCAGAAGATCAAGAGACATTTGAAAAAATGATCGATGCATTGGAAGATTTGGAAGATGTACAACATGTGTTCCACAATGTCGCTTTAGAAGATTGATCTATCGGAGTTGACGGTCTTTTTTGCAGTCGACAGTAAAGGGCAAGACGAAGGTGAAAGCTTTGGTCTTGCTCTTTTTTATGTGAATTATTTTCTATTCTATTTCAACCTGTGGTATGATTGGGGTACAAGTATCGTTGCAGAATGATACGTAGTAATGTGGAATATAGGCGGGGAATAATTATGGAAGCAAAAATCAATCTAGAGCCTTTTGAACGTATTCTAAGCGGTTACCAGAAAGTGGAAGAGTTGGCTGTCAATATCACTGACTGCTCAAAGATCGCACAAAAATATGCACGATTCGGTGTAGAAGGCTACCGTTTAGGGAATTATGTCGGGACAGGCTACCTGAACCGTTATTTAGAATGTATAGTGGACCGGGCACCGATGCTGATCTATAAAAGAGATTATTTGATTCCGCTGCTTTTTAGACGTTCTGATTCAGCATTTCGGCTATTTGAAGAAGACTATCGGATGGAAGCTTTCTTTTTACTGTTAGAGTGGAGCTTGAAGTATCGTCCTGAGAAAATACTAGTTGAAAAAAATGAAAAATATGGCTCAAAGAAAGCAAAAATCGTCGATAGTGCGTACTTAGCTTTTCGAGTATCAGAGATTCTCGACAGTGGCGGCTATCCGATCAGTAACTTCCAAACCATCGATCAGTTCATCGAATGGAATCGTATCTATCGTCTGATCGATAATGGCGGTATCGGGCGACACAGTAAAGTATTCGATCCCGAGTATCCTGAGAACATGGAAGAATTGCGGATGATCGTTTCATTGGTGAAATTAAAATACCCGGAAACAGAATTAGATCGATATTTATGAGAAATTATTTTTGTATATTGCATTTATATCAACCAAAGAAGATCAGACACTCATAGGTCCTGGTCTTCTTTTTTTTGTGTAAAGTAACGTCCATTTCATAAAAATGAATGAACCTATCAGCGTAAATAAATTTTAGCAAAAAAATAATATGATCGTTTCATATAATAAAAAGTACCTTACTAGTAAAAGAAACAAAAGAAAGAAGGAAACGATTTGAATAAAAAGCGTACAGGAATCATCAGTGGAATCGTCATCGTGTTGTTACTGTCTGTGGCTTTTGTCGCGATTTCAAAACATCAAGATAAAAAAGCGGCAGCTGAATTAACTGTAGTAGAGAAAAAAACAGCCAAAGAACTCAAAACGCAATATGATCGGCTAGCAATCGGTGGTCAGCTGAAAGAGACAAACAAGAAATTGGGAAAACCAATCTATACAGAATCAGCGACCGATGATTTTGGCAATGCAGAAACAGTCTATACTTGGGGCAGTAATCAAACTGGAGAAGTGGGAGCGAAATTGACAGTTGGCGTAGAAGATGGAAATATCGTCGAAAAAGCTGTCTCAGGGTTATATGTTGCTTACGACAAGAAAAAGGCTGTATCTGCTGATGAATTTGAAAAAATCGAGATGAACAAAAAATTTTCTATCGAACAAGCAACTCAAAAATTCGGACAGCCGAATGCTATCGCAGAATATAAAGACGGTAAAGCAGAAACCATTCAGACGCTCACGTGGGAAACGAATACCTCAGGTCCAATCGGTTCATATTTCACCATCATATTCACGAATGGTATCGCTACTTCTAAAAATGAGATCGGCTTAGTATAGAACCATAAAAAGAAAGCTGCGCCTTCACCAGATGCAGCTTTTTTTTTTAGTTATAGTACCAGTTTTTCGTAATTTTCAATAGCCATGCCTTGCAGAAGCGGACTTTCATTTAGAGAAGTGAAGAGCGTCAGTTCATGCATCGCACGGGTACACATCGTATACAGGATCAGCTTGTCTTGTTCAGAATAGAAATGATCTGCATCGATATTCCATAAGAATACTCGATCAAATTCCAATCCTTTAGCTAAAAAGGCAGGAAGAAGGACGATCGAACGTTTCATGAAGTCGCCTTCGTCCAGTATCAGCTGAACTTGCTCTTTCAGTTTTTCTGGGAGCTGATCATACAGCTGTTGGCATTCTTCTTGTGTCTTGCCGATAATCGCTGTACGCCAATAGCGCGCTTTTCCATCTGAATGTTCAAGTGTTTCAGCTAGCCAATTCAAGTCTGCTTCTCGGGTCATACCTTGGATGATTCGTGGAACATCGCCTTTTCGGGCAGTCGTTTCCACTCGGTCTTCTTTCGATAAGAAATGATTGGCAAAATCAGTGATCTCTTTTGTCGAACGATAACTAGTCGTCAATTGGAAACGGGTAACCTCTCGATCAGTGAATAAACGATCCAGTGAACCGACAATCGTTTCATTCCCAAAGACGTTCTGATTCAAATCTCCACAGAAAGTCAAATTCGCTTTTGGATAGATTGCTTGAAGCAAGGCTGCTTGTGACGGAGCAAAATCCTGCATCTCGTCAACAAAGATATACCGTGCTTTTTGAGCCACCAGAACAGGATAAGTGCGCCGCATCAATAAAAAGAACAAGACAGCATCTTCTTGCTTCAATTCTCGCTGACGCAGATGGGTACGTACTTCTGATAAACGTTCTTGCCAGACAGAATCACTGATCCCATGTCGTGAAAGAAGATCAGTGGGGACGCTTTGCAGAAAATGGAGATACTGTTTCGTCATATTAACAAATTGGTACTGATCGATTCCACGATGGACGCGACGGAATTTTTTACGTACGATCTGATTCGCTAGTTTTTTGCGTAAAGATTTTTCTTTTTGTTCCGTGTATTCAAGATTCGGATCGGTGGCATACAGGTCTTGAAGCTGTTCTTCTGCCAGATCCTTTACCCATTGCTGGCGAGTCTCATCTTTTTGGAGACCGCCCAATTTTTTCAGCAGTTTCGTCTGCAGCAGAGAAAGTCGCTGATGTAAAGGCAGCAGCTCATTAGTTTCCTGATACCATTGACGGATCGATTCTTTGGATAAAATCGTGCGTCCGTTGATTTTCATATCACGGAATAACGGGCCGAACCCTGTGATTGTCTGGATGTATGCATCGATTTGTTCGACAAGCGTCAACCCGCTTTTCAACAGCTGGATCGGGTCTTTTTCTCCAGATAAAAAGCCGTTTTCCTGCTGATCTTCTTCAATAAGTGAGAATTCAGGCAATAGTTGCGCTAAGTAATTTTTAAAAGTTTGCGTAGGTACGCCACTTTCCCCCAATGAAGGTAAAACCGTAGAAATATAATCAGAAAACAGATGGTTAGGTGAAAACAACAAGACGTTTTCCGCATCCAGCCATTTTCGATTATGATACAGCAAGAAAGCGATCCGCTGCAGCAAGGCAGATGTTTTTCCGCTTCCGGCGATTCCTTCGATCAGCATGACCTTGCTTGTTGTATCACGGATGATCGCATTTTGCGCTTTTTGGATCGTAGAGACGATATTTTTCATATGTGCGCTAGACGCGTCATCGAGGATCTCCAGCAGAAAATCATCATTGATTACTTCTGAAGTATCGACCATCGATAAAATCTTGCCATCTTTGATCTTGAATTGTCGTTTCAACTGTAGATCCACATCGATTTTTTCCGTATCTGTTTCATAAAAAGCTGTGCCGATCTCACCTTCATAATAAAGATTTGCAATAGGCGCTCGCCAGTCGATCACGATCGTGTCTTCGGTGAGATCCCGCAAGGAAGCGATCCCTAGGTAAAGTGTTTCTGTCTCACTTTCTTCTTTAAAGTCAATGCGTGCAAAGTAAGGGTTGTTTTCCATCACTTCTAACGTTTGCAGGCGTTTTTGCTGTGCATCAAGTGTGTGGTATTTCAAAAGCAGTTCTTGCTCATGTTGGCGGTATTCGACAGCAGATTCATAAAAAGCCTCGTTGGAACCAGCTCGGATCTTGTGACTGGCTGTATCTTTTGTCGAGTCGTTCATTTCCTGCGTCAATTCTTGTTGTTTGCTATTCAGCAGCTGCTGTTCAAGCTGGATCAGCTGGATGGTCTCATCCACATGCGCTTGTTCTAGTTGTCTTTCATTCATTGCATCGTTTGCTCCTTCCGCCGTAAATAACGAATTAAAAGTATAGCACAGTTTGTCAGAAAAAGGTACTTTTTGGGTATAAAAGCAGAAAAAGCAAGCAGCTGTTTTTCGCTAGCTGAGAGTGAGAGTTGTTTTCATCTAAGGCTTATCAGTTTAAAAAATACTTCTTAGTGACTATTCTTGAGAAGAGGAGGCAGGAACGATGACACATTTTAAAAAATTTCTTTTGACTTTATCCATAGGTCTTATAGCTTTGGTCAGTGAATTTGTATTTGACCAGCCTGCGATCGCTTTTGGGATCATCGCCGTCACTGGCGGAGTACTTGCTTTTTTGATGTTTCTGGAAATGATCAAGACACTGCGCTCAGGAAAATATGGTGTAGATATCTTAGCGATCACCGCAATCGTTGCGACTCTTTTGGTGAAAGAATATTGGGCAAGCTTGATGATTTTAGTCATGCTGACAGGTGGTGACAGCTTAGAAGACTATGCCAACAAACGAGCAAGCAGAGAATTACAGACTTTGCTGGACAACACCCCTCGGACTGCGCATAAATTGGTAAATGGACAGGTGCAGGAACTCACGATCGATGAAGTGAAAATCCAAGATATCCTGCTGATCAAACCAGGAGAACTAGTTCCAGCTGACGGAAAAGTCATCAAAGGAGAATCCGCTTTCGATGAATCTTCATTGACTGGAGAATCGAAACCAATACTAAAAAAGAGAGGGGACTCGCTGTTATCAGGTTCGATCAATGGAGATGACTCGATACAGATGATTGTAGAAAAACGTCCAGCAGACAGTCAATATCAGATGATCATCAAATTAGTCGAAGAATCAAAAGAAAAACCAGCTCACTTTGTTCGTCTGGCAGATCGCTATGCAGTACCGTTTACTTTAGTGGCCTATCTGATCGGCGGCATTTCCTGGTGGGTGACGAAAGAGCCATTACGATTCGCAGAAGTACTGGTGGTCGCTTCTCCTTGCCCGTTGATCCTTTCAGCACCTATCGCTTTAGTTGCAGGGATGAGCCGGTCTAGCAAAAACGGGATCGTCGTAAAAACAGGAACCACCATCGAAAAGCTGGCACGGACAAGAACCATTGCATTTGATAAAACTGGCACGATCACTAAAGGGACATTGGAAGTAACGAACATCAAGCCGGAAAAAGGGATAGAAGAAGCGGAATTACTGCAGTATGCAGCAAGCGCAGAGCAAGAGTCAGGTCATATTCTAGCCCGTTCATTAGTAAGATATGCAAACCAGCAGCAATTGTTTCCAGTCACCCAATTAAAAGAAGTGACTGGACAAGGAATCCAGGCGATTGTCAATGACCGGAAAGTCAAAGTAGGGCGTGCATCTTTCATCCATGCCACAGAAGCCATATCTGCAGAAACAGCGATTTACGTTTCTATCGATGGGAAATTTGCAGGTACGATCAGTTTTTCAGATACGATCCGCCCAGAAGCAAAGACAACAGTCCGCATACTCAAAAATATGGGAATCAGTGAATTGATGATGATCACAGGTGATGGTCCAGCTATCGCTCAGTCAATTGCCGATGAAGTTGGTCTGGATACTGTCCATTCCCGTTGTTTGCCCCAGGACAAATTGGCACTATTGGAAAAAGTTCCTAAAGAGAAAAGACCAGTCACGATGGTTGGTGATGGCGTCAATGATGCGCCTGCTTTGACTGTCGCAGATGTCGGGATCGCGATGGGCGCACATGGCTCGACAGCTGCTAGCGAAAGTGCAGATGCAGTCATTTTGAAAGATGATCTGACGCGTGTGGCAGATGCAATAGAGATTTCAAGAGAAACGATGCGGATCGCTAAGCAATCTGTTCTCATCGGGATATTCATTTGTGTTTTCTTGATGCTCGTAGCCAGTACTGGAGTGATTCCTGCATTATTTGGCGCAGTGCTTCAAGAAGTAGTGGATACTGTCTCGATCTTGAGTGCCTTGCGAGCCAAAAAAGGAAAAAGAGGTCATACCCAATCTGCTGATTATATGATAGAATCAAAATGAAAAAGACCACAGAAAAGGGAGAAAAGATTATGCCATTTGTACATGTCGAGCTAGTCGAAGGACGTAGCCCAGAACAATTAGAGAATATGATGAAAGATATTACAGAAGCTGTTCATAAAAATACCCAAGCACCGAAAGAACATATTCATGTGATTATCAACGAAATGAAAAAAGGCACTTACGGTGTGAACGGTGAATGGAAAAAATAAGTTTCTTTGAAGACTTGATTTTTCTTTTTATTAGTGGTTAAATAAACACATAATTGATTGATGAGAAAGACAACTGAATTTGAGAGTCTTCGACAAGAGAGGAAAAGCTAGGCTGAAACTTTTCCAGGAGAAAACCAAAGGATGACCACTTTCGAAACCTTTGTCGAAACAAAGGCGGTCGTACCGTTATCACGCTTGAGGAACGTATAACGTTCAAAATTAGGTGGAACCACGAGTGTATCGTCCTAGTATCTCTAGTAGAGATGCTAGGACTTTTTTTATTGGGTGGTTTTCTGATCAGTCAAAAATCCAAAGGAGGAAATTTTCATGATAAAAATTACTTTTCCAGATGGCGCAGTCAAAGAGTTTGAATCCGGGATCACCACATCAGAGATTGCTGAAAGCATTTCAAAGAGTTTAGCGAAAAAAGCATTAGCAGGTAAAGTGAACGGTCAGTTGATCGACTTGTCACGCCCTATCGAAGAAGGTGCAAGTATCGAGATCGTCACACCAGATCACGAAGACGCATTAGGATTGGTACGTCACTCAGCTGCTCATCTGATGGCCCAAGCTATGCGCCGTCTGTATCCAAATATCCATTTTGGTGTAGGACCGGCAATCGATTCAGGATTTTATTACGATACTGATAATGGAGAAAACCAGATAAGTGCAGAAGACTTGCCAGCGATCGAAGCTGAGATGATGAAGATCGTCAAAGAAAATCTTCCAATCGAACGTCGTGTCTTATCAAAACAAGAAGCATTGGATATCTTTGCAAGCGATCCTTACAAAGTCGAATTGATCAGCGAATTACCAGAAGATGAAGTCATCACAGCTTATCAGCAAGGCGAATTCATCGATCTATGCCGTGGACCACACGTGCCGTCAACAGGACGTATCCAAGTATTCAAGCTTCTTTCTGTCGCAGGTGCTTACTGGCGCGGAAACTCAGACAACCAAATGATGCAGCGAGTTTACGGGACAGCATTCTTTGACAAGAAAGAATTGAAAGAATTCATCCGTATGCGTGAAGAAGCAAAAGAAAGAGACCACCGAAAACTAGGAAAAGAACTTGATTTATTCATGGTCTCCCCAGAAGTCGGTTCAGGATTGCCATTCTGGCTGCCAAAAGGTGCAACAATCCGCCGTACGATCGAACGTTATATCGTGGACAAGGAAGTAAGTCTTGGTTATCAGCACGTCTATACACCAATCATGGGCGATGTCGAATTGTATAAGACTTCTGGACACTGGGATCACTATCAGGAAGACATGTTCCCGCCAATGGATATGGGCGACGGCGAAATGCTTGTCCTACGTCCGATGAACTGTCCGCACCATATGATGGTCTATAAAAATACGATCCATTCTTATCGGGAATTACCGATCCGTATCGCTGAATTAGGTATGATGCACCGTTACGAAAAATCAGGCGCTTTGTCCGGTCTTCAACGTGTACGTGAAATGACACTGAATGATGGACATACTTTTGTACGACCAGATCAGATCAAAGACGAATTCAAACGTACACTTGAATTGATGGTTGCCGTATATGCTGATTTTGACATCACAGATTATCGTTTCCGTTTAAGCTATCGTGATCCGAAAAATACAGATAAATATTTTGATGACGACGCAATGTGGGAAAAAGCACAATCAATGCTGAAAGCCGCAATGGATGAATTGGAACTCGACTACTTTGAAGCAGAAGGCGAAGCGGCATTCTACGGACCAAAACTGGACGTACAAGTAAAAACAGCTCTAGGAACAGAAGAAACATTGTCGACGATTCAGCTGGACTTCTTGCTTCCTGAACGTTTTGATCTGACTTATGTAGGTGAAGACGGCGAGAATACACATCGTCCGGTCGTTATCCACCGAGGGATCGTATCCACGATGGAACGCTTCGTTGCTTATTTGACAGAAGTATACAAAGGAGCATTCCCTACTTGGTTGGCACCAATCCAGGCAACAATCATTCCTGTCTCAGTTGATGCACATGGAGATTATGCTTATGAAATAAAAGAACGTCTGCAAATGAAAGGTCTTCGTGTGGAAGTAGATGACCGAAATGAAAAAATGGGTTACAAGATCCGTGCATCCCAAACACAAAAAATCCCTTATCAATTAGTCGTTGGTGATAAGGAAATGGAAGATGCTTCAGTCAATGTCCGTCGCTACGGAAGCAAAGAAACAGCTGTAGAAGAGCTGAATGTATTTGTCGATGCGATGGCAGCTGAAGTACAAAACTACAGCCGAAAATAAAATGGCAAGTCACGTGACTTAGTCAGTGAAGAAACAGGAGAAACCTGCTCTTCCCACTTCTGGAACACCGTTTATTCGGAAAAAGAGAGTGGGATAACAATCCTTTCTCCAAAAGAAAACAAGTCCGATTTTGATGGTTAATTTCAAAATCGGACTTGTTTTTTCTTCTTTACGTCTCTTCCTCTCCATGTATTTTCCTAAGTTTCTTAAATTTAACGATATGAGTGCCAAGCCAATGTCAATCTTGGTTCCTTGTTTCCCACGTAAGTCATTCATTCATAACAAATAATGCAAAGGAAATAATCATACATAACAACCAAAAAGAGCAGAATAATGGAAATGATACTCTTGATGCCTGTATTTAGGGGAAATAAGATTCATCAGAAAGATTAGAAAAACAATTTGTTCGCGCTTGCATAACTGTTAAGCTAAAAGTGAAACATTTGTTTCTGTGAGCTATCCATTTTTCAAGTTTCTGCTATTTAAAAAAACTAATGAAATGGTGAAAGAAGAAAACCCGATTTTTGCTATTTTTTTCGATAAAAGCTCAAAAAATGATAAAAGAAAACCTCCATGTTGAGCAAAAATAAGTAATCGTCTGTAGTACAGTAAAATAAGGAAAAATGAATCCAATTTTTTAGAACAATAAAAGGAGCTCAGCGTGAAAAAGAAAAAATGGTGGCTGATTCCATTGATCGGCGTACTCATACTTTTAGGAATAGGGGGAAAACTAGTGATAGACAAGCAAAACAAAGCAGAAAAACTACAAGAAGAAATGATCAAAGTCGTAAAAAGTGAGGAAGCAAAACAGGTCTTTGAAGAAGGTTTGAAGAACTTGGACCCTAAAGCACTGACCCCAGAAGGAGTAATACGAACTTATGAAATCGATTACGACAGTATAGAAAATAATCCGATGAGTGGGATAAATGTAACTATACTTGCTAACAGTAAAGAAAATCTTTATGTGTTTTTTACCTTGAAAAAGAACGAGAGTGGCAAGTTAGAAGACGGGGGCGGTGGCAATTCTTCTGATTTAGAAAAATTATTGGAGGGAGATAAACATGTCAAGTAATTATTCAGATCAGGTGAGAGTAATGATAGCTGAACAAGAATATAAAGATTATAAAGATTATAAAGAATCTGACCCAGTAAAAATAATAATTAATCAAACTACAAAAGGAGCCCAACGTGAAAAAGAGAAAACGGTGGTTGATCCCACTGATCGGCGTACTCATACTTTTAGGAATAGGAGGAAAATTAGTGATAGACAAGCAAAACAAAGCAGAAAAGCTACATGAAGAAATGATCAAAGTCGTAAAAAGTGAGGAAGCAAAAAAAGCTATAGAAAGGAGTCTAATCATTTTAGATAGGAATGCTTTTTCTTCAGAAGGAATCATTCAATCATATGAAGTAGATTATACAAGTATCAGTAAAAATCCGATGGGTGGAATCATGTTGACTATTCATATTAACGGAAAGGAAGAATTAGATTATCACCCTATATTGATGAAATATGATAAACGCGATGTAAAAGTTGACTCTTCTAGTTATTCCCCAATCTTAGATCGATTACTACAAGAAGGAGAAGAAAAAGGAGAAAAAAATGTACACAGATGAGGAAAAAGTAATGATTGCTAGAAAAGAGTACGATAATTTGAAAATTAGCTACCCAATAAAAATTGATGAAAATAAAAAGACAATCGGCTACATCTCCCAAGTCATCAACAAGCCCTCCGGCGAACAATCTTTTGTCATCACCCACACGGACCGTTTCGTTTCTCCGGTTGCGCCTCTGCCGGAAAGACTGGCAGTCAAAGAAGTAACGGTGCTTTACCGCGGTTCGACAGGTGTAGATAACATCAAGGGACAAAGTGGCGATGTGTGGCAAGACTGGGTCGTCAACAATGTGGACATTGCCCG
>NZ_JAAKDW010000019.1 GCF_011038845.1 Enterococcus sp. ZJ1622
TCTATAACACCAAACGTCCTCATGGAACATTAGATATGCTTACACCAAATGAAAAGGAGGCTCTTTACTTTGAAAGTCTTTAAGTATCTGCTCTTTTTGTGTCTACTTTATTGACATCTTTCCATTTCATCACCTGATATTCTCCACGAACGATTCGTTCGAACGTATGAGCAGGATAATACCGCACATTGCTTTTTTCTCTATCTCTTGCAACAATTTCATCCCACATTTCTTTTACTTCTCTTGAAACTAAACAATCAATTCTTACTTTTTCTTCCACATGTGGAGCTATTAGATCCACATGTGGACTTGAATCACCTTTTTTCATTTAGAAAACTCCCTTCTTTTTTTCGTTCCGTAGTGGTACATATATTCATCCCAGGACATAAACAAATAAATGAATAAACTAGAAAAAAGTCCTAGTTGAATCATGCCAGGTAACAATCGTGTGATCATGCTTACTAAAATCAGTGCAACAATTAGTCGTTTATTCATCTTGAATTTTTTCTCCTTTTTGTTTACAATAAATTTGCTAATACTTTTAATTAATTTTCATATTTATTCCTCAGTCCTTATTTCGATAAATAAGGACTGTTTTTTGTCAAATCGCTTTAATTAACCTTTTTCAATTTTTTTGGTTATCTCTTCGAAATTTCTTGTCCCACGAATCAAACGATACTGCCTTTTACAGTTAGAACATTTCCAAATATACGTCGGGTAGAAATGCCCTTGATTTCTTCTCCTTTGGTGTTCTGCCAACTCGGAACAATCACACTTAATATAGCTTGGTGGCCAATGATATCGTTGATTGAATTGATTGATTGGAATCAAATATCTTCCCCAAAAACATTCTCGATTTGAAAATTGGTACATGTTCTTCACTCCTTAGTAGTTACTCTTGACGAACCGGTCAAATAATCGATTGTATAACTTTCTTGTGTATTGTGTATATACACATTGAACGAAATTCGATTGTCTTCAATACTTTGAGCTTCCAGTTGTACGCCTCTTGCGACAAGTTCTTTCCCTCGGAAATCAGGCGTGACACGATAGCGCACATGGTTTCCTGTTTTTCGCAAATATTCTGCGATTTGATTTTCATACTCGACCATTGACGGAGTATTAAACGAACGTGTACCTGTCATAAGATTTTTAGGATTATTGTTTTCTCCAGTCAATTGGTAACCAATCAAATGACATCGATTATATAAATAATCGCCATTTTTCATCTTCTTTTGTTTCCAACCGGTAGGATTAATATATAATCGTTCTCGTTCTTCAGTAGGCATCATACTTTTGTGTAACATAGCATTTGCTTCCCCCACGCGGTTTAAACCATCTAAGTTCGAGAACCTTTGCCATTCCCCGTTTTTCAAAGACAACTCTTCTTCAGAAAAACTTGGCTGATTGTGATTGACTGTTTTTACCTGTTCCTGTCCATTGTCTACAATAACTTCTTTCTCTGGCTTATCAACAAAAAACTGTGTTACTTCACGAAAAGTTTTACTCAAATCTACTGGTGATTGATTCCATTCAGAACCAACCACGAGCAATCCAACAAAAGCTAAAATGCCCCATAAGCTTTTTCTTTGTTTTTTCATTCTTTTTCTACCTCATTTCTTCATAGCGATTGTAAATAATAACTTTTTCAATCGGCAGTTTTCCAGTTTGTTTTTCGATTAATCGAGCTAGGATTTTTTGTAACCACTCTTGATTCGGTACATAATCTAGAAAATTGCCGATTGTAGTAAGTATCAAATTATCGGTAGAACATTCTACTAATCGAATATTTTTGTGTGGGGGTATACTTGCTACAAAATTAATGATATTTTTGTCTGTCTTTTCAAAAGAACCGATATATTCTAAAGTCCTTTCGTTGTATATATCAATTAAATTCATGATTTCCTCCTTTATTGCATTAAGCACAAACTTTATACTCAAATTATATATGGATATCCATATATTGTCGATAAATGATATGGATATTCTTATATTTTTTATGTTATATTAAATGAAGAAATGAGGTGGAGTATTTGAAAGAAACGCTCAAAACAACAGAAGCTCAAAGAAAAGCGATAAAGAAATATGAACAAAAAAATGCTGCTGAAAAACAATATAGAAATAAGAAATATGCTACAAAGAATTTTATTACAAAATTAGCAACTGACGAGGATATACTATTAGTAAAAGATTGGCTAAAACAACGTGAAGATCAAATATCTTCAGACTAACTTCTTACAATAATTACACTGTATATAAACTCCTTTTACGATAACAAAAGAGACAGTTATCTCATCTGGGATAACTGTCTTTTTTGTTTATTTCTCTCTTTACCAGTTAACTAAAACAATTCTAGCTGCGTCACATTATTCTTTATTCTATCGATAGCTCTGGTATAATAGTCTCCATTTGTCTCAAATCCAATAAAATGACGATCTGTATTGATACAAGCAATTGCAGTTGTCCCACTTCCCATACAGTTATCTAAGACAAATTCCCCCTTCTTCGAGTATGTTTTTACTAAATATTCAAGCAACTTTACAGGTTTTTGTGTCGGATGAAAAGTATTCTTTGATTCTTTGTCAAAACGCAATACATTATTCGGGTAACCAGTAAATTCTTGAACATACTCCTTTCCGGCTAAATATTTTGATTCATAGACGGTTCCTTCAGAGTATTTCCTCATCTGGCTCTCAGGAGTTTTTATTTTTTCTAACCCTTGCGGATAGTATGAAGGTGTCCCTTTAGAAAATACAGAGATTGTTTCTACAGAACGCATTGGCTGTTTCTTCGCTAGAGTGAACGCTGTCGCAGTATTCTTTATCCAATACCAATCATATTTATAATTTTTCCAATTACTCATTCGTAATTGAGTCGAAAATGGTTCTGCACCAAATAAAACAATTGCACTGTTTTCTTTCGTAACGCGTAAATAGTTCTTCCATAATTTGTCCCAAGGCAAAATTGTATCCCAGGAACATGCAGTTGTACCATACGGTAAATCACAAAGAATCAGATCAATACTATTATCTGCAATCTTTTCCATACCAATTAAGCAGTCTTCAAAGTAAATCGTATCTAATTGAATCATAGGTTTCTCCTCTACGATTCAGGCCTGAATCATTTTTTTTCAAGTCTTGATACTTATACTATAAAAACAAAATTGTACTTTAAGCTTCCCTGAATGTTCCTACAAAAGTTGAAAATTTTTTGCAATGTAGTAGATTACATCAACTGTCACACTATTACCTGCTTGCTTATACAATTGACTATCTGACATTTTCTGCTCAAAATCGCATTGATAATGATTTAAACTATTTTCCAAAATATATCTTGCAATTTCTTTACTATTAAATTTTGCAGCCAAAAAAGCCCAATCTGGAAAAGCCTGTAGACGCCAACATTCCATCGGAGTCAACTTTCGTATTTGAAAGTCATTTGTGACGACTGCTTGTTGATCACCTGTTACAAGTGTATGTGCCGATTGTTTACCTACCCGTCCCCGACGCTTATTCGATTTTGGATAAGCAAAATTGATACTGTCCCCAGCTTCCGCAATTGCATAGCCTTTTTTCGTTGCTTCTTTAACTAGAATTTTAGGCTGTTGCCCTCCTCCTTGCATCGTGTTTAACGTTGGAGATATTCCCTCAGTGGAGTAGACAGTAACAGACGATCGATAATTTCCATCAAGCTTTCCTTCAACAATAATTCCATGTCGATCTTGAGCTGTAAGTGTGAACATAGCTTCTTGATTGTTTTTTATTCTTCGTCCTTGCTGACGTATATTTCGTTTATCTGGAGAAAGTACCGGAATCGCCACTTTATTTCCCTCTCCTTTATTCGTTGTTAATGTTGGCGCAAGTCCTTCCGAACTACAGACTTGTCCATTCATCCCTCGACCACTTGGATTCACATTCCCTATAACAATCTCTTTTGGCATCTTATAATCAGTCGCTGTCAAAGTTCCGATTAAACCATCTGTATAATAGGTTCGCTTTCTTATATTTGTATTCAAATTATTTTTCTTGTTCGTTGTACCAGCTAGATTGATTTTTGCTGATTCTTGATTAGTTGATTCTTTTTCTCCCGTGAGAGGTAAAAACTTTCGGGCACTTGATTTTCTAGAATATCCGATAATAAATACTCGTTCCCTGTTTTGTGCAACAAAATCCTTGCTGTTAAACACTTGCCAGTCCACGTCATACCCCAATCCATCCAACGTTCGGAGGATTGTTTCGAACGTAGTCCCTCTTTCGTGATTAAGCAATCCCTTGACGTTTTCAAGGAATATAAAGCTTGGTCGCAGAATATGTGCGAAGCGTGCAATTTCAAAAAAGAGAGTTCCTCTAACATCTTCGAAACCTCTTCGTTTCCCCGCAAGACTGAAAGCTTGGCACGGAAATCCTCCGGTGATAATATCGACATGTCCGAATCCTCGAATAGTGTCATCTGATACTTTTGTAATGTCATGCATTTCCACCTCATTTGTTGTATCGAATATAGCTTTATAACTTTGTCTCGCATACTTATCAATTTCACAAAAACCTACACATCTATGACCCGCTCGCTCCATTCCTAATCTAAAACCTCCAACACCTGCAAATAAATCGATAAAAGTTAAAGATTGTGTTTTCTTTCTCATCCATTGCCTTTCCCACAGCTGTGTTTCGTTTATTCAAGCTTGTAAAAAAAGAATAACAATCACACTGTTGGTCAAAATGAACGAAAAAGTTGACTAAAAGTTTAAATTTTTCTCGAGCCTTTTTTATGTTGCTTTTTGTCTACTCCTGGATAAAAATGTTTTTTTTGAACTCTAAACTCGTAATTTTTAAGTTCTTCTAAAGTGAACTCCCCTACTCCTTCTTTTTGTATTTCTTGTTGTAATTTTCTCGATAGATTAGCCACAAAACTAGATTCTATTCTTTCAATTTGCTGAAGATCTTCGAGAAGCATTGTTATAGGTAACGCATATTTCCCCATTTCATTCCCAGGAATAATTATTCCATTATTATTTATCAACCAAACTTGATAAGAAATTCTTTCCTTCATCAACGGATTTTCTACTAAATTTCTAATCTTATATAATTCATAAGAAAGATCATCAATCTCCACAAGAATCATCTACTTTCTGTCCGTTTATTTGTTTTAGCACGATCAAATATAAAGCTGAAGTAAATTGAATCAACGCTTGCTTTGAATCGCTTAAAATAATATTTTTTTGGTAATGAATCCTTTCACTGACAAGAGAAACAGATAACCCATACAAATACCTCAAAAGAAAGATCTTTCTCCTTCGTTCCGTTATTTCTGGCTTATAAGGGTGAATTATTGCTAAATATCCTGTCAAAAAAATCTTATGAAGGAATAAAAATTCTTGATAAGACGGATCATCAAACAATTCTTTTGAAACATTTTCTTTGTGTAAAAAAGAATATTGCTCTTGAATTTTAGGGTTTGTTGGAATTCCCATTTTTTCTCGTGAACTCTTATATTCAGAAAGAAAGATCCCTAATTTTTCTTTTGTTTTTTCCCATTGAACAATATCTTCAGACGGCAACTGATATTTTGTAACATCAAATAATTCCATATTCCCTCCTTGACAAAAAAACATTCGTCAATTGAATAAAGTCATTCCTTTGACTATACTTTTTATGTGGAGGCGATAATAAACAAAAAAACTTCAGTAATTTTTACCCTATTTTTTCAAAACAAAAAAGCATTGGTTGATTAATACTCACCAATACTTTTTCATTAAAATTATTTCTGTTTATTTTTGTATTTTCTAGTACATTTTTTCCTATCTCAAAGCTATTTTTCCTTTCATTCGCTCTTTGAACACGTTCTTCAAATTTATTCGATTTAGACATCTTAGCGTAGTCAGCTGCAAAAGAAACAAACTGTCGCAGAGAATACTCAACATCAGACATATGATCATCCCAATCATCAGCCATGTAGTAATACATCTAATTTGCGTCAAATTGTGTTCGTCTAAAATCTGTAGGAATTGTCAAATATTCGTCTGTTTCTTTTGTTAATGCTCTTAAATAAAGATTTCTACTACTCATTATAACCGATAATTTTTTTCCGCCCCTAATTCTTTTTCTGATTCTGCTCGGATCTCACGATAATATTCAAGATCTTTTACAATGTCATTAAATGTGTTTTGGAGAATTTCTTTACTCAATTTCACAGCTTTTACTTCTTCTTTGATCTCATCAAAAGACAATGCAGACTCTTCTGAGCGTCGATTCTTTGATTCTCCAATTAATATTTCTTTTGATAATTGATTCAAATCAATAATTTTTTGGTCCAATTCTTTCAGCTTTGCTTCTGCTTCTTTTAAGGATCGTTCCAACTTTGTTTCAAGCTGTACCATCTGTTTACTATCGTTCACACCATGTTCTGCTAAAAAATTAATAGCTGCAATAATATCATCCAGTTTAGAAATAAGTGGTTCTTTCCGTAATGGAATTGTTCCATTATATAACTTCAGTTGCTTCAAAAGCGTTTCACCTGTCATATATTTATTCTTAGTAGAATTCTTCTCATTCATAAAGTAAAACATATCACTTCGCTTAAAATAAAAATTATATTCCCCGTTTTCCAATGGGTCAAGTTTGTACCCTCCAATAAATAGCTGTCCTCTTTCTGTTACACCTGTATCGATTGTTAAGTAAATTCCTTTGGAAGTTACATGATCGATTTGCCAACTTTCAAGTTTAACCAGGTAATCAAAATCATTTTTAATCGCTTGTTCTTTTTCTTCATAGCGTTCCACGACGTCATCAATAGAAAAACTCCCTTCGTTTTCTTTTAAACGTTGTTCAATTCGATCAAGATTATATTTTTCTGGATCTCGTTTTGATAAATTTCTTCCTCTCGTATTTTTTATTTGCGGTTCATCTAACAAACGAAAAGTGGACCACTTCTTAGAAAAATCAACTGATACATGAAGTGCCGCTGCTTTTTCAATAAAATCATTGATATCAGACGAATGTTCTAACAGAAAATCAAGACGTGATTTGATTTTGCTTTTATAGATTGTTTCCGTCTGCCATTTGGTATATTTCTTATGCGAGTTTTTCGGTGACTTCGTAATAATTTTTGCACCATACTTTGACGCGATTTTATCTGAGACTTGCTCAAATTCTTCTTTGGTTTTATTCCAAGTCGTTCCATCTTTTCGTTGAGGTTTTTCCCACCTCATTGATTTCCCCGTCACCATATTTGTCGAATTGACAAATATATGATTGTGCAAATGATCTTTGTCATTGTGAGTCGCAATCACAAACTCATATTCTCCGCCTGTAAATTCCAAAATTGTTTTACGCCCAATCTCATGAACTTGTTCAGGCGTCAAATTATCGTCTGGAGAAAATGATTGAATGAGGTGATAACCTAAAACTGGTTTTCCTTTCCCACCTCCATTTTCTATATTCGCTTGTTTCCATTCCATTTTTTCGATCTTTGGATTAAATTCTATGTCCGTTCCTTTTTGTTTTGACATAGTTTCTTTGGTTAACAAAAATTCTCTGGAAGCATTATTAATATCAATGATTTGATATCCCGAATAAAGTTGCTTACTCATTGTTTTATTCTCATTAGCAATATAATTGAATAAATGATCCAAGTGGCTACTCTCTCCATCCACAGTTGTTTTCATGGCATCTTCGATATATTTTTCTAGTTGACTCAAATGCTTTACTCCATGGATTGGAATTGCTTTTGTATAAACCATGCTTAAACACTTCGCTCTTTCTTGATTTCTTCTTTTAGTGTTTCTTCAACCAATCGTTTTAAACTACTCACTTCTTCAGTAAGACTCTCAATGTCCTTTTGCGAAATTTCCTGAAATTGATTCGCCAATCGAGCAATTTGATTGATATTATTTCCAACTCGATTGACGGCACTAACTAATCGTCTTAAATCAGAAAAATCTACATATCGAATCTCACCTTGGATCAAAAGTATTCTTGCAAAATTTTGAAAATTATTAAAAGGACTTCGTTTAATTTTTTTAATTAAGTAATTCCATTCTTCAGAATTAAAACGAATTCTTTTTTCAATTGGTCTTCTACGCTTAATTTTTTTACTCAACTTTGAATCGACCTTTCTTAGAATTGTCAAAATTAGCTACAATAAAAAAAATAAAAATGATTTTAGAAATTATAAAATTCACTTTTTCAAATAATTTTTAAACAAAGTTCTTTTTTCAAAGAAAAACGAATCAGACTATAGAAAAAAAAGGAGTTGGCAATTAAGCCACTCCATTTTTCTACAGTTTTAGAACACAATGCTGTGTTCTAAAACTTATTGAATAAAATATTTTGATTTTTTTATCTCTGAACGTGGTAAGTAATAAAGAACCGGAGAATTCACCGTATCAAAAAAACATGAAATTATCTTTTCATTGGATAATATTTTTATTTGTTCAATTATCAAATTTTCTTTACTGAAATAATTGAATGGTGAACCATGTCCAGTATCCTTATATACAAAATTATCTCCTTGAATCACTTTGCAGTGCTTACACGTATTTGCATAATATGATTCTCCAATCGTTCTTGAAAATCTACGTTCAATGCCATAGTGATCATGAATATAACTTTTAAAATTATCATCAAATTGATCAATTATTTCTGACCACGGAACAATATAAACATCAAAACCATAATCTGCAATTTTTAGATTAGACTTAGTTAAAAATTGAGTTTCATCATTTAATAATCCCAGGCCAGATACTCTTGTTTTGTTCTTACATCTAAAACAAAATTGTTCACCACTAATAATATTAATATGTTTTAAAATAGACACGCTTAATTCTTCAAAAGGAATTTCTTCTCGAATATCCTTTGTAAACCTACACTTAGGAAAATTATTACATCCTAAGAATTCCCCATATTTTCCATTTCTCACAATCAGTGTTCCACCACATTCTGGACAAATTTCTCTAGGCAACTCATCTTTTTTTTTGAAAAAATTAAGTTTATCAAACATGAAAAAACACCTCCAAGAGGATTTTATCACATGATAAAAATAATCTGCACTCAAAAAACGAAAACAAAAATCCACAACTTTTTTAGAGCCGGCAGGGGCGACCGAGCTTCTCCCCTGCACCCCTCTTGAGGAAAAACAAATTTTTTCCTCAAACGCTCAGACGTTTTTCACCTTTTGCAAGCATGGCAAGTGTGGCCACACTTACGATATTTTAAAAGGAACTCGATAAAAATCGAGCTCCTTTTAAATTTTTGGGGCCTGCCCCAATCCCCGTTTCGCCTACAAAATAATTACTCTGATTTCATTTTTCCAAAACAAGAATTCATCATTGAGCGAAACCAATTCTCCTGTGATTGACTTTTTTGTTCATCGAGTAACAAATTATTTGAAATTAATTTTTCGTTCTCATTTGTTTTTTCTTCATCTTGAATTTCTGGAAACGAATAATTCTGAATATGAGTTTCTTCCATAACCCCATACTCAGGATCATAACAATTTACAATTTCCTGAATCAAACCTCGGTATTCTCTGTCCGAACGAATCGACTTTATTCGTTCAACTGCTTCTTTGTACAAACTTAAGTCCACGTCCACCTCAGCTTCTTCATAAGCCTGAATCATTTTTTCAAGTCGTCGTAACATTTGTTGTTTTGGCATCGTTTTTCGTTTGCTATGAATTTTTGGCTTATCACTCATTGGATCTATCAGTAACACCTGAGCTAAGATAAATTCAAATTCTTCATTGGTCATTTTCTTCCCCCTCCTTATTTTTTCCTGTTACTAATTTCTTTTTCGTCGTCCTCAGTCGGTTATTCAATGCGTCAACTGAGGACGATTCACTTTTGGGGACTCTTGTGTCTCTTCGACTTCAGTGGATTGATTAACTTCAGATGTTGTTTCTGACGATACACTACTTTCATTTTTGACTTCTGGTCTTTTTCTGACCGATAAATCTTTTTCTTCTTGTTGTCTTTTTAGTTGCGCAAGTGCTAAGCGCTCTTCAAATTTATTTTCTGGCGGATCAATTCCATAAATGATCGTCATTTTTTTATCTAAGTGATCAATCATTTGTTGCGCTTGTTGTGTGATTCGTTCCAATGATTCCGCAAATAAATCAATGTCTTTTCCTTGCGTTGTCCAAGAAGAAAGATAACCAAACGTATACGAGCTAGAATCAATTCCAAGATGATTACAAATAATGTAAGCTAACGACTCTGCTTCAAATTCTTGTTGACGATAAGTCGAATCACCGAATATTACTTGTGAATCTGCATGCAATAACGCATGCGCAATTTCGTGAGCAAGCGTTTTCAATGTCATTTCATGACCTAAACCTTCTTGAATGATAATCTCTTTTTCTTCCACACGATAGAATCCATTTGCCTCAGAATCTATTGCTTCAATTTTCACTGGCACAGGGGATAATTCACTTAATCCTTTAAATAATTGTGAGAAACGTTTTGGGTCTTTTAAATTATCTTCTAAATGATAAACAGGTTTTGGTATTTCTTTTTCTCCTTGTGTTTGACTAACATCAAACACAGGAACCAAAAAAAATCGCTGTTCTTTGATGATATTTCCATTTTCATCTTTAACAGGATTCCCGTCTTTATCTTTTTTTATAACTGTACTTGGCGCATAGACATAAATTGCTTTTGAACCTTTTTTTACCTTTCGCTCCATTTCATTCCATTTTTTAAAACTTGCAACATAACGTGCATCTGGCTTCTGTTCCAAAATCAAGCGAACATTTTTTGAAGAATATTTATGAAATTGAGAAATAAAATTCAGATAGTTTTTAAAAGTATCACTTTCAAGATAAGCACTTATGCCTTCTTTTAAATGCATAGACAATCCCTTATAGTTTTTTGATTTTATTAATTCTTGAATTGTTGGCTGTTCATTTTTTTTCGTAAGTTGCTGCATTTCAAAAAGTTGCTCCTCTCTATGTTTTTATTTTTTTCTAGTAGAGCCTTTTTTAACTTCAGGTGTTTCTTTTGAAAGAGTTGCTTGTTCTTTCTCTATGATTGCTTGTTTTGCTCTAGCTCGTTCAACACGCTCTTCAAATTTATTTTTTGGTCTGTTCTTTTTAGTGTTAGTCAAATGAATAGTAGTTTTATGCTCTTTACCATCAATTGTTTTGTTCTGTTCCTCAGAAGTAATTGCTGATTCACTTTTGTTCGTACTCCATTGTTGATATTTTTCATTTGGATGTACCCGATGAATTTTTTCTTCAATCGCAAATTTACGTTCTATTTTTTCCGCAAATTGTTTAATCAAGTCATTAATCCGAAGCATACGTTTATTAATGCCATTCTTTATAAACAAACGAAAATCGTCTACATGTTCTTGTAAGTTATAAACCACATCATTTTTCTTCATAATTAGAGCGGTTCTTAATGTATCAGTAAAACGTTCATTTTGATGTTTCAATTCTTGGGAGAGTTTTTCTGTGACTTCTACTGCTTGTTCAATCGTTGGCTCTTTTATTTCATCTACACTATTTATATATTTTGATAGTAGTTGTTCAATTTTTGAAAAATGTTCATCAAACATTTTTTGAACTTCATCTTTTGACAGATAGTGATTTGCTGGTTGTCCTAATTCTGAAACAGTCTCTTCTAAACTTTTTTCAACTTCCCGAACAATTGCCTTATTTGCTTCTTCGATTTTCGATGAGGTAAAATTTTCTAAAACGGTTCCTTCTTGTGAATGTTTTTTTATTACGTTTTTTGATTCCATAGAAAGACCCTCCTTTTCTAATTGCTTTTTTTCTTGGTTTGATTTTTTTCGAACTAACACATCATTCCAATCGCTTTTCTTTTGTCCTGGCTCTAGTGGTGGTAAGGGAGTATTAACGGAAAAAGGCACATTCTGGAATTGATGAATAAATTCCTTGCCTGCTGAGTCATTATCTGTAGCCAAAACAAGTTGAATCAAATCATTCCTTTTCATTCTTTTTGATAGCGTATCAATAAACTCAGGCTTTTCTTCTTCAGATAAATCGACATTCATCTGATTAGCCAAAAGCTTGGCTATCGTGCTTTTTTTCAATCCATCCATCGCAAGTAGTATCACATCGCCTAATTTTTCCTTATACAGTTCGTAATAACTCATCAAATCGATAGGTGCTTCAAAGGCAATAATTCGTAACGGGCGCGCTTTTGAAATTTCTGCCCCTTCAGGAG
This sequence comes from Enterococcus sp. ZJ1622, assembly GCF_011038845.1. GTDB lineage: Bacteria > Bacillota > Bacilli > Lactobacillales > Enterococcaceae > Enterococcus_B. Next base: position 12,185 of record NZ_JAAKDW010000019.1, read on the forward strand.
GATTTCCTACTTTTAAAGTTAGTCCTGTGTATCCGTCTCCTAATACACGACGAAGATACCCATTCCCTTCATGCTTCTCTTGCTTCCAAAGACCACGCAATGAAACACTGGTAATTTTATTTTTACGATCTCTAGATTTAAATACCATTACTGGTTCCGTTTTACCGTCTCGTGGATCTCGATAGGTTGCTTGTGATAACAACCCTTGACGAATAAAGAAATCAACAGTTTCTGGACTGATTTTTCGTTCTTTCACCAAATAATCTTTTGTAAGAGTCATTTTTGTATGATCTTTCATAAAATAGTTGAATTCTTTTGTTTCATCTTTTCTAACTACTGCTTGACCTATCTCATAGGTAGGATCATTCAAAAACTGAATCGCTTCTTTCACACTGCACTCTTTCATTAATTGCACTAACTCAATTGGACCACCCCCTACTTGCCGAGAATTCCAATAAAAATAATTTTTTTTCAAATAAAAACGAAAGCTATCATGTTCAGCCCAATACAAGTGAGAGCCTCTACCTCCAATAGCCATACCAAGTGATTCTGCAACTGCAATAATGTCTTTTTGTCGTGCTTCTTTTAACTGCTTTTCGCGCTCATCATGCGTTCGAGTCATTTTATTTCCTCCTTATTTAACTTGCTTCAGATTCAACTGTGCCGTAGTCAATGACTTCAGGTTCCTTCGTTTGATCAAATAGTTTTTCAACCTCATTTCGATAACGTTTGTAGCGATACCAATTCGAATCTTTTGGACTATTTGCAAGTTGATCAGCCATCGGATGATTTTCCAATGAGTATTTGCGATCTTTGAATACATTTTCTTTTGATATAAAAACCAAACATTCGTCGCCTCCAATTCGGCTAATTTCATCTGGTGTAAGAAGATCTCTCCCTTGTCTTTGACGACTTTCCGAACCTCCAGATCGACTTCCTACACTATGGTTACGAATAGAAATCGTTTGTTTTCCAGCTCTTTGCGAGAGATATTTCATGGTAGCTTCTTCCTCTCCGCCTAAGAATAGTAAACTAGCACAAGTCGTTACCATAGATGCCCAAGTGTTTCTATACATTCCTTTCAGCTGGTCAAGCGCTTGTAAAACAATTACAATCGACATATTTCGGCTTCTAAATGTTGATAAAAATTTTTCAACATTCGGAATACGACCGATATTCGCAAATTCATCAAGTAAAAATCGGAATGGAAGTAACTTCATATCATCAGGTAGTTTTGTTTCTCCAGTGAGAACTTTATCTATTTTAGAGCGTAGAACTTCTGCCACTGTTGCAACAAAAATAGCAGATAAGAAGTTATACGCTGCAGACGTTTCAGGAATGATCACAAAAACAGCTGTTTTCTTCTCTATCCAACTTTCAATCTCCATCGTGTCCTCTTTGACCATATCGACAACCTGCTCATGGTCGAAAACAGAATAGCGACCTGATGCTATCGCAAGCACACTTGCACGAGTTTCAGCTTCAAATAAATCGTTGAATAAGGTCCACTGTTTATAGGCGTAATTATTTGGCCGAATCTGATTCTGTTCTTCAAACCACTCTTCCACTGGACTTGGTACCTTAGGATCTTTTCGTTTCGTAAACCGCAACATTTCTCCGATCATGGAAAGATTTGGCGTATAGTCATTGTCTTGACCGTCAAACCATAAATAAGCAATGAAGGCACGAATTAAAAGGGCTTCTGCTTGAATCCAGAAGTCCTCCCCTTGTTGTTCAGTTTTTTTAGTTCCTTCTGTTATTGCTTCTAACACACGATCAATATCCAATTCATCATGGATATAATTAAATACGTTGAAATGATCACTATTGGTTAATCGCGCAAGATCAAATATTTTGATTTGATAGTCATGATCTTTTAACATTTGCCCAGTTTCTCCAACTAATAATCCTTTGGGATCTGTCACAAAAAAACTAGCATTCATTTGCATAATATTCGGTTTAATATAATAACGTGTCTTTCCCGAGCCTGGATCTCCGATAAGACAAGTGTTTTTATTCCGTTGTACAGAATAAGGCAATCGCTCGTTCAATAATCCCATTGAAACACGCTCAGATAAAATCATATTGTATGATTTATCTTTGTCCGAATACTTCTGCATTTCAGCTTCCGTTGCATAGCGTGCAGAACCATGTTCCTCATTTGGTCGATAAATTCCTTTATCGTTCCGATAAGAATAAGCCATCATACCAAGTAAGAACCCTGTCATACTAGCTATAATCGTTAATGGTTGAAACATTAATAAATAGGTTAAAAACCCATGAATAAAGTGTTGTAAGCCCTCCGTAGAAAGAACAAAATTCATTTTTTCATAAAAATCTGAGATTGGAAGAGTCAGAATCCAATTACTCCCTGCCCAAAAGATAATTGCTAACACAATAGAAAAATAAAAATACGGTTTAAAAGGTTTCTTATAATGTTGCATGATTTCCTCCTATTTCGCTATTTTAGGGGCTTTTAAATTTGGTGCCTTTGAAAGAACACCCGTGTATTTTGCTTGGTGTTTTCGTGCATAAGCAATTCGTTCTTCAAAACTCATTGTTCCAGGGCGTTTTAATACTTTACGAGAAAAACTATCCAAATCTTTCGTAATATCCTTTAAAATCGGCTTTAAAGCTTCTGTAAGTAACTGCTGATCTTTCGTTTTAAAATACATTTTTACCCCATTCTCATCCTGTTTAAACGCAAATGAAATATCATGTTGATTTAAATACGTGCGTATTTTGTCTAAATCTACTTTTTGAGAAAGAAATTGGACACTCACTGGATCAGATTGATTTAGCAATTTATATAGCTTAGTTTCACCAGTAGAATAACGATTCAATACTTTTTCAGCCAATAATTCAGCTTTATCATTCATAATCAATAAAGACTGAAAAAATGCCTTCAGAGTGACAACTCCTTTCACATAAATTTCATGTATCGTTTCTTTTTGATCCACTCATAATCCCCTCTTTCAACTAAAAAAGACGACAGTTGCTAGAATTGCAACTGTCGCCTCTTTTAATTCCATAGACTTTGAATTGTAAACGAAGTTAAATATCAAACTAAACGCCATTACATCAATACTTGCCGATCTTCCATACTCTCAGTTTGTAGCGGTGGACTATTTTTTGTTTGCTTCAAATGCTCCGAATCTTCTTCAGATACTTGATTTCCTTGTTGAACCGTACTAAGAATTGTATTTAAATTTTTTTCAAAGTTTTCTCCTAATTTTTCTCGCCTTTCTTGGAACATAGATATCCGAAGTTGAACAATCTGCTCTATTTCTTCCGTTTGACGTTGATATTCTTCAATAATCCGTTTTTTCGCTTCTTTTTCATATTGTCTTATTGTATCCATACGTTGCTTCTGTGTTTCCTGTTCAAAACATGCATTAATCGCTTCTAATTCCTTCTGATGTCTTAAATTTTCTTCTTCAATTGCCTTTACACGTTGATTTGTAAGCGTCTGATCAATCAGTTCCAACATACGTTCTTCCTCTTGACGAACAGTCGAGGAAACTTCTGTCTCAATTAAGTCTCGTTTATCGATCAACTGGATTTCATTCTGAATATTCTTCAACTCTTGATCAATAAAGGCATTTAACCGCTGTTCAAAACTCTTGGCTGTAAAAGGAGTCGGTTGCTTAATTACTTCTCGCTCAATGATTGTTAGTTTGCTCATTTCCTCAGACATTGATTCTTTAGTTAAAGGTTCAGAAACCAAATCTGAATGCTTAATTTCTGAAATAACTTCCGTTACAGGTAATTTTGATTCAAAATCTGTATTCGAATGTTCAATCGCTTCCATGTTCATATCCTTCTCGAGAGAAGATTTTTCATGAATTGATCTTTCTTCTTCAGATTCTTCTAAGGGACTATCTAGAATTTCAGGTACTGGGGCATAATCTCCTACTTCTTTTTGAGCAGAAACAACAGAAATAGACTCTTGTTCTGTTTTTTCTTCCACATTCAAGATAGATTGATCAAACGGTACTGGTTTCTTTGTATAAAATTCATACAAATGCTCATCAAAATCTGTTTCAAGAGATATAGGTAAGTCGATTTTAGTTGCAAATAAAGTTTTTCCTTTATGATTTTTTTTCACTGCTACAACAGAACCACATTCCCCTCGTTCAAAAAGGCGTGCATTTTCTTGTTCTACCCAAGAAATAAGTTCAGACACACTCGTAATTTCTTCTAATTCTAAGTTTTTTACAGAAATAAATTCGAAAATCTCTTTCTTACGATTCATTAGTAGTGATAATAGTTTCATGAACAAATTCCTCCTGAACCATACTTTCTTTTGAATCTATTCGACCATTATTTTCTGAGAACATAGCGGTTAATTCTGACATAGTCATATCATTTTCAACCAAAAGACTAGAGATAAGATCTGCGTTTAAAAACTTCAACTCTTCTTCTTTTTTCTTTACCAGTTTTTTTGCCTTTTCTAAACCTATTTTGGCTTTTTCTAGTTCTTGTTCAACTTTTTGTTGCTTCTTTTCAAGATCTTTCAACTTAGCCATTTACTGTACACTCCCTTCTAACTGTTCGTTCCTTTCAACGGATTCCTTCGTTGATTGATTTTCTGTCGAATCAGATGTCTTTTTATCTGTCTGTTTTTCATCTGTGAATGTTGATTCTTCTGGGTACTCAACTTCCTCATACGTATTACTTGAACTTCTGACACCAGTAGAAGTCAATAGGACACTTTCAATCGCATGAACTAAATATTTGTCACCTTGCTTCGTGAAGGTAATTTTTAATGTTTCCTCTTCTTTATTATCGATCAAAGCTCCTTTTGTCGTGCCTTTTTCTAAAAGTTGTGTGTTATGATATTGTACTTGAGCAATTGCTACGGATTCTAATGGGTCAATGTAGATAGTTGCATTATCAAACACTTGATTGATCACATACCCCTTATAGGCTTGATTAATCGGTAAATCTTCGTTGCTTGTTTCTTGCTTGTACATTGCTTCAGTCATAAGCGGTTTATATCGATTACGGTTCTCGCCAAGATCCCGCTTAGTAAAATAGGCAATCAAGAAGGTTTCAACATCTTCAGTTTCCAATAATTTTTCGTCTGACATTTCTTGAATTTGTTGCTCAATTTTTTCCGCCTTTTTCGTCTCTTCCGAATTTTCTTTCATATTCGGACTCGCTTGTCCTAATACAAAACCAAACACAATTGAAATCGCAGCAACTCCGATTAAAATCGCTTTTTTTAATATCTGTATTCTCTTTTCGTTATACATAAAAAAGTCAAGGCCCTCTCTTTCAAGCATGGTCCTTAACCGTTTTTCCCTCCTAATCCATTATTTTTTTATGCCCAAAATTACAGCTGGATCCATCAAACTATTAACGGATAAATCCGTGGAAGTAGAATACTCAAGGTGCAAGTGAGCACCAAAACTATTTCCTGTATTCCCTACAAGACTTATGATATCTCCTTGCTTCACTTGATCACCAACTTTAACTTTCAGTTGAGAATTATGAGCATACAAACTACAATGACCATTTTTATGTTTTATTCGAACGTAATTCCCCCAAGAATAGTGATACTCAGCAGCAATAACTTCTCCATCGGCAATCGCTTTAACAGGAGTCCCTTGAGTAGATGCAAAATCAAGTCCTCTATGAAAATCTACAGATCCGCCTAAATATCGATTCCCATACCAAGAACTAATTTTCGGTGGATCAATCGGTAAAATATAATTTCCATCACCTGCAGTACGAGTGAAATATTGATACCAATTTTCAGCTGCTTGAATGCGTTCTTGAAGTTTATCTCCAGGGTTGCCTTCCCACCTCATCAAAAAATATCTAGTAAGCTCGGCAACGGTATCCCCTGCTTTAGCACTTAACGTGTTTTTCAATATTGTTCGATACCCTGGCGTATCCCCATTCAACATAAAATCTAGTTGTAATGGTAATGTATACCACTTCTTTTTCTTTTGCTTGGCAAAGTCCAGTAACAATGTATGGCGTGTGCTACCATCCGTTGTATCGGTCCATTGACCTAATCCTAACCCTCGATGTAAAATATTAGGGTACTTCCCATAAATATCCATTCCGCCCATAGACAACCAAGCTGAATTATCCCAAGAATCTTTTGAGGCCCCAACTGGTGGAGAAAGATAGTCTCCCTCTGCTCGCTTAGGATTAATAGAACTTTCGACATCAAAATTTCCTAACATTGCCACAATTCCTTTGTCGTCATAGCCTAGCTTTTTCAGTTGAGTACGAATATATTTCGCATTCTTTAAACGATCTCCTTCTGGTTCAAAATTTTCCGTTATAACTGTAGTTTGCAGATAAGTCACTTTAGGAAAATAAAAAGCAGGATTTACACGTCGCCACTTATTCTGTTCCGTATCATATTTTTCATATGATATGGTTATTACGTCACCAGAGGCACGACCAATCGTTTCCTCTGACTCAACAGTCTGATTGTTTTCATGTCGTGGAGCAGTAACTCCTGTAAGAAAAATTCTTTGATCCTCTTCACTTTCTATAATTACCTGCTTTTGATCCTGAGTCCATCGAATTTTTCCACTCATGGGTGCTAAAATATCTTTATTAGATTCTACCTTCACCTGTATGTTTTTATGAAGAACCAGTTGCTCTCCAGCTACTTCATACCCATATCTTCTAGCAATTGGTAAACTGTCGGTTTCATACGGAAAGCTTAATGAACTACTCATCAAATAACCAAATTCATTGACTAGCTCTCGAAGTTCCTCATATTCCTCTGGTTTTAAATAATAGGGCGAATCTTTATCCTTCATTAGGTCATCCATAGAGGTAAACGTATAGTCCCCCTCTAAATTATTCATATCTTTCCATAGATCAGATAAATATTCTTGAAATGTTTTGAAACGATACCAAGCAATTCGGTCTGTCATTTTATAATCCTCATACTTATAATTCATATAAAACATAACATCATCAAAGTTCGTATAAAACAAATACGTATCATCACTATGTTCAGCATCTTCTTTTGTCATATAAGTCCAAGAGTCAGTTAAATCAAACTCATCTTGATAAATTGTACTTGGCATTGAAGAGCCGAAAATCGCAAACAAGAACATTAAGAAAAGAAGAACACTACCTATTATTGCTGCATTTTTCAATTTTAATGGCGCATTAACGACACGAACAATACTTCCAGTGATTCTCGAAGCCGTACGTCCCAATCGACTCATTTTTAGACGATGTTTGAAATTTCTTAGTTTTTTTGCTGTTTGACGTACTTTTGAATGCTCGACTGGCGTTTTTTGAAATCCTCTTCCTCTAACAAAATTATAGGAACGATTAGCCACCCCATAAGTACCTTTTCCTGCTTTTATAGTAACTCTATGAGAGCCTTTGACTAAATATTTTGTTGATTGGTACATGTGTGTGCGTTGTCGGCTTCCTTGGCGAATTTTTACTCCCTCACCCAAAATATCGTCTTGCCCAGCAGATTTCTCTACTTTTCGGCGAGCAGATGCGACCGTTGTTGTTTTTGCTACATTATTTAATCTTGTTGGATCAGCTTTCTTGGTACGCTTATAGATTTTTTTAGCAACTTTACGATCAACTCTACTGTCTTTAGCAGCCACTGCTGATTCTTCTGCTTTCTTTTCCAGTTTTTCTTTCGAGTAATCAAATGCTTTTCGTATACTACTTGACTCATCTGGGGCAGATTTTGAAAAAGCATGAACTAACTTTCGATCCGCTTGTGCCTCTTTTTTCTTCAGACTATAATGTCTCTTTGCTTGTTTATAGGTTTTCCGACTATTTCTCGTTGCTGTTTTAGGATTTAAGGTAGCGTTCTCTTTCACCCCAAGTTTCACTCTTTCACGAACACTTTTAGAATCACTTGGATGAATTTTTACTCTATTACGCGTTCCTTGGTATTTATCAGAGTCTTTATTAATACTAAATTTTGCCTTTTCCCTACTAGATGAATAACTAGAAAAAGCAGAAGAATTTTTCTTTCCTTCTGCTTTTTCCTTTTCATAATGATTGAATTTGTCTTTTTTACTCATAAGAAATTCCTCAATTAGCGTCCGTATTCATCAACTCAAACAATTCTGTATTTTCAGGAATAGGATTCTTAAAGGGCACAACAACGCCTCCTGCTGAAATCAAACCTGTTCCTTTCGGGACTTTCTCTCCAATGTATTTCGTCAGATTTGGTGGAAGCTTGATCACTCTTTGTAAATGCTCTCGATCAACTAATTTTTGTCGCAACAGAACAATAAATTCGCTATTTGAAATCATTTTTTGTCCTTCCGATGTTTCTAAAAGTGTAGAAATATTTTGAGTGATTCCTGTAGGAATTGCCCCATACTTCCTTACACGTGACCACAATTTCATGAACCATGACGCATTTGCTTCCGTATCAAAATTCAACTGCAATTCATCAAAGTATAAATATGTCGTTAACTTCCCTTGATTCATAACAACTTGCTTCCAAATTTGATCCAAAATGACTTTCATAGCAAATGGTTTCATGTGTTCGTCCAAATGCTTAATATTGAAAATAATGAATGGAGAGCTCAAATCAATGTTTGTTTGATGAGCAAATATGTCTTGTGAACCAATGGCATAAGGCTCAACTTTGAGCGCTAGCTGTCTAGCTTCGACTTCTGGTTGTTTCTTCAAAATTTCATACCAATCTACAAGCGTAGGTGTGTATTGACGATCTGAAAATACCTTATATGTCTCACGAGTAACACGGTCAACAATACTCGCATCTAAATCAGAAAAATCTTTTAGAACTGATTCAAATAAGCTAACAAGCAAATTCGCTTTTTCTTTTACTAAATCATCTTTTTTATCTTCTTGATCTAGAAATCGCTGATCAGCCATATCTAAAATATTTAGATAGTGTTCTGTTCCTGTTGAAATTTCCAATATCTGTGCACCGAATGCTCTTCCGATTGGCAAATATTCACTTTCAGGATCTACAATGATCACATTTTCACGTCGATTATTTCTATTTTTCAATAAGCTAAAAATCATCGACCATTTCACTGTCATTCCTTTACCTGAACCTGAAGATCCTAAAATTAAACCAGACGGCGTGATCAAATCTTTTTTCCGATCAATAGTAATCATGTTATTACTCATTTGATTCTGACCATAATATTGACCAGTAGGACTTTGCAATTCTATATTTGTAAATGGTATTTGTGTGACCACATTACTTGTAGTCATATCTCGCATGTAATTTTTTTCCACATCTAAATACGGTTTTCCAATTGGTAAAATCGTATTTAATGCTTCTTCCTGCATCTTATAAACATCGTCAAATTCGACATGCCACGTATCTGCTATATCTTTGATTTCTTTTGCTGCTAATCTCAATTCTTCTAGCGTGTCTTCTACCAAGAATACAGTGAAAATACCTGAGAAGGTTTTTTGCCCGTTTTCTCTCAATTCATTCGTAATTTCTTCTGTAGTTGATTGAATTTCAGCTGCTAGACCAGAAACCATGTCTTCCGATAATCCATCTTTGAAATTCTTACGTTGCTGATTAACGATGTCTTTTTTGTTCAACGCAGCTTTGTTTCTTAAATCTTTCTTGAATTTTGTCATGTCATAAGACTTAGCATGAATTGAAATAGCTATTTCCCTTCCTGACTTACATAGTTCATGAATCAGCTTATCTTCTAAGTGCTTAGGATATTCTCGAATATATAGAATCTTTCCAAACTTGTTATCCATTTTGAAATGTTCATCAAAAAAGTGGAATCGATTCGGCGCAATAAAAGCTTTACTTGATAGACCAGATAAAGCAATATCCTTATAATCAACAGTAAAATGTTTATTAGGACACAAAATACCAGCCATCAGCTCTAATCTCTCAAGTCCATCCAATTTTTTCATAGTAAGATCAACATCTGTTTCGTTGAAACGTTTTTCAAAATTCCGGAACATCGTTGAAAGTCTTTTACTAGCTTGTTTTGGATCTTTTGCTTCTGTAGAAAAGATCGCAAATTTTTTAATCTCAAAGTTCTTTTGATCATGCTCGAATCGGTCAGCAATAATCGTATTTATCTCAGATCGATACAAGTCAAATCCATCCGACTCATAAGGTAAAAGAATATCATCCAAAACAGACGATTGAATTCGTTTGTTTAAAACTAATAATTGATAACGTGAGTTTTTATCAAGTGAATTCAAAGCTTCGGCATAGCTGACAACAATTTCTAATTGATCGTCTTCACTAGCAACTTCATAATCTAAGTTACCTAACTCATACATTTGTGAATATTCATTGCCAACAATGTGCATGAGGCCTGACTGAAAATTACTGGTATAATTAATCGTATTTTGTGTAGTAGCTGCTTGTTTGATTAAACGTTCTTTTTTTCTTTTCTCAAAATTCGTCAGTTTCTTTGATTTCTTGTTTCGGAATAAATTCATGTTTTTCATACCTCCGTATTTGTCCTGATTGATAGAAGCGTTCTTGATATTTGACAGAGAATTCTATTCCCTTTTGAATTTCAGTCCATTTTCCAAGACCAACTAAGACTGGATAACTTAAAAAGAGAATTGCCGTAATAATTGATAGAATCCAAAACGAAATTCCTTGAATAAATATTGCTTCAGCAATAATCAAAGCCATTCCTAGAATCATTCCTATTCCCATTTTTAATTGTCTTTTTGTGAAACTTCCTATAAAAGGCGGTTCATATTTTGACATATCTTTATGAAATTGTGATTGTATTGCCATGCTTTAAACTCCCATCCAACGTTTAGCCATTTGTTGCGAACCAATTAATACAAATATCAGTACACCTGATTTTAATAATGTTAAGAAACATGTAGCTAAATTTTTCAAAAAGCTCCCTTCCGCAGCAATCTTAAACATATCGTTCGTCATTAGTGAGGGATAGAGTTTTAGAATGATTATCAATAAAAATCCTTGAATACAAAGTGCTGAAAATTGTTTGATATAGCCAATTGCGATAGATCGCCATTCTTCGCTTATATAACCAGCAACCATTATTGGAGCTGCGGCTTTATACAGAAATAGTTGGAAGAATCGTAGAAAAATCAAGACTTTTACGACAATACCAGCAAACCAGAATGTCATGGTAGAAAGCCCCATCATGGCATTAATAAAAAGTCGCTCCATCATGCTAAGTTTTCCTTGAATCTTTGGAATGACTAATTCTACATTTGCATTATCAACCATTACTTTATCGATAATCGTAACAATTGCCCCATTTAACCACATGATTGTGTCAATTAAATAACCACTAGTCATCACTAATACATAGGCAACAACATATTTCCACATTACAGACATAAGCATGTCTACATTGACTTGCCCATATTCTACTGCAACTCTTTTATTGTTTTCTGCTAATTCTACATACATCAAAATAGATAAAATGACTAAACCAACAGGGACAAGCGCTGTAGCGACTTGTCCCATCAATTCGTATGCAGTTGGATTGTAGTCTTTTAGCCCTGAAACAAGAGTTTTTAATGTACTTTGATTGAGCTGCATACTTCCCATCCTTCTTTCTTAAAAGTTGATTGCATTCATAGCGGCAATAACTGCAGTCGCAATCCCACCTGAAATTGCGGCCATTGTTCCACCTGTAATCATTGCTTCCATTCCACTATCCATCTTTGTAGGATTATCATTTTTACGACCACTAAAGAAATCCATTGCTCCTGTCATAACAGAAAACAACCCTCTTACTGCAAAAACTGCTCCTAAAATTCCTACCATTTTCACTGCGATATCCATAATTTTTTATCCTTCTTTCTGTTTATTTTTTATTCGTTTTCTTCTTCAGCATCTAAAATCGTGTCAAGTTCTTCTTGACTTAAAAATGTTTTAATCGAAAAACATATCTCACCCTCAAATAAAGATTCTTCAACTTTGATATATACCTTTTTATTTTTCAAAAAATCAGCTGTTTCTTTGTTATAACCAAAATCAATTGACGGTATTTCTATGCCATTATCTTCAATACTCGCTATAAGAAAATTAAGCGTTGTATCTGTAAAATCTGTTCCAAAGGTTAAACAAAAAACGCCTGACTCGTCACCGCCGGCGTTTTCTAAAATGATTACAAACATATCTTTATCTTTTTTCGATTTTTTCATAATTACTCCAGTGATCATTGCTTCATGAACACCTGGAGAAAATGGAATCTTCACTTCTCTATTTTTAATTGGTCGTTGATATTTCATATTCATTCCGCCTCGTAATATATCCTATTTTTTGTTGCAAAAAAAAGCAGCCTGATTCACTAAAATAAGGCTACTTATGACTTAGTATTATTTACTAAAAAAGATCTTCATCACTTCTATTTTTTATTCTAAGGCGGTAACTGTTTAATTTTAAGAAACATCATCAACCAAATTATACTTTTTGCATCTTTTAAAATAGCTATCATAAAAAAATCTCTCCCTTTGTACAATATATTATTTTTTCTAATTTACACATCAAACATTAATAACACACCAATAAAAAAGAACTTCAAACAAAAAAATAAATGTAAAGCTATTCAAAAACACATTCCATATTTTTTCTTTTTTTGTGAAAGAAATATAGAAACACAAGTAATACACAACTGTATAATTTAATTATGGATAAGAAATATAACAAAAATAAAAACGTAACTTCTTTTCTTCAATTTCATTTAGCTTTTTCTACCAGAGCAACCAGAAAAGTTTTTCGCTCTAAAAATATTGCTTTAAGAATGCAAGAATTGCTTTTCTCTATTGCAAAAGAAAAACAATTAGAAATTAAATTTCTGGAAGTTCATCCAAACCACATAAAACTTACCGTTGCACTTTCACAACCTCAAAGTCCATCAGAGGTTGTTCAATCTTTCAAAGGAGGAACTCAACGTATTATCAAGGAATTCGAAGAACTTTATGCAATGCAAAGTTTATGGACACGAAAATATTTTATTTCAACTGAAAAACATTTCCCATATGAAGCAGCAAATGAATTTATTGAAGAACAAATGAATAGCCACAAAAATTTGTGGCAAAAAAATAATCAAAAAAGATATTCTAAACAAAAGGAGCTTTCTAATGAAAAAAACTAAAATTTCAAGCATCTTAATCGGACTACTAACTACCTCTATTGCATTAGGGGTTGGAACTCGTGTAGATGCTGACTCAACAAACACAATGTATCGCCTCTATAATCCAAATAATCACGAACATTTTTATACCGCTAATACAAAAGAACGTGATCATTTAGTGAAAATTGGTTGGGGAAATTATGAGGGTCCCGCTTGGGACGCTCCAGTCACTAAAGGAAATTTAGTTTATCGGTTATATAACAAAGGCTTACGCGACCATCATTACACCGCTAGTTGGGACGAAGTAAAATGGTTAACTAAAAATTACGGTTGGACCTATGAAGGCCCCGCTTGGCGTTCCGCTCCTAAAAACAACCATCCAGTCTACCGCCTCTTCTTAAAAGGTGTTAAAACAGGTTCTCACCACTACACAAGTAGTTGGAAAGAAGTACAATGGTTAACCAAAAATTATGGCTGGAAATATGAGGGAATTGGTTGGTATGGCGCTGATAAAACAACTCCTACAGCGAATAAAAAAGACTTACAAGCACTTTATAACAAAGTAAAAGGCACTACAAAAGGCAATTATACTGATTCTACCTGGAATTCATTCTCTAGTGCATTAAACAATGCAAAAAATATTTTGAACAATTCTAAAGCTACTCAAAATCAAGTGAATAATGCAAAAAATAAACTGCAAACTGCTTTTAATGGACTGAAGAAAAAAACAATTCCTACAGTAAACAAAAAAGACTTACAAGCACTCTATGATAAAGTAAAAGGCACTACAAAAAGCAATTATACTGATTCTACTTGGAATTCATTCTCTAGCGCATTAAACAATGCAAAAAATATTTTGAACAATTCTAAAGCTACTCAAAATCAAGTAAACGATGCAAAAAATAAATTACAAACAACTTTCAATGGTTTGAAAGCAAAAGAAGTGCAAAACTACACTGTAACAGTTAATCATATCGATGCTCAAACAGGGGAAATTATTACCTCAGAACAATCAACTGTTAAAGCTGGCACAAACTTTACTGCCAATGCTAAAACATTTAAATACAATGAAAATAATAGTAATGATCCAACTAATTTTGATTATCAAGTAATTGGAAATAATACTCAAACTCAACAGATAAATAAAGATACTACCATCACTTTCAATTATAACGAAGTTCATCAAATCACTTTGTTATGCAATGATAATTATCAAAATAGAGGAGTAGCTAATATCATACAACAAAAAAACATTAACGTGGTACACGGTCAATCAGTTACTCTCACAGCACCGACAATTTCTGATTATGTTTTAGACGACCGAGTTGAAACGAGTAATACAGTCACTTTAAACAACATTATAACTGATCAAAATTATATTTTTAATTATACTCATCAATACACAGTCACTGTTAATCATGTGAACGTAGACACTAATGAAATACTTTCTTCTGAAACCAAAACTGTTTATGAAGGGGATAGTTTCTCTGCTCCTTGGAAAAATATGACTGATCAAAACTATTTCTTGTGCAAAAATGACGATCCTACTGTTACCGTAAATGTAAATGCAATGACTCAACAATCAAGCAGATCAATCAATGATATCAAACAAGATAAAACAATCACGTTCAAATATAAAAATATTTCATTTGATGAATTACGTGACTTTATGCGTCAAAAAGAATTGACTTGGCTAAATAATTACCGCCAACAAAATGGTGTTTCTCCAATGCAATTCAATGATATTGTGCAACAAGCCGCTGATATTCGTGCAAAAGAACTGGCAATTAATTTTAGTCATTACCGTCCAAATGTTGGTGGAACCTTCCAAGATTTATTGGAAGAATTGGGTTGTTACGGTGCAAAAGGAGAAAACATCAGTCAAACTGGGTTGTATATTGATGACCTTTTATCAGACAACGGTATTCTCGATGCCATGCTAGGTTGGAAAGATAGTCCTGCCCATAATGCAAATTTACTTTACAATAATCAAAGTATTCTTGGGCTAGGTCATAATTTTAAAGTTGACTACGCTTGTAGAATACTCGTAGATAACGTATTTATTGGCGCCAATCCAATTTTCAAATGACAACAAAAGACAAGGCTGAAAAACAGCCTTGTCTCAGACTGTAGACAAAAAGGAGTGGCTTAATTGCCAACTCCTTTTTATTAGTCTTTGTAGAAATTTAAAATAAAAAGCCATAGGTTTTTTTGCTTTCCATAGCCATGTGGCTAGTTTTTTTAAATTCTTTGTTTAATTAAACTTTAAAATCACATAACTAAAAGTAGCTAACACAAATAATAGTAAACTAACCAATAAAATTGCTATTAAATGCATAGATCCTGTTTTAGAAATAATGGGCAAAGGTAAGTCAGGTCTTACACCAATCGTTACTACATTAGTTACTTTCTCCACATCTTCTACCAGAACTTTTGCTTGATTCTCGATATTCAATTCTTGATTCAAAGGAGTTTTAACTGTAAATATCAGTTGAATTTCTCGTCCATTCAAAAGATTCTTATTTAAGAAATCAGCGGAAGCTTCCCATTTCAACATTTTTGAATTGCCATCATAAATTAGCGTACCTTCAGAAGTAATATCTTTTCCTGTACTCTTATCGATCACTTGCGCAGAGCCTTCTTTATACGTCAAACGAGCTTCAATGGGATCTTGAATGCTAAATTGTTTGTAATGATCTAACTCAATATCTCTACCTTTTGTATGCCATTTTTGAGTAACTAGATATTGTACTTCAGAGCCTGCATTTAAATAAGCTGTCGGCGTCCCTTTCTCACCATCATTTCGTCCATTTACATCCACACCATTCTGTGTAACTTGTTTTAACGGATCAATTGGAAAATAGCTTTCAACGGTATTGGTTTGTTGCGTTCCTTTTCCTGTATTGTTGTTAAATGTCACACCAGCTACATTTTTCGCAATACCACTCGCATCATTCTTCGCTATCATATGAAGCTGTAATACATATTTCTTCCCATAATTCGAAGAGTCTTCTAAAAAACTTTTTGTCGCACTGTATAAAATCTTATTGCCAGACAAAGATAATTTAGGAGAGTCTACTTTCTTCCACTTTCCATTAGCTTCTACTAACCATAATGCACCATCATACTCTTTACCATTCATTACTAAATCAAAATTTTTATTATCAAATGTATCTGTAATTGTTAATGCCTGGTATTTATTCATCGAATTAACTGTTAATGCATCGAACGTTTGATTGATATGATAATATACATCCGAACCTTCTTTTATAATTTTTCGGTCAATATTGTGTTCTTTTGCTTTTGTTTGTGGCACATCATAAATTTCCTTTGTCGGCTGTTGGGGAGTAGGAGTCCAAAGTAATGCGGAATCAAAACTAAACATCATCTGATTCGAATTAGCCCCTACCATAAACGTCGGCGCTTCTCCTTTTAATGAAAAAGTAACCCCACTTCGATGATACGTATTTGAACCTACTGAATCTGTAAAATGATCGTTAGAACTATAATTCTTTTCTGCACGCCCTCCGACCACTTTAGAACATAATTTATTCGCTGATTGCGCTGGCGCATTATATTCTCCACAAGCAGTATCAGTCGTTACATAATAAGGTAATTCATTCATTTTTTCGTACCCTACAAACTCTTTAAGATCTAAATTTCTCTCGCCAACCGATTGATTATTATCATTGAACCAAGAAACACGTTGCTGATACTGTCCATTCAAACTATAAACTGAAAGAAATGTATTCGCTAAATTAATATTCTTCATTTTAATATTTGGATTAGAGACACTCAATTTTACCTTCATTTTTGTCCCACTGTAATTAAATGCTAATTGAACGTTCATCACATTAATCGACTGCATGAAGAAACCACGATAAATATTACTACTAATTTGCAAATAATTATAATATTTTGTGCCATTGATCGTTTTATAAATTCCTGGCTCATTGATCCCTGCATGTCCTACAAACTGCGAAAAAGTCACATCACAATCAATTTCACGTCCTACATATTTCCCAACTTTTTCATAATGAACCACAATCTTTGAAGAAGCCTTTAAATCATTTACCTTTGACCAACAAACCGTTTTATCTTTTTTCTTTTGATATTCATCTAATATTTTATACCCATTGATTCCTGTAACTGTAATACTTTTTAGTGAATCACTATCATGATATAACTCTAAATTATTGTGTTCTTTGATTGCGTAAGGATCTACTTTTTCTAAAGCTTGATTTTTAGTGCCAAAAAATAATAAAACACACAAAAAAAAGAACGCCCATTTAAGCGTCCGACACACAATTTTATTCATATTCTTCACCATTTTGTAGGATTTCCTCCTTTTTAACAAAAAATGATTATTTAACAAAAGGATCGCTTTTCTCTTTTTTTAGAATAATTAGCGAAACACTACCAACAACAATTAAAGTAACCTTAATAAATAGTGGATTCCTAAAAAGTTTTTCCATAATATCAAGCGGCATAGAAGCAGCTGGTATTCTTAAAATTTTCATTAGATAAGGTTGATAACTTGGCAAAAGTGATAGTTGAGAAAACAATAAACCGCAGTATAGAATGGCTGCGGTTAAACAAGAAAGATTGAATAATAATAATTTGATCCATTTCATCTTATTTTTTCCTTACTCTCTAAAAAATAAATGAGTAACAAAATCCCAACAATGATCAAAGAAATTTTTCTTTACGCCAGTAGAAACGATTTTTTTTACCTCTTCTTTAAGTTGCGAAGCTTTTGATTTGGGATAGATCCACACATCCTTTAAGAATTCACCGTTTTCATTAGAAACAGGTGCTACTAGCAAAATATCCTCGCTATTCGAAATGTTTTCAGGACTGGATTCATTGACAATAAAATAAGCTTGTTTCTGATTTGCCTGTACTTCTATCGAGAATTCAAAGACACCTATTTGTTGATCAATTGTCTTGGTTTCTCCGTTAGAAACTAGCTTCAATTGATCACTGGATAGTTTTTTCACTCGTTCTTTCAATTGGGATTCAATTTGATCCGTTGAGAGATCCTTAACCTCCATCTTTTGTAAAATGTCCGATACATCATAAACAGAAAACTTCGCGCCATTTACTCCTTCTTGTTTTTCAAGCTTTTGTCCCTGGTTGTCTAATTGTTCGGAAGAAATAATCTTTTGAACGTGAATGGTCTGTTTGATCATTTGATCGTCTTCAACGATTGTCGGTTCTTCTGAAGAATCAACTGTGAACGAATCGACGGCTTCAGCGCTACTTTGAATCGTGCTACTATCTGACGCTTGTAACGTTTGTTCTGTGCTATCCGTGCTTTCTTGACTATCTGCAAACGTCAACTGTGTGTAGACGGCGAAAGACAAAAAAGTGGCTGCACAAACAAATAGCCATTTTCTATTTCTCATGCTGGTTACTCTCCTTTTATTTTTTCTTATTGTAGACGAAAATTGATCCACTAATTATAAGCAAAATAAAAATAGCTCCACAAAAGAGCCATTGCCATTTACTAGAAAGAATTTTCTTTTTTTCATGCTTCAATTCAGATTGATTGAAAGTTACTCGTTTACCGTAAACAAGAAAACGGTGTGTATTGATCCCTTTGGGTACACAAGTCATTAGCGTTACTCGATCTTGATCAGGATTTGGTTCTAAGTAAGCGACAAAGTTCTTTTGTAACTCATCTTTTTCTATTTCGGCAATCTGATCGATCTGATAAGCATGTTGCTCACCATTGACTTTTATATAAAACTTTTCTCCTTTTTTTACTGAAGGTAAATCATCAAAAAGATTATCTTTATAAAGTCCACTATGACCTGCGATTAAAGGATTTCTACCGTTTCCTCCTGTAATATCACCAGTTCCTTCCGTAATACCTACACCATTTTCTAAAATTTTATCGGACGTCCCTTCATAAATGGGTAGCTTTAAAGAAACACTTGGAATTGTAAGAATACCAACAGGATTACCTAATTCGGTTTTTGCAACATCCAAAGAAGAATCCGTTGCCGTTCCTGTTCGATCGATTGCGGCAATCTGCTGATTTTGTTGATATTTCGCCACGCTCGCTTCAGCAGGCATTAATAGTAAGACTCCAACAGCTGAAAGTAACCAGAAAGCAATGATCCACTTCCCCATGATTCGCCTTTTCTTAGACTTCCTGATAATCATTGGTTTTGGTCCTTTTAAGCTTTCTTCTTTAAGTAAACAACTGCAGAGATTGCTCCCGCACCTAGCAACAAGCAAGAGACCAATACATACGTTTGAAAACCGTTGCTACCGGTCATTGGTACGGAAGCTTTTTGATTGTTTTTGATCGTGATTCGGTTTTCTTCTTTGTATGAATCTTTGTCTACTTTGAAAGAGATTTCTTTCGTTAATTTTTGATAGTTTTCAGGCGCTTTTGTTTCTTCCAATGAATATTCACCTTCAGTTAAACCAGTGATTTCAAAGTGACCTTCTTTATCTGATTTTAAGATCGCTGCATTTGCTACATCGTCTACCCATACTGCTTCTTTGACACCGTCTTTATCCGTATCAACTAATCCACCATAATATTTTCCTTCTGCGTTTTTAGCAGCAAATTCTGCGCCTTCAAGCAGTGTTGCTTTGATTCCTGTTCCAAATAGTCCACTATCGACTTTTAAGAATTTTGCACCATAAGTAACAACATCAGCTTTTGATTTTTCGTGGTGTTCTTCCTGATTGAAAGGATTGTTGTTATAAACGAAATCAACGCTATTTGTTAATGGATTTGCGATTTCAGCACTCTCATTCACAAACATGTTATAAGTCATTTTTAGATCTTGACCATGTAAATTCGCAACTGTATCACTTACTTGTCCATTATTTACGATAAAATCGATCACAAAACCACTATCAGAATTTTCGATTTTATAGTCAGTATTTTCTTTTAATACGACTGAACCATCATTATTTGTTACTTTAATATCTGCTTTTTCAGCAACATAAGAAAGTCCTTTACCTGCTGTATCTCCCCATTTAAACACGCTGTATGGAGAAGTTTCACTCTTCACACCATTTACTGTAATCCCATCTGTTCCACCTGCAATATCTGTTGGAATATGAATCGTTCCTTCATAATTAACAGCATCGCCAACTTGGAAAGAATGTTCGTCCCCTGTTCCGTTGGTTACTGTCTTATCGATTACAGGAGCTTTGTAGTTTACGTAGGAAGCTTTTAAATCACTTATAACACCGTCATTGGTAATTTCAAAGGTTAACCTATTGTGTTCGTCGTTTCGAGCGTCAGCGCCCAATAAATACTGATCAGCAGTAGGTTCTTGATCTGGTCCAACTACTACTTCTGAAGGAACTTCTACAAAATAGTATTTACCCAATGTTAAATCTGTTGCAGTCAGCTTTCCTTGATCATCCGATACAAGATCACCCAATTTTGTTCCCTTTCCAGGTTCGCCTTTATAAAGCTCGAATTTCGCGTCTTTTAAAGGTGTCTGTTTACTTTGTTCCGTACCATCGTCACCAAATTTCGTTAATTCAAAACTCAACTTAGAAACAATGTTCTTAGGATACAAATGGATATCTTTTAAAAATCCTGATCCTGTGTTGTCTGTCATTGGCGCAATCACAACCATTGGTTTTGCTTTTTGCGTGACTAATCCAGCAGCGGATTTACTTTCATAAACCACATAGACATTCCCTTTGGAATTGACATAGGCTGGTTGATCAGCAAAAGTGATCTCACCATTTTCATCTACAGCTGAAGTGATTTTATTGGTTGCATTCTTAACGTACTCACTGTTAGATCCCTTGTCTTCTACATCTTTAACGATTTCGTCCACTTTCGCGTTGGTTAGATCAGAATCTTCAGTCGGTAATACTTGATCCGTAATATTTCCTAACGTAAACTCAACATCACCATAATCTGCTTTGTTGTATTTCGTTACACCTGTAGGATATCGATCGTGCGTATAACCATCATTTTTGATCCCGTCAATATCAACATTCAATTGTGTATCTTGATCATACATTAATTTATGAACCGTGATATTGATCTTTTCTGGTGGCGTTTTTTGCGTTACATCTTCTGCATATGCTCGATACCCCTGAAAGCAGCCTGCAATGATTCCTAATATTCCAACAAGCATTCCAGCATTTTTTACATACCGATTGATTGTCATTTTTTATCTCCTTATTTTATATTTCAACGACTCACGTTGATTAAAATCTGGTTATTGTAGCTCTCCCTGTACGACATATCTTTCTTTCCCTTGTGATGTATAAACACAAGTAAACAATGTTAATAAAGGTTTCTCTCCTTTCTTTGGTAAAGACAAGAAAGAGTTCTCTTCAGGAACGCCATCGATTAATTTAAAGTACTCAGGTACGATAAATTTACGCGTTACCTTGTAACGATAGACGCCATCGTTACTAACTAAATCCATCACCTCCCCTAATGACAACTGTTGAATATCAGAAAATAAAACACCTGGCATTTCCATGTTATGACCTGCTAGAACATAGTTTCCTTTGCCCATTTCAGCATCCTCATAAAAATAGGTAGCCGCTCCAAGACTTAAAGTGTATTGATTGGCGCCTTTAAAAATCGGCAATGCTAAACCAAGTGCAGGTATTTGAATTTGTGCAAATACTTGTTTATTGACACCCATTTCGATTGCTTCCTTTTGTATGGACAACATTTGACCCAAAGACATATCATTATTAACACTCGTTGCATCGTCCTTATAGCTTTTGGCACCTATATTGATTTGATTCGCATAAATATTTTGTTTAAATACTGTTCCTTCATATTTTTGATAAATAACGTAGCCAAACACACTACACAAAACAATTACTATAACTCCTAAAATCAATCTTTTTTTCATTTCAGCATCCGCCTCATATTTTAATATCATTAACTTCTAAAAGTAATTGACAACCGCTCTCTACTCTTGCGTAGGTGCGTTTCAGCTTTTTGAAGTTTTTTATCGCCCCTAATAAGCAAGCTTTCTCTTTTTCCTTTAATCGCATTTCATTAATGTATTGCATAACCGAAAATCTTTTGAGGTGTTTTTGCTTCATCATTTTTAACAATTCTTCTTCCATTTTTTCTGTTTCTTTATAGTCCATGATTTTCCCTCTTTCATTGAATTTTCTTATACAAAAATGATTACACTCGATATAGACAAAAAAAGACGTGTAATTAACACGTCACAGACTGTAGACAAAAAGGAGTGGCTTAATTGCCAACTCCTTTTTGGTAGTCTTTGTAGAAATTTGAAATAAAAAGCCATAGGCTTTTTTGTTTTCCATAGCCATGTGGCTAGTTTTTTTTAATTCATGGCAGCAAACGTAAGCATCGTGTGCGTGGCAACTTTTTCAAGACCTCGATATTTCGTCCAACGCATACCATGCTTTTCTTTTGCATCTGCAAATATTCGTTCAATAGTTTGTTTTCTCTTTTTATAAATTTCTCTATTCAACGCCGTATGGCGTTGGTGTTCAAGTTCATCCATAAGATCCGCCCAAACATGTCGAGTTACTACTTTTTGATATTTTGTACTCAAAGTACAGTTTTCAAGTAATGGACAACTCCTACAGAATTTTGGATTTGATTTATAGGTTCGATAACCATCCCGAGTAATAGTTGAAAATAACAACGGTTGATTATTGGGGCATAAATAGCAGTCAAAATAGGCATCATAAACAAAGTCTTTTTTACGAAACATTCCTTTTACTCCATGAGGTGCAGTATATGGAAGAATCGGGTAGAGTTTCAAGTGTGACAGAAAATGAACAAATTTAGGCGTCTTATATCCTGCATCAGCGACAACACGCTTTATATTTGGAAAAGCTCT
>NZ_JAAKDW010000001.1 GCF_011038845.1 Enterococcus sp. ZJ1622
ATGAAGTCGGAAGCTCTAGTAGAGTTCGCAGAAGCGTATAAACACGGAAGAATAATTGCATATAAATAATTTGGCGGTTTTTTGGCGGAATGATGGCGGTTTTTAGCCATTTACCAGTGATATTATGATAGTGTCGAAAGATCAGGAAACAGAATCGACAAAATAAACGAAGGGAGGAAATCTCCCTCATCGTTTTAAACTTCTTCTTAGATAGACAGCAACTAAATATGAAGAAAAGGATGTGAATTCAACTCCTCCTAAGTTCTTCATCGGTTGCTGTTTATTTTGATTAGACAGCAGCGCACAAAAAACTAAACACGTTCTTGTCGTCTTTCAACTGCTGCTGTCTATTAATTTATGTATTGGAGGGAAAACGAATGGAAGTCGAACAAATAAAGTATCAAGGTATGGATCGAAAACGGTTGATTGATATTATTGAGCAACAACGTTTAGAATTGATCCAAAAAGAAGCTGTATGTAAAGAGTACAAAAAACATTTGGAACAAGTAATTGGATAGATGTCAATAAAGTAGACACAAAAAGAGAAGATACTTAAAGACTTTCAAAATAAAGAGCCTCCTTTTCATTTGGTGTAAGCATATCTAATGTTCCATGAGGACGTTTGGTATTATAGAATCCTTCAATGTAAGTGAAACAAGCCAACCGTACTTCTTCGATCGAATGGAATGAACGACGGTTTAATTCTTCTTTTTTCATATATTTAAAAAAAGCTTCGGTGACGGCATTATCCCACGGATAACCTGGTTTAGAAAGAGAATGGACAATCGGATGATTCTCTATAAACTTTCTAAATTCAAAAGAGGTATATTGAGACCCTTGATCTGTATGAAAAAGAACAGGACTCATTAAACTTCGAGAATGAAGTGCTTTATCTAATGTTCTAATGGCTAGATTTGTATCAATCGTTGACCCTACGGTCCAAGCAATTACTTTTCTAGAAAATAAGTCTAAAATGACACACAAATACGCAAATGTTTTCTTACCGATGGGAATATAAGAAAAATCACTAGTCCAAACTTGATTTGGTGCAGGTGGATTGAACGCTTGCTTTAGATGATTAGGGTGTGTCAAAGAAACCTTGTTTTTCCTTTTTTTGAAAACAGGTTTTACTGTAGACATTTTTGGTAGGTTCATTGATTTCATCAAGCGATAAACTCGGCCAATACTAATCGAAATGCCATAATCACGCAAAAGGATCCGGCGGATCTTTGCAGCACCAAGACGTTTTTGAGAAGAAGTATAAATTTCTAAGATCACTTTTCTTAGGTGTTGATTTTCTTTTGTTCTTGGGGCTACTTTCCCAGAAAAACGTTTGTAATAGGTGGAACGATTGACTTTGAGTACACGACAGAGTGTAACAATACTGTGTTCATAACGAAGAATGTGTATGGCTCTTAATCGTTCGTCGAGTGAGGCGTGAATATGGCAATCGCTTTTTTTAGGATTAAATTTTCCTCCTCGAGTTGAGCATTTCGTTTTTGTAGCTGTTTGATCTGACGAGCCGTAAGGATCGTGTCATCATCAATTTTTACTTCGGAATATTGTTTGACCCAACGCGAAATCGAAGAAAGAGCAATGCCGTACTCCTTAGATAAAGCATTTTGAGTTTTACCACTTTCGTGAAGTTTAACAATGGATTTTTTAAACTCTTCGTCAAATTTACGTGGGGATTTTCTGTTATTTACCATATTAAAAAGTCCTTTCAAAATTTGTGTCTATTTGTTTAAGAGTATATCAAAAAATGTGTCCACTTTATTAGGATACATGCATTTTTATTTTGCGTAAAGGAGGCACGACAATGTATAGACCGCAATACTTAGAACAGAAGTATGAAGTAATTACTGTGCAAAATGGTAACGGTGAGATAGTACGAAAGTATAGAAGACCAATAAAGAGCGATACATACAAACGAAAGGAAAGCAATGAGGTTATTCCATTGTATGGCAAAAGAATAGCTAAGCATTAAATAAGATTGCGAAAGGAGACGGAACATGACCGAGGAATTCTATAGATGGCTATTACAGTTGATAAGAGAAGATCGTTTAGTTAAGTTCTATCAGTCTCCTAAATGGCGAAGGCTTAGAGAGAAAGCGATGAAACGAGATCACTATGAATGCCAAGAGTGTAGAAGACTAGGTAAGTATCATAGAGTAGAGAACGTTCATCATATAAAGGAAGTCAAGGATAGACCTGACTTAGCTTTAGATTTAGATAATCTTATTTGTTTATGTGTTGAACATCATAATGAAGTTCATGGCAGATATCTTACAGCGTTAGATAAACAAGAGAAGAAGATAGAAAGCTTTGCTAACTTCGATGCAAGTGAAAGGTGGTAAGTGCATGATCATCAATGACAATGGCAGAGAGTATGACACAGAAAAGATTGAAGAGTATTCATCTTATACTCAGGGATTAATTAAATGTTTGATATACGTTCGCTATGTAGGTATCAGGGATCTGTTATCAGATAACTGTTGCAGTAAATACAAAGTGAATCAAGTAAGAGAAGCGTTGAATAAAGATAATAACGTTGAAAGAATAAAAAATATTTTTGGATATAGCATTGAAGAGATTAATTATTACATTGACTTCGCTGAAGCTTTCATTCCGATGGTGAGATAACCCCCCCTTAAAATAAATCGCAAATTTTTTGGGGGTGATGAAACGGAGGGGGCTGTCAGAAAAAGAGATTTTTTCGAACTTTATCATGAAAGGAGGGCTAAAATGTTTAAAAACGAATTGTCTCAAAATCGCTACAGAGAAAAATTACGCCGCTCTTTAATAAGCCAATTGGAAAATCAGAAAACAAATATTGAGCCATTCTTAGATAATGTTGATCGTTATATCAGTTTATGGGAAACGGCGATATCACTGGAAGAAGATATATCCGAGAACGGTATTAGATTGGAGAATGGTAAAAAGAATGAATCAGTAGCGTTGCTTGTTTCTGTCAACAAACAAATGGGATTGATGTTGGATAAACTTGCCATTACTCCTGAATTGGTAGGTGAAGCAAATGAATCAATTCCTGAGTTATAAGCATATTGAAAATTGGTTCAAAGCTATAGAAGAAGGCACTATCAAGGTATGCAAAGAGCAATTATTGCTAAAAAAGTATCTAGAAGAAAGAGTCTTTACTAGAGAAGATATTTACTTCGATAAGCAGATGGTAGAGGATTCAATCAATATACCAGCACAATACTTTCCATTTGAATTAATTCCGTGGGAAAAATTTCTACAATGTTTTATCTATGGTTGTCGTTGGAAGAAAGATGGAACTTTGGTATTCAATAGATACTTAACTCTGATGGGTCGAGGAAATGGCAAAACGGGTTATGCATCATGGAACAACTTCTTTCTACTAACTGCGAAACACGGTATTAAAAATTATAATATTGACATTTTTGCGAATAATGAAGATCAAGCCAAGACTAGCTTTGAAGACGTCTATCAAGTGATTAAAGCTCATCCTGATTTAGATAAAAAAGTATTCAAAGCAACCAAGGAAGTCATTAAAAATATTGCTACAAATAGCAAACTTCGTTATAACACGGCGAACGCTAGAACAAAAGATGGTAAGCGACCAGGAGCAAACCGCTTTGATGAAATTCACGAAAATGAAGATTATTCAATGATGAATGTGGCTACTTCTGGTGGTGGTAAAATCCGGGATTATAGAGAATTTTATGATACAACTAATGGTCATGTTCGTGGTGGTCCGCTTGATGACATTATAGAAGAATCAAAAATGATTCTTTCTGGAGAACTTGGAATTGACAAGGATGGAGCAGAATTTTCTAGTTTGTTTCCATTTATTTGTCGCTTGGATAACGATAATGAAGTTGATGATCCCGACATGTGGGAAAAAGCTTGTCCAACTATTAATTACAATGCAGATTTAAAACGGAAAATGTTTCAAGAATACTCTCAAATGCAACGTAATGCTGGTTTAAGACTTACATTCATGACGAAACGAATGAACAGACCAATGGAAGATACACGCTTTGCTGTAGCTTCATATGATGATGTTCTTCATACAAAAGAAAAAGAATTTCCTGAAAAAATGGATGAAGTGATAGGAACAGTCGATTTTGCTGATAGACGAGATTTTGCCAGTGTTGGGTTGCTAGGAAAATATGATAAAGATGTTTATTTTACGCAACATACTTTTATCCACGAATCAGCTCTTCGATTACAGAACATAAAACGAGAGGTTATAGATATTTCTATAGATCAAGGCAAATCACAAATCGTTCATGGAAAAAATATAGAAGCAGATTATATCGTAGGTTGGTTTCTTGAAATGAGTAACAAATATTACATTAAAAAAATTGCTATGGATATGTACCGTGCAAAAATATTGAAGCCCGCTTTAGAAGAAGCGGGTTTTACTGTGGAAATTGTTCGAAGCGGATCTGTTACACATGGTATGTTAAAAGATCTGGTTGATGACCTTTTTATTAATCAACGTTTATATTTTGGCGATGATGTAATTATGCGTTGGTACTGCATGAATGTATATGAAGAGCATATTTCTAATGGAAATATACGCTATGAAAAAATAGAACCTGAAACTAGAAAAACGGATGGCTTTTTTTCATTCCTTCATGGTTTGAATTTTTTAGATGATATTTATGATTCTGCTCCTGTAACAGTCACAAATAGCTCGGTAGAAAATACAGGAACTGGATTTACTCCTCTAGTATTCTAACTTGAAAGGAGGTGAGAAAGTGGGGATTTTTCAAAAGGCGGTAGGATACTTCACAAAAAAAGCAACGGTTCCTTTAGAAGAATACTTTTGTAAATTGCAAGTTGATTTTGTGTATCGAAAATTTGCAATTGAAACTTGTATCGATTTGATTGCAAATGCGATGAGCAAAGCGGAATTCAAGTCATATGAAGATGGAAAAAATAAAAAGAATGATCTTTACTATAGGCTGAATGTAGCTCCTAATAAGAAAAATAATGCAACAGAATTTAGAAAAAAACTGATCAGGAGATTAATATTCTACAATGAAGTATTGATTGTTTCTCCGTCTAATAATTCTAGCGAAATATTTATTGCGGATAGTTGGGATGTCACAGAATATGCATTGAAAGACGATGTGTTTTCTCAAGTGCAAATTAACAACATAGTCCTTGATAGAGAATTTCTAGAAAGTGATGTTATCTATATAAAATACGCAGATCAACAAATCAGGCAACTAGTCGATGCGTATTATCAAGCGTATGGGAAACTCATTTCTAGTGCCATGAATGTTTACAAGCGTTCTAACGCTCGTAGATACGTACTGAAAGGTAATTTATTCCGATCGCAAGACAACTCTACTCAGGGACAAATAAATGAAATGATGACATCGCAGTTCAAAGCATTCATGGAAGCGGACAATGCAGGGGCAGTATTCCAACTACAAGAAGGATTCAATTTAGAAGATTTCAGCGGAAATTTTCAAAGCAATTCAAGAGATATAAAAAACTTAATAGATGACATCTTTGAGATGACAGCAGCAGCGTTTCACGTTCCGAAAAACCTACTAAAGGGAGACATGAGTGGGTTATCGGATCAAGTGGACGCTTTTTTAATGTTCGAAATCATACCGATTGCTGAACTTATTCAGGATGCGTTTAACGCTAGTCTCTATGAAGCAGAAGAATACTTGTCAGGGAATTTTGTACGCGTGGATACAACTATGATCAAGATTACTAGCTTCAAAGATTTGGTTGACGCTATTGATGTAGGCATTAGAAATGGGGTATTTACAATCAACGAAGGAAGAGAACGCGTTGGAAATGATCGCTCTGATAAGGCGATGGCAGATGAAATATTTATAACTAAAAACAACCAACAAGTATCGAAAGGAGGTGAGGCGAATGACGACAATGAAAACATTTCTAGCAGTAAAGAATGAAGGCACAGTACCGCAAATTTTTATTCAGGGATTTATTGGTTCTAGTTGGTTCTTTGAAGGGAATACTGACAAGGGAATCAAAAATATTTTGGATAGTCTAGGTGATCAAGAAGAAATTGAAGTAGTAATTAATTCAAACGGTGGAGACGTATTTCAAGGGATTGCTATTGGGAACTTACTTAAGTCAAATAAAGCAAAAATCAACGTTGTGATTAACGGATTAGCCGCTAGTGCTGCTTCAATTATCGCAATGGCTGGCGATACTGTAAAAATTTACAACAATGCGCAATTGATGATTCACCGCGCTTCCACATATGGAGAAGGTAATGTTGATGACTTCCGCACGATTGCTGACCAACTGGAATCAATTGATAAATCGGTAAAGGCTTCATATAAAACACGATTCAACGGTACAGATGAAGCATTGCAAGAACTTCTTGAAAAAGAATCGTTTATGGATGCAGAAACAGCTTTGAGTTATGGATTGGTCGATGAAATTATCGATGCAGAAAATAACTCAGGTATTGAAGCTAAAAAAGAACAAAGCGTTGAAGAAATTTTGAATGACGTTGAAGAAAAAAGAGCAGAAAAAATTGCTGCATTTACAGCAGCATTAAATAAAACATTTGGACAAGGAGATGCAAAATAATGACAGTTAAAAATTTAAAAGGTGTAACAGCTGCAAGCGACCAATTGATGAAAGCTTTTAAAGATGGTAACGAAGAATCTTTTAGCGCAGCTATGGTAAGTTTATCTAAGGAAATTCAGGATAAAATTTTAGAAGAAGCAACAGCAAAAAATCAAGATCAATTAGTATTAATGAACCGTGGTCAGCGTGTGTTAACTACGCAAGAAACAAAATTCTATAACGAAGTGGTGAATAACGAAGGTTTTGCAGGGGTTGAAGAATTAGTACCAGCTACTGTATTTGAACGCGTATTTGAAGATTTAGAACAATCTCATCCACTATTGCAAAAAATTACTTTTGTTAACACAACTGGTGTAACAGAATGGATCGTGTCACGTGGAGTCAATCCAGCATGGTGGGGTAAACTTTGCGAAGCTGTTAAAAAAGTTTTAGATAATGGCTTTGACGTAATTAACATGAAGCAGTTCAAGCTATCAGGTTATATTCCTGTATGTAAGGCAATGCTTGACTTAGGTCCAGTATGGTTAGATCGTTATGTCCGTACTGTTTTAGTAGAATCATTGAGAATTGCATTAGAACAAGCAATTGTTGATGGTACTGGTAAAGATATGCCAGTCGGAATGATGCGTGACATGAGCAAACAAACTAGTGGAGAATATGCTGAAAAAACAGCAGAACCTATTACAGCTTTAGATGCTGCAACTATGGGCGGTTTGATGGCACGACTATCAAAATTCAATATCGAAGGCGTAGATGATCCGATTTATCGTAATGTAAATCCTTCTGATGTGGTCCTAATTGTGAATCCAACAGATTACTGGTCTAAAGTTTTCCCAGCTAAAACCGTACTAACTGCTAATGGAGAATATGTACAAGTATTGCCAGTACCAGTTTCAGACTTGCAGTCAACAGCTGTGCCAGAAGGAAAAGCAGTTATTGGGGTAGCTTCAGATTACTTCATGGGTGTAGGATCTACGCTAAAAATCGAAGCTTCAGATGAATACCATTTTGTTGAAGACGAACGCATTTATCTAGCTAAACAATACGCAAATGGACAACCTAAACGTAACGATAGTTTCATTGTATTAGATATTAGCGCTTTGGGAACTACTACAACTACAAAACCAACAACCACAACAACTACAACACAAGCGTAGGTGATCAGAATGAAGTATATTCTTTGTCAGCCGGCAATCAATCGGTTTAAATGGGAGCTTGAAGTTTGTTTAACTAATCTGAAGAAACTAGGAATCAAAGATATCGTATTGCTTTTCAGCAGACACGATGATCAGATTCCTATTTTTTTTGAGAAGGAATATGGCGTTGAAGTTCATGTGTACGATGATCTGCGGGACGACAAAGAGTATATTCCTTCGATTAAACCATATTTATGGTGGAAATATTTAGAAGAAGATCATTCGCGTGAGGACGACCGATATTTCTATATCGATTCGGATGTCATTTTCAATAAAAGAATTAATTTGCGCAAATTGCCTTCTAAAGATGATGTTTGGTATTGTAGCGACTGCTGTAGTTATCTAAGTCTTGATTATATTAGAAGCTGTGAAAACGGAGAAAATATTCTAAAAGATATGGCAAACATTGTAAATGTTACAGTAGAATCTTTGGAAACTATAAACACTAATTCAGGAGGCGCACAGTGGGTTATTAACCGTCCTAAAGCGAATTATTGGAAAAAGGTTTATCTAGATTCTAATCGGCTATATCGCTACCTTAGAGGGCAAAAAACAAATATACAAATCTGGACAGCCGAGATGTGGGCACAGCTTTGGAACATGATGTATTTCAATATTGGTCCTAAAGTTCACGAGGAATTAGACTTTTGTTTTGCTACTGACCCAATAGAAAAAGTTAAAGAAGTAAAAATCTTGCATAATGCTGGAGTAACAACAAATGATGAAGATTTATTTTTCAAAGGGAGATACGTGACTTCCACACCTTTTGATGAAGATTTATCATTTGTAAACAAGAAAAAATGCTCTTACGCATATGTTAAAGCAATTAAGGCGGTGGTTAGATGACGCCTGAACAAGCGACTGAAGAATTGCTAACAGCTGTGAAGGATAATATTTACGTTACCTGGAATGAAGAAGATGAGTCAATTAAAAAGATGATAGCTAAAAATGCCGTTTATCTTCAAAGTAAAGTGAGTACAACTCTTTCTTTTTCTCCTGAAAGCTTAGAATACGGATTGCTAATCGAAAGATGTAGATACGACTGGAATCGTGCTTTAGATGAGTTTGAACAAAATTTCGCTAGTGAGTTATTAGGTTTCATTCAACATTATGCGCTACAAGAATATATTGCAGGTGATGGGAATGGCGAATAATCGTAGACTCGAAGAAACGTTCAACGATGGTTGGTTAAATATTTTGACGCAAACTACCAAAAGAAATGAACTAGGAAAAAAGATTGGTGTAGAAGATACAGAAATCACTTCTTTAAAATTTAGAAATCTTTCCATGAGAGATAGTGATATAACAGCTATGGATGCGATGGGATCGAAATTAACTAAGAAAGTAAAGACTCCATTTCATCCAATCGCTAAAAAATTTAATAAAGATCAATATTTTATCGTAATCGATAGTATGCGTTACAACGTTATCTATGCCGATTACGATAATTTTTATATCTATTTTTATCTTGAAAGTGTGGGCGAATATGGCGATTGATAATTCTAAAGAAAAAGAACGTTTAAATAAGCAAATTTCTGCTATCAAAACTTCCTTAGAAGAACATTTTGAGCTCAAACTCTTTCAAGACTCCGTAGGCGAGGATGAGATTCCTAAGGATTTTAATTACTTCATTCTCGAAACAGGAGAGATAGAGCTGGGCGCTGAACCAAAATATAGCGTGGGTCAAAATCTATATCTAACTTTCTATTCAGAAAATAGAGAAGATTTAACAGGAGATTCACTAGATATTATTTCATTGATTCAAAATCGTTCGATTCGTTTTCAGAGAATGGATCCCAATCATTTAAAACTAGAAAATCAAGATCGCTATATCGATCAATTGGTATTTACGTTTAGACGATTATTGAAGAGTGATTGTCATGGCTAAAAATAGTTGGGAGCTAAAAATAAATGGACATGATGAACTTCTTGTGCGGATGGAACGCTATTCAAGCGAGAGCGAACGACTGATCAATGAAGCGTTGAAATCGAAGGGTTCGGCTATTGCAGTGGATAGGATTACGGAAAAAATTCCTGTTTCTGAAGCAGATTTAAGAAGAGGACACCAACACGCAAAAAATAGTCGTCCACTTAAGACTCAATATATTAATTTAGGCTTCATCATTAGACCTACAAGAAAATTTGAGTATTTAAAATACCCTGATTTGGGGATAGGCACTTCTAAAAGAAATCAGCCAGACGAATTCATGAGAAGAGGATTAGGGCTTGCACTTGATCCAATTACAGAACTTCTGATTCGTCAATTCGATAAATTAAATAAATAGGAGGAACAACAATGGCTAAAACAACAACTGTAGTAACAACGTTCGATAACGTGAGTATCAAACGAATTGCTTTTAATTTTAAGAACGCAGAAAATGCAATCGCAACAGATTGTAACGGACAATTAGATGGCGAAACAGAAATGCAAACGGTGGTTAAAAAATGTGGAGCGGCAGAAGTAAAATCAAAATCTAAACCAATCAATATGACGGTAACAATTACTGCACATGTACCGATGGAAGTTTATCGACGTTTCAATGGGTTGAAACAAGATGAACGTATTAAACCAGGCATTTACTCTTACGGTCCTGATTCCGTAGGCGAAGATTTCTCACTTGCTGCAGAGATCGTGGATGACTTCGAGGAAAATAGCAAGTTAGTTGGTATGTTAGCATGCACTTCGAATACAGGATTAACATTCTCTATTGAAAATGGTGCGGATGAAGTAGCTGCGTTAGAACTAGAAACAAAAGTTATGCAAGATGAATTTGGTAAATTCTATCATGAAGCAATTGTTGCAGAACTTGAAGAAGACTTAACAGATCAATGGATGACAAATCTATCTGCTGATGTGATTAAAAAGAGTTCAACAACCACTACTACAACGACTCAAGCTTAAACATAAAACGGAGGTAGCGAAATGAACGAAGATTACTCAAAAATTGAACTAAACGATGGAACAATTTTGAATTTAGAACCTAAACTGAATATCAAGAAATTATTGATGATCAATAGAGATTTTAACACAGACGAGTTTGCAAAAATGTCGATGGGAAAAGGCTCTATGGACATTACAGTTATTCAAGGTGCAAAAGCCGTATATGTAGCTTATCGTCAAGCGAACATGGTCGATTACATTTCATTCGATGAATTTATCGACAAATGGGATTTTGATATGGAGGTTGCAGTAGCTGTATACAGTACTATGATGTTCAAACAAGCACGAGATGCCTATCAAAAAGAATTCGAAAAAGCAAATAAGGAAAAAAAGCTTCAAAAGTAAAAATGCCAAAGCTCTTAGTTGAAACGTGGGTCGATGTCTATTCGATGTTGACCGACGTTTTTTCTATGCCTTCAGATTTGGTTTTAAGCGATATCTGTTTAGATGACATTTTGCAAATGGCTTACAACAAGAGTGCTTATGAAGGATGGAAAAACTATGCAATAAACCAATCCCAGAAAAACTAAAGAAAGGAGGTAAAAAATGGCTAAAAAGAGAACAGAAGCAGAAGTAACTTTCATAGCTAACGATGACGGATTGAAATCTACGTTAAAAGAAATCAGTGCTGAATTAACTAAAAATAGAGCAGAATTAAAACTAGAACAAGCTCAATTACAACAGACTGGTTCTGAATCAGACAAGTTAGGAAGTAAATTATCTTCTTTAGAAAAGCAGTATGAATTACAAAGTCAAAAAGTTGAAGTAACTAGCCAACGTTTAGCCAATGCCAAAAAATATTATGGAGAAAATTCCACTGAAGTTCAGAAACTTGAAAGAGAACTGATTAATCAACAAACAGCGCAACAAAGGTTATCTAATGATATCGATAAAACGAGTAAAGCATTGGCTCAATCTAAAGGTGAATTTAAAACCTATGAGTCAACTATGAAGGATTTAGATAATGAGCAACAACACCTAAAATCAAGTGCATCATTAGTAGAATCCGAATATAAAAAATGGCAAGCAACTGCTGGTCAGTCTGCTACCGAATCTGAAAAATTAGCAAAAGCACAAGAATATGTCGGCAAACAGAGTGATATTGCTGAACAAAAAATCGAAGTGCTAAAAAAACAATTAGATGCCACACAAAAAGAATTTGGAGAAACATCTACCGAAGCTTTAGATATGAAAACTAAGCTTAATGATGCGGAAAGAGAATTCGAAGAATTAAGTAATGCTGCTAAAAACGTTGATACATCCACAGTAGACGATATCGGCAAAAAACTTGATATGGGTAATTTAATGGAAGCTACTGATCACTTGTCAGTGATCGGAGATAAGCTTATTGATGTAGGTAGTAAGTCTATTGAAGCAGCTGGAAAAGCACAAGCTATGCAGGCCCAATTTAAGCAAGTCTTTGGCTCTTTAGAAGGGGAAGCACAGGATGCCGTTGAGGGAATGGCTGAAGAGTTTGGAATGTTACCAAATACGATCAAGCCTGTTTTTACACAATATACGTCAATGTTTAAAGGACTTGGATATGATACCAAAGAAGCTATGGAGTTAGCTGGTGACAGTACTCAGTTAGCAGCAGATGCAGCAGCTTTTTACGATAAGTCTATGGATGATGCTAGTGAATCTCTTAATTCATTTATAAAAGGGAACTACGAAGGTGGGGAGCAAATAGGTTTATTTGCTAATGATACTCAAATGGCAGCTTATGCTGTTAAGCATAATTTGATACCAGCGACTGAAGGAGCAAAAAAAGCCAGTGAAGAGTCATTGTTAGCTGTTGAAAAAGCACAATCTAAGTATGCTGATGCTATTAAGAAACATGGTGAAGGATCTTTAGAAGCAAGAGAGGCTGCTTTAAAACTTAAAGACGCGCAAGATAAAATAAATGAAGAATTAGGTCCACAAACGCAAAAATGGTCTGATTTAGATGAGGCTACCAAGCAAGCAGTTCGAGTTCAATATGCTGAAGATATGCAAAAATTAGCCGGTGCTACAGGTCAGGCTAGTAGGGAGTCTGATGGTTTAGAAAACCAAATGACAAGAGCAAAGCAAGCGTTAGAAGATTTTTATGCCTCGTTGGGTGAAGATATATTGCCTGTGTTTATCAAAGGGTTACAAGCAGGCGCGAAAGCTTTGCAAGGATTAGCCGAATGGTGGAGTAAACTTGATGGACCAATGAAAAATTTCATTTTAGCTCTTGGAGGAATTCTAGCATTATTAAGCACATTAGCTCCTGTTATAACCGCAGTTGTTACGATAGTTGGCACATTTGGTTCTACAGTTTTGCTGCCAATAATAGGAATTATAGCGGGCGTTGCAGCTGTAATAGCGATTGTAATCACAGCGTTTCAGAACTGGGGCGCAATCACTGACTGGTTTAGTGATTTATGGAAAAAATTCACCGATTGGTTGGGTGATACCTGGAAAAGCATAAAAGACGGAGCTTCATCAGTCTGGGATGGAGTTAAAGAAACCTGGTCTGGATTTGTAGATTGGGTTCAAGATATTTGGCAAGGTGTTTCTGATTGGTTTGGAGAGTTATGGAACGGATTAGTCGAAGGGGCTTCCAATATCTGGCAAGGAGTCCAAGAGACTTGGAGCGAGTTTGTTAGTGATGTAAAAGACTTATGGAAAGGATTAACTGAATGGTTTAATAACTTATGGGAGTCTTTAACCGAAGGCGCATCAAACATCTGGCAAGGAGTAAAAGAAACTTGGCAGAATTTTGTTGATTGGGCAGCAAATGTTTGGGATGGCGTTAAAAAAGTTTGGTCAATCATATGGGATGATATTGTGGGTATTGTGCAAATACCATGGACATTCATCACATCAATTATTCAAGCGGCTATTAATGTTATCGTAGGTATTTTTGATGTAGCTAAACAGCTATTTTATGTAGCGTGGCAAGCTGTTTGGACTCCTATTTCTGAGTTCTTAAGTAATACATGGAATAGCATGACAAATTTCCTAACGAATACATGGAATAATATCGTTACTACATTGCATAATGTATTTGATCCTATTGTGACATGGTTTTCCAGTATATGGGAAAACATACAAAATACATTAACAATGGTGTGGAATAATATTCTAACTGTATTAACAAACACTTGGAATACTATTTCTCAAACGGCAATTGCAATATGGCAACCTATTCAAGATTTTATTATTAATTTATCCCATGCTATTTTGGATGGAATTATAAATATTTGGAATAGTGTTGTTACTTGGTTGACTGGTACGTGGAATACAATAGCAAGTACAGCTAGTACCGTATGGAATAGTATAAAGCTTATAGTTTATAATCTAGTCCAATCAACAAAAGACGGCATAATCAGCGTGTGGACTGCCATCACAAGCTGGTTAACTGATAAATGGAATGCTATCAAGAATAGTGCATCAAATACCTGGAATAGTGTGACAAGCAGTATAAACAATGCTACAAATACAGCAAATAGTGTAATTCAAAGTGTTTGGAATAGCATATCTTCATGGATTAGTGGCGTTTGGAACGGTATCAAAAATACTGCTTCAAATCTTTGGAATGGAATTACAAGTACCATTAGCTCTAAAGTAAACGATGGAAAAAATGCAATTTCAAGCGGTTGGTCAAACCTAACAGGTATTGTTTCCGGCATATTCAATAATGTTAAAAGTACGATTGCTAACATATGGGAAGGTATCAAAAAGACTATTAGTGCTCCAATTGATTGGATTAGGAATGCAATCAGCGGAATGTTTGATAATCTGAATATTTCGATACCACATATTCCGTTACCAGAATTTATCATGGAAGGCAGCTTTAACCCACTAAAAGGTCAAATTCCTCATTTGCGTGTAAAATGGCATGCTAAAGGTGGTATCTTTACTAAACCAACTTTACTAGGTGGAATGAACGGTGTAGGTGAAGCAGGGCCTGAAGCAGTTTTACCTTTGAAAAGATCTGTGCTGCAAGAAATTGGTGATCGTATCTTGAGTAGCACCTCAGTTTCATCTAGAGCACAAACGATTCAACCTGTGAATAATTACGAATTCAATTTCACAATTGATGGTAACGCAGATGAAGTTACTATGAAGCAAACAACTCAACAAATCATTGATAGTATTACAAAAGTTCAAAATGATAATGCTTCGGCATGGCGTTAAACAGGAGAGTATTTCTCCTGTTTTTTAGTATTAAAAAGGATGTGAAAAAATGACTGATTGTATACATTCTATAATCGATGGATTTCCTGATTATTTGCATAAATTGGCTTTAGCTGAAAGACCAACCATACCTTCTCCAAAAAGACAGAGAGTTGAAACTTCTGTTTTAGGAAGGTTAGGTGGCTTAGTACAAGATTACTCGTTTGAAGACATGTCGTTTACATTGCACTATAACTACTTAGAAGATGTGGAAGACCATCAAGCTTTTAAGCAATCGTTTTATATCATGCGTCATTGGTTAAACTATGCAAAGAAATTAGAATTCTCTGATGATCCCAATGTCTATTATGTTATCCAGACTATCGATATTGGGGATGCAGAAAACGATATCGTTGAATGGGGAGAGTTCGATGTAAACATTACTGCGAAACCATTCGCAAGAGTCCAAGAAGACGTACCTATAACCGTAGATAAACCACAGTCATTTAACTTGCTGAATAATAGTTTAGAAGAAAGTTTTCCGAAGATTATCATCACTCCTTCAGCTACTTCATGTCAGTTCATTTTAAATGATTATGTGTTTAGTTTCGAAGGCTTAGTAGCAGGAACTGAGGTAGTCATTGACAGTGATTTGATGCTTTGCTACGAAGAGCAATCGGACGGAGATATTTTAGATCGGTCCAACAAAATGAAGACCATGCAATATCCGACATTGCAAGTGGATATCAATCATTTTAATTGCACTGGTTTGAGCAAAATACAAATTTATCGTAACGGGTTAAGGTAGGTGAAATAGATGATCGATAATTTAATAACTATTTACGATAAAAATGACGCAAATAATTTAACTGAACATTTATATGATACACAAGGGTTAGGTGCTTTATCAGACTGGTTAACAGCCACTGTTAGCAATAAACTAAACGGAGCCGAGATATTTCAGGGTACTTATCCAATAAGCGGAACTAATGCAGATTTGATTGTAGAAGGACGTATTATTCAGTGTTATGTAGATGAAAATCGAGCAAAACAGCGTCTACGGATTTATTATGCAAAGACTTCTGTAATAGGCAATACGATAGAAGTAAAAGCTGAACCTATTTTCAATGATATAAGAAAATCGGTGTTGAATAAATATGACAGTGGAACAGAAAAGATCACTGCTACTCAGGCATGGCAAAACGCAAAAGCTTTAGCGAAACCAGCTATCCCTTCGCAGTTTTCTTTCTCGTCATTAGTAGATACGCTTGCTAATGTGAAGATAGAAAAGGCGAATTTTTTAGAATTCTTTGGTGGAAAAGAGGGATCTATTCTAGATCGATTCCATGGGGAATTTCTAAAAGATAATAATACATTACATCACGAAACAAGGCTAGGCACGGATCATAAAATCAAAGCGATTTATACTAAAAACTTAACTGGTCTTGACTTAGAGATAGATGCTCAAAGTGTTTTAGTTGGAGTTTATCCATTCATTAGCAGTTCGTCAGAAGGAGAAGACGAGGTCACTCTACCAGAAGAAGTTATTTTCACGGATTACGTAGATGATTATCCTGCTGGATATGTTTCTTTTGTTGATTTTAAAGACAAAGCGACTGATGTAGCCACATTAAGGGAAGTTGCTAAAGACTGGTTGAAAACAAACATAGATAAACAAAAACCACAAGTGAGTGGTTCGATTGAATTAGTACCATTGAGGCATCAAAGAGGCTATGAAAAATTTGTTGATCTAGAAAAAGTTTCGATGGGTGACGGAGTAGATGTGTATCATCCACAGTTAAAAGTGAATATGTCAGCGAGAATCGTGGAATATACGTTTAACGTTTTAACCAATTCATACGATAAGCTAGTTGTAGGAAACGTCAAAACAAACTTCTTAGAAAATACAGAAAATAATGTAAGTAATTTGATTAATGATGCCATTGATCAATTGAAAAATGGTGGAGAAATTAGCGATTTAATTAATGATATCGTCGATCATCAAACGGATTTAATTACAGGTAACTCGGGTGGATATGTGTTGTTAGACCCTAAGGAGTCACCTAGCCGTATTTTGATTATGGATACTCCAGATAAAAACACAGCGCGAAATGTTCTGCAAATCAATCAAAAAGGTATTGGTTTTTCTAAAACGGGAGTGAACGGAACATATGAAACAGCATGGACACTTGATGGTGGGTTCAATGCCTCGTTTATTACAGCTGGTGTGTTGAAGGCTATTAACATTGAAGGGGTAACTATCAAAGGTTCTACATTAATTAGCGAAAGTGACACGTTTAGAATAACCTTAGATAACGGTTCGTTAAAATGGTTTAATAAAAATGTAAATAAACAAGTTATTTCATTAGACCCTGCGGTTACCAACGAAGCAAATTTAGGTGAACTTTTTGTAAATATTCAAGAACAAGGCGGATTTACAATTCATGACCACAATGGAGATAGAGCATTTTCAATTTGGTCAAATGGTGCCCGAGGTTCTTCTACAGCTGCTAGAATGTATATGAATGTCAGTGAGTTTACTTTAACTGATGAACTACATTCAGGCTCAGGCAATTCAACAGCACTAAAGCTAACTAGAGGTAACGGATGGGCTATACACGGTGGCGGTTATATAATGAAATGGCAAAACGGCGTGTTAAGTCTTCCATCTATGGAAATAAGACCGACTGACCAAACAAGTTCATTTAAGGGTAGCGTAGTATTTAATAAAGATCTTAGAGTATATGGTACTAAAAACTCAACAGTTCATACAGAGTCGTACGGGCAACGTTTATTGAACGCTTATGAAACGCCAGAATATTATTTTGCTGATTATGGGGAAGCCGTTACTGGTGAAGATGGAAAAGTTCGTGTTGATATTGACCCTATGTTTGCCGAGACAGTAAATTTAAGTCGATATATGACACATGTGACACCTACAGAACTAGTTTTATGTGCGGTTACTCATGAAGATATTGACCATTTCATCATTGAAACTAGTAAGCCAAACGTATTGGTTAGATGGAATTTAGTGGCACACCGTCTAGGATATGAAGATATTAGATTAAAAGAGGATACAACATATGATAACACAGCGCTTGATCAAAAACATTTTTAAAATGAAGACAAGGAGGTATATAAATGGCTAGCAGTTTATATAATTTGGCTTTAGATTTCAGCAAAGAATTAAACTACACCAAAGCTATTATGGCTCGTCAAGGTGATAAAGGGATTACGGTGACGGTTAAACCATATTTAAATGGCTTGCAGATGGATACGAGTGACGGAACATTTATTTTAAAAGGAACAACACCATCTAACCGTTACGTAGATAGCGTCGCTACTAGTGTAACTAGTGAAGAAGTCACATTTTCTCTTGATGGCACATTTATGAGTGAAGCAGGGTATTATAAACGCTGCTATGTAGAATATAGAAAAGATGATCAAATTTTAACAACGCAAGACATCATTTTTTTCTCACTAGGAGTGTCTGACATTTCGCAAGGCCAAGCCGATGAATATGTTTCCCAATTGGAGGCACTCATAAAAAAATACAATGAAACATTTGAAGATTTTATGGTTGAGATCGTAAACCAATCGAGTCAAATCCAAAATGATTTAAATGCAATGTCTGGAAAAGCAAAAGAACTAAAAACACAGATGGACGGTCTACAAGAACAGATTGCAGCATTAGATTTAGATGCTTGGAAAGATGAAGTATTGAAGACAAGCAAAGGTTACACAGACTCAAAATACGAAGAAGCTAGTCAAACATTCGTAGCGCAAGAAAGTCTTGAAGCGGGTCCTTTGCTTTTCAAAAATACGCAGATAACTACTCAAGATTGGAATGATATAACTGAAAGCGGCATTTATTATTGCGCAGCTGCATCGGGCCCAAATATGCCTTATACAGGCAACCTGTATGGAATTTTAACTGTTTATAATGATGCTGCAGTAATTATCCAAAAATATGAATTCAATACTTCTGTTTATATGCGAACTTTTGCCGGAAATCCTCCGACATGGGGTAAATGGAAAAAAATAGCTCTTGCGAGTGAAATAGTTAATCTTACTAGTGATCAAGATATTGGCGGGAATAAAAATTTCTCAGGTGACGTTACTGTAAAAGGTAAAAGTGTACTAACTGTCGATGATAATAAGTATGAAATTATTAATTTGTCAGTTAGCAATGGCAATACAGGAACTGCCAGGCTCTATCGTGAAGGAAAAACCGTCACTATTTATTTTGTTGCGTTGAATGGGAAAAGCAGTGGTGGAAATGATTCAACGATACTAACAATTCCAGAAGAATATCGGCCACCAATTAGTTTTGAACAACTGGTAGGGTCGATAGATCGTTCTACCTTGAACAGTGCTCAATTATCCATTGGTGCAGATGGAGCAATTAAATGGCGAAGAAACTCAAGTTATGCATCTGATTATACCTTTGCAATTACTTACACGATTTAGAAAGGCGTGAATCGATATGAAGGCAGCATATAGACCAATTGAACCTTATGGCTTTGAACAAATCATTATTGACGATCATGAAAACATACCAGAAGGTTGCACAGAAATTGTTCCACCAGTGCCCAATTGGAAACCGAAATTTGATTTTGAGAAAAATCAATGGAGTGAGTTTGCGACTGAGGAAGAGAAGAAAGGCACAGCAGTTGATAATGTTGAAGAAGTTGATCAGTTAAAACAATTAAATGCTTTACTAACAAAACAGTTGACAGCATCAATACAAGAACAAGAAAAAATGCAAAAAATTCTTGCTCAATTAACGATGGAAGTCGCAAATCTTAAGAATGGAGGGACAGGAAATGAATAGTTTTCCAGGCTTTGAAAATATAAAGCAGTTCTATGATTGGGGATGTTATACAGAGCAAGACTTACTGGACTATGTAAACATGAATTGTTCACCCAAAGAACAATACAAGCAAATTACTGGTAAGACTATTGATTAAGCACAAAGTTAAATAAATATGGTACTCAAACGAGTGCGCTTTTTTGCATAAAGGAGAAATAGATATTGGAAAAATATTTAAATACACTCTCAGTAATGACAGGGGTGATAGGTGGGACAATTGTTGGTTTATTGGGAGGGATGGACAATATATTACATGTTTTAATTTTTCTTGTGGGTGTGGACTTCTTAACTGGACTTGCTAAGGCATGGAAATTGAAAGAAATAAGTAGTGAGATAGGTTTCGAAGGATTGTTGAAGAAAGTCTTAATCTTCGTTGTGATTGCCGTTGCGGTTGAAGTACAGAAAATCGTTGGGAATTCTATACCTCTAAGAGAAATAGTTATTATGTTCTATGTTGCAAATGAAGG
The DNA here is from genome assembly GCF_011038845.1 of Enterococcus sp. ZJ1622. GTDB lineage: Bacteria > Bacillota > Bacilli > Lactobacillales > Enterococcaceae > Enterococcus_B. The sequence goes on from NZ_JAAKDW010000001.1 coordinate 20,200, forward strand.
GATTAGTTTTTTAGAAAACATTTCGGTATTCCTTCCTTTACCTGATAAGTTAAAAGAGGTATTCCAACAAATACGAAATGATACTGAAAATAAAGACCAAGGAGGAACCAAATGAAAAAGAAAATCTTTGTAGGAGCTCTTGTAGCTCTTTTTTTGTTGCCTGTAAATGTATTTGCTGCTAAAGGTGATCATGGAGTAGATTGGGCAGTTTATCAAGGAGAAAATGGAAGATTTGGGTATGCCCATGATAAATTTGCAATCGCTCAGATTGGTGGTTATAACGGGGCCAGTTTATATGATCAATGGACGTACTCTACGCAAGTTGCTTCTGCGATTGCTCAAGGTAAACGAGCGCACACCTATATTTGGTGGGATGTGTGGGGGTCTCAAGCGATTGCTAAACAAACGATGGATTATTTCTTACCAAAGATTCAAACGCCTAAAGGTTCAATTGTAGCGATTGATTTTGAGGGAGGAGCATCTTCTAATAAACAAGCAAATACGGACGCCATTCTTTATGGTATGCGTCGAATTAAAGCAGCGGGATATACTCCAATGCTTTATTCAGGAAAGCCGTTCTTATTGGCTAATGCTTATTATCAGCAAGTAATTAAAGAGTTTCCAGACTCTCTATGGATCTCTGCTTATCCTGATTATAATGTAACGCCAACTCCTAACTGGAATATTTTTCCATCGCTGGACGGTATCGGCATCTATCAATTTACCTCAACTTATATTGCTGGTGGATTAGATGGTAATATCGATTTAACTGGTATTACAGACAATGGTTATACTGGTTCAGATAAACCAGCAACAGACACTCCAGCAACGGATGCAGGGGAAGAAGCTAATGATACACCAAAATCAGAAATTAAAGTGGGCGACACTGTGAAAGTGAATTTCTCAGCGAAAAACTGGGCAACTGGAGAAGCGATCCCGCAATGGGTAAAAGGAGAAAGCTACAAGGTTCAACAGGTAAATGGCAACAAAGTTTTACTTGCAAATATTTTATCTTGGATTGATAAATCAAATGTAGAAATTTTGCCGGATTCTACAACTGTTCCAGATAAACCATCAGCTGCTAGCCAAATTCATGTCGTTCAATATGGAGAAACACTAACTTCAATTGCTACAAAATATGGAACAACGTATAAAACACTTGCTTCATTAAATGGACTAAGCAATCCGAATATTATCTACGCTGGACAAGTTCTAAAAGTGAGCGGAACAGCAAGTACTACTAGAAAATACACTGTTCGATCAGGCGATAATTTATCATCAATCGCATCTAAGTTAGGCACAACGTATCAAGCGCTGGCACAGCGCAATGGATTATCAAATCCTAATTTGATTTATCCAGGTCAAGTACTATCATAGTGAAAAAAGGTCCCTCGATGAGGGGCGGTACATAACTGTATTGACAACTATAAAAATCATTAGATAAAATAGTGATGTTATCGCATATCTTCACTATCACCCATAGATAGTCACACTCCAAGATATGCGGTAACAGGTTTGTTGCCACACATTCTAACTGGATGATCGTTTTATGGCTTTATGTGGCAACAACTTGTACTCTTAGCTCAGTTGGTCAGAGCAGACGGCTCATAACCGTCCGGTCGTAGGTTCGAGTCCTACAGGGTACATACTATAGTAATGTAAATATTTCTGTGATAGAATTTCTATGAAGGATATCGTACAAATCAATGCATATTTTTCATTGCTACTCTTTTGAGTAGCTTTTTTACTTGTGCCAAATTATGTGCCAAAAAAAATTTCAACACATACAAGATATATATATAGATTTCTGAAATAACCGTATTTTTTCAAACGTATAACAACGTATTTTAAATGTATTTCCCTATAGCTGGCATCATTAGAAAAGACAGATTGGTCGTGGATGTTCATCCGTTGATCGATCTGTCTTTTTTGTTATTCGCTTTTTTTAATCGGTTTCTCCTGAAATGTGAAGCTCGTCTTTTAGAAATCAGATCCCATGAACTTCTATGACAAAAAGACACTAATCAGGATAGCTGAAAAATCGAACAGAACGTGTACGCCCCAGCTTGTCAAAATAGAATTACTTTTGATGACCGCTTGATTGAAAACCAATCTAGCCACTCCCTGGATCAAAAGGATGTGTACGAGTGTGTGAAAAATATTCCCGTTATTATACGTACTATAATGAATCAATCCAAAAATGATAGCAGACAGGATACTAGACACCGGTAAGCTGAATTTACTAGAAAAAATAGAAAGAAAATAAATAGAGAATAATTCCTCACCTAACAGCATGACCGGCAAAATCAAAAACAATAAAGGACTGAAGGCTTCATTGACTGGATTACTAGTCAAGTCCCATTTCAAGATGTACTGCAGAATAATTGAGACTGGGAAACTGACTACAAGGTTGATAAAAAAATATTTGAGAATATTTTTGACTGGAGCAATGGGCTTCGAAAATATATTCCGTAACTCTTTTTTTCCGTAGACAACCCCAATACCTATGAGTCCGGTGACAGTCAAAGAAAATATACTGAGAAGAGATGGCCCATATAACAGCCCTAATAAACCTGCAGCAAGGATGATTGTGCCAAGAACTGTCTTTGTTGGATCTATTTTTTTTGCTAAAATATGATTCATGTTAGTAACCCCTAGTTATTCAATTTTTGGAAGATAGAGCTAGTATACATGAATAGTTAAAATAGGCAATGTTTTTTTATGAATATTCATTTTGGCACAGCTATACGATTTTTACTTGCAAAAATTTTCTGGCAAATTGAACTGCCTGTAACTGATTCAAGGTGCAGTTTTTTAGGTGTTCCATTCGTACGTCAATCGTTTCGAATGTATTGCTGCTCAAATCGATATTTTTTAAATCCGTATTGAAAAAACTAGCTTCATCAAGATCATTGCTGGAAAAAACTGTTTTTGTCAGCGAACAATCGATGAAATCCGCACTCGTTAAAATAGTACTTTCAAAAGCACTGGCTTTTATTTTAGAATCGGACAAATTAGCATAATCCATCTTGCAATTTTCAAATAGCGTATTTCCTATATAGCTTTCCGTCAGTTTCGTCCCGGTGAATTTGCAGTTGATAAACTGGACACGATGAAACATGCTTTTAGCCAATAAACAACCTGAGAAATCACAGTTTTCAAAGATACAATCTGTTGCTTCAAGCCGTTGGAAATCATTGGAATCAAAAAAATCATTTCTGAAAATACATTTATAGATCATTGGATGATCGATCGTCTGACCTTCAATCCGCTCATTTTCGGAAAGGATCTTTTCCACTTCAAAATCTTCATTCTCATAAATCTGGAAGAATGAACCTTTCATTACGCCTGTTTCGTTTACTTTAGGATCAATCATGTTTATTACCTCCGTTCATAGCTTCATAGTAGCAAAAGGACAGCCGATTTACATGAACAAAAAATGAGAGGTTTTTAGGCATATTTCGATAACAATCGCGTCGTTGTTTTTTTAAAGTGCTGAGAATGTCCCTGAGAGACATAAAATACTGCTAATTTTAATGGAATTATTAGAATAAATAAAAGATACGCTGTTTTTCAAAGAATGCCTCTCTAAAGCTAGATGTGCAAGCACTGGACGTTTTGAAAAAGAATCAGAAGTGGCGTATACTTTCTATGAGAGCATGATGGTTGAACTAGGAGGGATCAATGATGGCAAACAATAACGATAGAGAAGACATGATACTCAAATTATATGATTTAGTATTGAATCCAAAAATCAAAGAAGTCGAGCGTTCCAGATTGATCAAAGCAAAAACAGAGTTGGAAAAGGACCATTATTTCCCTAGAGTGATGAACGATTTAGAACGCCAGCTTCGTCCGATGGCAATCAAAGGGGAGCTATCAGAACCGGTCTCACCATTCTATCTGGAAATAGCAACGATAGGTAAATTTGAAAAAGAATTGGGAAAAGGGCTGGCTGCAACAACTATCACATTTGGATAGACATAAATAGTATTGCTCAGCAAGTAGTAATGACCGACTGTGGACAATGATCGTATAGATGATCATTATCTACAGTTTTTTTCTTTTAAATAAAGAAATGAGTGTTATTTTTGTAAGGTTCATTCGGTCAATGTCAAAAAGAATATAGTTTATAAAATAATAAAAGGCTGTGAATAGCTTTTTTTAAGTAACTAACGTTGTTTTTTATAGTTACATTTTTGTAAGAAAAAAATCGGAAATGTAAATTGTAAAAATGAAAACATTCGGTAAAATAAAATGAAAGTATTCTGAAATGGTGTATTTCAGAAGAAATAGATAAAGGATTTTTTAGTATGACCTATCATTGGCTAGATTACTTGGTAAAATCCATCGTTTTTGTTTGATTGTTGGGATGAATGGAGCAAACAATGTTGTTAAGGCCAGGGATAAACCGCCAATCGATAGGTTGACATTGGATGCATGTTTGAATTTATAGAAGGAGATGGAAAATGGGGAAGTATAGAAACATTTGTTTAACTGTGTTATTTATTTTATCTAGTATCGTATCGTTGACGCCGAGGTCAGCTCATGCGGACGCAGGGAGAGATATTAGCAAGAACGTCACATCGTTGAGTGTAGATCCGGCAGATGCTAGAGATGGGGAGAATGTAAAAGTAAAGTTTACCTTTGATGAAAAAGCACAGAATATCCAGCCGGGAGATTATCTCTTGATCCATTGGCCAAGTGAAGGAAGTATTCGAGGCGAAGGATTTCAGAAAGAAATTCCTTTGGTGATCGAAGGAAAAAATGTTGGAACTTTGATCGTCAAAAAAGATTCCGCACAAGTGATATTCAATGACAATATCAAAAACCTGGATGCTGTAGAGGGCTGGGGCCAATTTGAGATCCAAGCAAGAAATATATCAGACACAGCTGAAGAAAATACTGGCGCATTAGTGATCACAAGTGGGGACCAAAGCACAACTGTCAATGTGAAAAAGCCGGCTTCAGGGGGATCTGCCAGCGTATTTTACTATAAAACTGGCGACATGCTTCCAGAAGATACCCAGCATATCCGCTGGTTTTTGAATATCAATAATAACGCATCGTATGTAGAGCAGGAAGTTAGGATCACTGATGCGATCCAAAGCGGACAAAGGTTAGAGCCAAGCACCTTTGAAGTATCCCAAAACCATCTAGGTGTACAGAAAGTCTACCGGGGAGAAGAGGGAATCCAGCAATTCTTACAAGATTTTCCAGGTGCTGTATTCAATTATTCAGTAGATGAGAATAATATTGAGATCACGATCCCGAAAAATCTCGTGAATCTTAGAAAAATTCTGGTCAGCTATAAGACAACGATAGAAAATCCTGGACAAGAAAATTTTGACAATCATTCGAATGCCTGGTTCAAAGAATTCAATAAACCAGCAGTCGAAGGTGAAAGTTTTGATCATACAGTCAAAAATATTTCAGCTTCTGGCGGCATCAACGGTACAGTTAGAGGCGAATTGAAAATCTCTAAATATATCGATGGAACAGAAATCGGTATTCCCGGGGTCACATTTGAATTGAGACGAGCAGATGAACGACTGATTCAAGGTCAAGCCAGTATCCTGTTAACGACAACTGAACTAGGAGAAGCAGATATCAAAGGCTTGCCAGTAGGTGATTATCTCGTAAAAGAAAAAGAAGCCCCTGATTGGATCGATTTCGATCCTCTACAAGTTTCTGAATTGAGATTTACTATCAATGAAAATGATACTGAAGGCGTACATCTGCCGATCTATAACCAGAAAAAAGTCGCAGATATCACAGCGAATAAGAGTTGGGACGGCGGACAATCTCCGAGACCAAGTATTTATTTCCAATTATTCAGAGAAAGCATAAATGGCTGGGAGAAAGTACCAGAAGCAGAAATGAAACGGCTAGATGACGGCGTGACTTCAGTGACTTGGCAAGATATCCAACAATACGATGATAGCGGAAATCCTTATCGCTTCAAAGTACAGGAAGTCGATCAAGCAGGAAACGATTTTGTTCCAGAAGGGTACCAAAAAACAGAAAATGGACTCGTTGTGACAAACAGAAACATAGAAACGGTTTCGATTGATGGCCAAAAAACATGGGAAGATAATGAGAATGAAGCGGGCAAGCGTCCTGCCACTATCACCGTGAATTTATGGGCAGATGGCGAACAAATCCAACGAGAAGAAGTCAGCGAAAAAGATGGATGGGCTTATCATTTTGCGAACTTGCCAAAATATAAGGACGGCCAGGAAATCAGTTATACTGTGACAGAAGATGCCGTATCAGGATATGAAACAACGATCGAGGGCTACAATATCAAAAATAGCTATATTCCTCCAAAAACAGAAAAAGTCAAAGAAGATGGAAAAGAGACGCCATCAACGAAAAATCCGGAACCGGAGAAAAAGGAACCCGAAACAACCCCATCTGTCAAAGAGGAGATGAAAGAAGTATCAAAATCAGAGAATCCAGTCAATTTTGATGAGAAAAAGCTAGTGGACCATCCGGTTTTCTATACACCATTCATCCATCAAAACAAACAAGAGTTAACCAACGTCAATCATTATGATGTGTTCAATAAGGTGAATACTGCCGACAAACATGAGGAAAAGAAAAAAGAGACTTCCACCGGGAAACTTCCTAAAACAGGCAGTGAGAAATCAATGTCCATGCTTATGTCTGGTATTTTACTGGTCATGATTAGCGGTGGGCTGTGGATGAGAAAGCGATTGTGAAAAAGCTGTTCTGTATTTTTCTGAAGCTGATATAGAAAGTTAGTTACTCGGAAACCGTATATTAGAAAAAAGGTCCGTGATATGATTTTTGTCACAGCCGCTAAATTCTAAAAATAGAGCCCCCTGAAAGCTGATCCAACTCGCTTTCAGGGGGCTCTATAAGTTTTTTTTGAAATTTAAGTTAAAATGACAGATTTGTCGTATCTATTTAATGAGAGTCGATGTTTCTAGGTTTGGATTTTTCTGTTTCTCTCACGATGTAGACCGGACGTTGTTTTGTTTCCAAAAAGATTTTTCCGATATATTTCCCGATGATCCCCAGACACAACAACTGGATACCACCGATGAACAAGAAGATCGAGACCATGGAAGGCCAGCCAGTCGTTGGATCACCAAAAATCAGCGCTCGCAAAATAATGAAGAGAATCGCTATCCCAGAGCCGACACAAGAGAGCGCACCGATAAATGAAGCAATCGTTAGAGGCGCATCTGAAAAATTGACGATCCCATCGATCGAGTAATTGAATAATTTCCAAAAAGACCAGGAAGTTTCTCCAGCGACGCGTTCACGATTTTCAAAAGAGATATATTCTGTCTTGAATCCTACCCAGCTGAACAAACCTTTAGAAAATCGGTTGTATTCGGTCAATTCCAAAATAGCATCGACCATTTGTCGTGTCATTAAACGATAATCACGGGCACCGTCGACCATCTCTGTGTCACTGATCTTATTGATCAACTGGTAGAATTTCTTGGCAAAAAAACTGCGGATCGGTGGCTCACCGTCTCGAGTGGAGCGACGTGTACCGACACAATCGATGTCTGAATGAAGGATTTTTTCGATCATTTTCGGTAACAATTCAGGCGGGTCTTGAAGATCGACGTCCATCACTGTGATCAGATCACCCGTAGAAGCCTGTAACCCGGCATATAAAGCCGCTTCCTTCCCGAAGTTTCTCGAAAATGAGATGAAGCGGACATACGGATATTCGGCAGCTAATGCTTTGATCGTCTGCAACGTATTGTCTTTTGATCCGTCATCGATAAATAGATATTCGAATTCATGAGTTCCTTTGAATTTTTCGACTTCATTGAAAAAAAGTGGAACAGTCTTCTCCTCGTTGAAACAAGGAACTACAATTGATACTTTCATAGCTTTCTAACCTCTCAAGCAATTATTTGTATTTTTTAAGTGAACTAATTTAATTTATCCTTAAAAATAAAATTTTCAGGATAAAAACGTATATATATAGTGAAGCACCTGTTACAGTATAACACGAGCAAAGAGTTTCCTAAACAAATGAGCTGTCATTTTAGTAAAAAATAAGTGTAGCTCACGATAAAATTCACTGAAGTTTAGCAGACGTCTTTCTGGAAAAATGCGGAGAAACAGATTCAATGAATCATTTAGCATAACTAAACAATCAACATCGAACTCGAAGGGAGGAAGGCCCCAAATCAAGTGTACAGTATTGATTAGGGGGCAAAAAAAATGAAAATCAGCACACCAGTCGGGCATCTCTGGTTAGATGCAGACGAAAACGGTCTGACCGCTGTTTCGTTCCAGGAAATTGATGAAGACAAGAACGCAGATCAAGATGTACTGGTTCATACCGAGCGACAGATGGAAGAATATTTTGCAGGAAAAAGACAACGGTTTGAGATACCTTTATCTATCAAAAAAGGAACAGTATTCCAAAAGCATGTATGGGAAGCGCTACAAGACATCCCCTACGGAGAGAGCAGAAGTTATAAAGAAATCGCAGCGATTGTCGGAAGCCCTAAAGCAGTCCGAGCCATCGGACAAGCGAATCGGGTGAATCCTCTGCCAATCGTGATTCCGTGTCATCGTGTCATCGGACAAGATGGGAAACTGACGGGTTACATGGGGAATGCAGAAGACGGCGTAGCGATCAAACGGGATTTGCTCTTGCTTGAAGGAGCATTGGCAAAATAAAAATCGAGGGAACAAGACGATTTCATGTCCAGTTCCCTCGGTTAATGTAGTGTTAATAATCCATGTAATTTTGTTCCTCAAGTCAGAGTCTGATCAGCCAGATGAATAGGAGTGCTGCCGAAGTTTGCAGGATACCGACTGACAATCCATAAGATAAGAAACGCGCGCCTTCTTTTAAGAACTTAGCGAAATCCAAACGCAATCCGATCGCAGCTAACGCAGTGATCTCGAACCAGCTACTGATAAAGTGAGCCGACTGATCGATGAAAGCAGGTAAAGAGAATAGACTGTTGATCAGACAGAAAACCAGAAAGCCCAAAACATACCAGGGAAGTGGTAATTTTCGCTTTTTCGCTGATTGGACCGTTGAGTCAAACTTGTCGGGATGTTTTTTCTGCATGAATTTTTCAAAGAGATAAACAACGACGACAAGCATCATGATGCGCAAGATCTTGAATAGCATCGAAAATTCGACCACCGAAGGATCAAGCAAGCTTGCCCCAGCGACTACTTGGCCTACAGATTGGAGCGTACCGCCTAATAGAGCACTTTTTTCGATGAGGTCACCGCCAAATAGATGCAGACCCAGAAAAGGCAAAGTAAGCATCATCACAGTACCCAATAGATTGACTAAGGTGATGATCTGTCCTTTCTCCTCTTCTTTTGCGTGGATCGTCGGAGCGATCGAAGCAATGGCAGAAGATCCGCAAACGGCATTCCCGCCAGCCATCATCAGAGAAGAGGCATCGCTGAATTTCAGTTTTTTTCCGATAAGATAGGCCCCTAAAATAGTGACCGACATTTGTAGTAAAACAAAGCTGATTCCTTTTACACCGATTTGTGCGATCGTTTGTGCAGTGACGGTTGCGCCAAGCAGAAAAACAGAGCATTCCAGCAGTTTGCTTTCAGCAAATTTCGTACCGACTGCTAGAATCGGCTGTTTAAAAATGGTATTTCCTAATAAGATTCCTAATAAAATAGCGATCGTTGCTCCGCCGATCTGCGGTAAAAAGAGCGCAAGAAAACGGCTGATCGCCGCAACTGCAAAAGCAAGGAGTAATCCAGGCATGATGCGTCGTATTTCAGGTTCTTTGAGTGCGTGGAGTGGGTGTAGCAATGGTTTCATATGATTTTTTCCTTTCGATAAATATACTTGCAGGAATTCCTGAATCAAGTCCTTGAATATAGTAGCATTATTCTGTTTCTTTGACAAAAACGACAAAAACAACAGAAGACAACATAAAAAAACTCCTGATTTTCCCTGCTTGAAGTGGCATAGAAAATCAGAAGTCATTCTCTTAAGCGATTTTTTTAGAGATGAATTTTGTGTTTTTCCCATGTTCTTTAAGTAAGAAACGAAGATAGTGGACGAGCACGTACAGCACAACGAGACTTGCGATGATACACTCAGCGATTTTTAAGACATCTAGCAGTCCGCTTGCCATCCCTAATCCGTTAAAGTAATGGACCGCTGTAAACAGTGCAGTTGCGGAAATCACTAACGGGAAAGTAAACGCTGCGTAGCTTGGATAAAAATGGAGCTTGAATAGATGAGGCAGCATAGACAATACAACAAAATACAGTATTTGTGATAAGACGAATAGAAAAACGACTAAATACACATTAGGGTGTTCGAAGTTTTTCAAGTAACCTGTCAGACACAAAGAGCCTGGTGCGGCAACGATCGTGATCAGCGGAAGTGTCGGGTGTGCCATATTCTTGACGAAAAAGACCCGCTTGATAATTATCGGTAACAAGAAAGTGTAACAAGCCAAAGAGATCCAAAAGAAGATTTTTCCAATGAGAGGGAAAAAGTTTCCAGCTGTCACGGTGATCACGCCAAAGCCTACATAAATGATAAACCAGCTTGGATAGATCGCCTCGATGGAAAGATCTGCTTTGATCACATGATGGTATGTGAAATAAAGGACCAGTATCACTTGGAAAACCACTGCCGCTGCCCAAACGAATTTTACAATAGGAAGAATAGTGGTAAATGAGACAAAGTATGTGCAGATCACCATCAAAGCCATCGTGAAGGTGGGTGACACAGAAGCGATGATGGGATCATGCAACATTTTTCGAGTATGCTCGAATAGAATAAATAGTTTCACGAACATGAAAAGCATCAAGACCATACTAAGTACACCAATTACATTTCCTAATCCGACAAGATGATAGTCCTTGAATAAATTTCCTAAAGACGCCATTCCAAGGATCAGGCCGCAAATAGGGATAGGAATAATTTTTAAGAAATTTTTCATCGTTCTTCTCCTTTTGATTTTTAATAGTATAGATTTTTATATTGAAAAAAACTTCAGATCAATCAGTTTTTGAATCTGTCAGAAATTTATCACGAACTGTTGTGTTGTATATTTCCATTATAGTGTTTTTTTGGTATATTTAAATCAAATAGTTGATATAGTTACTATAATAAAAAGTTATGGAAGTGAAATCATGTTCAAATTATTAACGACTTTTCGAGCAGTATACGAAACGAGAAATTTCTCCCGAGCAGCAGAAGTACTGTTTTTGTCGCAGCCGGCAGTATCCAATCAAGTGAAGCAGTTGGAAAGAGAATTGAGTGTCGAGCTTTTCCAGCGAAATGGCAGAAAAGAGATGGTACCGACGAAACAAGCCGATCTTCTTTACGAACGGACACTGATTTTATTGGAAGAATGGGAAGACACTCAGCAAAAAATGCTTGATGAGCAGAACGAGGAAGAAATCTGTCGTATTGCTGCTTCACATACCTTTGCTGTTTATCTTCTGCCGAATCTGATGAAACATTTGATCGAGGCATTCCCTAAAGTGAAATTTGAAGTGGGGATCGCGAATTCCCATGAATCGTTGGACCAGGTGGCAAAGCATGAAGTCGATTTCGGTTTTATCGAAAAACCGTTAGAGACTTCTGGTGTACAGAGATATTCGCTGATGGAAGATGAGCTGGTGATCGCCGGTAATCCTAAAAGCAAGCTATGGCTTGTCAGAGAATCGACTTCTGGTGTTTTCCATTACACACAGCGCTATTTTGAAGAAAAGAACATCCAGGACAAAAAGATGCTGGTAAAAAGCAATGATGTGATCGTTGCTTTTTTGAAAGAAGGAATTGGCAGGTCCATTCTATCCAAACGTGCTGTTCCCGAAAATATCCCGGCCACACCTCTTGGATTTCAGCGGAATTTTTATTTCATCCAGCGGACCCATCTCGTTTCTGATCAGCTGCTGGAAGTAGCAAAAGAAATCCTTGTTTACAATGAAAGATACAAAGAAGCAGAAATGAGAAATGGGGAAAAAAGGGAAAGTTAATTTTTCCCAAATCTCCTTTGTAATGACTTTCAATTATTGAACCAGACCGTTATAATAAGTGGCAGTATGGTTTTTAAGAAAAGGGATGAAACATGGAAAAAAAATTAAAAGCTTCTACCGACAACCGAATAGATTATGGCGTGATCTTGCCGGTCTTTCTTTTATGTTTGATAGGTTTACTATCGTTATACGTAGCGCTTAGTCATGATCCGAATAATCCGTCTGTCTTAAAAGGTGTAGGGATGCAAGTCGTCTGGTACTTAGTGGGGACGGTAGCGATCGTAGTGATCATGCATTTGAATTCCAAGTGGATCTGGAAGCTCACACCCTATCTTTATGGGCTCGGATTGATCGTTATGGGATTGCTCCTGGAATTTTATGATCCAACCCTAGCTGCATCGACTGGATCGAAAAACTGGTTCCGGTTTGGTGCATTTACCTTCCAGCCAGCCGAATTGATGAAGATTGCGTATATCCTCATGATGGCACTCATTGTCACGAAACATAATACGCAAGTCAAAGATCGAACGACCAAATCTGATTTTTGGCTGATTGCGAAAATGCTGATGGTGACCATTCCTGTGCTAGCACTGATCATGGCACAAGAAGACTTCGGGACCATGTTGGTCTTTCTAGCTATTTTTGGCGGTGTGTTTCTGATGTCAGGGATCTCTTGGCGGATCATTGCTCCTGTAGTGATCTTGGCAGTGATCGTTGGTGCGGGCACGATCTTTTTAGTGACAACAGAAGGTGGAAGAGATCTGCTTTATAAAGTCGGATTCAAATCCTATCAGTTTGCCCGAATCGATTCATGGCTCGATCCGTTCCATGATACATCTGGGATGAGTTATCAGCCAGCGCAAGGTCTATTGGCGATCGGCACTGGCGGATTGTTTGGGAAAGGTTTCAATGTAAGCAATATTTATGTGCCCGTACGAGAATCAGATATGATTTTTACCGTGATCGGGGAAAACTTCGGGTTCATTGGCGGTGCGTTTGTCATCTTCTTATATTTTATTTTGATTTATCGAATGATCCGTGTCTGTTTCGATACCAATAATGAGTTCTATGCTTATATTGCCAGTGGCCTGATCATGATGCTCTTGTTCCATGTCTTCGAAAATATCGGGGCAAATATCGGCTTGCTTCCACTGACTGGGATTCCGTTGCCATTCATTAGTCAAGGTGGCTCCTCGATTCTAGGAAACATGATTGGGATCGGTCTGATCCTGTCGATGCGTTATCAGAACGAAGCTCCGGCAAAAAGTTCCAGGAGGTAAAAAGAATGTACACTTTTTATTGGTATCCTAAATGTTCGACTTGTAAAAAAGCAAAAGCATGGCTCGATAAACATGAGGTCGCTTATCAGACGATCGACATGATCCAAGAGGTTCCGGCTGCTGAAACGATCGAAGCCTGGCTGTCAAATAGTCAAGTACCGATTCGTCGTGTATTCAACACAAGCGGGATGAAATACCGCGAACTTGGCCTGAAAGATCAAGTTGGCAGCTTTACAATCGCAAAAGCCAGCCAAATATTGTCAACAGACGGCATGCTGATCAAACGGCCGCTCATCGTAAAAGACAAACAACTCGTTGCAATTGGTTTTAATGAAAAAACATATGAAGGAGTATTGACATAAAATGGCAGGAAAACATCTAAAGAAAAAAGATAACCTATGGATCCTATTCAATGGAAAAGAATATTGCGTGGGCCTGACGAATGAAGCACAAGAAGAACTAGGGGAGATCACTTTTGCGAACTTGCCAAAAGAAGGCAAAAACTACAAAATCGGCGATCCGTTAGTAGAAGTAGAAGCAGAAAAAGCGGTCAATGAATTTGCCAGCCCATTATCAGGAACAGTTTCTTCAATCAATGAAAAAATCGGTGAAGATATCAGTGTCTTGAATGATCAGGATGAAATGAATGCTTGGATCTTGAGTTTCAAGGACGTCGATCCGAAAGAGTTCGAAGCTTTATAATCATCCTGATGATCAGTTGAAAATCATTTGGAAAAAAGTTGACACCGATTCTTCCAGTTGCTATAATTCTAATCAATCATAAAGAAAGCTTTGAAAAGAAGAGTACATGCCGCAGAAGTTTGCAGAGAGCCCTGTTTGCTGAAAATGGGTAACGGAAATGGGATGGAAGATGGTCTTAGAGCAGAGTAGGCGAGCGAGAGCAAACCTGCTACGGGAGTGCCCGTTACAGCACGACAGTATACGGCCGGATTAGTAGCCAAGTACTGGAAGAGGCTGTTGCTGCAAAGTAACAGTGAATCAGGGTGGTAACACGGAAGTTCAAGCTTTCGTCCTTTTGTTAAACACAAGGGGACGAAGGCTTTTTTGTTTCCTGCGAAAAATTCAAAAAAGAAAGATGTGAGCAGTATGTCATTAATCCAATTGACGAATGTCAAAAAGACCTTTGGCGGTAAAAATGGAACGATCCACGCAGTCAACGATGTTTCGCTGACCGTTGAAAAAGGCGATATTTATGGAATCGTCGGTTACTCTGGCGCAGGCAAGAGCACACTTGTCCGATTATTGAATGGACTGGAATTGCCTACAAGCGGCGAAGTACGCGTGAATAATCAGGAAATCACGAAACTGAAAAACAAAGAACTGAGAACATTCCGCAAAAAAATCGGAATGATCTTCCAGCATTTCAACCTGTTGTGGTCAAGAACAGTCCTTGAAAATATCCAGCTGCCGTTAGAACTGGCTGGCGTACCTAAAAACCAGCGGAAAGAACGCGCAGAAGAATTGTTGAGATTAGTTGGCTTGGAAGGACGGGGAAATGCTTATCCTGCACAATTGTCTGGAGGTCAAAAACAAAGAGTCGGCATCGCTCGTGCATTAGCAAATGATCCGGAGATCCTCCTTTGTGACGAAGCAACAAGTGCGCTCGATCCTCAAACGACAGAAGAAGTACTGGATCTGCTGTTGGCAATCAACCAGAAATTGAATCTGACGATCGTCTTGATCACACATGAAATGAACGTTATCCGAAAAATCTGCAACAAGGTGGCTGTGATGGAACGAGGGAAAGTCGTGGAAGAAGGCGACACATTGACTGTTTTCCGTCATCCTAAGCAAGAAGTCACGAAACGATTCGTCCAGCAAGATATCGAACCTGAAGCTGACTCAGCAGAGCTATTGGCTGAGTTGATCAAAGAAAATCCTCGCGGGCGTTTGGCAACATTGACTTTTAGCGAGAAAAATGCGAATGAACCAGTGATCTCTCAAGCGATCCGCCGTTACAATGTGGATGTCAACGTGGTTTACGGAAAAATCAAACAAGCAAAAGAAGGTTCCTTTGGTTCATTGACGATTCTGATGACAGGAGAGGAAAAGGAATTGGATCAAGCGGAAGTGTTCATCAAAGAACAAGGCGTTGGGATGGAGGTGATCCATCGTGGATAAAAGCTTTTCAGAAACTTATTTGGATTTTAGCCAAATCAACTCAGAGACAATGAGACAGGCAATTGTCGATACATTATATATGACCGTGATCTCGATGGTTCTCGTGACCGTGATCGGGTTGATCTTAGGATTGATCCTTTATTCCATCGGACGGAAAAACAAGCCGTATGCACGTATCATCTATGGGATCGTATCCATTATCAGCAATATCTTCCGGTCGACACCATTCATGATATTGATGGTACTGATCATTCCTTTCACTAAAGCAATCGTGGGCACGATGCTTGGAGCACAAGCGGCAATCCCAGCCTTGGTGTTATCAGCAGCACCATTTTATGCACGGCTTGTCGAGATTGCTTTTCGTGAAGTGAGCCCTGGTGTACTGGAAGCAGCAGATGCAATGGGGGCAAGTTACTGGGAGATCATCTGGAAAGTATTGATTCCTGAAAGCATTCCGGCTTTAATCTCCGGCTTGACCGTTACGACGATCTCTATGATCGGATTTACGGCAATGGCTGGTGCGATCGGTGCAGGCGGTCTTGGCGGTCTTGCTTGGCAGGAAGGCTACCAGCGTGGTAATCTGACAGTAACATTCGTAGCGACTTTGATCATATTAGTAATTGTTTTTGTTGTTCAAGGAATTGGCGACTTTTTGACAAAGAAAACAGATAAAAGATAAATAGACAATAGGGGGATATGGATATGAAAAAGAAGATTTTTGGATTTGCGGCAGCATTGCTGCTGACAGTTGGTTTAGCGGCATGTGGAAATAGTGACAGTAAAGATTCAGCAAGCAATTCAGATGAGACGACGTTGAAAGTTGGCGCTTCACCTACACCGCACGCGGAAATTCTAGAACATGTGAAACCGTTGCTGAAAGATGAAGGGATCGATCTTGAAATCGTCAAATTCGATGATTATATCCTCCCTAACCAAGCATTGGAAGAAGGAGATATCGATGCCAATTACTTCCAGCACATTCCTTATCTGAACAAAGAAATCAAGGAAAAAGGTTATGATTTTGTCAATGCCGGCGCAGTTCATATCGAACCAATGGGCCTGTATTCTAAAAAGATTAAAGATATCTCTGAGTTGAAAGACGGAGCGACAATCATTACATCAAACTCTGAATCTGACTGGGGCCGTATCATCACGATCTTGCAAAATGCTGATCTAGTCAAAGTCAAAGACGGCGTTGATCTAGAAACAGCAACATTTGACGATATCGAAGAAAACCCTAAAAATCTGAAATTCAATCATTCGATCGATCCGTCACTTTTAGCTTCTACGTATCAGAATGACGAAGGTGACTTGGTAGCGATCAATGCTAACTTTGCATATGGTGCAGGCTTGAATCCATTAAAAGATTCTATTTTGCTTGAAGAAGACAACTCACCTTATGTCAACGTCATTGCAACTCGCAAAGAAGACAAAGACAGTGACAAGATCAAGAAACTGATCGAAGTGCTTCATCAAGAAGATGTCCAAAAATGGATCGAAGACAAATGGGGCGGTTCTGTAAAACCAGTAGCTGCTGAAGCAAAATAATCGGCCAGCCGGAAAACTGGTCGGCCAAAGGGCTGTGACAAAATTATTGTCACAGCCCTTTTTTCGAATAAACGGTGTTCTCCTGCCAACTCCTCGGGCACAAGTCACAATATTCATCAAACATGAGAAGCTGTTTGTTGAAATTGTTCCTTGTGCCTCAGAGTTGAACGGCAGGTTCACAACCTCTTTTTATATAAATTACAATCTAGAAATCAAGATAGTTTGATAATAAATAAAACTTATTCGATTTTAGTAAGGAAGATCATTGCGCTTCATTCTCAATTAGTCTAAAATGGGTGAGAACGAAAGAGAATTTGGGGGTAATTTGGCATGTCTGTCTTAGAAGTAAAAAATCTACATGTGTCGATTGAGGACAAAGAGATCCTTAAAGGCGTGAACCTGACAATGAAAACAGGGGAGATCCATGCAATCATGGGACCGAATGGAACAGGTAAATCCACCTTGTCAGCCGCAATCATGGGAAATCCCAATTATGAAGTCACAGAAGGCGAAATCTTATTCGACGGGAAAAATATTTTAGACTTGGAAGTCGATGAACGGGCACGATTAGGCTTGTTCTTAGCTATGCAGTATCCAAGTGAAATTCCTGGGATAACCAATGCAGAATTCATGCGTGCCGCTATTAACGCAAAACGTGATGAAGATGACAAGATGTCTGTAATGACTTTTTTGAAAAAATTAGATGAAAAAATGGCTCTATTGAATATGCCGGAAGAAATGGCTGAACGTTACTTGAACGAAGGTTTTTCAGGCGGTGAAAAGAAACGAAACGAGATTCTGCAGTTATTGATGCTTGAACCAACTTTTGCGATTTTAGATGAAATCGATTCAGGTCTGGATATCGATGCATTGAAAGTCGTAGCCAAAGGGGTCAATGAAATGCGCAGCGAGAATTTCGGCGCACTGATCATCACGCATTATCAGCGTTTACTGAACTATATCACACCAGATGTCGTCCATATCATGATGGATGGTCGTGTAGTGATGACTGGTAACGCAGATCTGGCAAAACGTCTTGAAGCAGAAGGCTATGCTGGTATCAGTAAAGAATTAGGAATCGACTACAAAGAAGAAGAAGCGTAAGGAGGAGCAGACATGAAAGAGAACAACTGGCTCGATTATCTTGACGCTGTGAACGATTTTTCTTTAAGCAAAGGTGAACCATTCTGGATGACTGAATTCCGCCGGCAAGCCATCGAAAAAGCAAGCGAACTGCCGTTACCGCACATCGATCGAGTAAAATTCCACCGCTGGTCTTTATTCGATGTCAAAGAAATGGCAGATGTGGTCAGCGAATCCGGGAATGTGGCTGCATTTGATGCAATGAAAGACAACCCGGTCATTGTCCAGCAAGGAACATGGACTGTTTTTGAACAGTTGTCAGCAGAGCTTACAGAAAAAGGCGTGATCTTCACGGATCTGTTTACAGCGATGCAGGAATATCCGGAATTAGTCCAGGAATATTATATGCAAAAAGCAGTGAAAATGGATGAAGACCAATTGACAGCCTTGCATGCTGCCTTTATGAACAGTGGGATTTTCTTATATGTACCTAAAAATGTCGTGATCGATGAACCGATCGAATCTTTGTTCATCCAAGATGGTGGACTTTCACAGCATTTCTTCAAGCATGTTCTGATCGTTGCAGATGAACACAGTGAATTTTCATACCTTGAACGATTCCAGACGACAAAGGAACAACTAGAAAAGGCATCCGGGAACATCATCGTTGAAGTCATTGCCAAAGCGGGCGCAAAAATCAAATATTCTGCAGTCGACCAATTAGGCGAAACGATCACTTCTTACATGAACCGCCGAGGCCATATCTTAAGAGATGCTTCTGTCGACTGGGCGATCGGTGTCATGAATGATGGCAACGTGATCGCAGATTTCGACTCGGATCTAGCAGGAGAAGGCGCACATGCCGAAGTAAAAATCGTAGCGATCAGCTCAGGCAGACAAATCCAGGGAATCGATACACGTGTAACCAATAAAGCACCTCATACGATCGGCCATATCCTGCAGCACGGTGTGATCCGGGAAAGAGGGACATTGACTTTCAATGGTATCGGGCACATCTTAAAAGGAGCAAAAGGTGCAGATGCACAGCAAGAAAGTCGGGTATTGATGCTTTCTGACAAAGCACGTGGCGATGCCAATCCGATTCTTCTGATCGATGAAAATGAAGTGACTGCTGGACATGCGGCGAGTGTCGGTCGGGTCGATCCAGAAGAGATGTATTATCTGATGAGTCGTGGACTGCACAAAGAAGAAGCAGAACGTTTAGTGATCCGCGGATTCTTGGGTTCGGTACTGACTGCGATCCCTGTGGAACAAGTACGTAAGGAACTAGTGGATGTGATCGAAGGGAAGTTGAATGGATGATCGAGGCAGAAAAGCTACGCAATGATTTTCCTATTTTATTCCAAGAAGTGAACGACGAACCACTCGTTTATTTAGATAATGCCGCAACGACACAAAAACCTAAGCAAGTACTTCAGTCGTTGACAGATTACTACGAGAAAGACAATGCTAACGTGCACCGTGGCGTCCATACATTAGCAGAACGTGCCACTCATGACTATGAGGAGGCCAGAGAAAAAGTACGTTCATTCATCCATGCCGGAGAAACCGCAGAAGTACTATTCACACGCGGGACGACGACAAGCTTGAACTGGGTAGCAAGAAGTTTCGGTGACCGGTTCATCAAAGCTGGAGACGAAATCGTACTTTCTTACATGGAACATCATTCGAACGTGATCCCCTGGCAACAGCTGGCAAAACGGACCGGGGCTGTCTTGAAATATATCGAGCTGACTGAAGATGGTTTTTTAGACATGAAAGACGCAGCAAGAAAAATCACGGAAAAAACAAAAATCTTAGCGATCGCCCACGTATCCAACGTTTTAGGTGTGATCAATCCTATCCGGGAATTAGCCGAACTCGTCCATGAAAAAGGCGGGATCATCGTCGTTGACGGTGCACAGTCTGCCCCACATATGACAATTGACGTGCAGGCATTGGACTGTGATTTCTTTGCTTTTAGCGGTCATAAGATGTGCGGGCCTACCGGAATCGGCGTACTATATGGCAAGCGCCAGTGGCTGGAACAAATGGAACCTGTCGAATTCGGCGGTGAAATGATCGATTTTGTCGAGCTTTACGACAGCACATGGAAAGAATTGCCATGGAAATTCGAAGCAGGAACACCAAATATCGCCGGAGCGATCGCATTAGGCCATGCAATCGACTATCTGCAGGAAATCGGCATGGACAACATCCATCAGTATGAAGAAGAATTAGCTGCTTATGTCCTGCCAAAACTGCAATCGATCGAAGGACTAGTTGTTTACGGTCCACAAGATCCGGCATTTCGCACAGGAGTCATCGCGTTCAATCTGGAAGGGCTGCATCCGCATGATGTAGCGACTGCGCTAGATATGGAAGGTGTGGCAGTCAGAGCAGGTCATCATTGTGCGCAACCATTGCTGAACTATCTAGAAGTAGCGTCAACAGCACGCGCCAGCTTTTATTTCTACAATACGAAACAAGATGCAGACCGTTTAGTCGAAGCAATTATCGCAACAAAGGAGTTTTTCCAACATGGGACTATCTAAATTAGACAATCTTTACCGTCAAGTGATCCTGGATCATTCTTCCCATCCGCATCATCGGGGAGCATTGACAGATTCGACCAGTAAAATCGAGATGAACAATCCGACATGCGGCGATGTGATCGAATTACAAGTCGACATAAAAGACGGCATCATCAAACAGATCGCCTTTGACGGAAGCGGGTGTTCCATCAGTACTGCCAGCGCCTCGATGATGACGGATGCAGTGATTGGAAAAACCGTGGAAGAAGCTGAACATCTAGCAGTTGATTTTTTACAGCTTGTCCAAGGAAAAGATGTCAAGGAATCGGATCAGTTAGGAGATGCTGCCATGCTCAGTGGTGTGTCAAAATTTCCTGCACGGATCAAATGTGCGACATTAGCCTGGAAAGCATTAGGAAAAGCAATGGAAAACGACGGTACCGCAGCTTTCCATCATTACCACAAGGAAGAGGAGTGAGAACATGGGCGTACCAGAATTAGAAGAATACAAATTCGGTTTTCACGATGACGTGGAACCAGTTTTCAGTACCGGAGAAGGCTTGACAGAAGAAGTCGTACGCGAAATGTCGCGTATCAAGGGCGAGCCAGAATGGATGCTTGAGTTCCGCCTGAAATCATTGGAAACATTCAATAAAATGCCGATGCAGACTTGGGGACCAGATCTTTCAGACATCGACTTCGATGCCATCAAATA
Source organism: Enterococcus sp. ZJ1622 (assembly GCF_011038845.1). Classification (GTDB taxonomy): domain Bacteria; phylum Bacillota; class Bacilli; order Lactobacillales; family Enterococcaceae; genus Enterococcus_B. The sequence goes on from NZ_JAAKDW010000001.1 coordinate 41,493, forward strand.
TTACCAGAAACCAAGTGACAAACCAGCACGTGACTGGGATGATGTACCAGATAAGATCAAAGACACTTTTGAAAAAATAGGGATCCCAGAAGCCGAACGTGCATACTTAGCAGGCGCTTCCGCTCAATATGAGTCAGAAGTGGTCTACCACAATATGAAAGACGAATTCGAAAAACTTGGGATCATTTTTACCGATACGGATTCTGCCTTGAAAGAATACCCAGAACTATTCAAAGAATACTTTTCAAAACTCGTACCGCCAACTGACAACAAATTAGCTGCACTAAATTCAGCTGTATGGTCAGGCGGAACCTTTATCTATGTACCAAAAGGCGTCAAAGTCGATGTGCCACTACAAACTTATTTCCGGATCAATGCGGAAAACACCGGGCAATTCGAACGTACATTGATCATTGTCGATGAAGGCGCAAGTATCCACTATGTCGAAGGCTGTACTGCACCAACATATTCAAGCAACAGCTTGCACGCTGCTATCGTTGAGATCTTCACGAGAAAAGATGCGTATTGCCGATATACAACGATCCAAAACTGGTCAGACAATGTATACAATCTTGTAACAAAACGTGCCAAAGCCTACGAAGGTGCAACAGTCGAATGGATCGACGGAAACCTTGGTGCGAAAACAACTATGAAATATCCAAGTGTTTACTTAGACGGAAAAGGCGCACGAGGAACGATGCTTTCCATCGCCTTTGCAGGGGCGAACCAGATCCAAGATACCGGGGCGAAAATGATCCATAATGCACCGAACACTTCAAGCTCCATCGTCTCCAAGTCGATCTCAAAAGACGGCGGGGAAGTAAACTACCGAGGACAAGTCACCTTTGCCAAAGACAGTGCTGGTTCGATCTCTCACATCGAATGTGACACGATCATCATGGACGAATGGTCGAAATCCGATACGATCCCATTCAACGAGATCCATAACAGCCAAGTATCTTTGGAACACGAAGCCAAAGTCTCAAAAATCTCTGAAGAGCAGCTGTATTATCTCATGAGCCGAGGCTTGACCGAAGCCGAAGCCACTGAAATGATCGTCATGGGCTTTGTCGAACCATTCACCAAAGAACTTCCAATGGAATACGCAGTCGAACTCAACCGATTGATCAGTTATGAGATGGAAGGGTCTGTTGGATAACAACTAATTCATTGCTCGAAACGTTGATATTAAAGCGTTTCGAGCATTTTTTTATTTGTATTTTAATAGTTGGCTACGTTTTTGGCTACGCTCGGAATTATTCGCCCATAAATTTTGCAAATCGGTCACCAGTTTTCTTGATAGATTGTGGTGTGACATGAGCATAGATATTCATGGTAGTTTTAATATCTTTGTGACCTAATCGTTCTTGTACTTCTTTTATCGACGCACCACTTTCAAACAATAAGCTGCAGTGGGTATGCCTAAATCCATGTGGAGTAATTTGAGGCTCCATCGGTGTCTTTTTGTAAATCCAGTCTAACCAATCGTTTACTACTTGGGGGTAGTACAACTTGTTTGTGTTTGTAGTGAAAAGAAACTGTTTTGGTGAATTCGTGTTATAGCCATATAGGATCATTATCTTCATTTGTTCTTGTTGCCAAATACGCAGTTGTTTAAGTGTAAAATCATCAAGCTGAATCGTTCTTGAAGAATTTTTAGTTTTAGGTACCTGTAGCACTACTTGATTAAACTCGTCTTGAGCGATAGTTTTACCAATTGTTACTGTTTTATTGAAATAGTCTATATCTTCCCATTGTAGCGCCAATGCTTCACTTTTACGCATTCCTGTATAAGCTAATAAACGGAAAAAAGTGTACAGTTTAACTGAATTATTTTCTTTAGTATTCTGTAAAAACAGTTGTAATTGATCTTTCGTGTAAAACTTCAAGGGTTGTTCTTCTTCAATTTTTCTTGGAAGTAATGTTTTAGACATAGGATTATCCTTACAGACTTCCATTGCTACCCCAAATTTAAATATTTGAGCAGTTGTTTTTCTCAAGAAACCATATTGTTTTAATGTTTTGTGCCATTCATTCACCTGTTTTTGGCAATAACTAACACTTATTTTATCCAATCGTAATTCCCCAAAAGCAGGTAATATATGGTTTTTGCAAAAACGTTGAGCAACGGCAACAGAAGACGGTTTTACTCTTGTTCTGTAGTTATTAATCCATAATTCATACAACTCTTGAAAAGTTGTAACATTGATTTTAAACTCTTGTTTTTCTTTAAAGTCTACAAGTAGTCTATTAAGTGCTGTTTGCGCCTCAGCTTTTGACTTGAATCTTCTACGCTTTGTACGTATATCCTTTCCAGTCTTGGGGTCTTTTCCTAAATAAGTTTCAAATCCCCAATATTTTTCGCCATTTTGTAATTTATAACTAAAAAATGTTGCCATTTGATTCTCTCCTTACTTCATGATTGCAGGTAGAGAAGTTATTTGAAGAATCAATTGTTTTTAAATTTATCGTGATTATTAGTTAGAAATTTTGCGATCATACTATTTTTCTCATATGGAAAATTGTATTTTTTACTAAGATCAGAGATAAATTTTTCTGTTTCAAATTGGTTTTTAGTAATTTTATAAAAGAAATCCTCGACAGATGAATACTCTGAAAAATCTTTATAAGCTAAGTCCATTTCGTCTAATAATTGTTTTGAAGATTCAATCATTGTTTCTTTTTCACCGTATTTGAAATCACCGTTTCTTATCTTATCTTGAAGTTTACTGTTGGCCCTTTTGAAGAATAGTTCTTTAGAGATAGAGTGTCTTTGGTTAGCGTACTCTTCAATCAGAGGATTGATATTATTAGCAAGTATCTCATTTAGATAAATTTCAAAATCTTTTGAGTAATATTTTGTAAATATATTTTTTATTATAGGATTCAATAACTCATAGTCTTTATCTAGCGAAAACGTATCACTATATCTTTCTTGAATGTCTTTAAAGACTTTGTGAGGTATTTCTGGGAAGTCCTTAATATATAGCTCATACCCTATATCGATAAGGTATGAAGTTATATATTCTTCTAAAGTTCCCCATTTAATCCAGTCAATTGTTGAATTAGTGATAGTTGATAATAATTTCAGCTTTTGTGGATTTGGCAAATTGGTCCCACGTTCCCAGTTGGATATGGTCGCACGTGGTGAATTATCTATTTTCCTTCCAAGTTCTTCCATAGTAAAACCACATGAAAGGCGTAATTGTTTGATTCGTTTTCCTGCTTCTGAAGGATTCGGCTTCATCTTTTTTCTCCTTTTTATTTTTAAAGATAGTATATCATATTTATAAAATAAAAGTATTTAAAAGTATTTACTTTTTATCTGGAGTATGATACTTTATTCTTATAAGTACAAATAAATACATTTTTACGCAATTTGTATTTATTTGTACTTATAAAGGTAGAGGAGTTATAGAATAATTAATTAAAAAGGAGAGGTTTTTGTGGAAGCAATAAAATTAATGATTTCAGAAGAACAGGAGGAAATGTTTCTAAAGCAGTTTTATCAAATTGCTACAAAAGCTATTGAAAAGGCTCAAGAAAATGCGGGGATGACAAGGGAATATCTCAATCAAAAAGAAATGGCGGAATACTTAAATGTGAGTGAAAACTTTTTAAAAAATGCTGTGAGAAATGAGGGATTGCCCGTAGTTGAATTAGGGGCAAGAAAATTTTATTCGAAAAAGGCAGTTAATGAGTTTATGTTTGCTCGAATGAAAAGGGGGGAAAATATTGGAAGATGATGAAGTAGAAATTATAAAAAAATGCTTTAAAAAAAGAAAAAAAGTGTTCCCAAAAGTTTGCAGACTGGGGGAACACTCAATAATAAAGTGCTGAGAAAACTTTATTTATAGCTATTATATCAAAAAAGAAGGTGAAAAGGTGTTTTCTTCTGGAAATGTTGTAGTTGACAAACTTAGAGAAATAAATTTTGACGGAAATGTAATTCCACACACATGGTACGATCAATTAAGAAAAAAAACGAAAAAAGGTGTTGAGAAGCCCTATTTGAATGCAATAGTTATCTTAGCAGAAATTACTTACTGGTACAGACCCCAAAAAATTTTTAACGATGAGGGCCAGTTAATTGGATATAAAAAGAAATTTATTGAAGATATTTTGCAAAAATCATATAAGCAATTAAGCAAAAAAACAGGACTATCAGAAAGAGCTATAAAAGATGCAATTGTGTACTTAGAGAAAAAGGGAATTATCAAAAGAGTTTTTAGAAATATTTATTATGAGCAAAGAGCAGTTACATTATCAAATGTTATGTACATTGTTTTAAATGTACATAAATTGATAGAAATTACTTTTCCTGCTTTAGATCGTGAAAAAAAGGAGTATGTGTCGAAAATCCGTCAGAGGGTTATCGAAAAAAAGAGATATGTCTCTTTAAAAAAAGGTAGAGGTATGTACAAATTCGTATATACGTATACAAAGACTACTTCACAGAACACATCAAAGACTACTCCCGTTATGGAAGAAGAGGATATTAATATAAAGAGGATTTACAGTAAGATTAGTGTTCTTTATGAAGCAAATAACGAAGATGGTCGAAAATTATTTCAAGTGTATCACTATTTGAAAAACGCTAATGTAGACATAAAAGATATCAGAAAAATCATTGAATTTTTATATGAAAATACTCAGTATCTTAACGCTCAATGCATTATAACACAACATAAAGCATGCGTTTTTCAAGCAAAAACAGATCAAGGACTATTCGATTACACAAAGTTTTTTCTAAAGGGACTTCAAATTAGATATAAAAATCAGCTTCTAGAAAATATAGAAACTACAGATCAATTCAATAAAGCCTTCAGAATTAAAGAGTTACCTAAAATCCCTATGCATAATTGGTTAGAAGGAGAAAAAACATGATTAAAAATCGTCTAATAGATCAAATATGGTGTCTTGATCAAAACACAGATACTCTCGAACTAATCGAGAGTATCTGCTTCAATACTGTAGTTCTCGATTTAAGATCTGAAAATGACAAATGTGTAAAACTCACATCATAATTGACAGAAAAACAGCTCAGAAGCTTTCTGAGAGCCTAAAAAAATGGGCTGAGGGAGGTAACAATGAAGGTAATTAAGAGTAAAATTAATTGGTTGTCGATTAGTTTTCTTATTCTAACAGCTATGATTATTTTTACGAGTAACGTTGCAGAAGGCAGTGTTTTCAACTGGTTTGATGATACAAAAAGCCAAACTGAGTTTTTAACTAATCCACTTTATCAGAATTATCTTAAAAAATATAACGGAAATTTTTACAGTCAGTTCGGTATGTGGATAGGTTGGTCTGTTATAAAATCAATGTTCGCTGTTGTCGATGGTATTCAAAATATGATTCCCGAGGTTTTAGATTTGTTTAGCTTTGTGGAAAGTGCTGGATTGAACAAAGTCTATCAATCAGTTTTAAGTACCATTGTTGTTGGCTTAATGATACTTTCACTAGTGATTATTGGTTATAAAATGATTACAGGTAAAGGAACGGTTGATCTAAAATCTGTTGGAATGAATGTTGTAATGTCAATTTTATTGATTCTTTTAATGCCAACTTTGATTCACAGCGGAATAGAGTTTTCTAAAACCTTTTATAATGATTCAACTACGATTACAGATTCAGATGAAGGCGTGGCGTGGTCGCTGATTGAACAAGGGGTTACTGATTTAGCTTATATCAATAAAACGGATCAATATTCAATGATCGATAAAACAAATGACCGAAATAATCTAACAAAAGAAAATTTCTGGAAAACAGATCTTACACAAGTATTGACAGATAATGTACTCGACAAAATGGAAAAAGAGAACCCAATAGCTGATAATCTGCGTTATGAATTAGTTGAAAATTCCGATAATGAATTTGTTGCAACAAAATTTGATGATAACTTCTTATCTACCTTTTCAGATGGTTTAAAGTCGGGATATTATCGTTATCAAGCGAATTTATGGGGGATAGCAATAGGATTGATAGCTTTAGCAGTCGCCTATGTTTTCAGTGCTTTTGTCATCATTACAGCAATACTAGAACTTGCATTTAAACGTGTGTTAGGTGTTCTTGTTTTTGCAACAGATATTGAGACAGGACAGCGTTCAAAAGTTGTTTTATCAGATATTCTACAATGTTACTTAACTGTTGGATTTCAAGGATTTGGACTATCCATGTTTGCTATGTTTATCAATTTTCTGAACTCAGGACAAGGTATCTCAACAAATATTTTTATAAAAACAATTGCTTATATTTGTGCTGTGTTTGTTTTAATAAAAGGCAGTGGAACAGTCATGCGTTACTTTGGCGTGGATATTGGTTTAAAAGAAGGCTATGGCCAGCTTGCTTCAGCATTCGGCATGGGCGCTATGCTGTTTAGAAAAGGATCAAATGGATTTAATCGTGCAAAAGGAAGTGGAAACGGAAATGGATCAGACAGCGGAGAAGTAGAAGATCGAAAACCAGAAAAGAATTTCGGCGAAAGTATATCAAAAAAAGCTGGCAAAACTGGAAGAGCTTTGGGATATGCCCATGAACGTGGATTATCAGGTTTAGCTTCAGATGGAGCTACAATGGCTAGTGAAAGAGCAACAAAACCATTTAAAAGTATGCGTGATATAGCTAATGATACCAAGAATAAGTTCAAAGAAGGTTTAGATGATGGTACAGTGTCCGCAATTAATAAAAATAGCAAACCTATGTTAGCTAAAAATAAAGAAGATGAAACTGGAAAATATGCTGATTCCATGCCAACACGTCTTTCGGATAGAAAAGATGGTGCTAAGGTTGAAAATGCTGATAGAATTATGTCTAGTTCTGAACGTATGCGTGAAGCAATGAAAAATAATGCTGAATCGAATAATAATCCTGTAAGTGCAATTCAGCAAAAAGTCCAACAAGATATTGAAGAACGTAAAAATGCTATGCACGGTCAAGCTAAGTCTGCTGAAGAATTAATTAATCAGAAGCGACAAGAAGCGAAATACACGCCTGAAGCAATGAATCACGAGGAAATGATAAGGAAACGTGTAGAAGGACGTACAGGCGCTAATATGGACGAAAAAGAAACGTTGACCAAAGAAAGAATTCAAGAAGCTAAAAATTCAAATACAGGATTAGAAAAATTAGTCAAAGAAAATCTACAAAATTCTACAAGTAGTCAAGGTGGCCGATCAGTAAATGTCCGAGAAAATATTCAAGGTTCACTGAATGGTCATGTCGGACGGAATGTTGATGTAAGAGAGAATTTACAAAGTTCTTCAAATGCTCAAGGTACTAAGACAATTGATGTTCGAGAAAATCTGCAAAGTAGCAGTACAAGTCAACCAAAAACAGTAGATGTTCGAGAAAATATACAAAATTCTACAAGTAGTCAAGGATTCAAAACAGTAGATGTTCGGGAGAACGTTCAAAAAGATAGTGGAGAAATGAAAGAAAAAACACAAAAAATCAATATCGTTGAAGACAGAAAGTCAGCGAAAAAATTTGATTCAAATCATGAAACAGTGATTATTGATAGTGAAATCCGTGAAAATGATAAGGGATCAAAACCAAGACGAAGATTCACTTATGAAGACAACGAGTTATTCAGAGATACACTTAATGATCCTAATCCGCTTTTCGATAATCTATAAAAAAAATAAAAGGGGGGATTGTCATGCAATTAATTCTAAAGATTAGTACGCATGATTTCTTAGAACTTGACGAATTATGTGAATCAGTAAAGAATGCAACAAATAAAAAAATCACGGTCACTAATTATATTGAACTGATGATTCAAGAAGAATTAAAGATGAAAAATGAGCTTATGAATGAACTTAGTCACATACAAAAAGGAGCATGAAAAATGGCAAGGAAAAAACAAAAATCAATTGCAGATTTGAAAAAAGAACTCGCCGAGTTGGAGAGAAAGCTTTATCCCGAACTGGGAAAGTTTGCCTATGAAAAAACAGGAATTTCATCAGTAAAAGAGTTTGAAGAAACTTTTGAGATTAATCAAAAAGGTACTCGAGAAAAATGGCAAAAGGCGGTAAATTTCGCGAATAGCGAATTTACCCTAGTGCATGAATTTCTTGCAAGCGATCAATTGTTGGAAACGAAGTTCCAACAATTTTTGAGAAGAAAAGGAGAGACAGCGTATCGAATTTTCTATCGAGAAGAGGCGCAAGAAGAAAGTGTTAGGTAGCTGATTTATCGGCTATCTAATCTCGATAAAATGCGGAGCATGAGGGTGCTCGTAGGGAGTTTACTCCCTCGACAAGCGGGGAAGGGTTCCCTTTCCCCTCGCTTGCTTCTTTTGAACTTAAAAATAATATTGGAAAGGAGAAGTGCGCATGGCAATTGATGTCAGTAAACTACCATTAGAAGAAAGGCGAAAGCGATATAAACGTAATGAAGATAGTCGACGACAAAATAGGCCGATAAAGTTTCGAGTAGACGATTATCAGTACCAAGAGCTAGAAAAAACAGCAGACATTTTTGGTTTATCTGTTCCAATGTACGTGAAGAAAATCGCAGTAGACAACGCAGGGAAAAGTCTAAAATATACCGATCGACAATATAAAGAAATTAATTTTCATTTACTAGCAATAGGAAGAAATTTGAATCAATTAGTGAAAACAGCAAATTATTTGCGTGTTCAGTTAAATAAAAAAGATACCGAGATACAAAAAGAAGAACATCAGAGTGTTTACTTATCTTTTACAACTAAGCAAGAGCGATTAAAGCGGCTATATGCTGAAAAAAATGACTTAATGATACAAATAAAATCAATAAGTGATCCATTGAATCGCTTGGAAAAAGAGTTGAATAAGTTATGGGCTCGATTATAAAAATTGCTTCAAAAAGTAGGAGTATTCATAATACAATTTCATATATGTTAAATAAACAAGAAGATTCTGAACTCGTGACAGGAATTGGCGTATCGAATGATTTAAATGCTATTGAGGATTTTAAACGAACCAATGAAATTTTTGGTGATAAAGGGAAAATAAAGCTTTGGCATTTTACACAAAGCTTTGATCCACTAGAAGATACTTCCGCTGAAAAAGCACATGAGTTGGGTGTTAAGTGGGCAGAAAAAATGTTTCCTAACCAGTCAATTTTGGTCGTCACACACACAGACAAAGGGCATGTTCACAATCACTTTGGTATTTCGCCAAACGATCAGCGAACAGGAAAGAAAATGGATATTCGAAAGAATGATATTCGAGTTTTGCAGGCCTGGAATGATAATATACTTATTGATAATGGAATTAGCCCACTTGATATGTATAAGTATAATCATTTAGTTGCAGATCGTGAAAATTGGAAAGAACGTGAATTTAGAACTGAAAATAAGATTTCAAATCGAGAAAAAATAAAACTAGCTGTTTCTGAAGTTGCTCAGTTTGCGAAAAATTATGATGACTTTCATGCGGAATTGAAGAAAAAACATTCTGTTGAGACCTATCGATTTGCCAAAAATCAGCGTATTGGGTACAAACTCTTAGATTCTGAAGGTGGGTTAATCTTAAAGATTGGCGGAAAGCGTTTAGGGCAAAACTATGATATGAATTATCTTGATGATTTGTTCACAGAAAATAAAAAAGCGGAGCAAATTCAATCTGAAGAGGTACTCACTGAAATTGCTATTCGACATCTTGGTAAATCGTTAAATGGTAGAGCGGATAGTAGAATTAATTGGCAAGAACGAGCGCAACGCTTTGAATTAGATAATGAGAATATACCATTTCTTAGATCATCAAAAGATTATGAAGAATTTTATGACAAATATAAATTTGAAATAGAGGACAGAATAGAAATTTTATTAGATGTTTTTGGTGAGAATAAAGCCCAATTCTTTGGATTTGCAGTGGAAGAGGAACCTTTAAAGTATAAGAAGAAATGTGTAGATTTGGTGTATAAAAAAGTTGTTTATGATATCGCAGAGAGTTTATCAACTGATTATGACCAATTTAACATTCATGATACTGAACCCGATTTAGAACGTAATTTTAAGAAGCGTTATATTCAAGAAACAAAACGTGTTCTTTATTTATTTAATCGTGCAATTGATGATGGTACGATTGAAAAAGCTCGGAAAGAGTATGAAGAAACAGCAAGAAAAATTGATTATCAAAAACGACAAAATCAATATGATATGGATTTTTGAGTAAACAGGGAGAGGGAAAAAATGAACTATCCATATTTTAAAGTCTCGGCTTCAGAAGAAACTAAAGAAATATTCAACAATTTTTACAACCAAAACAAAGGAGTTTTTGGTTCCAAGGCAAATATGTTTCGTGTTATGGTTTCAAATTTACCAGTGTTAGCTAGTCCATCAAATAATAAATTTAATGATCCTGAAAGCATTAAATTTGAACAAAAAATTTCAGAACTAGAATCAATGATAAGTAATGAAGTAATTGAAAAGCTGGATGACATTGATCAAAAGTTATCGTATTCTCTGAAAAACAAATACAAAACGGAGGAGAAAAAAGATGTTTAAAGTTTACTTCCCGTTTCAGTGGCTCGTTAAAGGAATTTTTTTAGTGCTACTAGGATTGATTCTTTTTGGAAGTTATCTAACAATTAAAGCCAGATATTTTCCAGAAGAAAAGCCAATAAAAATTGTAACAAAAGATTTAAAAATAGGTGAAACTTATCAGGCAGATGGGGTTGAATTAACATTTAAAAATATTGAATTGACCGAAAAAAGAAATGAATTTGCACAACATGATCGTGTATTACAAATGACCTATACACTTAAAAATGATACAGAAAATCCGATACGTCCGCAACAATGGTCGATTGAAAATAAGGATGGTGAAGAGCTTTATGAGTATGCTATGATATTGGATAATCCAGAGTATATTGAAAGTGGCAAAGAAGAAACCGTAAATTACTATTATGAATTACCGATTGAAAGGCAGGACTACCAAATCGTAGTACGTAGAGCGAATGGTTATTTTGTTGGATTACCCTTTACTTTGTAAGTCTTATTTTGTTAGTGGCTTTTAAGTTAATATCATTTTTGTGATTTTTGAAAATGAAAGTGAGGAAATTGGAAGAATGGCTGAAGAAAATAAAGTTGATCCGCTTGAAACACTAGTGATAAATAAGAAAGAGTTTGAGCAACTTTTTCTTGATTTTTTTGTTCAATATGACAGGATTTATGATTTTAGTTCGTCACTAGATTTATTTGAATTAGAAGCAGAAATAATAGAAAACAGTCGAGAGGAGAATGGTAAAATCATCATTTCAGTAGAAAAATTCAATGAATTATTCTCTGAAACATTTGAAATAGATACAGATTATTATCAACCACAAGAAGTTTTCCAATCATTTAGAAATCAGATTATTCGCTCAGGTAAGACCGTAAACTGAAAAACAATAAAAGGAACGTTGAAAGAATAATTATTCCTTCAACGTTTCTTTTTTAGAATGTTTTAATGACCAAAGCAGTTTCATTGTCAGGCTTAGGTAATTCATGAAATCCCGTATTTATAGTGCTCAATTGATCAACTAACCATGTTTTACTTTTTGAATTGTAGATAAATCTAAAATTAATATCGTTATTATCGTGTTGAAGGGGCGTCTCCAAATAATCTGCTGTATATTCATAGTCAACGTAACCTGCTAATACAAAAGAGAGTGATCCATTATTTAGTGTCAGATTTAATGGGCGGTCATAAGCTTTTATTTTTTTTAACGTCATATTGTACATATCTTCAGCCATAAAAGTTGAGTTCGTGATTTCATCTTGGGTTTCATTGAAAAAGTTATCCGAATAATCGCTTATTTTTGAAAAGTCTTTATTGGAACCAGCCTCAAAAAACTGTTCAACTTTTTCAGTATAAAGTTGTGCTAACGCTCCTTTTTCAATATTAGCTTTGATATTTTCATGTCTATCAATTTGTGTGCTGTTCAGTAAGGGAAGATCAGCTTTTAGTTTTATATCGTCTTGATTTCTTTCAATTTCAATTGACAAAATCTTTTCAGTAAATTCAGTTTCTGATAAAGGGACATCTAGCTTTTTATCATGATAATAAGCTTCAAATCCATCTGGAACCGGAAAAAAATGTATTGGGTAATTCTTTTCTGAGGTTGTTGTACTAGTTTCTGTACTTGTAGAACTTATGTCAGAAGTGGTACACCCGCTTATAGTTCCGATGAGTAAAGCGCAGGTTAGAATGATTGCAAATTTCTTCAAAAAAATTCCTCCTTAAAATTGTGTGTGGACTAATACTAGTCCCATTGTAGCATACCAAATCTTTAATATTAATAAGAAAAAGGACTAATTTTAGTCCAAAAGGTGTGCTATTCTTGAAAGAGGAAAAAATTAATGATAAAGAAAATGTAATCGGTAGCAATATTAGACGAATCCGAGTAGAAAAAGGAATGGGCCAAACAGAATTAGTACGAGAACTACAGCTTCGTAAAATTGCTATAACCAGGGAAACATTGGTTAAGATTGAAGGCGGCCGGCAACACATTAAGTTAGATCAATTGAGAGCTATTAGGGATATTCTAAAGGTGCCTTATGAAGACTTGCTTCAATGACTACTTGTAGTCAGCTGGATTTAAATTATTAATATTACACCCTTATATGTCACATGTAAATGTTGGTATAATAAGGATGATATATGTCGTTAAGGGTATACTTATAAATTGTATAGAGATAAGGAGATATTTATGGAAGGTCTATTAGATGATTTAGGGAATTTTATTGAACAGATGGAAGCAGTTGACAGTTATATTAATTCAATTGATGAAATTATGGGTTCGACTTTTCAACTTAAAGTAATTTTAAATGAAGAAGAACAAAGTATTCTTGATAGCTTTAATCTTTTAAATCTAATGTATATAGAAATGAAGGAAAATGAAGCACGTTTTATTGACAATTTAAAAAATATTAACGAAAAAAGTAACGGAAGACTATTCAATGAGCTTGGGAAGCCAGAAGAAGGGGCTCCAGACGAATTGCTCAAAAAATTGCTAAAAATGATTTCTAGTGAAGAAAGAGGGGTTCTATTTGAATTAAGTGAAGATGACTCTATTTCTTTATCTCTAAAAGATTCAAAAATGAGAAGTAAGATTGAAATTTATTTGGAAGAGAGTAGAAAAAGGACTAGACAAAGGCATTTATTATTTGAAACATCATTAATTACGATAAGTAACGCTTTTGAATCACTACACTCAAAACTAATTTCTTTTATCATAGTCAATTCATCTTCTTCAAAAATAAACGATAAGCAATTATCTTTTGAACAAATTATTGAATTAAGTAGTTTAGAAGAAGCAAAAGAATACCTAATTGAAAAATCCGTTGAGGATGTTATGAGAGGTTCGCAAATTACATGGCTAAAATATATTGGAAAAAATACTTTTAAAGAATTTTTTAAAGAGTTAGTTGATGAAGACGAGGAGAAATTCAAAGAATTCTTTTTAAGAAGAAACTTAATCATTCATAATAATGCTGTTATTAATAAAAGATATCTAAACAGTATAAAACAAATAAGTGATGAAAAAAAAGCCTTTCTTGTAGGGAAAAAAATAAGTGTATCTTTGGAATATTTGGAAGAGAACATGAATATTATTTTTCTTATTTCAATAAAGTCAGTTTTTTATGTTGTAAAGAAGTTTTTTCCTACACAGTTTAATATTTTTTTTAAAAAATTCCACAATATTGCTTTTAACTACTTGAAGAGCGAGAAGTATGAGATAGCTTACTCAGTTTTTGATATGCTTTGGAAGGATGCATCTAAAATAGATGCATCAAATAAGCTTTTATTGACTGTCAACTATTTGCAGAGCCTCAAATGGACGGGAAATTTAAAAAGAATGGAACAAATTAGAAAATCAGAAGATTTTTCGCTTGCTAAAAATGAGCATTTAATGTGTTTAGCTTTAATTGATGATAATTTCAAAGTGGCGATTGATATTTTAGAAAAATTAATAGCTGAAACATCTCAATCAGGAAAGGATGATGTTGCTTTAGTAAATGAATACTTAACATGGCCAATCTTTAAGGAATTTATTGAGACAACAGAACTAAATGAGTTTCTAAAATCGAAAGGATACATTGAAATAAAGAATCAGAAGGAAATTATTGATGAAAAGACTACAGTATGTCATAATAAAAAGAGAGCAGTTAAGTATAAATCCAATTTTGAAGTGAGAAAATCTGTATCCTCAAAAATTAGAAGGTATAGAACAGAAGCAAATAAAAGTTATTCATATTTTTTTCGCTAACTCACGTGTGAAGTAGAAAGATGGGATGATTATGGATAAAAAAAATCAAGAATTAGTAAAACTAATGAAAGCAGTATACTATAATGAATATGAGAAAAAACAAGAAAATCATGATTCTAAAGTATACTACAAAGAATTAGAATCAAGTAATGCGGTTTTTTCAAAAGATCCCGTTCACAATGTAGTTTTATGCTTGGAAGGCTAATCAGCCTTCCTTTTTGATTATTGAAAAAATATCAAGTAAAACAAGATAGCTTTTATAGCTATTATGATAGAAATGTGAATCGACATTATTGTATTCTTGCGATTTATATGACTAATTCTTCATAGATGAAAACAAGAAAATTCAATTGAGACTATTGGAGGATGAATATATTGTTAAAAGGAGAGAAATACTTCTACAAACAATCTTCTTATTGATTGGATCCATCTCCCAATGTTTTTTCTTCCATTGCATTACTATTTAAAAATTATTATTAAAAGAAACAGTTTATTCCTCAAATAACTTCTCTACCTGCTGTTTTGGATATGATATTGGCTACGTTCTCGATGATAGTACCTGATAATATACACTGTCAGTCCATAGCAATTTGTTAAATGAAATCTTTATATAAAGCCTATTCCTTTACTTTGATTCCCAAAAGAGTCATTGGAAGGGTCGGTAGGATAATAAAAATAAAGAGTACCAAAACATTGAATTAACAGTGTTTTGGTATCTTTTTTTGTTTTAGCTAATTAGAGTAAATGCTAAATTAAATGCCATCTGTTAAAAATTTACATAATTTGCAAATCGTTCCCCAGTTTCTTTAATCTTTTCAGGAGTAACATGAGTATAGATGTTCATAGTAGTTTTGACATCTTTGTGTCCTAATCGCTCTTGGACCTCTTTAACACTAGCCCCAGATTCGAAAAGTAAGCTAGCATGGGTATGCCGAAATCCATGTGGAGTAATTTGAGGCTCCATCGGTGTCTTTTTGTAAATCCAGTCTAATCAATCGTTTACTACTGGGGGGTAGTACAGATTGTTTGTGTTTGTAGTGAATAATTTTTTTCTGAGGTTGTTGTAATAGATTCAGTACTTGTAGAACTTGTATCAGAAGCGGTACACCCGCTTATAGTTCCGATGAGTAAAGCGCAGGTTAGAATGATTGCAAATTTCTTCAAAAAAATTCCTCCTTAAAATTGAATATGGACTAATACTAGTCCCGTTGTAGTATACCAAATCTTTAAGATTAATAAGAAAAAGGACTAATATTAGTCCAAAAGGTGTGCTATTCTTGAAAGAGGAAAAAATTATTGATAGAGAAAATGTAATCGGTAGCAATATTAGACGAATCCGAGTAGAAAAAGGAATGGGCCAAACAGAATTAGTACGAGAACTACAGCTTAGTAAAATTGCTATAACTAGGGAAACATTGGTTAAGATTGAAGGCGGCCGGCAACACATTAAGTTAGATCAATTGAGAGTTATTAGGGATATTCTACAGGTGTCTTATGAAGACTTGCTTTCAATGACTACTTGTAGTCTTTAGTATAAAAATCTATTGTTACACCCTTATGTATCACAAAGAAATACTGGTATAATAATGAATGGGATATGTAACGATAGGGTATACAGTTGTATATCACAAACTAAATATTAGGAGGTTATAAAAATGCAATTAATTAAAGGGTTTTTAATTGCCAATCTTTTTGGGGAAAAAGATGTTAATTTGAAATTTAAGGATAAAACTACAATCTATGTAGGGGAAAATGGTATAGGTAAGACTACTGTTCTTGCTCTTTTTTACTATACTATTACAGGACAGTTGGGGATGCTTGCAAAATATGATTTTGATTTTATTAAGATAGATTTTTTTAATGCCAGTTATACTCTTAACTATGAGGAAATTCAAAATTATGCTGAGTATAGTAAAATAAGAGCCAAAAGAGGGCGTATTTTTGAAAAAAATGTAAGATATATAAGAGATTCTCTTTCAGAGCGTCAATTTCAGTCTATTTTAGAAGAAACAGCGAATAATGAAGAATTAGAAGAATATTTCAAAATTGTTAATAAAAAAACTAAAATGCCAAAAGTGATATTTGAAGATGCAATAAATTATATATCGAATGAGAACGGTAGCGGAGAATTGGGGCTTTTTATTAAAAAAATAGGAAAAATATTTGAGGAATATAAGATATTCTACTTTCCAACGTATCGTAGAATAGAAGAAGATGCTTCAAACCTAAGCTATGCCTCAAATTCAAGAAAAGAATATCTGACTGAGAGGGATATTCATGGAGAGCTTTTAGATACTGAACAAACAGGTGAACTAATTCAGTTTGGAATGGATGACGTAAAAAAAAGGTTAGAGTCATTATTAAATACTATAAAGAATAGTTCAATTGATAGTTTTAATACTATGACTAGCAAATTATTGAATCAGTATCTTGATGGAATTGTAGATGAAAATTTAAACAATACTACTGTTGAAACTATAGATATAGCTCTTCATCGAGTTGGGTCTAAAGTTTCGAAAGAGACAAGAAATAGGATAATAGAGATGTATCATAAAGGGGACTTATCTAAAGATAAATATTTAGCGAATTTGGTAATGAATATAGTTAATAATTATAACAATTTAAAATCTATTGATAACAGAATCGAGAATTTTGTAACTAAGTGTAATAATTATCTGTACAATAAAAAAATGATTTATGATCCTAGTGAAATTAAAATAGAAATAGTTCATAATAATATTCCTGATAAAAAAATTCCATTAGAAAAGCTATCTTCTGGAGAAAAACAATTGATTTCTACTTTCTCAAGAGTTTTTTTAGAGGATGCAAGAAATTTAATTATTCTTTTTGATGAGCCTGAACTTTCTTTGTCTTTAGATTGGCAAAAAAATTTTATTTTTGATTTATCTGAGTCTGATAATTGCAAGATGTTAGTTTCAGTGACACATTCGCCGTTTATATTTGATAAATTATTTGATGAGACTTACGAATTGGAAGATTTTACCTATGAAAGCGGTTTACGAAATGACGGGTATTAAAAGACGCATGGTTGAAGATTTGGAAAAACCTCCTTCAGTGTGGCTAGAGTATTCTTATGATAAAAAGATTGTAGCAGATGGTTGGTATTTTGCATTCTATGAGGGTGAAGATAGAAAATTTTATAATGATCGAATCAAACAGTATTTATCACCTGATTTCAATACTTACCATTGTGGTAGCAGGGAAAACGTACTAGATATTTATAAAAAGATAAACGAACATTCGGAGAGAAGAGAACTATACTTTATTGATAAAGATTATAATTTAAAAAGAAATGATAATTCCGATATTTATGAAACTGAAAGATATTCAATTGAAAATTATTACACTGATACACATGTATTAAAAGAGATATTGAAGAATGAGATGGGCATGAATATTTCTTCGAAAGATTATGAAGAGGTGATAAAAAGATACGAGAAGTTACATGGAGACTTTATAGCAGAAATAAAGGATTTTAATATTTTAGGTGCAGCCTGTATTCACAGTGGGATGTCCATTGAGCTAAATAAATTAAATTTAGAGAAAAATATTTGTATATCCATAGATAAGATAGAGACTAAAATAGATTTAAAATTTGAATCGTTAATTGAGCATTATCAAAATAAATTAGAAGAAGATGTTAGAAGAGGTAAAAAAAATGCAAGATCAAATTTTGACTCTTTCACGAAAAATAAAATGAAAATTATCAAATTCTATGAAGAGTACGGTGAAATTATATCAGAAGAAATAGAAAATTTTACAAGAGGAAAAAACGATCTGTGGTTTTTGAAGCAATTTATTGAGTTATTAAAGCAACTAAATAAACAAGGTAAATTCTCTAAAAAATATCAAAGCTTTTATCTTGAGGTGTCTAAAAACCAATTATCTTCATTAGGAGGTTATGTTGAAACCCCTAAACAGTTGATTGATTATTTACAATCTTTTGCATAAAAGAATGTTAGTTGGCCAATTAATTTTTTACTTGTTATTTTTGGGTATGATATTGATAGTAGTTTCCTCCTAACGCTTCAGCTCAATAATATAATAATGATTGATTAACTAGTTCTATAAAGTCTATTCCGCGATTTCTTTCAAAGAATAGTCATGGAAGGGTCTTTTGGTATGATACTTTAGGAATTTTCTGATTTTCTATTAAAAAACATGCCACGCAATTTGAATACGATCAGAAAATCAAGTAATAAGAACTATCATCCATGAATTGATAAAATCTATTTAAAAAATATTGAAATATCAACTCTCCTCA
This sequence comes from Enterococcus sp. ZJ1622, assembly GCF_011038845.1. Lineage (GTDB taxonomy): Bacteria > Bacillota > Bacilli > Lactobacillales > Enterococcaceae > Enterococcus_B. Next base: position 60,016 of record NZ_JAAKDW010000001.1, read on the forward strand.
CTTATTCACCACTGACTTAATTTCATGAGTGAAGCAGAAGAACTTGAATCCTCAAATAACTTCTCTACCTGCTATTTTGGATACGATATTGGCTACGTTATCGATGATAATACCTGATAATATACACTGTCAGTCTATGGTAATTTGTCAAATGAATTATTTATATAAAGCCTATCTCTTTTCTCTGATTCCCAAAAGAGTTATTGGAAGGCAGTGTAGAGTAATTGAATTGATTAAGCTAGAAATTCCTATTTGAAGGTATTTCTGGCTTTTTTTGTTTGGGTGTGTAGAAAGTAACATCAAAAGTAATACCAATGAGAAATGGATATGTAGATTGTTACGGTGAAAACTATCTAAGTAATGAAATCCTTTCAGAAGAAAACGAAAAAAATGCATAGGGGAAATAAAGACAAAATACTTTTTTGTAATACTTTTTTATAAGAGTAAAATATATAATGTCAATAATGATATACTAGTAATAAGACGATGAAAGGAACGGATATCATGCTTCAGACAGAACTTACAAGATTTAAAGTAAAAGTAGGAAAAACGGCTATAGTGGATGAATGGATGACGTTCTTAAATGATCATATGGAAGAAACATTACTAACATTAGAAAACGAAAAAATGTTTGTTGAAACGATCTTTAGAGAACAGCTAAATGGTGATGAGTTTTTGTACTGGTATTCTATTCAAGGGGAAGGTGGAATTCCTGTTGAGGATTCTGAGAGCTGGATTGATAAAAAACATTTAGAATATTGGGATGAATGCATAGATTCTACATACAAGCCAGTCGATTTGGCCACTGAAGTTGTGATGATTCCTAATAAAATACGTAGTAATATGAAATAAAAATGACTATTAGATTAAGCAAATAGATTTTATGGGCTATTAGAGCAAGTTTTTTTAGAATAAATTGGATGTATTGAGATTAATATTAATAGATGATGGATTGATACCAGTATTGAACGAAGAAAAAAAGTGGTATCAAGAAAACTGACTTGTTTAATAGGTTACATCCTGATATTGTTGATACAATTAGAGAAATATTAGTGAAGCTAGAGAGTTGTAGATAACACATATAAAGCTCGACTATCTAGTGAGAATAAAGAGAAATATTCTAGGAATAGATAATATTGACACTTTATTAGATATAGAGGCTGTTCTTAAAAATCGAATAAATGAGCTATTATAAAAATGAAATATTACTTTTGGGCTAGTTTGTTTATTGATTTACAGATTTGTTCGTAATATGAATTTGGTCTAAAATTGAAGATTAGAAAATTAACAGATGAAATGATGAAAATCAAACCATTTAAAAGAAGATAAATATTTTATGGTTGGAGAGTATAAAGAAATTAGTTTAAAAAATAAAAGCCAGGAAACAAAACAATTTAATGATTCCGAGCTTTTTCCAATTTTTATGGCTTAGAAAATTGCTGCTATTCTGCGCGAAGTACTGTATGACGAATAGCAGCACGCATCAACTCTTCCCAAATTTCGATAAAATCATTATTATTCACATCAGCATTTTTCAATATTTCTTGATGGATAGTAGTCATTTCAGTAAAAGATAACGTGTCTGGTTGTTGTAAATAATTTTCGTACGTTTGATCCAATTGGGATATTAAATCACTCCTAAAAATGTTTTTGTTTTAATTAATTTGCTACAAGCAATAAGTCAGTGCACCAAAAGAAAAAATAGTTAAGCATATCATTTCAGTAGTTTATTCTCATAGTTTTGGTAGAAATTAGATGAGTTTTCGTAATAAAGCGAAGCAAAAATAATTTCTTTCAAAGGGACGAGGGCTATCAGCTTTGTGAGAATGAATTTGTTGCGAAAAACAGAGCCAACACGGTCTTAGTGTTCGAGGCTCTGTTTGTATGTTTCGAATATAAGATTACTGTGTTATATAAACTAGGAAAAATACAATACTAGGTAACTAACTGTATTAAGCTGATTTTCAGCGATTCTTATTAGAAGATGTTTAGGAATATAACTAGGAAAATGACTATACAGGTAATTGTCATCTCAAGAATGTTTTCTAATTTTCGCGTCTTTTTTTTAAGAAAAAGGCCAGAATCAGTTGAAAAAAAGTTGGTACGATAGCGAAGTGGGATAAAATTTCCTACTAATATTCCCACTAATAAGAGATAAAGTGGCCAGTTTGGTGTGATCCCTCTATAAAAAAATGCCCACGCTACCGAAATCCCAAAGATTAGCAACTGAATGATTTTTACGATGAAAAAAATTTTTTTGCCATTACTCAAGGGCTATTCCTCCTTGTATCGTTTATTTGTTTTATTTTATCCTCACGTTAGGTACTTAAACATTAAGTTTTACATCTTCTTGAATAAACTACCAGCGATTATCCTATTTTGCTGACCATCTTGCCCCAGTAAGCGTGATACGTGCAGTACCAGTATCGCCATGACGATCGATTTGATCTCTACAAGTTTTTGATAAGCTTGCCAAATATGCATTGGCACCTCCTCCTGAAGCTCCAGCATCTCCTGACCACACACCCATTGTACACAGTTCTTGCAATTTGTTTGCCGTTACTGTTTTGTAGTAAATTTAGAAAAAATCTTTAATGGCAGTGGGAAGGTCGAATGAAAGGAAAACGTCTTTCTCGATACGGATTCTCGGCAGTTGATCCAACAAAAGCGAACAGAGAGTGGCTAAAAGTGGCTAGTATTTGAATCTGAGCAGTCAACTAGGGAATACGTCCAAGAAGAATGTCAGAAAAATACGGTGACTTGGTGTTTGACTCTTTCATGAGAAGGGGTTGATGGAAAAGGAAAATTGACGTCGATTTCCCATTGAAAATACTAGGCTATTTTCAGCCTATTATGGCTCCATCGACAAGTCAAAATCTTCTGATAAAGTAAGACTTTCGATTTTTTTCCTTCTAGATTTACGATAGGCTGTCGGGGTCACTCCTTTTTGTTCTTTAAAAAATTTAGAAAAATAATTTAAAGAAAGTCCGATAGAATTAGAGATGAATTCAATCGAATAGGTCGAAGAATCAAGCAGTTGTATCCCTTTTTCTAATCGTATTTTTTGAAGTACCTGATTGGGCGTCAGGTTGATTGCATCTCTGAAAATACGGGTAATGTAACTCTCACTATAATGGAATTTTTCTGATAACGTTTTTAAATCGATAGTTTCAGAATAATGATTGTTCAAATAATCGATCATTGGCTGGATTTTGGGATGATCATCGATCTGTATAAGAGAAGCATCGACAAAAGCTAAAGATTCATATTGGATTTTTTCCTGATAGAATTCAAGTAAGAAAAGTTTGAGCAGCGTGTCTAACGTAAGGGAACAGGTTTCTAATTTTTTTTGGAGAGAGGTGGTTGCGCCTGTGTGCAGTTGCTGCATAAGCATCAATAAAGATGGCGTATTTAAATAATATTCTTTTTTGTTCAGAATAGGATCGATCATCTCACAAAAAGATGGATCCGCAGTAAACTTAATATCAAGAACAGTTGAATTCTGTAAAAATTTGTAGCTATGCTCAGTATTTGGCGGGATAACAATCAAATGGTTCGCCTTTAAGGTCAACTGAGCCCGATCAATCGTCAATTGCTCTGAACCCGAAAAAAAAACTGTAATTGAAAAAATTGGTGTTTATGCTTTTTTACTTCCTCGCCAGCTTTGTATGATTTCCCGCTAATCCAAAGAATTTGAATCTCTCTATCTCTCATAGTAGTTCCTCCTTGTCCTAGATACAGCGATTTTGTTAATCATAACGGATAAATGTAACCGCTGTCAACAGGGTAAGATATAAACAGAACAAAGAAGTTGTTCTACGTTAACGGTATCAATTAAACTGGCCAGTTTAAGATGGAGGAATGTGGGATGCTTGAAAATACAGTGGGAAGCATGGCACAAAAAAAAGTAAGGTGGCATATCTTGCCCTATCTGTTCCTGATTTATTTCGTTGCCTTTTTAGATCGTTCAAGTATTACTTATGCATCATTAGGTGGTATGGACAGCGATTTAGGGTTAACAGCTACGATGTACGGATTTATCGCAGGTATTTTCTTTATTGGTTATTTTCTTTTTGGCATACCAGGAAACATGATTCTGGAAAAGGTGGGCGCAAGGAAATGGATTGCTTTGATCCTGGTACTATGGGGAACGGTTACACTCCTGACAGGATTCGTTCATTCAGCGGTAGAATTAACTGTTTTGAGATTTTTATTAGGGACTTTTGAAGCTGCATTATTTCCGGGGATGACACTGATCGTTACGTACTGGTTTTTAAATAAGACCCGTGCAGCGGCAATCGCATTGTTTATGATTGCTCCGCCTTTAGCCAATGCATTTGGCGCGCCAGTAGCTACAACGATCATTACTCAGGTCCATCAATTTTTAGGTTTTGATGGATGGCGCTGGCTGTTCATCATTGTCGGACTGCCAGCAGTTCTATTAGGATTTTTTACCTATTGGTATCTGAGTGATGATCCATCTAAAGCGAGATGGTTATCGGCAGAAGAAAAAAAATGGTTAGTTGAAGAGTTGGATAAAGATCGTTTGAAGAGTTCGAAGCATGGAGAGATCTCTGCTCCGTTTAAAGAAGCAATATCAGATAAGAAAATTTGGATCATGACACTTATGAACATTTTTTATGTCATGGGGTTGTACGGCATCACCTTTTGGCTTCCTCAGATGATCCAAGGGATTTCTAAAGATAGTTCTACCATGACTATCGGCTGGCTTACGGCAGTACCATACTTACTTGGTGCAGCAGCTTTGTTTCTAAATGCAAAGTCATCTGATAAAACGGGTGAGCGGATATACCATACGGCAAGTGGAGCGATCATAGGTGGAATTAGTCTGTTTATTTCAGCTTCAGTGTCAAATGTCTATCTTTCTTTGTTCTTCATCTGTATCGCGGCAATGGGATTATATGCCTGGTCAGGTCCTTATTGGGCAATTACCACAGACATCGATCCTAGAATAGCAGCTATCGGGCTAGGAATCGTGAATGCTTTAGGAAATTTAGGCGGGTTTATCAGTCCTTATGTTGTTGGATGGTTAAAGGACATCACGGATTCAACAGTATCAGGAATGTATTTTTTATCAGCTTCACTAATTATTGCAGGATGTTTAGTTATGTTATTGAAAAGAAGTAAACAAAATAATTGATTTAATAGGAGGCAATATCATGGTTAGAAAAATGGTTGTACCAGAAATGGAATGGACAGATGAAAGAGAAGAAGGTACGCAGCAAGTCGCAGTTATGGAAGAAATCGGGAAAATCGATATCAAATTTGCAAAAATACCACATGCGAAACCAAATGAGATAAGAGTAGACGTCAAATGGGTAGGGATTTGCGGTTCCGATCTAGAAGTATATCGAGGCGCTCGTACACCAGAATTTTTGACCTATCCAATGCGTTTAGGGCATGAAGTGGCTGGGATTGTCGATGAAGTCGGAGAACATGTGGTGGGCATCCAAGTGGGCGACCATGTATCGTTACGTTATGTATGGGGCGCATTTGCTGAGTACATCACATGTGACCCGTTTTCAGCCGTTGTTTTGCCAAAAGAATTTCCATTGATGCATGGTTCTTTGATTGAAATTACACCAACTATTCTGACTGGGATGGAACGAGCAGAGATCAGTCAGGCAAAAAATGTACTGATCATGGGACAAGGAGTCAGTGGATTACAATTAACGCAGTTTGCTCATCTGTACAGTCCGAAAAATCTTGTAGTGACGGATCTATTTGATGAAAAACTGGAGATTGCAAAGGATTTTGGAGCAACACATACGTACAAAATCCCTTCTGCTGAAACGCCAACAATGGATATTGTCGGGAAAGATTTCCCAGATGGGTTTGATGTAGTCATCCCAGCACTGTTAGAAGGTGATTCCGTCATAGATGCGCTAGATTGCTGTGCACAAAATGCAAAATTGATCATGTATGGTGGGATTGGAAAGACGTCAAACACAATGGATTTCTTCAAGATGCATCGTAAACGTGTGGATCTTCTGACAACGGAACCTAAGAGAGATGTGGATAACCACAGATTGTTCAGAGAAGGCAGAGACATGGTCGTCAATGGTTTGATTAATACAGAACGATCGGTAACGAACATTTTCCCGCTATCCCAGATCGACAAAGCCTTTGAGCTACGCAATCATACGCAGGCAGATGTGATCCATGTCATGATCGATTGTGATGCAAGTCATGATGATGGCAGATATGATCAGTAAGGAAGGCTGAGTGATATGCAAAATTATAAAGACGGCTGTTTCTATTGTGAGCACAATCAGACGCAACAAGAACGAATGATCGAAATCATGAAATTACCAGTATCTACCGTTTATCTGAATCGGGACCAAACGCATTTTGGGAGAACGATAGTCGCTTTGAACTGGCATGTAGATGAACTTTTCGAACTCGATCATTCTGATTTACAAGAATTTATACAAGAAGTGGCAGAGGTAGCAGAGGAAATCAAATCGATCACTCATTGCCAGAAAATAAACTATGCGATCTACGGAGATACAGTCTCACATCTTCATTTCCATTTGGTACCAAAGACCTCAAAAGACAGTGACTGGAATGAAGCGTTTGTCAATTCACCTCAAAATATTCGATTGATCGAGAACGAAGAGGAATACCGCCAGTTCATTCAACAAATGAAAGAAAGGCTGGAACGAAAACATGAAACGATCGATGATTAACCATATTATTGATGAAACAATTGAGTTTACCAAAGAAAGAGGCCTAGTCTATCCAAGGTTCGCCTACTTCACGCAGAAAGATTGGGAAGATCTCACTAAGCAGTCACAAGAGATAATCGATAACATGCTAGGTTGGGACGTCACTGATTTTGGTGAAGGAAACTATTCAGTGAAGGGATTAACGAGTTTTACGTTTCGAAATGGGAACTACAACCATCCCGAACAGTATCCAAAACCTTATTGTGAAAAACTGCTGATCGTGGAAGACGGGCAGGAATTACCTTTTCACTTTCACTGGAAAAAAATGGAAGATATCATTAACCGAGGCGGCGGAGTCCTTGAGATCACTTTGTATCATGCTGATGAACAGGATCAGTTAGACAAACATTCAGATGTTTCTTACGTCTCAGATGGACAAAGCTTCACAGTTCCGGCGGGTACGGTAGTTCGATTGTTTCCTGGAAGCAGCATCACTTTGATGCCGCGTGTCTATCATAAGTGGAAAGGCATAAAGGGCACAGGAAAAATCATGTTGTTTGAGGTGTCGTCTACGAATGATGATAAAACAGACAATCGTTTTTTAGAAGACATCCCTCGATTGATCTCGATCGAAGAAGATGATCAGCCTAAATATTATCTGTTTAGTGACTACGATACGATAAATTTAAAGGAATGATGGGCAATGAGTTATGTACTTGGGCTTGATCTGGGAACAAGTTCGTTAAAGGCTTTACTAGTCAATGAAGAAGGAGAAGTCATTGCAAGTGAATCCAGTCAATATGAGTCTTTTTCGGATGAAACAGGATTTAGTGAACAAAATCCTAGTGATTGGCTTGACGCATGTGATCGGATTTTCTCAAAATTAAATCAAAAAGCGGACGATTTCCAATCCAAATTGGAAGGAATCAGTTTTTCAGGTCAGATGCATAGTCTTGTCTTGTTAGATGAGCAGGGTCAGGTGTTGCGTCCAGCCATTTTATGGAATGACGTGCGAACGACAAAGCAGTGCGAAGAGATCATGGAAAAAGCAGGAACTGAATTATTGAGTATCACGAAAAATCGAGCGATTGAGGGGTTCACATTACCCAAGATACTTTGGGTGATGGAGAATGAACCTGAGATATGGAGAAAAGCAGCGCATATTCTGCTTCCTAAAGATTATTTGCGATGGTATCTAACTGGCGAATTGGCTATGGATTATTCTGATGCTTCTGGGACTCTTTTATTAGATGTGAAGGAACAGAAATGGTCAGAGACATTGCTTGATATTTTTGATATCCCTTTGGAAAAACTGCCAGCATTGGTGAATGCATTTGATCTTACAGGGGATGTAAGAGAAGAAATTAAAGGAAAGTACCAGCTTGAGAATAAGGTATCTGTATTTGCTGGAGCGGCAGACAATGCATGTGCCGCCATTGGCTCAGGTTTGAATTCAACAGATACGGCATTGGTAAGCATCGGCACATCTGGTGTTTTTCTAACTATAGAACCTGATATCGATGCGGATTATAAAGGGAAACTGCATTTTTTTAATCACGCTAACCCAAATGAATATTATTCCATGGGGGTAACACTTTCTGCGGGAGCTAGTCTAACTTGGTTTAAAAACACTTTTGCGCCCAATCAGACATTCGAAGCTTTGTTTTCGCTGATTAAACAAGTCCCGCCAGGTTCAGAGGGACTAGTATTTACGCCTTATCTTCAAGGAGAGAGAACACCGTATTTCGACAGTAGTGTAAGAGGAAGCTTTGTAGGCATAGATAGTCACCATTCATTACCAAACTTTGTCAGGGCCGTAGTGGAAGGTATTACTTTTTCTCTGAAAGATTCTCAGGAATTGATGGAAACCGTTGGACAAAAAAATTTTCAAACGATTATTTCAGTTGGTGGTGGGGCACGTAACAAGGAATGGCTACAAATCCAGGCAGATGTTTTTGATACACCAGTGGTTTCTTTGACTTCTGAACAGGGACCTTCTTTAGGAGCTGCGATAATTGCTGCAATGGGGTTGTCTTGGTTTCCATCATTAGAAAAATGCATAGAGATTTTCGTAGAATTTTCTGAGCGAGTGTACCCGAATAAGAGGAATGTCTCAACGTATCAGACTGTGTACGAAAAATACAAAAAAATCTATCCAGATAACACGGACTTTTTCCACTAAACCAAAAAAGCTTGCTACAGAAATCAGTAGCAGGCTTTTTTGCTGTGCCTTCATTGAACAATCAAAAAGAAATCATTCTTTCTATTGTCAACGCAATCAAATCAAAATCGCTAACGGTCATTCACAATGATATAATTATATCGAATTGTTGATACTAGTGAGAACTGAACAGAACAGTTAGTCCAGTTTCTAAATGAGGAACAGCTTAGCATGGGGAGGTAAAGCCCGAAATAGAATCACAGCTGACGAAAGCAAGAGAGGAGCGGTCAAGTCATGGATTTGAGAAAAATCTATCAATCTTTTTCTAAAAAACACCCTTACTTGAATGTTTTGCTAGGTGCCATTATTGCGAGCATATTAGGCATCACAGTAGAATACCTGATAAATAATGATTTTGTGACATCTGGTTTTTGGACAGTGCTATTTCTAGTAGTCCTCCAAATAATAACTATCAGAATCAGAAAAAAATAATGCTCCAATACTGTACGATGAATGCACAAAGGATGATTTGAACCTTTGCGCAACTCCTCCTCTGAATGGTTCTAACCAAATTTATTTTATATTACCTTATATTTTTTATTTTAAAAAATATAAGGTAATTTTTTGTGCATTCGCCCCCGTTTTTTTAATGCGTTTAGTTATAAACTAGCCATTAGAAAAATGAGAAAAACTGAGGTTGTGAGCCTGCCGTTTAACTCTGAGGCACAAGGAATAATTTCAAAAAACAGCTTCTCATGTTTGATGAATATTGTGACTTGTGCCCGAGGAGTTGGCAGGAGAACACCGTGAATCAGAGGTTGTGAAAACAGCGTTTTGACCTGAGTATTAGAGAAACAAACGGAAAAATAGTTCCTCATATTTTGCCGTTTTTTGAGCTAATACCGAGGGTCAGCTGATTGAACACCGTTTAGTGGAGAGGTTGTGACAGAAGTGGGCAACTCCACGAAAAACAGCACGAAAAATTCCCTGAAAATGTATGAACAAAACGAATGCAGCAGTCGATTTTGCCTCGGTCATGACCATGATAGGGATGGATTTTTTCATATAACTATTCAATAAAAGAATCAGGGGGGATGACCGTCTGTGAAAAGAAACATGGACAAGAAAAAGAAAAAGCGCAGGCTGATCTATACGTTATTCAGCAGTATGATCTTGTTAGGTGTCTTGTTATTATTAGCACCTATCATTTTCGACATGATAGACCTTGCGAAACGCAACGATCAGGTCGTTAAATATGAGCAGCAACTTCCCGTAGAAGACCCGCAGCTTAAATTAATCAATAAATACAATGAAATGATCGATCATCAGCAAAAAGAGGAACCAGCTGACAAAGTCGATGTCACAGAGATCCTGAAAGATTTAAAGACGCCGATCGGATATATCGATATACCAAGTATCAAGTTAAAAAACATGGTGATTTATTTTGGCGATTCTGACTGGGTTCTTAGTCGAGGGATCGGCACTCTGCCATGGACGAGCTTGCCATCTGGCGGTAAGAATACGTTGAGTGGCATCACTGGACATTCGGGGCTCGCCAACCAGATTCTGTTTGATAATATCCGTTATCTAAAAAATGGTGATGTATTTTATGTGAACGCTTTTGGAAAGCGGTTAGCCTATCAAGTCTACGACCAGAAAGTCGTTGATCCGAATGACAAAGAAGCTCCTAAAGCGTTTTATGTCCAAGAAGGAAAAGATCTTGCGGCATTGATGACTTGTACCCCATTGTTCATCAATAGTCACCGTCTAGTCGTTTATGGTAAGCGGATTCCCATCAAAAAAGCAAAAGAAGTCAAAACTGCGCATCGTACGGTCTGGTCATTGGATACGATCTGGATTGCAGTGATGCTATTGTTCTTGCTATTGCTTCTTTTCTGGCTGCTTTATCGGTATGTTCGTGACAAACGAAAGAAAAAAGAAATGAAGAAGAAAGACGTGACGAACTCATGATGAAACGAATCTTTCTTTATTTCTTTCTACCAGTTCTAGTGATTTTTATCAGCACATGCTGGATCGATCGAGGCTATGAACAGCTGTTAGAAATACCTGATACCTCTGTTTCATTATCAGATGGACAGGAACAAGCAGCAAAAAATCTACCAGAGTCTTCCCCACAAACAAATGAAAACCGTGAAAAGATTTCGGATGCAGGAATGCAAGTACTCGTACAAGCTCGAAAGAAACGAACAAAGACGATCGAACGATTCGGGATTGGACGCGTAGCCATTCCGGCAGTGAATCTTGAACTGCCAATATTAAACAAAATCACAGAACGCAATCTTTCTACCGGAGCAACGATGTACTTCCCCGAACGTCCTCTAGGTCAAGGCAATGTCGTTTTAGCGAGTCATAATTTTTCAGATGCAGACGTGTTACTCCATCGGATCGAACAGGTGACGAAAGGGACAAAAATCTATCTCACAGATTTTACGAATGTTTGGATCTATGAGGTAACAGCTAATGAGATCATTCAAGAAACACAGATTGATGTACTGGATCAACCCGCAGACAACACAGCGATAGTCACGTTGATTCGCTGTGAAGGTGGGCCGGGAACCGATTACCGGCGGGTCGTCCAAGGCACTTTGGAAGAAACAGTACCAATAACCCAACTCAGTGTAGCACAACAAAAAAAACTGGGAATCAGCAGGCAAACAGCAACTGCCAAAAAAGAATCAAGCTGGATGAGTGAGCAGTTGGCTCTCAGTATCCAAGAAAAACGACCGACAGTTCCGTTACTAATGATCGGTCTAGCGAATTTACTGTTTTTGATCGTACAAGGAATCCTTTTTGTACGTAAGAGCTAGTCAAACAAACTATCAGCGTGAATTATCTAAACGCTATTTAGGAAATATTCTTAAGGAGGAATTCAAAATGAAACATAAAACAGCCAAAAAATCCCGTAAACTATTGAGTACATTACTTGTTTCCGGCACATTACTCGGAGCAGTCAGCGCAGCGGGCGCGGTGTCCATCGTAGGAGGAGGATCACAGATCGTTTCAGCGGCAGTTATCTCGGATGATACAAGCAAAAGAAGCATCACGATCCATAAATACAGTGATACTGCAGGTGCGGGTGCAGCGGTTGCTGATGACGGGACTTATGAGAATTCTATCGACAAAACGGCACATCAGCCACTAGCAAACATCCCATTCAAAGTGATCCGAGTGAAGCCAAAATCTGGCACGACAAGCTCAACCATCAAAGCAGATGATCCTTCTACTTACGATGTCGATACAACTTTTACCGCAAAAACACAGATGACGGACGCTGACGGAGAATTGACCTTTGATTTCGGCACGGGTACGGCGAGTGACGGGCTTTACTTGGTAACTGAATTGTCATCAGCTTCTGTAAAAACACCGACAGCACCTTTTGTTGTCGCAGTGCCACTGACGCTTGAAGGAGCAGCAGCTGATGCAGATGATTCGCTACTATATGATGTCAATGTCTATCCTAAGAATGCTACAGAAAAAGTGACATTGAGCCCAACGAAATCCCTTGATACGGCAACAGGAACTTCCTCGACGACTTCTGTCAAAGCCGGAGAAGATGTTACTTGGGATCTAAACATGAAAGTCCCTTCAAACATCTATACCGCAGCGGCTTCTGATGGCTCTACGCAGGAAATCTATGCAGACAAGCTCCAACTGATGGACCCGATCGACACGACTTCATTGGGGATACCTGATCTTTCTAAGATCACCGGTGCAGCTACGGGCACACTTGGGAATGTGGACTTGATCAATGGGACAGATTTTACTGTTTCAGAAGACACAGCAGATGGATTAGCAGATCACTATACAGTAAAGATCGAACTGACTCAAGCAGGTATGAAGAAAGTTGCCGGCTATGAGAATATCTCTTTCAAGATCGCCACAGAAGTGTTGAAAGATAAAAAAGACGGCAGTATCTTGAACAGCTTTGATACGTTATACGTAGGTCCAACAGGTGAAAAAACACCAGAAACAACGAATCCGACCCCAGACCCTGATTCAGATGATCAAACACCGACGATCCCAGATCCGACTAATCCGGGAGAAAATACCCCAGAAGTCAAAATGGGGAATGTGGATGTGTTAAAAACGAATGAAACCAAACAACCGCTAGCAAACGCCGTCTTCAGACTTGCGGCAAGTGAAGCCGATGCGAAAGCAGAAAAATGGGTAACAGATGTAGACGACAAAGTCATCACTTTGACAACAGATGCGCAAGGAAAGGCTCAATTCACAGGTTTGAAAGTCGATCCGGAATCAGGTGAACAAAACTATTACCTAGTCGAAACTTCTGCACCAACAGGTTATGCGATCGATGGGAAAGTCCATGTAGTAACGGCAAAAAATGATTCAGACAACGATGCCACGATCATCGATGTGGACAATAAATGGATCCCGAATCTGCCGATGACCGGGGACAATGCCCGTCTGATCCTTTTAGTCACAGCAAGTATATTGATCGCGGCTGGCGGTGGAGCACTTTATATCTATCGTCTTAAAGAACAAGGAAATCACTAGCAGTCATAAGTGAAGAAGATGTATCTCGTACGCGAGGTACTTCTTTTCACATAGGAAGGAGGAATTTTACATGAAGCATAAAGGGACATGGTTTAGTGCGCTGATTGTTAGCCTCATTTATCTTGCATTTGGACAAGCGGTCATTGCGGATGTGCCAGAACTTCCAAATCCTTCGGTAACCGTCGTGAAACGAATGACTGCCAGTTCTTCTGAAGCAATGCAAGAAACGATCCCTCTTGCAGGTGCCCATTACCGATTGACCCGCATCTTACCTGTCGAGGGGAAAAAGATCGTTGCAGCAGATCCTGCCACGTATACGATTGCTTCTGGTGAACAAGGATTCACAACTGAACTTGTTACAGATGAAAACGGGCAAGTGGTTTATGATGACGCAGCAAAATTGCTCGAAGGTGCTTATTTGCTAGAAGAACTGAAAGGATATGGTGTGGCTGATCCTGCAGCACCGATTGCTTTTTCCTTGCCATTCACAGATGCAGAAGGTAAGGAATCAGATGATTTTATCTACGAACCAAAATCTGGTCTGACAGGATCTTCAGGAACCAGTGCGACAAATCCTTCAGGAACAGGTGATTCAATGAACGGACAAACAGGAGAAGATCAAAAGAACCAGCAAAATGAACAGAGCCAGCCAGTCATCATGCAAACGAGTGGGCGTGTCTGGATGATTTCGCAAAAGGCACTCTTTTCAATTGTTGGACTATTCTTAAGTATGATCATCGGTGGATTGGTTCTCTTGAGAAGATATGTAAGGGGGAGAAAGTATGAATAAAAAAAAGCAACTGCCCGCTTTCGACCAATCGCATCAAGCAGACAAGAAAAGCAGCAATAAAACAAGGCTCACTCTGTATTTACGAGGGGTAGTTGTCCTAGCCCTGATCCTCCAATTGACAGTTTCTGCGCTTGTCCCCATTTATCAGGTAGCAGCGGAAACGACTACCTCCACGACATCAGACAGCACAGTTCCAGTTTCGGATACAGGAACTCATACGAATACAGATACACTAAAAACTACGACAGCCCAGTCTGATGCCGCAACATCCGAAGAAACAGTGGAATCTACTGAAGTTTCTCAGCCAAAAGAGAGTGATCCCGAGCGGCTCATACAGGAGATGATGAGGGCGATTGCGCAATTTGGCGATATCAAAGGAACGAATATCAGCATCGCTGAGAAAAAAATAACTATTGAATTATCAGCGCAGCTCAGTCAGCAAGCAGATAGCATCAGAACGGTTATCACAACTCTGATACCCGAAGGATACTCTGTAGATATGACAGCAAAGCAAGCCACAGCGGAACTGAATTTTTGGACACCGCAAGCGGGTGCTAATACTACGCAGAATACCGGGATATACGGAGATGCAGGGCTAGAAAATTATGTTTACACGAATAATCCATTTCTAGATAAAGTCGCTAGTGACCCTATACCTAGTATGACACAAGTTTTGAAAAAAGGAATATTCGGTACGGCAAAATGGTATATCGATACGAATGGAACTTTGCATATCGGCTCAGGGGCTTTTGCTACTTCAAGTAATACCTCCCCATGGCAGACAATGAGCGCTCAGATTAAAAATATCGTTTTTGATGGGGAAGTGACTGCAGCATCAGATTCTGAAAGCTTATTTGATGATTTAAGCAATGTTATCTCTATCAAAGGATTAGAAAAACTGGATATGTCAAACGTTGAGAGTACAACCCGCATGTTTAATAATATGACATCTTTAACAGAATTAAGTGGGATAGGAAGCTGGGAAACAAGTAACATAACGACTATGGACAGAATGTTTTACAATGCGTCTTCTTTAACGAGTTTAGATGTTTCGAATTGGCATACAGACAAAGTAACAAATATGTCTGGGATGTTTTATGATAATACATCTCTAACTAATTTAGATGTTTCCCATTGGAATACGAGCAATGTAGAGGATCTGTCTTTCATGTTTAGCGGGACGAAATCTTTGACTAGTCTCGATGTATCAAACTGGGATACAAGTGGAGCATACAACATGCAAAACATGTTTCAACTTACAGGCTTGACGCATCTTGATGTGTCGAAGTGGGACACAAGCAATACAATGAATATGAATGGTGTGTTTAAAAATGCCAGTTCTTTAGTCAGTCTGAATCTGTCCAATTGGGATACTTCATTCGTCTCGAATATGTATCAGATGTTATCTGGTGTGTCAGCACTAAAACAAATCACTTTTGGTTCTGGATTTGTCACGCCTCAAGTAACCTCTGATCCAGTGGGGCAGATCGATCTACCCAATGATACGGCTACGATGCAATGGCGTGCCATTGCCGGCGGTACAGCGGATTCCCCTTTAGGTACTGAGTATATCGGTGCCTACAACAGTGCGGTCAATCCTGTAGACACCTACGTTCTTGTTCCAGTGACAGCTGATGCGAAAATCCAGTACATCGATGGATCAACTAATACAATGATTGCTGCGGATTCGGTTTCTGGAGCGCCTGCCAGCACGGTGAATTACGCTATCCTCGATCCATGGAAATCTGATTTATTGAAAAATTTACCCTATGTGTTTGCTGGTGATGGCATGGCAGCATTTGCCCATACCCCTGATCCGCTATCAATCAAATTGACCGTAGATACTTTGGATAATCAGACGATTCCGATGAAGAAGATCAAGATAGTAGGAACGACACCGGCTAAAGGGATCTTCGGAAACGTCAAATGGTATGTCGATGTAGACGGCATGCTCCATTTGGGCAGTGGCACCTTGGCGGATGCACCTGATACGAATAATGATAGCAAACCAAGATCTCCGTGGAATGCATTCAAGGATATAATCACTGGCATAACCATAGACGGTCCTGTAGCAACAACTGCTATTGCCAGCAATTTGTTTGCGAGTCTGGAAAATGTAAAAACAATCACTGGTTTATCCAATCTTGATGTATCAAAAGCTGAAAAAATGAATGGGATGTTCAGTAATATGGATAATCTAGATTCTATCGACCTTTCCAGCTGGAACACATCGAATGCAACAGACATGTCCTTCATGTTTAGTGACTCACCTTCTTTGAATAGTATCGATCTGACAGGTTTAGAAACAGGTAATGTGACTACGATGGAGAATATGTTTTATCAAGGAAAAGATCTGCCATCAAAATTGACTTCTTTAGATCTTAGCAGTTTCGATACTGCTAAAGTAACGAATATGTCTGGCATGTTTGCCTCGATCCCAGGAATCGAGACATTGGATATCAGTCATTTCGATACAAGCAATGTGACTACGATGGAGACGATGTTTGCATTGATGACAGGACTGAAAAAATTGGATTTAGGTAAATTGGAAACGGAGAACGTCACAGATATGATGAGTATGTTCGCGATGGATAAGTCATTTGAACAACTGACCTTAGATGTGACAGATACTTCAAAAGTGACAGCTTCAGGAATGCAGCTGATGTTTGAAGGGATGACCGGCTTGAAGGAAATCACATTCAGCAAGGGATTCGTGACCGATGATCCTTCTACAGGAGGATTAGATACAGTAGAATTGCCCAATGACACAGATACAGTGAAATGGCGGAATGTTGCATCTGGTACAGTAGATGATCCAGCTGGGGAACGTTTTATCGGGGCGTATGATGGGCAGCTGGCAGATACTTATGTTTTGTCCAGAGATAACAGCTTTGTCCCTCAGATACCTGACACAGGCAGCCACCTCCGCTTACTTGCACTGATTAGCGCTAGCCTCATGGTCTTATTCGGCGTGAGCGGTTTGATTTGGATCACAGATGACAGAAAAAACAGGAAGAGCGTGTAGAAGATAAGGAAACGACGGTTTTATTCCCGCTTTTCAAGTGAGTATATGTCAAAAAACATCAGAAAACATGGCATCGAACCTTGCAGGTGTTACAATGAAGGCAGGAACTTGGTCGTTATACATCCAAGCAACTGCATTGAAATAAACTGATCGTTATTTTTGATTCACCTCGGGACACAGAAAACCAATCACTATCCACGGAGGAGCAGAAGTTGTCAAAATTCAAGAAAAACATACTTATCATCGGATTAGGAATTGCTGTCTATTTGTTTACTGCGTATGTGAATAGCCATGTGCTTTTATTCGCACAACCTTTAGATAAATGGCATCAGTCGAATTCCTATATAGTTAGCGAATTCAGTAACATCTTGGTATGGCTGCTATTCACCCCAGCACTTCGAGTCATCACCATCCTAGTCTGCATGGTTCTTTTGATCGTTGTTAATAAAAAGAAAAAAGACTCTAAGCGAGTATGAAAGTGAAGAGATTGTAATAGACAGACAAATGTTTCCTTTGAGAACAGTGTTTTAGATAACGTTATTCTATCGGAAATTTTGTCTGTCTATTTTTTCACAAAAACTTGAAGGGGTAAAAACGTACTCGTTTTAGTAACTAACTTGCTCGAAATTCTTGGAAATCTCTTTTGTCATTATTCCCTAACCACCTAGCAATTCACCCCATCTCCCTATATAATTTAAATAAAAGGCTTCACTAAAGGAGATCACAATGGACAATCGGTATGCGAATTATTTTTTTCATTTTTCGCACCTGCTGCTTATGACTTTGCTTCTCGTAGGACTCGTAGATTTTGTTATTGAAGGAGAGGCAGTGGCCACGATCAATAAGGGTTACTTTGGAGTTGCATTTGGGCTGCCTTATATGGCTGTAAGGACTGCCAGTAAAGGATGGGGAAAAATCCGCCATGTCGCCTTGCTGTTTTTATTTTTTTACGTACCGTCTAAATTGGTCACTTTGTTTGGCATACAAGAAGTCGTCCTTGCGATTGGGCCGTATTCGGTGGTCTTGTTCGTGTGCGCTTTGATGGTACTGACAGGATCCTATCTCAAAAAGGCGATCAAAAAGAATTGATCTTTTTTGTGAGAAGCGCTTAGGCCCTCAATCATACCAGACTTGAAAAACGGTAACAAAACAAGTAGTATATGAATTAGTGGAATGCTACTGGAATTTATTTCTGCAGACTGGCTTGTCAGATTGTGGGAAGTGCATCGATTTGTCTTGGATAGTGCAGATGGATAAAGGTGTTCTCGATGGATTTCATCTTGAGCGCCTTTGTATTTTTTAGTGATTCACAAAAAAACAAGAGTAGGAGAATACGATAGATGAAAAAAAGATTTTTAGCCCTTGCGATTCTAATAGGAGGCGGCTTGCTGGCAGGATGTACGACAAATACTGGTGACGAAGCAGCCGTGACGTATAAAGGCGGCACGATCTCCGAGCAGGAATTGACAGATAGCTTGAAAAAAATGCAAGGTGCAGATTCGACCGTCCAGCAATTGATCGTTTTCCAAGTATTCGAAGAGAAATATGGCGATGATGTTTCAGATAAAAAAGTCGATTCTGAATACAACAAAACCAAAGAACAACTAGGCGATTCATTTGACTCTCAATTGAAAGCAGCTGGCTACACAGAAAAGACCTTCAAAGAAAATCTTAAACAAAGATTAGCATATCAAGAAGGCTTGGAAAAACACGTCAAATTGACGGACGAAGATCTAAAAACTGCTTGGAAATCCTTCCATCCAGAAGTCGAAGCACAAATCATCAAAGTAGCAAGCGAAGATGAAGCTAAAGAAGTGAAGAAATCAGCCGACAATGGGGATGACTTTGCTAAATTAGCAAAAGAAAAATCAACAGATACTGAAACAAAAGAAGACGGCGGCAAGATCAAGTTCGATTCTCAATCACAAACTGTCCCTGCTGAAGTGCAGGAAGCTGCGTTCAAATTGAAAGACGGTCAGGTTTCTGACGTGATCACAGCAACGAATGCTTCCACCTATTCCACAGATTACTATGTGGTCAAAATGGTGAAAAACCAGAACAAAGGCAACGACATGGACAAATACAAAGATCAATTGAAAGAAATCGCGACACAAACAAAACTGAACGATCAAGCATTTACGACAAAAGTGATCGGCGAAGTCTTGAAAGACGCGAATGTGAAAATCAAAGACAAAGACTTTGAGAACGTCTTGAGTACATTCACGACGACCTCTTCTTCAAGCAAATAATCCATCCATACTCACCTAATCATTGATTTTCAATGGTTGGGTGTTTTTTTGTCATGACTTTGCGAGAGAAAAGAGAAAACTGGATTGATTACAGCTTTTGTTTTATATACGAGAAATGCGTTCATGTAGACACCGGTTTTAGTGCGCATCAGGTTCTTTCGCTGTTTTCTTCAATGAATCGTCATAATCTAAGCTAAGGATATCTTGAAAATCAGCAGGGATCGATTCCCAGGCAATCAGGCGAACGTTCATCACATGTTTCCCTTTGTGTTTTACAACTGCATGGTTTTTACTGCTGGTTACTTCTCCTGCATGGAAAGACAGCCATGCACCATGGCCAAAAATGTCATGGCATACCCAATACTCAGTTGATTTGTCTATGTAACCTGTCGGAAGAGTCGTGTACCCGATTCGAGGCTTCAGAAAAGGATTGATCCGATCGATCGTTTCGTTCTTGTACTGATAATTGAACAAAAAAAGGAAGACAGCTGATAGCATGAAAACTAAGGGAAAACCAACTTTTTTTATGAATGGATGCTTTTTTTCTAGACAAGGCTGCTGTGAAGCAGATGATTCTTGCTCGGCGCCTTCATCAGGAATAGTGGTCTGGGGAAAATCGAACGTCAGGTCAAGTGTTTGGTGTAAAAGAGAAAGCATTTCGATATCAGGCAATGTACGATTGTTTTCCCAACTGGAAATCGTTTTATCAGAAACACCTATTTTTTCACCTAGTTCTTTTTGTGTCAGATTGTATTCTCTTCGTTTTTTCCTGATTTTCTCGCCTGTTTTCATTGTTTTTCTCCTCTCTTTTTTAAAGATTCTACACTTCTTAGATATATTCTACAGGACATCTACACTTGATAGATACGTTTTTTTATGAAAAACGCTATGATTTTGTCAAAGAATATTTTAAAGAAGGGAGAGTGTAGACGATCAAAAAAAATTTCACAGTTTTGCTGACGATGATAGTGATCGGTATCATGATTGGCTTTGCCTTAGTTAGTATAAATAAGCAGGTGCTCTATCGAACAAGTGAATTTTTCCATCGAACAGATGCCTATACGCCGATTCGATTACCACAGCATTTCGTCAGGCAAGAGGAATATGAGCAGTTGATCAAATTATTTGAAAATGTATCTTCAGAAACTGAGCTGTCTTATATGAAAAAAACCGTAAACGAATCCAATGAAGTGGATACGTCTTGGAACTTCAAGATACAGCCAAAGCTTGAAATGACATTGTATTATCAAGGAAGTGTCGACACATCTCATGAGAAGGTTGCGTATTCCAATACTTCATTTCGTCTCCTGTCCATTGAAGAATCAATCAGAATGAGAGATTTCGAAGGTGAATTCTTCTTGATGACGAGAGAAAAAGAAGACTATAAACGGTTCATTTCATTATTCGCTGAACGATTCAATCAAGAATTCCGCAGTGATTATGTGACTGATGTTTTTGAGGATTTTGAAAATAACTATCCATATTCGGTTATTTCAAGTACAGACTTATATAGCTATCAAATGTATCTATCGATCGGGCTGATTCTTTTA
Source organism: Enterococcus sp. ZJ1622 (assembly GCF_011038845.1). GTDB lineage: Bacteria > Bacillota > Bacilli > Lactobacillales > Enterococcaceae > Enterococcus_B. The sequence goes on from NZ_JAAKDW010000001.1 coordinate 81,016, forward strand.
TTCCTTTTGTTACCGTCTTTTTTCTTACTGATGAATAAAGAAATCAGTTTGTTGCTGAATCATGGCTTTTCATTACATCAAGTATTGTGGTACCTACTGGGGAAAAAGAAAATCGTCACTACATTAATAATCGCAGGGGTCATCGGCGGTTTTGTTTTTATATATTATAGGAGACAATTGCTTGATCTGTTCCAGATGTATGTTTTCTTGTTTAGCGGGATGTATGGTGTATCTCTGATTTCGCTTATATCAGTTAAAAAACTCTCTTTAGTAAGAGAAGCGTTTAAATATATCCAATTCATCATCTTTGCATTTGGCTTGTTGTCTTCTCTTGTTTTGGCCGTTTCCAATGTCGAACTAGCAACTATCGTTTTTTCTTCTTCCAAGTTATTTGTTTCTTACGAACCTCCAAAAGAAATCGTTGATGAAGACTATCATGTATTTTATCCAGTAACTATCGGGAAAAACCATGTGGATTTTATTTATTCCAATCGTTTTTCAGAAATGATCGATGACAGGTTATATGGATATTTAAATGAAAAAGGAAGTATTTTAGTGAATATAACGGATTATTTATTCGAAGAAAATGAAGTGTTTGGCAGAGGGATAAAGATAAATCCGAATTATTTGCGTAAGTTTCCTTTGCTAGACGAATCTGCAAACTTGATTAGGATAACAGAAGAAAAAGCGCGAGCTGTTCTTCTGATCCCCCAAAAGTATCAGGAAAAAGAAGGGGTGACGAAGATAATCAAACACTATGAGGAGCTGAACGATGAACAGCCAGAAATTATTTTCATCCAGGATGAACAACCTGTGTATACGTTCATCCCCCATACTCCTTGGATTGAGGAATACCCGTTTATTGAGGTCTTGACTCTGGAAAATAGTACGTATTGGGAGAGGAATATATTTAGCGGGGAAATCTATCCTCCGCTGAAAATCAAGACTGATGGGCAGATGTCACACGAAAAAATCATGAAGTTGGTGGCAGACAATCAGCTAAGCGACAATTTGCAGCTGTTATTTTCTTATACAAGAGCAGAAGAGATCTCTTTTAAATCATTGAGCAGGTCGTTCACTTATCTAATCAGTATTTTCATGCTAACGATCATATCGTTTTTTGTCTTGAGTTACTCAGTATTATGCATCTATTTTTCTTACAATCAAAGAAAAATCGCGATTCTGCGTACCAATGGCTGTTCTCTTTTTTCGACGCATAAAGATTTCTTTGTTTCAACGATGATGAAGTGGTGTGTCATAGCATTAGCATTTCTGTTCCTTTTAGAAAATGATCGAAAGTATCTTATCAACATCTTTTTATTCAGTGTGATCGATTTGTTGTCAGCGGCTTTTTTTCTTGTCTATCTGGAAAAGAAAAATATGATATCGCTAATGTTTGGAGGATAAATAAATGAATCTGATACAAAATTGTCGGAAATGGGAGCTACGAGTAAGGGCTATAAAAAAGTCAAATAACATCTTCTATAAAAAAACTCTCATCTCATACTCAAAAATTTCATGAAAAAGCGAAAACACACTATTGACACCGCTTTCTATTCTTGCTATATTGAATGAGTAAAAAACATATGGGTGTAACTATTGAATTAGGCACGACCAAGGAATGGCTTCATTCTTTGGTCGTTTTTTGTGTATTGAGGAGAATGGATTCAGACGATCAGCTATGGAAGGAATGATGATACACATGAATGTGCTCAAGAAGATCAATCATAATACGGTTTTGGTTGAGGATGGGGGGATCGAGAAAGTCGCAATGGGAAAGGGAATCGGTTTTTCAGCTATTGTCAACGAAACACTGGACGCTACGATGGTCGATAAATTTTTTGTATTGGATTCCAAAGAAAAAACAAGGACGTTCAGCGAGCTTGTTCGGCAGATACCTATCGAATACATTGAATTTTCAGAGGAAATGATTGAAGTGATAACAGAAAAAATCGATGTACCGCTCGATTCGACTATTTATATCACGTTGACGGATCATATTTATTTTGCCATCAAACGTAAGAAAGAAGAGAGACAAGTGAGTGCGATTATGCTGCCGGAAATGAAACTGCTTTACCCGGAAGAATACCAAGTGGCAACAGAGATCGTCGAAGAAATGAATCAGCGGTACCGAACAGATTTGGGAATCAATGAAGTTGGCTTTATCACGATGCATATTATCAATGCGGAACTGAGTGAAAAAAATAGCCTGAACAGTTTGAAGATTTTAGAGATGACAACAGCTATCCTGCAATTTTTAGAAACACAAGGAATCATAAAGAATAAAGAGTCGTTAGCTTATCAGCGGTTAATGCTCCATGTGAAATTTCTAGTGAAGCGATTGATTTATCAAGAAATGCCTCCAGTGGACAAACTTTCTTTTTTTAGCGACGCATTCAAACAGACGGTATCTTATCAAACAGCAACAAAAACCAAACGAATGATAGAAGAAACCTATCATTTTCTAGTTCAGGAAAATGAAGTGATTTATCTAGCTATCCATTTAGCAAGAGCAAATTAAATGAAATACAGGGTGCAACTATTCGGTAGGCATGACCTGATAAGAGACGAATCAACTACTCGCTCGTCTTCTTGTTAGGCATGCTTTTTTTATTCAGAAAGGAAGAGAGTATGGGAAAAGTGATTTTTAATTCAGATGATTTTGGCTACAGTCATGGCGTCAATTACGGTATCGTGGAGGCCCATCGGCGAGGGATTTTGACTTCGACGACATTGATGGCCAACATGCCGGGCTTTCAGCATGCAGTTACGCTGAAAAAAGATTGGCCTCAATTAGCTGTAGGGGTCCACTTAACACTGACTTGCGGGAAACCGCTGATTCCGAAGGTAGATAGTTTGATGGAAGGTACGCAATTTAAAAAGCTTTCTTTTTACGAAAAAGATTTTGAGATCGATTTAGACCAGCTCTATCAGGAATGGGACGCACAGATCAAAAGAGTATATCAGTCTGGGATCATCCCGTCACATCTTGACAGCCATCATCACACGCATACGTTCGGTGACAATCAGGAGGTAGTCATAGCGTTAGCGAAAAAATACGATCTTCCTGTACGCGGGAATTTTGATAAGAAGAAGCAGGTCAAACATACCAGTTATTTTGAACCTTATTTTGACAAAGTAGGGGAATGCGAAGAAGAGAATCCATCATTGTCAGAATATTTAGACCAGCTGTTAGTCAAGTTGCGACAGGAGGAATCAACGGAAGTGATGTGTCACACAGCGTACATCGATCAAAGTCTGAAGGTTGGTTCCAGTTTTGTCTTTTCAAGAATGAAGCAAGTTGAATTTATGATCCATTCTGAATTTGCCAAAAAAGTACGCGAAGATCAAGAGATTGAATGCATCACGTATAACGAAATTTGAATAGAGGAGGAAAAGTATGGTGGAAATAAAAGCAAATATCCAAAAGTTAGGCAGAGCGATGCTACTTCCGGTTGCGGCGATGCCGTTTGCTGGATTGATCATGCGGCTGGCTGCAGAAGATTTACTAGATGTTCCAGTGATCGGAGCTGCAGGGAATGCAGTATTTGGAAATCTGGACGTACTGTTTGCGATTGGAGTAGCGATCGGATTTGCGAATACAAAAGACAAGGGTATTCCTGCTCTGACAGGTTTCCTTGCGATCGCTACATTGAAAAAAGGACTGGAGGTGATGGCCCCTGAAGTGAGTATGGGTATCTTTGGAGGGATCTTATCTGGTCTGGTTGCTGCTTGGACATATAATCGTTTTAAAGACCAAAAGCTGCCCATGGTATTTTCTTACTTTACTGAAGAAAAATTTCCGTTGACGATGGTGATGCTCTTCCAGACAGTTGCCGCAGTTGTTTTTGGGTTTGTTTGGCCAGTGATCCAATCAGGGATTGATCGTTTTGCGGTATTATTGGTGGATATGGGCGCATTAGGTGTCGGGATATTCATGTTTCTCAATCGGTTGCTGATCCCTTTTGGTCTCCATCATGTATTGAATACGTATGTGTACTATGATCTCGGTAGCTATAAAGCACCAAATGGCGAGGTTTTTCGTGGAGAGATGACGCGTTTCATCAATGGTGATCCGCAAGCTGGTTTGTTTTTGTCCGGTTTTTTTGTTGTGATGATGTTTGGTGTACCTGCAATCTGCCTGGCTATTTATCAAGCAGCATTCAAAGAAAACAAACAGATGGTTAAAGGAATCATGGGAAGTGGCGCAACAACTTCCTTTCTTGCGAACATCACGGAACCGGTAGAGTTCAGTTTTATGTTTATCTCGCCGATGCTATATGTGATACATGCTGTATTTGCAGGTTTGGCAGGGATGGTTTGTTCTCTCTTGAACATCCGGATTGGCTTCACATTTGGTGCGTGTATCATCGACTATCTGATCAATTTTAAGATTGCGACGAATCCGCTCTTGATTTTGCCAGTCGGAGTTGTGTTTTTCTTTCTGTATTATGTTACTTTTTATTATTTGATCAAACGCCAAGCAATTCCCACACTTGGGAGAAAAACAGTAGTTGCATACAGTGCAGAAACAGATGAGACAGCAGAGAAAAATCTGACATTAGCAAGTAAGAATTATGAATATATGGCAAAAAAACTGTTACAAGCATTCGGTGGAACAAACAACCTACAAGATGCGTACAGTTGCAATACACGTTTGAGAGTAGAAGTAAAGAATCCGGACATTGTAGATGAAGAACGGATCAATCAGCTCGGTGTGAGTGGAATCATCAAGCCTGCAGAGAAGAATTATCAAGTGATTATCGGCTTAGAAGTGACTTATATCATGGCTGAATTCAATAAATTACTCGAACAGTAAAGGAAGGTGCAAAAAATGACAAGAAAACAAATCATTACGATTGCAGGCGGAGGAAGCACGTATACACCGGGGATTATACAGGCGGTTTTGAACAGCAGCGAGCGACTCCCTATCTCAGAAATCCGTTTGTATGATATCGATGCAAAAAGAAATGACGATATGTTGGTGATCATTACACATATGCTGAAGAAAAATGGTTTTTCCAACGTAGCAGTCAATAAGACAGAGGACCCGGAAAAAGCATTTACCGGATGTGACTTAGTCTTTTCACAGATTCGTGTAGGAGGACTGACAATGCGGGAGCTGGATGAAAAAATCCCGCTGAAATATGGATTAGTCGGTCAGGAAACCTGTGGGCTCGGCGGTTTTGCTTACGGCATGCGTTCAATTGGCGGTTTATTAGAAATCGTAGGTTATATCCAGCAATATGCGCCAGAAGCCTGGATCTTCAATTATACAAATCCTGAATCAATCGTAGCTGAAGCCATTCGAAGAGAATTTCCTGAAGCAAATATGATCAATGCTTGTGATATGACTATTTCAATTGAAGAAACGATTGCGGTGAATTATGGTTATGATCGAAAACAGTGGATTCCGACTTATTATGGTTTGAATCATTTTGGCTGGTATACTTCGATTTATGATCGGTCGCTGAAAAGAGAGATCATGCCGGAAATCATTGAAAAGTTGATAGAACAGGAAATGAAAGTAGCTGATTTCAATAAAGGCGATCAGACTTGGCAAGAAGCATTCCGCATGATGTCGCTTATTACGAAGAATTTCCCAACCCATATTCCTAACAATTATCTCGAATATTATCTGTACCCTGATATGGTTGTCGAAAATAGTGACAAAAATTACACAAGAGCGAACCAAGTGATGGAGGGGAGAGAAAAAAATACGAAAGAAATGGCAGCAGCGATTCGTGGAGGGAAAACAGAAGATGTTTTGAACTTTAACTTTGGTGAACATGGGCAATACATCGTCGATATGGCTGCTTCTTTACTGAACGATGAAAGAAAACGATTTATGCTGATCGTACCGAATCAAGGCGCTATTCCTAATCTAAGAGCAGATGCGGTGGTTGAGATCCCAGCGTATATCGGGGCAACAGGAGTCGAACCGATTGCGCTAAAAGAAGACATCCCGGATTTTCATAAAGGCTTGATGGAGGCTCAAGTAGCTGCTGAAAAATTATTAGTTGATGCTTACTTCGAACAATCCTATCAAAAAGCGCTCCAAGCTTTTACACTGAATCAAACCGTTCCAAGTGCGAGAATCGCAAAATCAGTTTTAGACGAGATGATTGAGAGAAACAAAGAATATTGGCCAATTCTAAGATAGGGGGACAACCATGCTTTGGAAAAGAAAGCAGACACTCAGAGCAATTGCATCAGGAAAAGTGATTCCGCTTGAAGCGGTAGGAGATGGTGTATTTTCAATGAAAATGATGGGGGATGGCTTTGCTGTTTCTCAGCATAATGGCCAGATTTATTCGCCGATCGCAGGGATCGTCAAGATGATTTTCCCGACCAAACATGCCATCACGATAGAAAGTAATGACGGGACGGTCTTACTCATCCATATGGGAATTGATACGGTCGAATTAAAAGGGATACCTTTTTCCTTAAAGGTACGTGAAGGGCAGTCTGTATCCTCAAAAACGCTTCTAGCAGAGATCGACATGGAGAAGCTGGATCAAGAAAACAAAGATACAACGGTTCTGGTTGTTTTGCCAGACGGTCCTAAAGGGAAGTTAGTGAAAGTGAATAAGCAAGTAAGCGTCAATGAAAAAGTCTTTGTTTTTTAATGAATAGAATAAATAACAACCTTCCATCGATCCGCAATGCTTTTTCAATGTCCTTTTTCACTCTTTATGTTATCGTTAAATCAAAAAGTGAAGGAAGGGAATCGATACGATGAAAAAAGCCCTGTTAGTGGTCAATCCCAGTTCTGGTGGTGAACAAGCAAAAGAATATGAGAAGCTGGCACATGAAAAACTTGATTCGGTGTTTGACGAAGTAGTGGTGCTGCATTCGAAAAAAGCAGGAGATGCTGAAAACTTCACGCGTGAAGCTGCTGTTGAAGGCTACCATAGTGTATTCGTGATGGGAGGAGATGGGACAGTCAATGAAGGGATCAGCGGGATCGCAGAACAAGCGCATCGACCGAATTTCGGCTTTTTCCCTTTAGGAACAGTGAATGATCTGGCTCGTGCATTGGATATGCCACTAGATCCAGAAGAAGCGATCAGTCATTTTTCACTCGAGTCTGTCAAACCGTTGGACATCGGGAAGATCAATGAACATTATTTCATGAATGTCGTGGCGATCGGGACGATACCTGAAGCGATCAATGATGTCGACACGCAAAAGAAAACCAAATTCGGAAAACTGGCTTACTTCATGTCTGGAATCAAACAATTAGCGGCTACTCAATCTTATTCTTTCAAAGTAGATATCGACGGAGAAGAAGTGAACATCACAAGCAGCACGCTATTGATCGGTTTGACGAATTCGGTCGGCGGGTTCGAGTCACTGATCCCAGAAGCAAAAGTCGATGACGGCAAGCTCCATTTGATCTATCTGAAAGATTCTTCGATTATCGATACATTGAAGACATTGCCGGATCTGCTCAAAGGCGTGGATGGCTCGACCAATAATCTTGCTTACCAGACTTGTGAAAAACTCGTCGTATCATTAGCTGACGAGGAGGAATTAGCGACGAATGTGGATGGTGATGAAGGAGATAAGCTGCCCGTATCGATCCAAGTACTTCCTTCCCATCTGAATGTTTATTGTTAATATTTCTTGAATAAAAAGTAGCTAGAGGAGAGGTTGTGAAAAAGCTGTCCTGCATCAAGTAATAAGAAACAGACAAACAAAAATAGTTCTTCATATTTTTCGTTTGTCTGGGCTTATTACCGAAGATGCAAGCTTTTGAACACCGTTTAGAGGAGAGGTCGTAACAACTGCGTTCTGCTTTAAGGAAAAAGGAGTGTGACAAAAATCTTGTCACACTCCTTTTTTCTGTATAAACAGTCTCCAAGCTACTGATGTTCGACATTCGCTTAGGAGAATGTCAGATATGGGATTAAAAATACATTTTTTGAAGGTGAAAGTACATTTAGGAAGAAAAGAAAACGATAGAATAAAATTGTCGAAACGAAAGAGAGGATGGTGGAAGATGAAAGAGATAAAAAAGCTAGTAGCATTGATTCTGATTGTTTCCCCCATTTTCAGCACAGTATCTGTGTCGGCAATACCGAAAATGACATCGGAATCAAGGCAACTAGAGAATAAAAGTTTTGACAGCTCAAAGATCGGCAGTCCGATAGAAAACACGCTTAGTTCTTCTGAAAAAAACGAGTCGAGTGGAAATATCGGATCGTCTTCAACAGGTACGACCCAAACAGAGGAGTCAACGATAGAATCGACAGCTCCGTCAAAAACGACCATGAGTACAAGCGACTCTGCGTCAACCCAATCCGAAAAACAAACGATCCAAAAACGAGCCGTATCTGCAGACGGCTATACGGAAGCTACTACGACAGCAGAGCTTGCTACATTACTTGCAGATGAAACAGTTTCTAAGATCCGACTGACTGGTCCGCTGACATTCGATCGGGAATTTGAGATCAAACGAGATATCGTGGTCGATTTTGGCGGTTTTTCACATGATTTCGGCACACATCATATTTATATAAATGAGCAACCTCACACGATCGAGTTCCAAAATTTCAAAGGGACGGCAGCTCATCCAGGCGGCATCACACCGAATATCGACGGCAATGCAATGATCATTGCCTACATGACCGATTTCTGGGGCAGCAGATACCATTTCACCGGAGAATTGAGATTTACAGGTACGCTGGATCTGTACAACGGTTCTAAAATCGGCCTCGTATATGCACCAAGAGCGACTGTCACATTGGACAGCGTTTCAGGGATATTAGATATCCAGCCAGTAAAAGAAGGACTTAACGCCGCGCCTGGAAAGGCTTATTTTTGCAGAAGCTATCAGTTGAACGTCATCAATGGAAGTAATCTGTACGGGCCTTATTTAGGGAAATTTTATGGATTTCTTGACTCAGGCGACGAAACAGGCAGTGGTAAATCTTCACCCGGTGTCCACATCCTTGATGGATCAAAAGTCGTGCTTGATTATGACCGCGCTGATGCTGTGAGCGATGAGGGAGAAGCAATCGATACGCTGCCATCGGATGTGACATTTGAAGTCAAAGGAAGTGGAAGCACGTTTTCAGTCCATACGAAAATCAATATCACAAATGATAATAATCGAGGGATCATCCAGATGCGGGGGTCAGGTTCTAAGGTCCTTGTTTCTGAAGGCGGTCAGCTCATAATTGACACAGCTACGACAGGTGGTTTTCGGCTGCAAGGTGACTCCAGCCAAATCAATGTATCGAGTGGCGGGAAGATACAAGTGCAGATGGCAAGTGATGGCGACCAGCCGGGCAATAATGGAATGCGCTTTGTTGGAAAAGGATTGTCGCTCACCGTTGATGGTCAAGGATCAGCAATCGATATAAAGAAACAAGCTGGTCGTTCTAGTGCAATCCGCTTTGAAAATGGGACACAAAAACTGACAGTCACTAACGGCGGAGCACTGAAAGTCACCAATAAAGGCGATGGGAAATCGTACGTCAATCGTTTGAATCAAGGGAATCAGGCGATCCAGTTTTATGATTCTTCTGGTTTTCTGGAAAGCCCGGGTTCAGCCGATTTTACAGTGACTGGCGAAAGATCAAGTATCGATATACGGGTGGATTCCGGTCCGACAGTAGATACGACTGGTGATATCGACTTGAATTTTACAGCAGGAGAAAAAACATATTTAGTCATGATCGGCAAGACTGGTGAAGATAAAACTGGGATCATCAGCGGCGATGCCTTGAAGGTAGATATCCAGTCGCCTACCTATTTTGATTTTCAAAACAAACGCGTTGGAGATACATCAACGGGTGTCGGCGGCTGGGTATTCCAAGGAAACGGAGAATCAAGCTTAGCAATCACGCATTCAGAAATCGCATTATGGCGAAAAGAAGGTGCAACCTTCGATAACATAGAAAAAGATCCGGATTATTTTTCAGACCTGACCGATTTGACCATCGATGGGACTGACCTTGGAAACTTTGTATCCAGTCAAAATGCAGGTTTGGCTGATGAATTTGCCCAAACCGGTGCCGGTATGCAAAAGTACAATCGGATCAGTGCCAACAACCAGATACCTGTGATTGAAAATCTCAGAGTACCAACTAACGCAGATAAAAAAATCTACGGACACGTTGTAGTACCAGAAGGGATCGAGGCAACGCCAAGAGATGCCTGGACGGACGAAGTGGAAGTCACAGTGCGGATCAGTTATGCGGATAAAAGCAAGGCCCCTGTTGAACTTACAGCCAAAACTCGCGGACAGGTGGATCAGCAAGGCGGAGAAGGGTATGATCCTTGGGGAGAAGGCGAACAAGGAGGATTGTTCGAAATCCAAGTGCCTAAAAATGAACGCTTGGCAGCAGGAGATGAGATTCAAGTGATTGCTGCGAAAAAAGTGAAAGGCAATCATGCAGTCATAGAGTTGAACACGGCAAAAACAGCCGTCGATATTATCCCCCCAGAACCCGCGAAGCTTTCTACTCAGATCGTCAATGCGGCCTCAAGTACTATCTCAGGAACAGGAGAGCCGGGCGCATTAGCGATTCTAAAAAAGGGACAAGAGGAGCTAGCACAAGCTACAGTAAATGATGAAGGAAACTTTACCTTAGCGATTCCACCTAATCAATTGACAGTCGGAGATACACTCGAAGTCATTTTGAATGACTGTACAGGAGAGGCTTCTGCAAAAGGAGTGATCAACAAGCCAACGACAAATGATGAACTTGGGAATCGCAATCCGTCAGAAGATGCTGTGACTTATCACGATGCCCCTGCTTTTCAACCAGCGCCTAAGCTAGTCGTCGAAGGCGGATTGTCTTTGACGGTCCCTTCAGCCATCCAGTTTGGCGAAGTGAAAGCGAATGGTCTGACACAAGAAGCCTATGGGAAAATCGATGCTGGTCAACTCTTGGTTTACGACCAAAGAGAAGTGAAAAATCCCTGGCTTTTGACGGTCAAGCTTTCAAAGCCGTTGACCGCACAAGACCAATCTGCCGTGGTTTTGCGAGATGCGCTTTATTTTAAAAGCGGCAGCGACTATCAACTCATGTCGGAACAGGAATTGCCTGTCGTGACAGGTCAAAATACTGATAACCACGCAGCTGATTATTCAGAATATTTAAATAATGGCGCAGCATTCAAAGCTGTTTTGATAAAAGAAAACCAGGTCGCGGGCAGTTATTCTGCTGAAATGACTTGGACATTGACAGATGCGCCGACCGAATGAAATGACCGATTGAACTCCTGTGGACAAAAAAGCAATGACTGCAGGAGTGGACATAAAATAGATGTTTTGACAAATTGGAGGAATTGACTTGAAAAAATGGTTTATTGTGCTGATGATCCTGTTTACAAGTTTGCTTACTGAATCGGCAGAGGCATCAGAATTCAACTTTGCAGTCAATTTTGACTTACCAGCGAATCAAATCGACAAGCAAAAAACGTATCTGGATCTAAAAATGGCGCCGGGACAAACGCAAGAGATCGACTATACTTTGTTCAATCACACAGATGACGAAGTGACGGTTGAAACACTGATCCGTTCGGCCACGACCAATTCGAATGGTGTGATCGAATACGGGGATTCCATCAGCAAAATCGATGAATCTTTATCTTATAAAATGGACGATCTTGCGAGTACAGATAAAGAAATCACGATCCCAGCACATGCGACTGTGAAAAAAAAACTGAGACTCACTGCTCCTGAAAAAGAAATCGCAGGAGTGACTGCTGGCGGGATCACCTTTCAGGAGAAACCTCTTGAAAAGGTAAATGAAAAAAAGAGTGTCGGAGTCGTCAACCGGTTTTCTCAAGTCAAAGCCATTTTGATCCGCAACAGTGAAAAAGAGTCTTCCCCAGATCTAGTTTTGAAAAAAGCTTACGCAGATCAAAACAATGCACGCAATGTGATCGCCGTCAATTTGCAAAACCCGAACGCAGCATACATGTTCGATCTGGACACTAAAATCAACATCTATAAAAAAGGCACGCGTGAACCTTATTTGACTTCGACTAGGGAAAAACTGAGTGTCGCTCCGAATACGAACTTTGACTTATACGTCCCTTTAGACAGTCAGAAGCTGGAACCGGGAAAATATCAAGCTGTCGTGCGTGGCACTTGGAAAGAAAACAGCTGGACACTAAAAAAAGATTTTGAGATAGCAGGAAGTACTGCAAAAGAGCTGAATGAAAAAGACATCGAGCTGAAAAATCAGCCGGACAACCATTATCTGTGGTGGATCATCGCTGGTTTAGCGATTGCTCTTTTGATCCTTGCTATCTACTTAACAAAAGAGAGAAGGAAGAAAAAATGAAAAAGACATTAGTTACAACGATTCTCTTAGCAGGAAGCTTAGTCGTCAATGCGCAAGGTGCATTCGCCGAAAATAAAAGCTCTGCCACAACGACAGGCTCTTTGACAGTGACGAAACCTGATGCAGAAAATCCCGATGATACAGTACCAGTTGCCCCAGTCGATCCCAATGATCCCGATACTCCTTTTACCCCAGATGAACCTAACCAAGGTACAGCAGGCCTGCTCACCATCGACCAGGCGCCGGATTTTGATTTTGGAAGCATCAAATTAGGGACGGCAAAAACTGTTTATGCCGCTTTGCAATCTGGGACAGATAGCTCAGGAGCATCTAAAGAAGTCCAGAATTTTGTGCAAGTGACAGATAAAAGCGGGAATTACGCAGGTTGGAAGCTTTCAGTCAAGCGAACAGAATTTACTGGTACGACAGCAGAAACCAATAAATTGACAGGATCAAAAGTCACTTTCAAGAATGCAGTGATCCGTAACAGTGCAACGAATGCCAGCGGGACACCTTCACGCTTTCAAGGTGCTGGTACAACTGGCGTGGAGATTCCTGCAGATCAGACAGTCGAATTAGTGACAGCAGGAGCAAATGAAGGGATTGGGACATGGATCTACTCATTAGGAGCAGATGCACAGCAAGGAAGAGAGTCTGTCGAATTATTCATCCCTGTATCGAATTACGCACCAGATAGTTATGTCTCCACCTTTACATGGTCATTGACGGATGCACCGTCTACATGAGTCCTCTGTGAATGAAGAGGAATGTTTGCAGTTTATCACAAAAAGGACCAGCTACAGAGAATGGAAATCAAAAGAAACTACAAACTCTCCCAGCATCGTAAATCAAATGCTGGGAGAGTTTGTGGGGTATCGGTCAATCAGGCAGGGAGGAGTGCTGATAGTCCAGAAATCCTTCTTTTACTTTCTCGAATATTTTACGCCCGACGAGTAAAGAATCCCCGGTGAAAAATTCTAAGATATAATGTGTAGAATCGATTCTTTGCAGCTGTGACAAGTTGAGACAGTAAGATTTCAACAATAAGAAGTAAGGGTATTTTTCCAGTTCTAATTTCAAAGATTTCAACGAAGTGTTGATCAGTTTATCTTCTGTCGTTGTTTTGACAAGCACTTGGTTCTTCAGTCCTTTGATACTTTCGATATAAAGGATCTCTCTGGGGTACAAGACGAGACTGCCGCCTTTTTGCTCAACGACGATTCGATCGATGTTCACGATCTGCTGTTCTTTCCAGTCGATCTGCTGTAAGACATGTTTCACCTGTCTGGCGAGATCGTCTTCTTTCTTGATATAGCCGATTGGCAAGATGCGTCTGTTGATCGTTTCTACTGCATAATTGGCATAAGCCGTGAAAAAAACGATGTTGGTATGCGCGTTTTTCTTACGTATGGCTTCTGCGACATCCAGACCGGTCAAAGATTGCTTCAAGTCGATATCAATGAAAAAAACGTCTTGGTTATCGATCGGTTCTAATTGGATCAAGTGCTTTATTTCAGATAAAGAAGACATTCTTGTAATATTTTCGATCTGATTATTGATTAATTCTTTCACCATTAGATCACTATGGAAATGGTTATCTTCTATGACAAAATATTTTTTCATCCTGCACGCTCCTACCTTTATTACAAGATTCGATTGTGATACGATCATATGATTGCAATGGAATCAGAAAACCAACAATGAATTGAGGAATACTATGTTTTCAGCTTTAATCCTTTATACAACGTTTTCTTTTATGCTGGAAATCGGCATTTTTTTATTTTTTTCTAAAAATCTTCTGAAAAAAACAGCTATAGGCTGTTGTATCGTGATGGCGCTGACATTTCTCTTGTCACTGCCGCCGATCCTGTTTCCTTACATGATCGGGATGCTGTTATTGATCCTCTTCTATTTTAAGACTAAAAACTTGTTCATCAGTTGTCTGATCAGCAATCTCTTTTTTGTGATCACTGGAATGAGCTTTTTCTTAGCATTCGATCTGACAGATTTTTTAGGAAGTATCCATTTGACTTATGCCAGTATGTTGGCTTTGTCAGCTTCTCTCTTTTTTTATCTCCTATTGAAAAGTATAGACAAACGAACACGATTTCTCAACTTGCTTTTTTCTTATACACAGGAACATTATTTTGGGAGTTTGTGTATCCTTTCGACATGGGTCTTGGTATTTGTTCTGCTAGGTAGCGTCTCGTTTCGTTCCTCTAGTTATCTGTGGCTATCGGTTGTTTCCATCCTCAGCAGCTTCTTTTCTTTGGTTTTTTCGATCATGATCGTCAGTTTGCAGTTGAAGACCCAGCAGTATCGGGATTCGCTCAAATCGTATCAAATGAAAAAAGAATATTACCGCAATTTAGAAGAATTCAAACATGACTACAAAGGACTGCTCCTGTCAGTAAAAAGCCTGCTCCAGGAAAACAATGAGAAAGAGGCACTTGGATACCTGCAAACTCTAGAAAAATATTCTGAAGAAGTCATGCAAGAAACAGAGAAACAGCAAATCGAAAAAATTTTGATCCCGGCAGTACGCGGTTCTTTTTATGAATTTCTTGAATCAGCAAAGGAAGAGAACATCCCTGTGAAGCTGTTTATCCCCGATGAGATCAGGGAGCTGCCGATCGATCTGATCCTATTCATCCGCTGCTTATCGATTTTTTTTACGAATGCATTAGAACACACGATAAGAGATCAGACACCAGTCAGCGTTTCTTTCTATAAAGAAGCGAGCGGTATCCGATTTGTTCTTTCAAACAAGACAAAAACAACTGATCTCGCACTTAGCGAGCTCTTGAAAAGAGGGACTACGACAAAAGCACAAGGCGGTTTGGGGTTATACATCGCCCAAAAAACGTTGGACGCCTGTGAGAACGCCGAGCTTTCGATCGATTATTCAAGAGAGAGCCGATCATTTTCAGTCGATATTTTTCTTATCGTTGAGGAGAGTAGTTAAATCTGGGACAGCTAGGCGTCTCAGATTTTTCGCCTTCTCATCACACGAGAGGTATGCCAAAGACATTTATGTTCACAAAATGGAAGGTGCGTGCTACTATATGGACCTGGAACAGGACAACATCGTCCAGCGAAAAGTATATAATCAAGTACCGCCAAAGGTTGGGTATTCTTTGACTGAGGAAGGAAAATCACTGCGGGAGATGTCTGTCTGGGGAGAAGAGCGGATCGAAAGACGAAGAGGTGCAGGAAAAGAAGTGAAGTTATTACATACACACGGTGGTTATCTAAATTACTGATTTCATCAAAACTATTTTTTTTGATAATAAATAAGAATTTTTGAAAGAAATGTTCGATCGTCCAAGCAAAAAAATGGTATGATGAGTACTAGCAAAAACTAAGAGAGAAGGCACAAGAATGGACAGCATGGAAAAAGTCAACCGATTTAGAGATGAGAGGAATTGGCGCCAGTTTCACAACGAAAAGGATTTGGCCATCTCGATCTCATTGGAAGCCTCAGAATTGCTGGAGCTTTTTCAGTGGAAACAGCCGGAAGAGGTCAGAGAAACGAATTTGGAGCGAATCAAAGAAGAATTAGCAGATGTGCTGATCTACTCTTATATGATGGCCGATAACTTGAACCTCGACCTTGATGAGATCATCGAAGAAAAACTGGAAAAAAACAATCTCAAGTACCCTGTTGAAAAAAGCAGCGGCAAACGGGAAAAGTACACAGAGCTGTAACGATCTCTTATTTCAGCTGACAAAAAAGAGAAGTGGAGGGACGAGCATTGAAGAAAAAAGGACGAGTGAAACGCTGGTTGGTCAATCTGTTGTTGTTTTTACTACTGCTAGTAGGACTAGCGCTGATTTTTAATGAACAGATCAAGGATTATTTTGTGAAAAACACAGGGGAAAAATATGCTATCACAAATGTGACAAAGGACGAATTGAAGAAAAACAATGAAAAAGAGGCAAGTTTTGATTTTGATGCAGTCGAATCGATGAGTACAGAAAGCGTCATGCGGGCGCAAATGAGCAGACCAGAATTGCCAGTGATCGCAAGTATTGCTGTACCTTCTGTTTCGATCAACCTACCTGTTTTCAGAGGTTTGGATAATGCATCGTTATTATACGGTGCAGGGACATTGTCGCCTGACCAGAAGATGGGAGAAGGAAACTACGCATTAGCAAGCCACAGAGCCAACAATCCCGAACTTTTATTCACACCTTTGGAGAATTTAGAATTAGGAGCAAAAATCTATCTGACAGATCTGGAAAACGTGTATACATACAAGGCTGTTTTTAAGGAAAAAGTCGCTCCGACTGATACGCAGCTGCTCGATATCGACGAGGACAAAAAGCTTGTCACGCTGATCACATGCGGAGATATGGATGCCGTCACTCGTCTAGTCGTCCAAGGTGAATTAGAAAGCGTGACTCCAATGGAAGATGCAACGGATGATATGCGTACTGCGTTTAACCTGCCAACTAAAACATTTTAAAAAAAGCTTGTGACAAACGCTATCTTGCCTCAAGCAGTAAGAACGGTCAGGGGATGTGACAAAAGTATTGTCACATCCCCTTTTTCCGAATAAACGGTGTTCCAGAGACAGCCTATCGGCAATAAGGCACGATTTTGTAAAATATGGGAAGCTATTTTTCAAAATCGATTCTTATCGCTCAAGGCTGAACCTCTCTGACACAACCTCTCCACTAAACGGTGTTCTCCTGCCAACTCCTCGGGCACAAGTCACAATATTTACAAAACATGAGTAGCTGTTTTTTGAAATTGTTCCCTGTGCCTCAGAGTTAAACGGCAGGCTCACAACCTCTGATTGGCTTAGTGCCGTAGTGGATTCGATCTTTTGCCACCGATCAGACGGGAACAGCGATGTTTCCCGTTTTTTTTTTAATTATCAAATGAAAAGGGTTGCAAAATAAAAAAGTAGATGTTATGATAAATATACATCAGAAATGGGTTGTTACTGTACGGCAGGCAAAACCAGAATTCAGCTAGGTTACTAAGGCGGATTCTCGGTTTTTTTATTTTTTCTTGAGAGGGCGAAGGAAAATGGTGATCGAAAAAGTTTTGAATAACAATGTCGTCATTTCAAAAAATGAATTAGGGGAAGAGATCATTTGCATGGGGAAAGGACTGGCTTTTCAGAAAAAACCAGGAGACTTCATCCCGTCAGAAGCAATCCAGAAAGAATTCATCTTGAAAGATTCGATTTCTACTTATCAATTCCAGCAGCTGATGGCAGACGTTCCCTTGGAAGAAGTAGAACTAGTGAAGCAGATGGTTGACCAGGCGGAAGAAAAACTTAATGTAAGCTTTTCTCCGAATATCTATTTGACCTTGACCGACCATGTCCACTATGCGATCAGTCGGGCAAAAGAAAACATCCAGTTGCCGAATCCGTTATTGTTTGAAACAAAAAAATTTTATCCAGACGAATACCAAGCGGCAAAAGAAGCGATTCAGCTGATCGAACAGAAAACTGGTCTGCTGCTTCCGGAAGATGAGGCGGGATTCATCGCTTCTCATTTTGTGAATAGTCAGCAGGGAAACGGAGATATGCAATTGACCATGAAAGCAACGAAAATGGTCAGAGATATTCTCAGCATCATCAGTAAATTTTTTGGTGTCGTATTTGACGAAGAATCACTGAATTACCAACGGATCATCACGCATCTGCAATTTTTCGCCCAGCGTTATCTAAAAGGCGAGCGTTCAGATGAAACAGACGAATTTCTCTATGCACTCGTTCAAGGAAAATACCCGAAAGCCTTTCATTGTGTCGAACGGATTAACGAGTATCTGGCGCAGACACAGCAGCAGGAAATGGGGGTAGCGGAGCAGATCTACCTGACTATCCATATCCAGCGAGTCGTAAACGAAAAGAGTACCCAATCATAAGGATTGTTACTGTTAGGCAGGCAAAACCCGGATTGAAAAAAGAAGGACACGAGGTTTCGTGACCATTTTTTCAATCCGGGTTTTTTTATTAAATAAACTAGAAAGAAGGAAAAAACAATGGATAATCAAGCAGTAGGCCGTCGCGTGTGGGAAGCAGTAGGTGGACAAAAGAATGTCATCAGTCTGGTGCATTGTGCCACCCGTTTAAGATTCAAATTGAAAGATGAAGCACTCGCAGATACGGAAAAATTAAAAAGTGATCCGGATGTCATCCAAGTCGTCCAAAGCGGCGGACAATATCAGGTAGTCATCGGAAGTAATGTGGCGGATGTCTATCAGTCGATTGTCGATGAAGAAGGATTGGCTGAACAATCAGAGGAGGAAAAATCCAACAATCCGTTGAATCGTCTGATCGATGTGATCTCAAGTATCTTCACCCCGCTTCTTGGAGCAATGGCAGCAGCAGGTATCTTGAAAGGTTTCTTGTCTCTTGTAATCGTTTTAGGCTGGTTATCGGCAGAAAGCGGTGCGTATCAATTGCTGTTTGCAGCCGCTGACGGTGTATTCACGTTTCTGCCAGTGATGCTTGCCTTTACAGCCGCTAAAAAATTCAAGACCAACCAGTTTTTATCTGTAGCAATTGCGATGGCACTTGTTTATCCTGCAATCACAGCTGTTGCTGGTGCAGGTGGCGGGCTTGACTTTTTCGGCCTACCAGTGATCTTGTCACCGTCTGGGTATACCTCATCTGTGATCCCGATTATTTTAGCCGTTTGGGTACAAAGCAAATTCGAACCTTTCGTCAAAAAAGTCGTTCCGCAATTTCTGCAAATGATTTTCGTTCCGCTGATCGTTTTGTTAGTCATGGTACCACTGACCTTTTTAGTATTAGGGCCATTAGGGACTATCGCTGGGAACGCATTGGGCAGCCTATTCAATTCGATCTACGGGTTTAGCCCACTGGTCGCTGGACTGATCATGGGAAGCTTGTGGCAAGTTTTCGTGATGTTCGGGATGCATTGGGGCTTTGTTCCGATCATGTTCTTGAATATCGAACAATTCGGGTTTGATGTACTGATGCCAATGCTTTTGCCAGCGGTTTTAGCACAAGGAGGGGCTGCACTTGCGGTAGCTGTCCGAACGAAAGATACGAAACTTCGCTCATTAGGGATCTCATCGATGATCACTTCTTTATTCGGTATCACAGAACCGACAGTATATGGCGTGACATTGCCATTGAAGAAACCATTCATCGTTGCTTGTATTTCAGGCGGGATCGGTGGAGCGCTGATCGGTTTTTCTGGAGTCAAGGCATTTTCAAGCGGATTAGTCAGTTTACTGACGATCCCGACATTCATCAGTACGATCGATGGAGTAGATTCCAGTGTCATGATGGCGGTGGTAGCTACAGGGATTTCATTTGCACTCGCCTTTTTGGGGACATTGATGCTTGGATTTGACGAAGCTGAGCAAGACAAAAAATTGGAGGACAAGCAACAGACAACTGCAGGAGAAACGATCCTGACCACACGACATACGTTGAAAAGTCCAATGACAGGAAAGATCCTGCCACTGAGTGATGTCCCTGATCAAGTGTTTTCTTCAGGAGCTATGGGGAAAGGGATCGCTATTGATCCAGAAAATGGTGAATTGATTGCACCGGCAGACGGTGAGATCACCACGATTTTTCCGACCGGACACGCAGTAGGGATCACCACGAAAGACGGGATAGAAATCCTGATTCATATTGGTATGGATACGGTAGAATTAGAAGGAGAAGGATTCGAAACTTTCGTGAACCAAGGCGACCAAGTCAAAGCAGGTGATTTGCTTGTTCGTTTCGATATCGAAAAAATCAAGGCAGCTGGCTACAGCACGATCACACCGATCGTCATTACGAACACGGATACTTTTGCCGATGTTTTAGAATTGGATCAAGAAGAGATCATCGCGAGTGAAGACTTTTTAGCTATTGTAAAATAAGGAGGAAATGAAGATGCACACACGTTTTTCAAAAGATTTTTTATGGGGCGGCGCGACGGCAGCCAATCAGTTAGAAGGAGCCTACGATCGAGATGGTAAAGGATTGTCCGTAGCCGATGCAATGCCTAGCGGGAAACAGCGTTTTGAGATCATTGGTAGCGAAGCATTCGATTGGACGATCGATTCAGACAAGTATATCTATCCCAATCATCGAGGCATCGACCACTATGATCGCTTCAAAGAAGACATTGCTTTATTTGCAGAAATGGGCTTCAAATGCTATCGGTTTTCGATCGCGTGGACACGCATTTTTCCAAATGGAGACGAGAAGACACCGAATGAAGCAGGCCTAGCTTTTTATGATCAAGTGATCGATGAATGTTTGGCATATGGGATCGAACCTGTGATCACGATCTCGCATTATGAAATGCCTCTTCATCTGGCAAAAGAATACGGAGGATGGAAAAATCGCCAGTTGATCGACTTTTATGAGCGTTTTGCCCGTACGGTTCTAGAACGATACAGCGAAAAGGTAAAATATTGGATGACGTTCAATGAGATCAATTCAGCTTTCCATTTCCCGGCATTGAGTCAAGGGTTGGTAAAGAGTAATGGTGCAGGAGAATACCAGAATATTTTCCAAGCTTGGCACAATCAATTCGTGGCAAGCAGTAAAGCTGTAAAAATCGGTCATGAATTACGTTCAGATATCCAGATCGGTTGTATGATCATTTACGCAACTACGTATAGTATCGATGCGAATCCGATCAATCAAGCTGCAACGATGATCCAAAATCAGGAGTTCAATTTCTTTTGTACAGATGTCCAAGTCCGTGGAGAATATCCAGCTTATACCGCGCGTACGTATCAGAAATATGGCGTTGATCCTGAAAAGTTAGAACAAACAGAAGAAGATTTCCGTCTCTTGAAGGAATATCCGGTCGATTATATCGGTTTCAGTTATTATATGTCGACAGCAATCAATGAGACTGACCCAGAGGCAGCGACTTCTGCTGGAAATCTCTTAGGAGGCGTGAAGAATCCGTTTCTTGAAGCCAGCGAATGGGGATGGCAGATCGATCCGGAAGGCTTGCGGATCGCCTTGAACGAACTCTATAATCGCTATCAAAAACCTTTATTCATCGTAGAAAACGGCTTGGGCGCGATCGATCAAGTAGCAGAAGATGGCACGATCGAGGACGATTATCGGATCGATTATTTGAGAAGACATATCGAAGCAATGGCAGAAGCAGTTGCAGATGGTGTTGAGCTGATGGGGTATACTCCTTGGGGCTGTATCGATCTTGTCAGCGCCTCTACTGGAGAAATGAGCAAACGTTACGGTTTCATCTATGTAGATCTTGATGATGAAGGAAAAGGGACCTTGGATCGTTCGAAGAAAAAATCATTTGAATGGTACAAAAAAGTGATCGCATCGAACGGCGAAAGTTTGTAAAAATGAAACCAGTCAACTAAATCCGAAAAAGAATACAAAGCCAACTTGGCATTTGTATTCTTTTTTTATTTTTTATGTGCTATTCTTTTAGTAATAGTAAAGCGAAGGGTGACGTTATGAGAAGGACACGTGTACTATACCTAGAAGTAGCAGATAAAATCAAAGAAGATATTTTTTCAGGGAAATACCCCGTCGGTTCGATGCTGCCTACCGAAAATGAATTGGAAGAAATGTTCCAAGTGAGCAAGATCACTGTACGTAAGGCGATCGAGCTGCTTGCATCTGATGAATATGTGGAAAAGAAAAGCGGACGTGGAACGACCGTGCTGAGCAACCGCCCTTACAATCGACTGTCAAAAGCGGCAAGCTTCACGCAGATTCTTGAGAATTCCCAGTATGACGTCCGAAAAGAGACACTTGAGCTGAAGAGGATCGAACTGCCGAAAGAAGCGCCTATGTATTCCTTTTTCGGAAATCAGGCAACTTGCTTCAAACGGCTGTATTATTTAAATGACAAGCCGTATATTTACTTCACGCATTACTTGCCGAAAGAGATGCTGGCATTCAGCCGCAAGGAATTTGACGAAGAATCCTTATATCGTTTGCTGACAAAAAAAGGGTATGCCATTGATTCTTTTTCTGATGATTTTTCAGCTGTTTTTTTGACCGACGAAGAAAAACGAGTCTTAAAGACCGATGTACAGCTAGGGATCAAACGTATCCGCCAGTCGACCACTCAAATGGGCGAAATGATCGAGTATTCAGAAGCTCTTTATCATACGGAGCTCCATCCTTATCATATCGATTATGAAACATAAATGATCCTGCTGACTGCTTCTCTTACACTGGATTGTTGAAATTCTTGCGTGTTTTCCGATATTTTTTCTGTGAGTGATTTTTTTAGAAATGAAGGGGCTGTGACAAAATTACTGTCGCAGCCCTTTTTTCTCTTTCATTAGTAGAAGTTCTAGAAGTTCGTCCTGCTAGTTAGCTAACATTTGTTTCGAAAAACGTTTACATAGTGTATGGGATGTGTTATTGTTTTGATATAAACATTATAATGTTATAAAAGGAGAGAGCGGAATGGATAAATTTGTAGGAGTGATCGAACAAAAAATCATGCCCGTAGCGAACCGGATCGGAACGCAGCGGCACATGACAGCAATCAGAAAAGGGATCATCGCGACGATGCCGCTAACGATCGTTGGTTCTTTTTTCACGATTTTATTGAATATCCCCATTGCATCTGTCGCAGCAGTTATCGAGCCTTATCGTGAAATCTTGGATATTCCTTTTCGCTACACTGTGGGTATCCTTGCACTGTATGCGACATTTGGGATTGCTTCTTCATTAGCGAAAAGTTATAAAGTAGATTCGCTGACTGCAGGTATTTTGGCACTGATGTCCTTCTTGATCGTGGCAGCACCGCCAACTCAAGTACTGGAGGACATGGAAGGAATCACCGCAGGACGTTATATCAATATTGCGAACCTAGGATCAGGTTCTTTATTCGGTGCGATCGTCACAGCGATTATTTCAGTAGAGATCTATCGCTTTTTCATTGAAAAAAAGATCACGATCAAAATGCCGGATGGTGTGCCGCCCGAGGTGACGAATTCTTTCGTTGCATTGATCCCGGGAGCAGTGATTCTGATTTTCTTTTGGATCATCCGACACATGCTAGGGTTTGATTTAAATGGCTTTTTGAGTCAGTTACTGATGCCGCTGAAAGGTATTTTAGCAGGGAACAGTTTATTCGGTGGTCTTTTGACGGTCTTTTTGATTTGCTTTTTCTGGGTATTGGGGATCCATGGGCCGGCGATCATGGGACCTGTTATCCGTCCATTCTGGGATATCTCGATTGCAGAGAATATCGACGCCTTCAACGCAGGGACAAGTGCCCATAACATGCCGAACATCTTTACTGAACAGTTCCTCCAATGGTATGTTTGGATCGGCGGAGCAGGAACGACGCTAGCATTAGTAGTGTTGTTCATGTTTTCGAAATCCAAATACCTGAAAAGCTTAGGACGTTTGTCTATCTTGCCAGGATTGTTCAATATCAACGAACCAATGATTTTCGGGGCACCGGTAGTCATGAATCCGGTGCTTGGTATCCCATTTATTCTCGCTCCGTTAGTCACAACGACGCTGTCTTATCTGTTGACCGTCAGTGGTGTCGTGCCGATGATGGTCGCTCGCTTGCCGTTTGCTATGCCGGCACCGATTGCTGCCTGGATGAGTACCAACTGGAGTGTTGCAGCCGGGGTATTAGTGATTGCCAATTTTCTGATCACTTTAGGTATCTATTATCCGTTTTTCAAGGTCTTCGAAAAGCAGCAGCTTGCACGAGAAGCAGAAGAAAAAGCGGAAGAAGCAGCAAATCTGACAGACGTGATCACACAAGAGCAAGTCTGATCGGTACGAAAAACAAAAAACGGAGGAAATTCGAATGAAACGTTCTTTAGGAATCTCTCTTTATCCCGATCATAGTGACGAGAAAAAAGACCGAGAATATATCGAAACGGCACACCGATACGGTTTTAACCGGATTTTTATGAGTATGCTAGAAGTAACGGAAGATCCAGTGATCGTTCAGAAAAAATTCCAGCAGCTGATTTTGTTTGCGAAATCTCTAGGATTTGAGACAATATTAGATGTAGCACCAGCGATTTTTGAACAATTAGGGATCTCCTATGATGACTTGCGTTTTTTCCATGAAATCGGTGCAGACGGGATACGTTTGGATGAAGGATTCGACGGAAGAAAAGAAGCAGCATTGACCTATAATCCGTATCAATTAGCGATCGAGCTGAATATGAGCAATGATGTCGCTTATTTAGACAATATTCTGACATACCAGGCAAACACGCCATTTTTATACGGCTGTCATAATTTTTATCCGCAAGAAGGAACAGGCCTTCCCTATGATTTTTTTGAATCCTGCAGCAAACGCTTCAAAAATCAAGGGATACGAACGGCTGCTTTTGTTACGTCACAAACAGGAACGATCGGACCCTGGGATGTCAACGATGGGCTAGCAACGTTAGAGATTCACCGACATTTACCAGTAACTGCTGCAGCCAAGCATCTATTTGCGACTAATCTGATCGATGATGTTATCATTGGAAACGCATACGCTTCTGAAAAAGAATTGGAAGCATTAGGAAAGATCGACCGTTACCAGACGGTTTTTACGATCGAATTTGTGCCTAGAGTCAATGAAGTAGAGCGCCAGATCGTATTAGATGAACAGCATGTACGACGTGGAGATATAACCGCTCAAGTCGTTCGTTCGACAGAAGTACGAAAAAAATACCGTATGGAAGAAAACAAAGCGCATGATACAGCAGTCGTATTCCAAAGAGGAGATGTCGTCATCGGGAATGACGGATTCGGTAAATATAAAAATGAATTGCAAATCGTTTTAGAACCGCATAGCGACCCTAGAAAAAATAAAGTTGGGACTATCGTTTCAGAAGAGCAGCTCTTACTGCCCTTCATCAAGCCTTGGTCTAAATTCAAATTCATAGAAAAGTAGGAATGGCCATGTTTGATTTAGTGATTAAAAATGCCAGAAATCTAGACGAAGAAATCATTGAGATTGGAGTATCTGATGGGAAAATCTGTCAAATTGCTCCGAAAATCACGCAAAAAGGAAAGCGAGAAATCGAATTGCTCCCGCATCAATATGTATCTGCTGGATGGATCGATGACCATGTCCATTGCTTTGAAGAGATGACACTTTATTATGACTATCCGGATCAGATTGGTATCAATAAAGGGGTAACGACAGTCATTGATGCAGGAACGACGGGCGCAGAAAATATCTCGGTTTTTTATGAACATGCGAAGAATGCAAAAACGAATGTCTATGCTTTACTGAATATTTCGAAATGGGGGATCGTCGAACAGGACGAACTGGCTGATCTTACAAAAGTACAAGCGGGATTAGTGAAGAAAAAGATACAGGAACTCCCGGATTTTATTGTCGGGATTAAAGCACGGATGAGCAAGACTGTTGTGGGGAAGAATGGCATCATACCGTTGCAGTTGGCAAAAAGAATCCAGAAAGAGAATCAGCCGCTGCCACTCATGGTACACATCGGCTCGGCACCGCCTCGTTTAGCTGAGATCTTAGCGCTGCTAGAAGAAGGGGATATTATGACTCATTGTTTCAACGGGAAGCCTAATGGTATTCTAGACACAGATACTCAGCAGATCAAGCCATTGGCATTCCAAGCAAAAAAAAGAGGGATCATTTTCGATACTGGACACGGCACAGACAGTTTCGATTTCCATGTAGCTGAGACCGCTTACCGTGAAGGGATCAAAGCAGATTCGATCAGTACGGATATCTATATAAGAAACCGCAAGAACGGACCTGTCTATGATCTAGCGACTACGATGGAAAAAATGCATACGATCGGTTATTCATGGAAAGAGATCATCGAGAAAGTCACGATTGTCCCTGCGAAGAATTTCCACCTCAATGGAAAAGGGAAGATCAAGGAAGGATATGACGCAGATTTTACGATTTTCGAACGGGTTTTTGAACCCAAAACGTTAGTGGACTCGAATGGAAACAAAAAAATAACAGAGGAACAGATCAGACCTGTACAAGTGATTATCGGAGGGCAGCAATATGAGTGTAAGTTATGAAAAATTCGATCTAAAAGAAGTCATCAATGCTTCTGGACGTATGACGATCTTAGGTGTATCAACGGTTTCCGAAAAAGTTCTTGAAGCGCAGCGTTTCGGCGGTGAACATTTTTTTGAGATGGATGAGCTGAGCCGCCAAGTCGGTGCTTATTTAGCCAAGCTTCTTGCGGTTGAAGACGTGCAGATCGTTTCTTCGGCATCAGCAGGCATTGCACAGTCAATCGCAGCGGTCATTGGAAAAGGAGATCTGAAACATTTGTATCACCCCTACTCGGAGAAAATCCAGAAAAAAGAGATCATTTTACCAAAAGGACATAACGTGGACTATGGCACAACTGTCGAATTGATGGTCCAACAAGGCGGCGGACAAGTCATTGAAGCAGGATATGCGAACATGTGCACGCCAGAGCATATCGAGATGGCGTTGACGGAAAATACTGCAGCGATCTTGTATATCAAAAGTCATCACACCGTTCAAAAAAGCATGCTGTCTGTTGCAGAAGCTGTCCAAATAGCAAAAAAACTCGGTGTCCCATTGATCGTTGATGCAGCAGCAGAAGAAGACCTGCTGAAATATACGAAGCAAGGAGCGGATCTAGTGATCTATTCCGGCGCAAAAGCCATCGAAGGACCAAGTGCAGGGATGGTCATCGGAAAAGAGCCTTATGTTTCCTGGGTAAGACTGCAGTCAAAAGGGATCGGACGTGCCATGAAAATCGGGAAAGAAAATATCCTGGGCTTTGCTCAAGCCGTCGAAGATTATCTGGCAAAAGAAAGCGAATCAGGTCAGGAAATGAAAGATCGTCTGCAGCCTTTTATCGAACAACTTAACCAGATCAGTGGACTGAATGCATCGATTGTCCAAGACGGTGCAGGAAGGGAAATCTATCGTGCTAGTGTGAGGATCTCAGGTGGAAAAACAGCACATCAAGTAATCACTGAACTCAAAGAAAAAGATCCGGCTATCTATACTCGTGAATATCAAGCGAACAACGGGATCATTGAGTTCGATATCCGTTCAGTCAATCAGAAAGAAATGAAAAAAATCGTTGCACGATTAAACGAGATCATGCAATAAAAAGGAGAATCGCTCATGTCATTGACCCCAAATTATTTAGAAGACAAGTTATGTTTGAATGTATTAGCTCATTCAGTAGAAAATGCGATCGAATGCTATGAAGCAGCAGAAGGACATATTCTATTAGGTGTGCTCTCAAAAAACTATGCTACTGACGATGAAGCATTAGCCGATATGGAAAAATATCAGCAAGCAGTAAACAACGCTTTGTCGATCGGCTTAGGAGCAGGCGATCCGAATCAGAGCCAGATGGTGACTCGCTTAGCAGAGAAACTGCAGCCTCAGCATGTCAATCAGGTATTCACAGGTGTAGGAGCTTCACGGGCCGTCTTACGTCAATCTGAAACGATCGTGAACGGTCTGATCTCACCAACAGGTAAAGAAGGCTACGTCAATATCGCGACAGGTCCATTGAGCTCACAAGGAACAGCTGGTGTCGTGACGATCGACACAGCGATCCGTCTGCTGCAGGATATGGGAGGAAGCTCGATCAAATTTTTCCCGATGAAAGGACTGGAACATCTGAAAGAATATGAAGCAGTTGCTGACGCATGTGCAGCAAATGACTTCTATCTGGAGCCAACTGGCGGGATCGACTTAGACAATTTTGAACAAATCGTTCAGATCGCCGTTGATGCAGGTGTCAAAAAAATCATTCCGCATGTGTACAGTTCGATCATTGATCCCGAGACAGGAAAAACAAAACCGGAAGATGTCCGCGAACTTCTTCGTTTGATGAAAAAAATCATGGAACAAGGTGAGCAAATATGAAAATAGGTGCCTTTGGTGAAGTGATGTTGCGACTGACGCCTCCTGAACATCTGATGCTGGAACAGACGCATACCCTTCGAATGGCGTACACAGGAACAGGTGTGAATCTTGTCGGAAATCTTGCCCATTTTGACATTGAAAGTTATCTGCTGACGTCATTGCCGGACAACCGTTTAGGAAAAGCCGCATTAGCAAGTTTGAATAGTTTAGGTATCCAGACGAAATATGTGATCCAGCAGCATCAGCATATCGGGACTTATTTTGCGGAGATGGGATACGGGATTCGACCAACGGAGATCACTTATCAGAATCGAAAAAACAGTTCGTTCGGTCTTTCCTCTTTTGCAGATTATCAGGTCAATGGTTTCATTGATGCTGTCGATCTTGTCCATATTTGCGGAATCAGCTTGTGTTTGACGGACAATACAGCGAACACTGCACTTCTTCTTGCAAAAACAGCGCATGAACAAGGAAAGAAAGTCTGCTTCGATTTTAATTTCCGTCCCAGTTTGAATCAGGAGAAAGGGAAAAAAGAACAAATAAAAAAACGCTATGAAGCGATCTTGCCTTACTGTGATCTGTTATTCGGTTCTGTTCGGGATCTTGTGGAATTGATGGAGTGGACAGATCCGTCTTCTCCGGAAGAAGACTCTGTGGCCTTTATCCAGTCATTCCTAGTGTATTATCAGATCCAATGGTTTGCTGGGACGAAACGGACAGCTTCAGAAGGAAAAAAATATTTGAGCGGCTATTTGATCACCCAGAAAGAAACAGAAGAAACAAAGGTATATCCTTTAGAGGTGCTTGATCGAATCGGTGCGGGTGACGCATTTGCCGCCGGGATCTTGTTTGGTTATGTAAAAGGATGGCCATTAGTTGAGACAGTGGAATTTGCTTTAGGGAACGCCCGTCTTGCCCATTCGATCCAAGGCGATGTGCCATTGACCACTCGAAGACAGGTAGAACGACTGTTGAATGAACCAGAAACAGACTTGATCCGGTAAACATTTAGGGTGAAAAGGTTAGGACCGTTTTTTGTCCTAGCCTTGTTTTCACTAAAGTAGCTGAAAGCAAACGAAGAGGAGTACACCAAGACAATTACATAAAGCTAAAAAAACACATGAGAGGATAATATAGGCGAAGAAGAAGCGAATGAATGTACTTTTTCAACATATTGAAAAGAAATAGAGCAACCACAGAAACAAAAGGGATCAGGAAATGCCAAAACAAAAGAAATGTTTTTACAAAAACTTGCCCCAAAAACAGCCCAGTTTTTCGCAGTTTTTATGTTTTTCTTGACTACTGGTTACGCTATCAGTATCATAAATGGCAGATAGAGACAGCCAAATAAAAAAAGGCACCTCTGATTCTAGTGGCAGCTAAAATCAGAGGCCTTGAAAAGTCAACACACGTGACCAGACAAGTTTGCCATAGTCAATGTAAATACATCAACCTTGTTCATTGTATCGAATCTGAAGGTAGAAATCCAGCCTTTTGAGGAGAAATTTCAACAAAATGTATGCGTTTTATTTGCTGTGCGAAGGGGATTGGACATTTCGTGTTCAATGCCTTTTTTTGTCTGACCGACACCCAAGGACAAAACCACTGGAAACAAAAATTATCTTTTCGTTTTGAGTGGCAGCCAGCAAAAAGGTCAGTGGAAAAAATTTGTTTTTCAAGAAAAAAGTAGGCAGATCGTGCGTAACTTTATTATGAAAGCCGGTTTTTGATTTGGCTGTTTTCTATCATTGAAAAGAAAGGAGCAAGCGGATGCAGGTGATCTTAGTGCTGAATCACAATGCAATCGTCGCAAAATCGGAGAAAGGGGAGTGGGTACTGATCAAACGAGGGATCGGGTTTGGACGCAAGATCGGAGATTCGATCGATGTGAAGGATATCGAAAGTATCTATCAAAAAATATGAGATCAATTCGGGGAGTTACTGTCTGGCAGGCTTGACCCATTTCGTTTCGGCGGAATGAGTCAGGCCTGTTTTTTAGTAAAGAAAGGAGAAATATGACAGCACTTGATATAACTAGTATTATCCGCAAAGATCTTTTGATCGCTGGTTCTAGATCGCAGACCAAAAGACAGATTTTGAAAGAGATGACCGATTTGCTTGAAAAACAAGGGATGATCTCCGATACTGCTGTTTTTTTGACCGCTATCTATCAGAGAGAAAAAGAAGGGCTTACGGGTATCGGACAAGGGATCGCTATCCCGCACGGAAAATCATCAGCCGTGAACCAAACGGTCGTTGCAGCAGCTACATTAAAGCAGCCGATCCCTTGGGAGACATTGGATGACGAAAATGTATCTGTGGTGATTTTATTTGCAGTAAAAGCAGAAGAGGCCAATGTCGAACATATCCAGGTATTGCAGAAGGTGGCGAGGCTATTAGCAAAAGATCATTTTATCAAGGAATTGAAAGAAACTTCGACCATTGAGGAATTATACGATTTATTCACAAAAAACAAATAAAAAGGAGTTTACTATCATGTTAGTTACAGGAAAAGAGATTCTATCAGTTGCAAAGAAAAAAGGATTTGCTGTACCAGCCTTCAACGCAGGTTCAGGTCAGCTGCTCAATGCAGTGATCGAAGCTTGTGAGGAAGCAAGTTCACCTGTCATGATCGCAATCCATCCAGAAGAGCTGTGTTTCCTGACAGACAGTTTCGTTGCACAAGTCAAATATGCAGCAGAAAAAGCCACAGTGCCCGTCTGTATCCATCTCGATCATGGAGCTGATTTCACGCAAGTCATCCATGCGATCCAGCTAGGCTTTACTTCGGTGATGATAGATGCCTCTCATTGTTCTTATGAGGAAAATGTCAAGTTGTCAAAAAAAGTGGTCGAGGCTGCTCACGCAGTCGGCGTTTCCGTAGAAGCAGAATTAGGGACGATCGGCGATACCGGGAATACGGTAGAAGGCGGGGTGAGTGAGATCATCTATACAGATCCAAAGACAGCGCAGGCATTTATCGAAGAAACAGGGATCGACAGTCTTGCTGTAGCCATCGGGACAGCCCACGGCATCTATCCAAAAGACATCGAACCTAAATTGCGCTTGGATATTCTGAAAGATATCGCAATGCTAACGGATATTCCGCTTGTCTTACATGGAGGATCAAGCAATCCAGATGAAGAAATCAGTAAAGCTGTCAGTATGGGGATCAATAAGATCAATATTTCAAGTGACATCAAGATTGTTTTTGCGGAAAAACTACGGGAAATACTGAATGGAGAAAATCAGGAGATCAGAGAACCGAATATGCTGTTCCCGCCATGTATGGAAGAAACGAAGAAGATCGCTTTAGAAAAAATCAGATTGTTCAAAGCAGAAGACAAAGCAAGATATTACACAAACAAGAAGGAGGATGACGAATGAAGATCGTAGGGATCGCAGCCTGTACAGCAGGGATCGCTCATACGTATATCGCAAAGGAAAAGCTCATCCAAGCAGCGAAAGACCGAGGACATCAGATCCAAATCGAAACCCAGGGACTAGCGGGCACTCAAGATACACTAGCAGCAAAAGCGATCGAACAGGCAGATATTGTCGTGATCGCTGCAGACATCAAGATCAGCGGAAAAGAACGGTTCAAGGGAAAGCGACTCGTGGAAATCCCGACAAGTCTAGTTGTAAAATCTCCGAACAAGCTGATTGAGAAACTAGAAGAGATGATCAAGTGAAGACTGGAGGAAACATCTATGGAAAAGATAAAAGCGATCGGTTTCAAGAAGCATCTGATGACGGCCATTTCCTTTTTCCTGCCGATCGTCGTTGCTTCAGGTTTTCTGTTGGCTGTCGGAAATATGATGGATGGGCAGACGATTGAACAATTTGCGGAAGGATTCACTTTTGCTGATACTATGACTACGATGGGCGGATACGGTTTGGGGCTGCTGCCGATGATCGTTTCTTGTGCGATCTCTTATTCGATTGCTGATAAGCCAGGGATCGCACCTGGCTTGATCATCGGGATGGTAGCTAGTGGTATCGGTGCCGGTTTTCTTGGCGGACTAGTCGGCGGATACTTGTCAGGACTTGTCGTTATGGGACTGACTTTAGCGATCAAAGTGCCAAAATGGATGGAAGGACTGATGCCGACACTGGTGATCCCTTTTCTCAGCTCGCTAGTTGCCGGTTTGACTATGTACTACGTGATCGGGACACCAATCAACTGGGCAACGAGTCTGCTCACAAATTATTTGCGTGATCTGGACACTTCTTCGCTCTTCATCTATGGCGCGATCATCGGTGTATTATCATCGATCGATTACGGCGGAGCCATCAATAAAGTTGTCTTTGCGTTTGTCTTTGCCCTATTCTCAGAAGGGATATATGAGCCGCTTACTGTCCTGATCTTAGCATCGATGGTCACGCCATTTGGTTTGACACTTGCATTCTTTTTAGGCAGATTGGTCAAAAAGAATATTTTCAATCGTCAAGAAATCGAGACGCTGAAAACAGCTTTTCCCATGGGAATCTGTCAGATCACTGAAGGGTGTTTTCCGATCGTACTGAATGATTTAGTACGCAATGTCATTGCGACTGGCATCGGAGGCGCAGTTGGCGGAGGGTTCAGTATGTTATGGGGCGCGGACAGCCGGATACCAGCTTCTGGTATGTTTGCTGTTGCTACGATGACTCGACCATGGGCGTTCATGGGCGCTTTGCTGCTTGGCTCTTCAGCGACTGCCTTGACGATCCTACTTCTGAAAAAACCAGTAGATCCCGATGCTGAGATCATTGTCGTTGAAAAAGAAGAGGAGGAGGTCTCATGGGAAGACTTGACGATCAGCTGAATCCTCAAAATCTCCATTATAAAGAACTGGTTCGGCAAATGTTTTTGTCTTCCGGCATGGTGTTCACCGAGGAGGAGCTTGCAAAAATCGAATATGCTGATTTTGGATTAGGGAACATCGAAAATGAAGGACTCAACCTATTTGTCTACGAAAACAATGAACGTTATTGTGCAAAGGAACTTGTTTTGCTTCCTTTTCAAACTTGTCCTGAACATCGGCATCCGCCTCGTGGAAACATGGAAGGGAAAAAAGAAACTTTCAGATGCCGGAAAGGACTGGTGTATTTGTATGTGGAATCTTGCATAAGTGACAAGAATCACTCATGCAAGATTCCAAAAGGTCAGGAGAACTATTACACTGCACAGCATGAAGTGGTCCTTCACCCCGGGGAACAATATACGATCGAACCAGATCATAGACATTGGTTCCAAGCTGGAAAAGAAGGGGCAGTCATCTCAGAATTTTCGTCTAGCAGTGATGATGCAAGTGACATTTTTACCGATCCAAGAATCAAACGATGAGACGGACAAGCCTAGAGAGGATGAAGAAATTCATTGTTCTCTAGGCTTTTTTGAGATGCGTTCAGATGATTCTGTTCTTTTTGGGCTGTTTATGAGAATACAGAAAGAAGCGTGATAATTTATTGATTATTCAGAAAATGGAAGACTATAATAAAAAAATAGTTATTCTAAGTAAGTATCTGGGACATCTAGCAAAGGGGGAATAGCTGCAGTGTGATGCAGATCATATCTTGATACGTAGAAGTGGAAAAAACAGAGATACATATCATT
The DNA here is from genome assembly GCF_011038845.1 of Enterococcus sp. ZJ1622. Classification (GTDB taxonomy): domain Bacteria; phylum Bacillota; class Bacilli; order Lactobacillales; family Enterococcaceae; genus Enterococcus_B. The sequence continues at coordinate 114,760 of NZ_JAAKDW010000001.1, forward strand.
GAGGAAATGGATGAAGTAAGGAGTGTTACTTTTATCATAAGGGGGAATGTGGAAGATGTATAAAACATTAGGTAAATCATTGAGGCAGTATAAAAAACCATCTTTCTTTACGATGGTGTTCATGGCATTGGAAGTCTCGATGGAAGTCATGCTGCCATTTCTGATGGCAAAAATTTTAGATCGCGGATTCGGCACACAAGATATCGGTTATATTTTGAAAATCGGTCTGCTGATGTGCTTGATCGCATGTCTTTCGATGACATTCGGGATTTTAGGCGGGAAATTTTCTTCTGATTCATCGGCAGGCTTTGCTGGGAATCTCCGCGAAGATATCTATAAAAATATCCAGACATTTTCTTTTGAAAACATTGACCGGTTTTCAGCTTCGAGTTTGATCACTCGGCTGACAACAGATATTACGAATATCCAAAACGCATTCCAGATGGTACTGAAAACGATTATTCGAGCGCCATTTACGATCATTTTTGCTTTTACGATGGCTGCTTACACCAATACCAAATTAGCGCTAGATATTCTGATCATCATTCCGGTTGTCGCAGCTATTTTGATTGGGATCGTATATAAAGTCCATCCATATTTTATCCAAGTGTTTCGGAAATATGACCGGCTGAATCAGACAGTGCAAGAAGATATCAACGGTGTACGGGTGGTGAAATCTTATGTACGTGAAGACAAAGAAATCGAAAAGTTCAAACAAGCTTCTGAAGAGATCAAGCGGATTTTCATGAAGGCAGAAAAAATCATCGCTTTAAATAGCCCAATCATGCAGATTGCCATCTATAGTTCATTGTTGATCGTGTATTGGTTCGGTGCCAAATATGTCGTTGGCGGTTCAATGAGTGCAGGTGAATTGACGAGTTTTATCATGTATATGATGCAGATTTTGAACAGTTTGATGATGGTTTCGATGATTTTTGTCATGATCGTGATCTCAGAAGCCTCTGTCGAACGTGTCTCAGAAGTTTTAACAGAAAATAGTACATTGACAAGTCCACGCAACGCAACAAAAGAGATAGAAAACGGCGAGATCGAGTTTAAAGACGTGGCATTCAAATACCATGACCAATCAGCAGAATCAGATTTAAAGCATATCAGTCTACGTATATCATCTGGCGAGACAGTGGGGATTATCGGTGGAACCGGAAGCGGGAAGACTTCGCTGATCCAGTTGATTCCCCGTTTATATGATGTTTCTGAAGGAGCAGTTTATGTTTCAGGAAATAATGTAAAAGACTACGATCTAGTGACGCTTCGGGATCAGGTTTCGATGGTTTTACAAAAGAACACCTTGTTTTCGGGCACCATTCTTGAAAATCTCCGTTGGGGGAACGAGGAAGCTACATTTGAAGAGGTCAGACATGCAGCTAAGCTTGCTCAAGCAGACAGCTTTATCCAAGCCTTTCCAGATGGATATGAGACGATCTTGGATCAGGGAGGGACGAATGTCTCTGGTGGACAAAAACAACGGCTGACGATCGCACGCGCATTACTGAAGAATCCTAAAATCTTGATTTTAGATGACTCTACAAGTGCGGTCGACACAAAAACTGATCGAAGGATACGCCAAGCGCTTCTCGAAGAACTGCCGGATGTAACCAAAATCATCGTGGCTCAACGTATTTCTTCGATCCAAGAGGCGGATTGGATCATTGTGATGGATGAAGGGAAAATCAACGGGATGGGGACACATGAAGAATTATTGGATAAAAACAAGATTTATCAAGAAGTCTATGAATCCCAGATAAAAGGAGGCCGAATCAGTGAAGAATAAACCGCAAGTCAGCGCAATCAAGCTGTTGAAACGTATCTTTTCCTATGCGACAAGAACATACCGACTGCGCTTAGTCATCGTTTTCATCAGTATCCTCATTAGTGCTGCGACTAATGCGATCGGGATCAGCTTTACAAAACAATTGATCGATCGGTTTATCGAACCTCTTTCTAAGCAGCAGTCCCCTGATTTTACGCCTTTATTCCAGATGATCCTGCTGATGGGAGCGATGTACTTAACAGGAGCTTTCTTCACGTATGTCTATAATCGGACGATGGTGACCGTATCACAGGGGATACTGAAGGATATACGTGATGAGATGTTTACCCATATGGAAAAGCTGCCGATTCGTTATTATGACACGAATGCCACAGGAGATATCATGAGCAGATATACGAATGATATCGACACGTTACGACAGATGATCAGCCAATCCATACCGCAAACATTCTCTGCATTGGTTACTGTTACGGCTCTAGTGATCGCGATGTTCATCCTCAATATACCAATGACTTTTTTTGTCTTGCTGATGGTCTCACTGATGGTTTTTATTATTCGGACATTGGGAAGCAAAAGCGGCAAGTATTTTTCATTGCAGCAGCATTCGCTTGGTCAGGTCAACGGCTATGTAGAAGAGATGATTGAAGGACAGAAAGTAGTGAAGGTATTCAACCATGAACCTGAAGCAATCGCAGATTTTATCAAATTAAATGATGCGCTGAAAGAAAATTCGACGAAAGCGAACACCTATGCCAATATCATGATGCCTATCATGGGAAATATCGGAAACTTTACGTATTTGCTGACTGCAGTGATCGGTGCCATTTTTTCGATCACAGGTGTCACTGCGTTGACCTTAGGGAGTATTGCTTCTTTTGTCCAGTTTACAAAAAGTATCACGATGCCGGTTTCTCAGATTTCTCAGCAATTCAATGCAATCATTCTTTCTTTAGCAGGAGCGCAGCGGATATTTGATTTGCTCGATGAGAAACCAGAAGAGGACCAAGGGACTATAGAGCTAGTGAATATCGAGGAAACAGCAGACAAAACGATCAGAGAAACAAAAGAACGCACAGGAAAATGGGCATGGAAAACATCTGGAGAACATACGAATACGTATGTCGAATTAAAGGGAGAGGTACGCTTCGAGCATGTGACTTTTGGTTACCAACCGAACAAAGTAATCCTCCATGACATCCAGCTATTTGCAAAACCAGGACAAAAAATCGCATTTGTTGGAGCCACTGGCGCAGGAAAAACAACGATCACTAATCTGATCAACCGATTCTATGATATCCAGAAAGGAACAATCACCTATGACGGCATAGACATCACCAATATCCAGAAAGCTTCTTTACGGCGATCCTTAGGCGTCGTTCTGCAAGATACGCATTTATTTACTGGAACGATCAAGGAAAATATCCGTTATGGGAAACTAGATGCAACCGACGAAGATGTATATGAAGCAGCAAAGCTTGTGAATGCTGATCATTTCATTCGTCAGCTCCCGAATGGCTATGAAACGGAATTAAGTGATGACGGCAATTCACTGTCACAAGGACAAAGACAGCTTCTATCCATTGCGCGTGCTGCAGTTGCTGATCCACCTGTACTGATTCTAGATGAAGCAACTTCAAGCATTGATACGCGTACAGAAACGATTGTCCAAAAAGGAATGGATTCTTTGATGGAAGGGCGAACGGTATTCGTGATCGCACACCGGTTATCCACTGTCCAGAATTCAGATGCGATCATGGTGCTTGATCAAGGTAAAATCATTGAACGGGGGAATCATGAGGAACTCATTGCCAAACAAGGGGAATATTATCAATTGTACACAGGATCTTTCAAAACTGTATAACATTGAATACCATTTATTCGAAAAAGAGGAGCTGCGACAAGACCTTTGTCACAGCTCCTTTGTTTTGAGGAACATTCGTTTTTAGTGAAACATAACAATCACTGAGAGAAATAGCTATGGCGATAATCTTATAGGAAACAGCGGGATAAAAAACACTAAAAATAAATAGTGTTATTAAGAAATCGGATCAATTTCGTGTGCCTGTACGAAAGAAAGTCGTTTCAATTCTTTTTTAAATCGTTATTTTTAAATTCGAAAGCTGAAATTAGACAAAAAAATTCCTTTAGACAAAAACACTATATATGGTGGTTTGTGTTTCTTATACCACTAAAAAAATACAAAATCTAGTCTTTTATTTTAAAAAAACAAGCGTAGAATAAAAATAGAGTTTTGAGTTAGGGAGTGTTTTTTTTGAAGCTTACAGTTTTTTGCGGTTCCCGTTTCGGCAATAAAGAAAGTTATAAATTTATTGCTCAAACGTTAGGAAAATATATGGCACAAGAAGAAATCGAGCTCGTTTATGGCGGTTCCTATTCTGGGATCATGGGAACGATCAGCAAAACGGTCTTAGAAAATGATGGAAAAGTCACAGGGATCTATCCTACAGGGCTTTTCGAAACAGAGTTGCCAGGGACAGACGTCACCACGTTTATCCCAACAGATACCATCGACGAACGAAAAGTATTGCTGTTTGAAAAATGTGATGCTGTCTTGGTCTTTCCAGGAGGGCTTGGAACATTAGAAGAATTTTCTCAACTGCTTTCTTGGATCGCCATTGGTCTGACGCCGGACAAACCAATCGGTATTTTAGATATCGGTGGTTATTATACAGGCTTGAAGTTATTATTAGAAACATTTGCTAAAGAAGGATTCATGGACGCAAAATGGATGGAACGTGTGTTTTTTTCAAATAATCCATTAGAACTTGTCGATCGTTTGCGTACAGAAGCAAATAGAAACCATACATTATTGAAGGAGGCAAAATAATGAGTCAAATTTATCTAGCAGGTCCATTTTTTTCGGAGGAACAAATCGATCGAGTAAGCCGTATCGAAAAAGCATTGGAGGAAAACCCGACAGTCACAGATTTTTATTCTCCAAGACATCATCAAGAAAGCAACTATGAAATATTTAGTGCAGGCTGGGCACAAGAAGTCTATGAAAAAGATATGGAAGAGCTGACTGATGCTGATTTCGTGGTAGCGATCCTTGATTTTGAACATCAGACGATCGATCCGGGAACTGCGTATGAACTAGGTGTCGCAACCATGCTGAAAAAACCGATGATCATTTTCCAAGAAGAAACGGTACCTACGAACTTGATGGTCACACAAAGTCTGCATACTTATTTGAAAAAAGACCAGGAAGTACGCGACTATGATTTCAATACGCTTCCTGTCACACCATATGTTGGCGAATATTTATAGAAAAGGAAGGATGACATGTCAGTGATATTAATTTCAGGAACAATCGGCGCAGGCAAGAGCAGTTTGACAGATATGCTTGCGAACGAAATCGATTCTAAACCTTTTTATGAAAACGTAGAGGATAATGAAGTATTGCCGCTTTTTTATTCGAATCCGGAGCAGTACGCATTTTTATTGCAGATTTTCTTTTTGAATAAACGCTTTTTAGCAATGAAAAACGCACTAGTCAATGATGACAACGTGCTGGATCGTTCGATCTATGAAGACAGTCTGCTGTTTCATTTGAATGCAGACTTAGGTCGGGTAACAGATATCGAAGTGAAGCAATATGACAGCTTGCTGGACACGATGCTGAATGAACTAGACGATGTAGCACCGAAAAAACGGCCGGATCTGATGGTTCACATCAAAGTCTCTTTGGATACGATGCTGAAACGGATCAAAAAACGCGGACGCGATTATGAACAGTTAGAAAGCGATGAAACGCTGTATAACTATTACGAATCATTGAATCAACGTTACAATCAATGGTACGAAGATTTCGATGTGTGCCCAAAAATCCAAATCGATGGCGACAAATATGATTTTGTCGAAAAACCAGAACATGCCAAAGAAGTGATCTTGCAGATTCAAGAAAAACTGGCCGAGTTAGAAGGAAAGCCGGCTGGTAGATATTTCACAGATAATCAACATGCAAAAGGTCAGGAATTAGGCTGAATATGAACAGAAAACCTGCAGCATAAGTCGAATCGGCTTTACTGCAGGTTTTCTTTATTTTTTCATTTTCACAGAATTTCGTTTATGGCTTTCAGCTGCGTACATGTCAAAAGATTTAAACGAATCTTTGACTAATTTATGGCAGTGGTCACAAATACTAAGACTGCCTTGATCGCTAAATTCTGTATGAATATTTTTACTGTCCGTACATGTACAGTAATCATGACTATCAAATATGTTCATTTTTCTCTCCTCTGTCACTGATATGCGTATCCAATATAACAGAAAAGTGAGAGAGAAACAAAGAATGTTAAGAAATTTTACAAAAGAATCGATCAATCATACTTACAGACTGTAGATGTTCCCATCTTCATCCTTGATTCGATAGTTCCCGATTTTCGTAAAGGAGATTTTTACGTTTTTGTCATTCTGCTTCCCAGAAATGGTGTAGACATTCTTGTCTGTTGTAATTTTAATATCTGTCAAGGTTGTCTTTTTGTCCATTTCCTCAGAAGAATCGGAGCTTTTGATATCGTATTCTCGCGTCCATTCCATCTTGTTATCCGTAAATTTGATCGTTCCGCTCACCAGATTCAAGTCTTCCCGAACCTTGAGTGTGTAGATGCTGTCAGTAATATCCGCTTTATCCGCTTGATAAGTGGTGGTTTCAGTCGTTTTGTCTGTTGATTGACCTGTGTTGCAACCAGTTAAAGTAAAAATACCTGTCACCAAAGCCATCAATATGATTAATTTCTTCAAAAAAATTGCCCCCATATAATAGGATAAGGAAATTATACCATTGGAGACTGGAACTTGAAACGGATGTGAGAGAAAAAATCCAGATAAAGGAATAAAAACAAAGAGAAAGTGAAAAAAAGAGAAGTTTTTTCGAAAAATTCGTTGTTTATCCAAGAAAGGCCAATCTCTTCAAAACAACACGAGAAAACGCTTGAAGAAAGTGGTTGCAAAAACAGAGAAACATGTTATATTTATAAATGAACCGGTTCAATTACGGTTGAGAAATAGGAAAAGGAGAACCCAATAAAAAATCTTTGAACTTATAAACGATCAGAAGATGATCATCATCGTCTAGTAATTATGAACAACAAATGAAAAATAGCAATTGAGTGGAGCTAGCAGGAGTGAAGGAATATGTCATCGATTCGAGATGTCGCACAATTAGCAGGAGTGGCGGTTGGGACCGTTTCACGTTACTTGAATGGACAGCAGTTAAAAGAAGAAAATAGAGAAAAAATTGAAGCAGCTATCAAAACGCTGGATTATAAGGAAAACATCATCGCCAAAGGATTGAAAAACAATCGAAGTTTTTCGATCGGTCTGCTGATCAATGGCATCTCAAGCCGATTTGGATCCGAAGTCATTACAGGAATCGAAAAAGTAGCAGAAGAAAACGGGTATAGCTTGTTACTCAGTGGATTCACAGGAGAACAAGAGCTGATCAGCCGTAAAGTCGACCATTTGACGAAACATGCAGTAGATGGATTGATCGTTTTTTTATCGGAAGAAGAGTGGTCAGGCATCGAAGAACTAGGGGAAATCGAAATCCCAATAGTTGCATTGAATTGTCCGAAGACAGTGAACACGATCGATTCGATCCTTATTGATGATCGAAAAAGCGTGGAAACAGTCATCCGTCATTATGCAGCATCTGGTCATCAAAAGATCGGGTTTATTGCTGCCTCACAAACAGATTATGCGGCACGCGAACGCTTAGCAGGAGCTAGGAACGCGATCCAAGCATATCCTCAAAGCCAATTGGAAGTTTTTACAGGTGATTATTCCAGACGAAGCGGGTTTGCTGGAGCAAAAGAGTTGTTAGAAAAAGGGGTGACAGCACTGTTCGTCAGTAATTACAATATGTCGATCGGTGTACTCGAATGTTTCAATCAAGAGGGTGTACGCATTGGACAAGACATTGCGTTCAGCCACTATGATTATCTAGATAAAAACAGTCGGAGCAATCTTCCCCAGATAACGATCACACCTCCTACCGAAAAAATCGGGGAATGTGCCGCAGACCTGTTATTGAAACGGATAAAAAACCAAGAAATCAGTGCAGGGAAAGTCATCGTTATCGAAAATGAGATCGATGGAATCAATGTAGAGAAGAAAACAAACGAAGAAAGAGGCGAGTAGATGAAACGATATCAATTTCCAGAAAATTTCTGGTGGGGGTCTGCTGCGAGCGGACCGCAAACAGAAGGACGTGTCCCAGGTGACGGAAAAGGGGAGAATATTTTTGATTACTGGTATGGAATAGAACCTGAAAAATTCTTCAATAAAGTAGGTCCTGACAAAGCATCACAAGTGTATACCAAATATAAAGAAGATGTACAGCTGATGAAGCAGACCGGCCATAATTCTTTTCGAACATCCATCCAATGGAGTCGCTTGATTCCGGACGAAACGGGCGAGATCAATCCAGAAGCAGTCAGTTTTTACAATGATTATTTAGATAAATTGATTGAAAACGGTATCGAACCATTCATGAATCTGTACCATTTTGATCTGCCGATGTATTTACAGGAAAAAGGCGGTTGGTTGAACCGCGAAACAGTCCTGGCATATGAAAAGTATGCAAAGACTTGCTTTGAACTGTTTGGTTCGAAGGTCAAAAAATGGTTCACACACAACGAACCGATCGTCCCAGTAGAAGCTGGCTATTTGTATCGTTGGCATTATCCAGAGGAATCAAATATGAAAAAGGCAGTCCAAGTGGGATTTCATGAGGCCTTGGCTTCTGCACTGGCGATCCGTGCCTATCATTCCATGGAACAAGAGGGGAAGATCGGGATCATCTTGAATTTGACACCAAGCTATCCTCGTGATGAAACAAACGAAGCAGATGTAAAAGCAGCTCGGATAGCTGATGCGTTTTTCAACCGTTCTTTTCTAGACTCTGCAGTGAAAGGTGAATTTCCCGAAGATCTGATCACAATCATCAAAGAACTTGGGATCGTGCCAGAACATCAAGAAGGCGATCTTGCACTGATCAGGGAAAACACAGTCGATCTTCTCGGAATCAACTATTATCAACCACGACGGATCAAAGAAAAAGAGACCCCAATCGATGTCGAAAACAGCCCGATGCCAGAAGATTACTTCGATAATTACGAAATGCCGAATCGGAAGATGAACCCTTATCGCGGCTGGGAAATTTACGAAAAAGGCATCTATGATATATTGATCAATGTACGGAATCATTATGGCAATATCGATTGCTTTATCTCAGAAAACGGGATGGGTGTCGAAAACGAATCACGCTTCCTTCAAGAAGACGGGATGATCCATGATGACTATCGAATCGAATTTGTACGAGAACACTTGAAATATGTACATCAAGCAATCCAAGAAGGGGCAAATTGCTTAGGTTACCATATGTGGACGTGTATGGATAACTGGTCATGGACAAATGCCTATAAAAATCGCTATGGATTCATTTCAGTAGATCTGGATCAAAATGGGAAACGTACCATCAAAAAATCGGGCCACTGGTTCAAAGAAGTTGCTGATAACAATGGATTTTGAAAAATGAATGAGTGATAGAGAATAAGAGGTTGTAACAAAGCTGTCCTACATCAAATAATAAGAACAGCCAAATAAAAATAGTTCTTCCTATTTTTTGTTTGGTTGGGCTTATTATCGTAGATGCAAGCTTTTGAACACCGTTTATTCGGAAAAGGGAGGTATGACAAGTCTTTGGTCACACCTCCTTTTTCCTTCGAAAAAATAAAGTCCATTATTTCACTTCTTTTTTTAACTTTTTTGTCTTTCTATCCCATTTTTGTATATAATGGAATAGTCAAAATCGAATAGGAGTGGAGGAAGGCATGAGAAAAAAGAGACCATTTCTTCTCTTTTGGTTAGCTGGATTTTTCCTGCTGCTTATTTTATCCGCGGCAGTCTCGGGGAAAATGACAGCAGATCTCGCTCAAAAAAACACAGAAGAAATCGTAGCAAGTAAAGAATCAGTAGATAAATTCAAAAAAGAATTTAAGACGTATTGGTGGGAAGATTACAAAATAACAGCGAATTATGAAAAAGGCGAATTAGAAATCTACCTTCCGAAAACAAAAGAAGAAAACCAGTTCATCAATATTGATGATGTATTAAGTGCTATTTCTCTCAGACAGTATCAATACAAGGACAAACGATTGACGGTGCTCGTGTTATCGAACAGCGGAGAAAAGCTGGCACGTTTGAAAAACGGTAAAGTGATCAAACGTTTTTCTGAAAAAGTAGATGCCAAAGTAGTGGCTAGCCGTTTAGCAGATTGGAAAAAAACGAACGAAAAAGTGAAGAAAAACACAGAGAAAACGCAGACTTCGAATACGGCGGGCGCAGATTCAGAAAATCTTGGTACCTCATCCTCTGATACATCTGGAGAAAGTGATCCGGTCGGGACCAATCTCAACGATTATGATACAAGTACGCAAAACCAGGGATTTAATCCCTAACAATAGAAAAAGAACGAACGAAAGAGTAGTCCGCAAAAGAAAGCGGACTGCTCTTTTTCGGTATCAAAGACATTTGCATTTAGAATAAAATCCGTTCGGAGGCTTAAAAGAGAAAGGAAGTTTGTTATAATAGTCGATGGGAGTGATTGAATGAAAAAAGCATTTGAGTATCTGTTATTAATTCTTGCTATTGGGGTGTTGGGGGCTTGCAGTAGCCAAAAAAATCAATTTGATGCGCAAGCACAAGAGGCAATGGCTTCTTTTATGGAAAAAGAAAATCAGTGCTTTCATATGTCCAGAAAAGAACGGGACACATCTTCTTTTCATGAGGATCTGAATAAAGAAAGTATAAAAGAGATCTATTATTCAGAAAAAGATTTCAATTCGTATGTATTTGTAGTCAGAGACAAATTGTATAAAGACCCTGATCTGACAGTGTTGGAAGAAAATACCACCAGGGAATATTTGATGGAAAATGGGGATGAAAATCTGATATTTAGCGAAGGAGAATACAATCCATCCATGGTAGATAAAAAAAATAATTTTCAGCTGATTTATGAAGCGGAATAAAAAACGAAAAGAGTGGTATCTGCTGACTAAGGAGAGCTTGAGGTCGCTAAAAGCAGCATTAGGATCTTTCCCTCGAAATTACCGCCCTAATGATTTCTACGTAAATACAGAATCTTAATAAATAATAAAAAAATCTTAAGCTGATGTTTTTTTTATAAAAATTTCATTTTTTAGGAGCAGAATAATAAAAAATACGTAGAGAGAAGTGATAACTGTGACACAACTGAAAAAATTGTGCCAAAATCGTCTAACGGTCGTTTTGATCGCCGCGTTTTTCTTTTGGCTTAAAACGATCATTGCCTATTACACAGATTTTTCTTTGGGCGTAGAAGGGAGTATCCAGTATTTTATTTTATGGATCAATCCGATTGCGACAACCTTGCTGTTTTTCGGGCTCTCATTATATATAAAGAAAGTGAGACCGGCGCTCATTTTTCTTCTGATCGTCGATATCCTTAATACACTTTTGTTATATTTGAATATTATTTTTTATCGGGAATTCACGGATTTCATCACGGTGAAATCAGCACTCGGTTTTTCAAAAGTCTCGCAAGGACTATCAGGAAGCTCCTTTTCGCTGATGAAGCCGCATGATCTGATTTACTGGCTCGATATCCTCGTATTCATAGGGATTCTTTCGTGGATGTTCATAAAGAAGATACCTTTGAAAAGCAAACCTGTCACGAAATCAATGGCTGTTGCCGTCAGCTGTCTTTCCGTCCTGATTTTTTCCGGGAATCTGGCGTTGAGTGAAGCAAATCGCCCGCAATTACTGCAACGGACATTCGATCGTTCATATATCGTGAAGTATTTGGGAATCGATGCCTATACGATCTATGATGGGATCAAAACCGGAATGACAAGCAGTGTTCGAGCCCATGCAAGCAGTAACGGGATCGACGATGTATTGGCTTATACGAAACAGCATTACGCTGAACCTAATCCTGAGACTTTTGGGATCGCTAAAGGAAGGAATATCATCGTTCTTCATTTAGAAAGCTTCCAGCAGTTTTTGATCAATATGAAAGTCGATGGGCAGGAAGTGACGCCTTTCTTGAACAGTCTGTTCCAAAACCAGTCAACGATCAGCTTTGACAACTTTTTCCATGAAGTAGGACAAGGGAAGACGAGCGATGCAGAAAATATGCTGGAAACTGGCACATTCGGCTTACCGCAAGGCTCTCTCTTCACGGAACTTGGCTCGGACAATGTCTTCCAAGCTGCACCAGCTATCTTGAGTCAAACACAAGGGTATACAAGTGCAGTTTTTCATGGGAACGTCGCTAGTTTCTGGAACAGGGATCATGTTTATAAAAACATGGGTTATGATAACTTCTTTGACCGTTCTTATTTTAATGAATCCGATGAGACATTAGGGTATGGGATCTTGGACAAAGATTTATTCCGGGAATCTGTTCCTTATCTTGAGCATCTGCAGCAGCCGTTTTATGCGAAATTTCTTTCTGTCACGAACCATACGCCATATTATACGGATGATCAGAATTTTGATTTTCCATCCTTGAACACAGGGAATAGTACAGTCGATAATTACGTTCGTACCGCTCATTATCTCGACCAATCTCTGGAACAGTTCTTTACGTATCTGAAAAAATCAGGTATCTATCAGCAGTCGATATTCATGATCTACGGCGATCATTTCGGTATCTCGAATACAGATAATAAAGATCTGGCGACAGCTCTTGGAAAAGATCCAGATACTTGGAATGAATTCGACAATGCACAAATGCAAAGAGTACCTCTGATGTTCCATATCCCAGGTTATACAAAAGGAGAAGTCGATCATGAATATGGCGGAGAGATCGACGTGTTGCCAACACTGCTCCATCTCGTAGGTGTGGATGATCAGAACTATATCCATTTCGGCACAGATCTGTTATCTCCAAAACACGATCAAGTCGTAGCTTTTCGAAACGGCAATTTCGTGACACCGGATTATACGGAGCTAGGCGGTAAAACATATGCGAATAAGACCGGAAAAGTGATCGATCCAAAGAGTGCTGGAGTCGCTGAAGAGATTGCCAAAGATCAGGAACAAGTCAAGAAAGCATTGAGTCTTTCTGATAAACTGAATCAGGAAAATCTTTTGCGGTTTTATGTCCCTGACGGATTCCAGACCATTGATCCGAAACAATATGATTACCAGAATGAAGCAGAGCGAAATGCAGCGATTGAAAAACAAAAAGGCGGCAATTCAACAAGCGTCTATTCCAAAAATGGGAATAAATCGACGCAGGATCTTTATCCGATAGATGCTTCTTCAACCAAATAAAGAGTTGCTTCTAAAAAGTTGGGAAATCTCAACTTTTTAGAAGTTTTTTTATTATTTTTCGTAAAGTTTCTTCTTTTAGCGTATTTATTTAATGAATGCAGCAGAATTTTTTCTATTGAGGGGTTCTAAGAGTCGGGTCCGTGAGAAAAAAAGAGTCACACTCACTCCGTTGTCTTGTTCTTCATGAAAAAATCTGCTGATAAATTCAACCCATAAAGGAGAAATACTATGTACGATGGAGAATTGATCAAAAAGCTTCGAATGAACAGAAAACTGACACAATCGCAACTAGCGAAAGGGATATGTTCCAAGACCTCTTTGGTAGGTATGGAGAACCAGTCAGTCCAGAAAATATCATTTTTGACACTCAAATCATTTTTGGATCGGATGAATATGACCTTAGCTGAATATGAGTGGATCCGCAATCAAGTCGATGAACCGACAAAGGAAAAGAAAAAACGGGATCTGCTGAATAAGGTACATGAGGACAGTTTCGATCCCTACAAAGAGATCGCGGACAATCGCCGACAATTCAAAAAAACTGCAGATGTGTATTATTTGGTGCTGAATCTCCATTTATTCTGGAAAAACGGGACGCAACATGAGCTGCAGCTTGAGTTTTTGCGGTATGAGTGCCGAACGATCGAAGAATATTTTACCCGGATGCAGGAGTATGGACATTTTGAGCTGGCTATTTTAGCCGAGTTCCCTTCTATTTTCAGTGATTCGTTTATTGAGAACAATTATATGAAGATCAAAAAACGAATGCGGCAATTGGCAGATTTCAAAAGTGATGAACAGCGCTTTTTTACGTTCCTGAAAAATCTGACGCTCTATTATATCGAAAATAAGCGTTACAAAAAGGCGCGGAGTGTCAATGAGGACTTGCAGAGGAGTCTAGCTTTCAAGAAAAAATCGGAAGTTATCTATGAACGGCTGATGTCGGAATACCATCGGCGTCTGATTTCTGCAGCATTAGGCGAACCGATTCTTGCAGAAGAGATCCAGCCGCTTTTTTCAGTTATCGAGTACACTTTGGGAGAAAACCAACGTAAGGAACTAGAAGAAAAGCTGCTGGAATGTGCAAAGTCCAGCAGCTGAGTTCGATAAAAATCAGTTTGATTTTGGATGGATACTGTTTTCCAGCACCTGATCATCATAAGGCGGGAAAAAACGAGTGATTTCTTTTAGAGCAGAATCACGCGAATCAGAAGCATGGATGATATTCTCCGTTCCGGGAAGTGCGTAATCCCCGCGGATCGTACCGGGCGCAGCATCAACTGCTTTGGTTGCACCGACCATTTTTCGAACGAGGTCGATGACGTCTTCTCCGACTAGGACTAGATAAACAACAGGACCAGATGTCATATAGTCGATCAGCTCATCGAAGAAGCTGCGTTCTGACAGATGCTGATAATGTTCCTTCGCAAGTGTCGCAGACATCGTGGCGAATTTCATCTCAGCGATCGCTAATCCTTTTTCTTCAAAGCGCTGGATGATCCTGCCGACTAGATGCCGTCTGACGCCGTCTGGTTTGATAATGACAAGTGTTCGTTCCATATCCATACTTTCCAACTCCTCTCAGTATAGTTCCATTATACTGGGAGAGACTCGAGGTGACAAACAAAACCGCGTATACATCAGAGGAAGAAGTTGTACCGAACGAGGCGTGTAAGTAATGGGATCGAAAAAGAAATGGAAAAATTTAAAATCGGATTTGACATCTTCTCCGATAGTTGTTATATTGACAAAGGAAAACCGAATAAGATTTGTTAGGTGAGGCTCCTATACAAACACAGGCTACTGCCCAAAAACGTCGAGAGACGCCAATGGGTAGAACAGGAATTGTCGAGACAAGGCTTTTCATAAGGTAGCTAAAAGCAGAGAACTGCTTTTTACGTTGTACAGTGTCAAAACTCAACGATGAGATCATCAAAGCTTTTTTAGCATGCTTTTTCAACCTCTCGCTGAGTATTTGGCGAGAGGTTTTTTACATGCAATGAATCTTAAGGTCTTCCGAATACATCAAGAAGAAGGTGATTCTGTTGGGAAAATGACAAATAGACGGCAAACCGCAGGAAAAAAATCGAAAAAAAACGTACAAGTAAAGGAGATGAGAACAAATGGATGACAGTCCTTCGAAGAAAAAATCGTTAGAGAAAAGGCCGGTTGAGACTATTATCTATCTGTTTTCAGCCCCTTTAGATCAGCCTTTTTCTCTATCGATCCATTGAATAAGAAAAACATTCGAAAAACAAGCGTATCTGCTGTTTTTTGGATTCAAAGGAGAAGATCGATATGGAAAAAAAGAAAGATACACAAAAAATCTATGCTGCTTTTGCAGGCAAAAGCAAACAGGAATTATTCGCACATTTTCGTACAACGGACAAAGGATTATCCGAAAAGCAAATCGAAGTTTCCAGAGAACAATATGGGGAAAATGCGATCTCTTATGGAAAGAAGACGCCATTTATTATCGAAGTCTTAAAAGCATATATCACGCCTTTCACACTCGTACTGATCGCACTAGGTGTTATTTCATTCATCACAGAATACGTACTGGCAGCACCTGGTGACAAAGATCTATTTGGTGTCGCAATCATCTTCACGATGGTGATCGTCAGCGGAACGATGACCCTGATCCAATCTGTCCGCTCTAATCAAGCAGCTGAAAAATTGAAATCTTTAGTAAAAGTGACCGCGGCAGTGAAACGAAACGGCCGTTATACAGAAATCCCCATGGAAGAAATCGTGTGTGGAGACCTTGTACGATTATCTGCTGGAGATATGATCCCTGCAGACATGCGATTGTTATCAGCGAAGGATCTGTTCATTTCGCAAGCAGCGTTGACAGGTGAAAGTTATCCTGTAGAAAAACATGCAGCGATCTGCGACAATGCGAATCAAAGTGAAACAAGCTATGAAAATCTTGTGTTCATGGGAAGCAATGTGATCAGCGGAAGTGCGGAAGGGATCATCGTATCAGTCGGAAATGATACCTTATTCGGTCATGTAGCAGAGACCTTGTCTGAAAAACCGATCAAGTCAAACTTCGAATTGGGGATCCACAAGACGTCCTTGTTATTGATCAAATTCATGGCATTGATGGCGCCAACTGTGATCGTTATCAACGGTTTGACAAAAGGAGACTGGTTAGAAGCGTTCCTTTTCGGTTTATCTGTCGCTGTCGGCTTGACACCTGAGATGCTTCCGATGATTGTTACCACGAACTTGGTCAAAGGCGCAAGCGTGATGGCAAAAAAAGGAACAGTGATCAAGAATCTGAATGCGATCCAGAACTTCGGAGCAATCGACGTATTATGTACAGATAAAACAGGAACACTCACACAAGACAAGATTATTTTAGAATACCACATGGATTGTGAAGGAAATGAGGATGATCGTGTATTACGCCATGCGTATTTGAATAGTTATTATCAGACAGGACTAAAAAATCTGCTGGATGTCGCGATTATCGATGAAGCATCAGAAACGTTGGATACAGACAAGATCAACTATCAAAAAGTCGATGAGATCCCATTTGATTTCGAACGTCGGCGTATGAGTGTCGTCGTAGAAGATTCAGCCGGAAAAACACAGATGATTACCAAAGGCGCTATCGAAGAAATGCTGGATATCTCAAGTTATATCGATATGGGCGGAAACGTGAGCCCATTGACCAAAGAACGAAAAGAAGCGGTATTGAACAAAGTGAGAGATCTGAATGAAGATGGCTTGCGGGTCATCGGTGTCGCACAAAAAACGAATCCAAGTGTCGTAGGAGAATTTTCAGTCAAAGATGAATCCGATATGGTACTGATTGGGTATCTTGCTTTCCTTGATCCACCAAAGGAAACAACAAAGCAAGCACTACAAGCTCTGAAAAACCACGGTGTTGCTGTCAAAGTTCTGACTGGTGACAATGAATTAGTCACTCGTTCTGTTTGCCGACAAGTCGGATTAGAAATCAATGAACTGATCACAGGCGAAAAAATCTCAGAAATGGATGACCATAAATTAGCGAAAGTAGCAGAAGAGCATGACGTATTCGTCAAATTGAACCCGCAACAAAAAGCCCGTTTGACGACAGCGCTACGTAAAAATGGACACACAGTCGGATTCTTGGGAGACGGAATCAATGACGCACCTGCTATGAAAGTCGCTGATATCGGGATTTCCGTCGATACGGCTGTCGACATCGCCAAGGAATCAGCAGATGTCATTCTTTTGGAAAAAGACTTGATGATTTTAGAAAGAGGGCTGTTATCAGGAAGAGAAACATTCGGGAATATCATGAAGTATATCAAAGCAACTGCTAGTTCGAACTTCGGCAACATGTTTTCTGTACTGATTGCCAGCACATTCTTGCCGTTTTTACCTATGCTACCTTTGCAGATCCTGTTTTTGAATCTGATCTATGATGTTTCATGTATCTCGCTTCCTTGGGATCGGATGGACAAAGAATATCTGGACGAACCGAAAAAATGGGAAGCTTCAAGTATCGGGAAGTTCATGATTTACTTTGGACCTACAAGTTCTGTGTTTGATATCACTACGTATCTATTGATGTACTTCATCATTTGTCCTGCTGTCGTAGGCGGGAGTTTCCATACATTGACAAGTTCGCAGCAAGTTGTATTCATCGCATTGTTCCATGCAGGTTGGTTCGTGGAATCATTGTGGACGCAGACATTGGTTCTTCACGCATTGCGTACGCCAAAGCTTCCATTTATCCAAAGCAATGCGACATTTGCGATGATCATCATCACGACTTTAGGGATTTTAGTCGGTTCGCTTCTGCCGTTTACAGGTTTTGGGGCAGAACTTGGGTTGCTGCCATTACCAGGAACTTACTGGATCTGGCTATTTGTCACAGTACTTGCTTATTTAGCATTAGTCACATTCGTCAAAAAATTCTATATCCGAAAATTCGGTGAATTGTTATAAGAAAACCGGCTAATCTGTTTTTTCTGTGCCAATCATGATAAACTGAATGTAACGTTTTCTGAAAGGATTAGTGAAAGTATGAAAGGCGCAATATTTGATTTAGACGGGTTACTAGTAGACACAGAAAAAACATATCGTGACGGCTGGCTTTGGGGATTCGAACAATTCGATATCGAGATCCCTAAAGAAATCGTCGATGCGTGGGGTGGAAAAAATTGGAAGCAAAGCTTTGATATCTTAGTCCAGGCAGCTGGAAGTCCTGAAAAAGTACAAGAAGTTCGAGCAAAACGCGAAGAATATTTTTATGAACAGCTTCGCCATGGAGAAATCCAATTGAAACCTTACGCAAAAGATATTCTGATAGAATTAAAAAAACGTGAATTGAAAATCGGATTGGCAACGACTACTGTTACGAAAAGAGCCACAGACATTTTGGATCAATTTGGACTGAAACCTTTTTTCGATACATTTACCTTCGGAGATGAGGTGGCGGAGAACAAACCTTCTCCAATCCCTTACCTGACCGCTTTGGAACGAACGGATCTCCTTGCTCCTGAAGCATTTGCAGTAGAAGATTCATTAGTCGGAGCAACTTCTGCTTCTAGAGCAGGGCTTGGTGTGGTGCTGATTCCCGATTCAAGCTTTGAACGGAATTACTCGAAAGAAGAGAAAGAAAAATTGAACCTTCTGACGGAAGGAAATGATCTACGAGTTGTTATTGATCTATTGGATAAAAAAACAAACAATTGATGTTTTGGACACTTTATCCAATTTTTATGCTTGACTTTTTATTTTCACTCATGTAGGTTGATTCCAACAACAGAATAATCATTTCGTTGATGAGGAAAGTAAGCTTGGAAGACTTTACAGAGAGACTCTGGTAGGTGGAAAGAGTCAGGTGTGAAAAGTTGAAAATGGCCTTGGAGAATAATTTGTCGATAAGTAGGCAAATTCGGAAAAAACACGTTCGACCGTTAAAACGAACACCAATCTCTCGAATAGCGAGACGTTGGACTGAGGGAAGGAAACTTCCGAAAAAAGGTGGTACCACGACATGTCGTCCTTTTACCAGCATATCTTGTGCTGGTAAAAGGACTTTTTTATTTGAATCATTTTTCGCGATGAGGTAGTAAGTACAGCAGAACATCCTTTGACAGAGAGCTTCGGCAGCTGAAAAGAAGCAAGGACTTATGCTGGAAAATGGCTATTGAGCGATTCACCCCGAGCAGATCTGTAAGGCGGTGACGGCTGCGACCGATATCTTGCTAGAGTATGTTTGTACTTGAAGAGGAGCTGTGCGCGAGTGCAGCTTGAACTGAGGTGGTAACACGCAAAAAGGCGTCCTCAAGAAAATGACTTTGTTCGTTTTTTTGAGGACGTCTTTTTCATTTTATCTAAAAAAGGAGGAAAAAAATGATCGAATTACGAAATGTCTCTGTTTCTTTCCAGCAAAAAGGAAAAGAAATAAGAGCAGTAGAAGCAGTGGATATAAACATTGAAAAAGGGGATATCTACGGCATCGTCGGGTATTCCGGAGCAGGGAAAAGTACATTGGTGCGTGTCATGAACTTACTTCAGAAGCCCACAGAAGGGGAAGTGATCATCAACCGTACCAATCTAGGCGAACTTTCGCCAAAAGCGCTTCGGAAAGAACGAAAAACGATCGGGATGATTTTTCAGCATTTTAATCTGATGGAAAGCCGTACGATCTTTGACAACGTTGATTTTTCGCTCAAATATACAGGGAAATCAAAACAGGAACGTTGTCAGAAAGTAAACGAACTGCTTGAACTAGTCGGACTAGCAGACAAAGCCAATGCCTATCCTAAACAGCTATCTGGAGGACAAAAACAGCGAGTCGCGATCGCTCGTGCTCTAGCAAATGAACCAAAAGTACTGTTATGTGACGAAGCGACCAGTGCCCTTGATCCTAAAACGACCCAACAGATCTTGACATTACTCAAAAAACTGAATCGCACGCTTGGTTTGACGATCGTTTTGATTACCCATGAGATGCAAGTCGTCAAAGAAATATGTAACAAAGTCGCAGTCATGGAAAAAGGAAAAATCATCGAAAAAGGCAGCAGTATCCAAATTTTCAGTGATCCAAAAGAAGAACTGACGAAAGATTTCATACGCACAGCGACACATATCGACCAAGCACTTGAAAGAATCCAAGAGCATTCGGCATTTGCGCATCAGCTGGAAAATAAGTGGTTAGTAGAATTAAGCTATGTGGGGAATCGGACCAATGAGCCGCTGATCGCACATTTATACAGCAAATATCAAGTGACAGCTAACATTCTTTATGGAAATGTGGAATTTCTTCAAGAAACGCCTTTAGGAAGTCTAGTCGTTACCTTGTCCGGTGAAACCCATCAACGGCAAAAAGCCCTTGATTATCTGATCGGTCAAGGAGTGATCGTGCATATCCTGAAAAAAGATGAAAAAAACAGCCAGATACGAGTGATCGAAGGAGGAAAGTAGTATGACAAATTTTCTAGAGACTTATTTGCCGAATGCGTACACGATACCAGATGAATTTATCGAAGCAACGAAAGAAACGTTATATATGTCATTTTGGACAGCACTGGTCGCAGGTGTGATCGGGATAGTTTTAGGTGTGACATTAGTCGTGACACGTCCTAAAGGGTTATTAGCCAATCGTTTGTTATTCGAGTTCCTAGATAAACTGATCAATGTCGTACGCTCGATCCCTTTTATCATTTTACTGTCTCTTTTAGCATTGACTACTCGATTTCTGGTAGGCACAACGATCGGTGCAAAAGCCGCTTTAGTTCCGCTAGTTTTCGGCGTCGTGCCGTTCTTCGCTCGGCAAATAGAAAATGCTTTGCTAGAAGTTGATCCTGGCGTGATCGAAGCAGCAGAAGCGATGGGGACAAGTCCGATCGGGATCATTTTACGTGTCTATCTGATCGAAGGACTGCCTAGGATCATCCGGGCATCTGCACTGACGTTCATCAATGTGATCGGATTGACGACGATGGCTGGGGCGGTTGGCGCAGGCGGTTTAGGGAATCTAGCTATTTCACGAGGATATAATCGTTTCCAGACTGATGTGACGCTTGTTGCGACGTTATTGATTCTAGTTTTAGTTTTTCTAAGTCAATTTATCAGTAATCTATTGATCAAAAAAATAAGCCATTAAACAAGGAGGAACCACACATGAAAAAGGGTATTCGTTTTGCAGTACTTACGCTAGCAGCAGTGATCTGGTTAGCAGGGTGCAGTCAAGGAAAGGCAGCAACGACAAGCGACAAGAAAGAGACGACAGTGAAATTGGGGATCATCGGCGAAGATACGGATGTATGGGATGATGTGAAAACGCGTTTGGAAAAAGAAGGTATCCATCTGGACTATGTAAAATTCACTGATTACAATCAGCCAAATGCAGCATTAGCTGATGGATCTATTGATCTCAATGCTTTTCAGCATCAGTTCTTCTTGGATAACTACAACAAAGAACATGGCACGGATCTTGTGTCGATCGGGAATACAGTGAACGCACCATTGGGAATCTACTCTGATAAAATCAAGAAAATCGAGGAGATCGAAGAAGGGGCGAAAGTAGCTATCCCGAATGATGTGACCAATGGCGGAAGAGCGCTGCTTTTACTGCAAACAGCTGGGCTGATCAAAGTGGATGAATCCAAAGGTCAGACCCCGACTGTCTCGGATATCACTGAGAATAAGAAAAAATTAATTATTTCTGAATTGGATGCTTCACAAACGGCACGTGCACTATCAGATGTCGATGTCTCAGTGATCAACAGTGGCGTAGCAGTCGATGCTGGATTCAATCCAACCTCAGATGCGATTTTCTTGGAACCGGTAGATAAACACGCTCGTCCATATGTAAATATCATCGTTGCAAGAAAAGAAGATGAGGATAACAAAACATATCAGAAAATCGTCGACGCATACCAGACCGAAGAAACAGCGAAAGTGATCGAAGAGACATCCAAAGGCTCTAGTGTTCCGGCTTGGGAAACCTTTGGACGAAAATAAAAAATAAAAACATATTCAAGGAGGAATTTTTTATGACTATATCAACGAGTGTGAACGACCAATTGAAGGATTATATCAATGAACGCCTGTCAGAATACCAGGCACTGGCCTTAGATATTCACGAACACCCAGAAGTCAGCAATTATGAATTTTACTCTTCAGATGCACTGATCCAACAACTGGAAAAAGAAGGTTTCCAAGTAGAAAAAAATGTCGCTGGGCACCGTACTGGCTTCGATGCCCGCTATCTCTCAGAAAAAGACGGGCCTACGATCGCTTTTTTAGCGGAATATGATGCGCTGCCAGGGATCGGGCATGCATGCGGACACAATTTATTCGGAACCTATTCTGTATTAGCGGCAAGTGCCGTCAAGCAAGTGATCGATGACATCGGCGGAGAGATCCGAGTTTACGGGACTCCAGGAGAAGAAGGCGGGGAAAATGGCTCGGCAAAAGGAAGCTTTGTTCGAGAAGGATTTTTCGATGATGTGGATGCAGCATTATGTGTTCATCCGGCTTACCGTTATGGAAAAACGACTGAATCATTGGCAAATGATCCAGTAGACATCAAATTTTATGGTGTGGCTTCACATGCGGCAGCTGCTCCTGAAAAAGGTGTGAATGCGCTAGAAGCGCTGATCCAAGTATTCAATGGTATCAACGCATTACGTTTGCAGTTGCCAAAAGATGTCAATATCCATGGGATCATTACGGACGGCGGTGTAGCAGCCAATGTTATCCCAGAATACGCTGCAGGACGTTTTTATTTACGCGCTGCTAATCGTCAAACATTAGATAGCGTCTACGAGAAAGTCGAGAATATCGTAAAAGGCGCTGCGCTCAGTACAGGTACGACCTATGAATTCGGATTATTCCAAAACGCTGTCGATGACGTCATCGTGACACCTTCGTTTGATGATATCTTTTTCCAGCATGCTGAAGCAGTCGGCGTGCCTTTAGATGAGATCGAAGAGCAGCAGCGAACGAGCTTAGGCTCTTCAGACGTCGGCAATGTCAGTCAGGTCATTCCCACGATCCAGCCGACAGTAGCTATCTCAGATGAATACATCGCCGGTCATACGGAAGAATTTAAAGCAGCCGCAAAAAGCGAAAAGGGATTGGCTTCCATCGCTATCGCAGCTGAACTATTAGCACGAACAGCACTTGACCTCTTGAAGGAACCAGCATTGCTAGAAAAAATCAGAACGGAACATCAAGTGATATTGACTAAGAAAAAAACAGAAAGTTCTACATTCTAGAAAAAGCAGAAGGAACAGATAATTCCTGAAAACTACAAGTGTTATATTTAAAGAATATTCTCTTTTTTCAGAAAAATCTAAATTAATTTACACTTTCTAGTTGACAAATGATCGATTCAAAGGTAAACTTCATGAAAGTCATCTTTTCACACAGTAGCAGATAGGTGTTTTGTTCAGAAAGTCGGTGGTTGCTGCGAACCGATCAAGCCTAGCTGACGAATTACATGGAAAGTTTTTAAAATTAAATATGTTATTTAAAGTGAAAAACAGATCTGTTTTTAATTAAGGTGGTACCGCGGAGCAATTCGTCCTTAGTTGAAGACAGGTCTTTTTATTTTATCAAGAGGGGGAAACGTGATGAATTGTGGCGGAGTGATTCGATATTTATTCTTTTTTAGGACATCAGATTAACTAAAAAAGGAGAAATTATCATGGAGAAAAAAGGAAATCCAAGTTTTTTAGAAGCAACACTCGTATTGACACTTATTGTTTTAGGGATCGCAGCAGGGGTCGTAGGCTTGAAGATCTCGCCGAATATTACGATTTTAGCAGCCATCGGATTGATCATGCTTTACTCGGTCATTAAAAAATACCCATCTGAATGGCTCCATGAAGGAATCATCAATGGGATCAAACCAGGAATCATCCCGATCTTTATTTTTATTTTAGTTGGCTCATTGATTGCTGTATGGATACAAGCAGGGATCATCCCGACGTTGATGGTTGTTGGCTTCAAACTGATCAGTGTCCAGTGGTTCGTGCCATCTGTATTCGTTGTCTGTGCCATCGTAGGTAGCGCGGTAGGTAGTGCATTTACTGTCATGTCAACGATCGGGATCGCATTTTTTGGGATCGGGACGACTTTAGGACTGAATCCGGCATTAGTTGTCGGCGCCATTGTCTCAGGTGCGGTATTTGGGGATAAAATGTCGCCGTTATCTGAATCAACGAACCTTGCAGCTGCGATTGTCGATGCAGATCTATTCAAGCATATCAAGCACATGATGTGGTCCACTGTACCGGCATTTGTTGTTTCATTCTTTTTGTTCATGATCTTAGGTCATACGAATCAGGCAGCTAGCCTTTCATCGATTCGTGAAGTAACCGATATTCTTGAAGCGAACTTTACGATTTCATTCTGGTCATTGATTCCATTGTTCTTGATGCTGTTATGTGCATGGAAAAAAGTGCCAGCGATCTTAACTATTTTATTGAACATCGCCGTAGCAGTCGGAATGATCTTCATTCAAAATCCGCAGACATCTTTG
Source organism: Enterococcus sp. ZJ1622 (assembly GCF_011038845.1). Classification (GTDB taxonomy): domain Bacteria; phylum Bacillota; class Bacilli; order Lactobacillales; family Enterococcaceae; genus Enterococcus_B. Next base: position 139,398 of record NZ_JAAKDW010000001.1, read on the forward strand.
ACGAAACTAGCAGGAGTGATCGAATCGGGATTCGTTTCGAACACAGGCAATCAGCAAATCGATTCTCTGCTGAGTCGTGGAGGGATCGAAAGTATGATGCCGACTGTCTCATTGATCATTTTGACCTTGTCTCTTGGCGGATTGCTGATCGAATTTGGTTTGATTTCCACAGTGATGGAACGTGTATCAAGAAAAATGACAAATACACCGAAGCTGATTTTTACGACATTGATGACAAGTATCGGAGTGAATTTATTTATCGGTGAACAATTCTTATCAGTGATCCTTCCAGGAAATGCGTTTAAAGAAACTTACGAAAAAGCGGGATACGATCCGACTGTTTTAGGAAGAACGTTAGAAGATGGAGGAACAGTCATCAATTACTTAGTGCCTTGGGGAATTGCTGGAAGTTTCGTTGCAAGCACTTTTGGCATCCCGACTCTTACGTACTTGCCATTTGTCTTCTTTAGTCTTTTGTCACCAGTATTCTCAATGGTCAGTGCCTTCACAGGGTTAGGCGTTTCTAAAAGAGAGAATGAAGAAGTCATCGATAGCAAATCTGCACAGTTCGAATAAAGGCAGATTCAGCTAATCGGGTTTTACGGGCGGAGATACAAGCTTTTGTACAGCGTTTACCAAAAAATAGGTTGTGACAAGATGTTGTCACAACCTATTTTTGTATGGAATTCATGAAAAATCATTCCAATTCTTCGATCAGTTTTTTCATTTCATCGATTTCTTTTTCTTGTGCTTGAATGATTTCTTCTGCAAGTTTTTTGACCTCTGGATCTTTCAAATCTGCACGTTTACTTGTCAAGATCGCGATCGAATGATGCGGGATCATTGCCTTCATCCACGCAGTATCATTAACGGTTGCTTGACTTCGTACCATGAATAGAGAACCTGCGAACACAATGACACTTGCTCCGAGAATAAAGGCATTCATTTTTTTGTTCTCATACATCTTCCACATAAACAGCAACATGATCACCGCCATCACAGCGCCCATCATCAAAGCCATGAATACACGAGTGCGACTAAAGAAAATATGGTCAAGTTCATAGACATTGAGATACATCATCCCGAACATCACAACCGTCGACACCGCAATCATCAATAAAAATTTCCAGTACTGTTTCATTAGATCAAGCTCCTTTTCATTTAAATAACTCCCAATACAATGATGGCATGGGAAAAGAAAACAGGCAATTAATCTGCACATAAAAATAGTTCCTCAGCAGAAAATCTGCAAAAAAAAAAAGACTTTTTCAATACTACAGCGAGGATGTGAGCCTGCCGCTTAACTCTGAGGCACAAGGAACAATTTCAAAAAACAGCTTCTCATGTTTGGTGAATATTGTGACGTGTGCCCGAGGAGTTGGTAGGAGAGCAACGTGAATCAGAGGTTGTGAAAAGCTGTCCTGCATCAAGTAATAAGAACAGCCAAACAAAAATAGCTCTTCATATTTTTCGTTTGGTGGAGCTTATTACCGCAGATGCAAGCTTTTGAACACCGTTTATCCGGAACAAGGAGCTGTGACAAGATTTTTGTCACAGCTCCACTATCCAAGCAAAAGTCTTTTTAATCAGAAAATCAGTTGATCAGTACTAATCTTGAGAAAGAACGAAGGAATCATTCTTTCTTTGATAACTGAAGAAAATGATGAGGTAAAGGATACCTGTTAGGATCGTCACACCAATCGAATTGGTGAATAAGATCCCAATAAAGATCAGACCTAAGACAATCAAGGCAAAAAAGCTGAGCCCTTTGTCGAATAAAGTGCCTTTCTTAAGTGCAAGGATAAATGAAGCTGCACTGATCATGATCCAAATCAGCAAGACAGTATAAGAAAGCGAGCCTGCAAGATAACCAAATAATCTATCCCCGACAAAATAAGAAAGCACTACTCCTAGATACAAGACACTGGTACAAAACAAGACAGAACGTTGAGGAACCTGATGTTTATTCAAAACAGCCAACTTGTTCACAGCACTTTTCCGATCCTTCAAACGGAAGAATAAGATACGAGAAGAGGCATAGACGCCCGAATTGATCGACGAGAACAAGGCAAGGACAATCACAAAGTTAACGATATCCGCTGCAAATGGGATCTTCATCTGTTCGAAAACCATGACGAACGGACTAGCACTAGTTCCGGCTAAAGTATTCCATGGGAAGATGATCAAAAGCAAGAACAAAGGAATAATATAGAAGGAAACGATTCGCCCCATCACTCCTTTGATTGCTTTAGGGATCGCAGTTCTCGGGTCATCCGCTTCACTCACTGTGATAGCAATCAATTCAGAACCGCCGTAGGAATAGATGACGACCAGCAAAGAGCTAATGATCCCTTTCATTCCGTGAGGAGCAAACCCGCCATGATCCGTAAGTTGCTTCAGCGTAGGGAAAACTCCTGTTCCAAGCATCTGCTGGCCAACGAGATAGACAGCGAAGATGATCAATAGGATGATCACACTGATCTTAGCAAAAGCTAACCAATATTCGGTCTCGGCGAATAATCGTACAGAATACAAGTTGATCACCGTTGTTAGGACAGCTAAAAGGAAAACGAACACCCACGCCGGCACATGTGGAAACCATAATTGCAAAAAGGAGGCAGCAGCCACAGCTTCAGCGATGATATTGATGATCCACATCGACCAGTAGACCCAATCGGTGAAATCAGCTGAATGATTCCCAAGATACGGACGGATCAAGCCAGATAATCCGTGTTGCGTGTCACCGCCACTCAAGACGATTTTACCTAAGCCATTCATAACGATAAATAAAACGATACCGCCAATCAAAAAAGCAATCAACACAGAAGGACCAGCTATCCCGATCGCTTCGCCACTACCTTTGAATAAACCAGCACCGATCGCTCCGCCTAAAGCTAGCATCGTGATATGCCGGGAACTTAGTTGTTTTTTTAATTTTTTGTTTTCCATAACTAACCTCTTTTCTTTTTATGTTCAATCAAGCTATTTGAATTAATTTTGAATAACCAACTTTGTCTAATAATAACAAATTATCTGACAATTGCAACTATTCAGAAAACTTTTCAGTGATTTTTAATCATACCATCATCAGATTCCTAAAGTCTTGAGATGGATCACAAAGAGTTATCTAAGTTATCTCATTCTTTCCATCAACGGGAAGCGTTTTACTGGATTTTTGTTCTTTAAAAAAGCTATGATAAGTCAAAGCTATAAGAAAGTGAGGCGATTGGAATGCCTGAAAAAGAAATTTTATTAGTAGCGAAGGACAAAAAGTTGTATTTTCTCCCATCGATTGAATCGTTGGATGTATGTTCAGGAAAAGAGCTGCTGCAACCGGAATTTATCGAAGCGATCCGTCCTCAGCTGGCTCGTTATCAACTGATTGTTTTTTTGGATTATGGATTTGATCTGGAAATGGCGAGACGCATCCGACCATTTACGAAGGCCAAGATCATCCTGTTCTTCTGGAATCATTTCAGATTGGAACATGAACAATTGGCGGAGCAAGCAAAACAAGAGCCCGCGATTGATGACTTGTACCATTTCGATATGTTGGAAGCAAAAGAACTTGGTCTAAAACATAACAGTTCATTCTACTCGAAAAGGATGGAACTACCCGACGCAGAAATCCAATATGATCTGTTTTTTGGTGCGACAGATAACGGAAGAAAAGAACGAGCAGACAAGTATAAGCAGGAGTTTATCAAACGAGGATTGAATCCGTATTATTTTATATTGCCGCACCGAGGCAACGAACAAGCAGGTTACCTTACTTACAGCGAATATCTGGCGCAAACAGGAAAATCCCGAGGAATCTTAGAGCTATTGCGAGAAGGACAGCAAGGAGTCACTTTGCGGACCTTCGAATCGATCTATTTCCAGAAAAAATTAGTGACAGACAACAAGGCGGTTGCTCATTATCGATTTTATCATCCAGATAATATATTTTTGCTGCAGGAACGATCATTGGATGAATTGCCTGAATTTTTGCGTACGCCTTATCATCCGGTCGATCCGGAAATATTATCTTTTTTTGATGTGGAAAGCTGGGCGAAACGATTTCTTCATGCAGATCCTGAGATTTTCGAAAAATATGAATATGATCCGTTATCAGTGAAAGAAAAAGAGGACGACTGAGCCTCACATTGATTGAACTGGATTTTAAGTAAACGATTGGATAAGAAGAGATTTTCTGATTTTTCATAGCGGCAATCAAAATGAAAAAACAGGCTTCTCTTTTTTTCCTCATTCTATTTGCTATAATAAAGAGGAATGGGGGAATTGTTGATGACGATTGAAGAAGCGATTGCTTGGATTCATAGCCGATTGCCATTTGGCTCACGTCCAGGTCTTGATCGAATAAATGCTTTATTAGAAGTAGTAGGTCACCCGGAACAGAAAGTGAAAACGATCCATATTGCCGGCACGAATGGGAAAGGTTCGACGGTTGCCTATTTGAGGACATTGCTGGAAGAAGCTGGATTGACCGTTGGCACCTTCACTTCTCCATATATCGAATCATTTAACGAACGAATCTCGATCAATGGACAAGGGATACCCGATCAGGACTTGATCCAGCTAGTCAAGAAATATCAGCCGCTCGTGGGACATCTGGATCAGTTTGAAGCAGTGGCAGGTATCACTGAATTTGAAACATTGACCGTGATGGCCTTTGATTATTTCTTAGCGAAAGAAGTCGATGTCGCGATTATCGAAGTCGGCTTAGGCGGATTGCTAGATTCGACCAATGTGGCTGTGCCGATGCTTACAGGGATCACTACGATCGGTTTGGACCATACAGAAATCTTAGGGGAAACGATCGAAGAGATTGCTGCACAAAAAGCAGGCATCTTAAAACAAGGAATCCCTGTCGTGACTGGCAATATCGAGCAAGCAGCGCTAGAAGTGATCAAAAATACAGCAAAAGGTAAAAATGCCCGCATGTATGCATATGGAGAAGCATACCACGTGAATTATTTACATCCAGCCGAAAATTGGGGCGAAGTGTTTGAATTCAGCAATGAAGCCGGGAAAATCCCGCAAATCACGACACCTCTTTTAGGGCAGCACCAGACAGAAAACGCTGGAGTAGCCATCCAACTTTACTTTGTCTATTGTCAGCTGGAAAAACTTCCTTTTCGGGAAAAAGATGTATTGAATGGCTTGAAAAAGTCGTTTTGGCCTGGCAGAATGGAGCGGTTGCGCCGAGAACCATTAGTGATCTTAGATGGCGCACACAATACCCATGCGGTCAAACGACTGGCACAAAACTTGAAAAAAGAATTTAAAGACTATCATATCAATATCTTGTTTTCGTCCTTACGAACCAAAAACGCCGAAAGCATGCTTAAGGAGCTTCAGAAAGTCCCTGATGTCCATATTTATCTAACGACTTTTGAGCATCCTAAAGCAATCGAATTGAGCAATGTCTCGAACCTTGCAAATGATAAAGTATCGATTGTCTCGTTATGGCAATTCGGATTAGCCGATATTCTGGAAAAAATGACTAGCGAAGATGCACTAGTAGTCACGGGATCCCTTTATTTCATTTCTGAGGTGCGAAATCTGCTTTTACAATTAGGAGGAACCGATGAAGTATAACGCAGTAATTTTTGATATGGACGGGTTATTGTTTGATACAGAACTTGTCTATTATGAAGCATCACAAGTGGTAGCAGATAAGATGGGACTGCCTTATGACAAAGAGCTTTATCTAAGATTCCTAGGTGTGTCAGATGAAGAAGTGTGGGCGAACTATCACCGGATTTTTGCTGATTTTGGGAAACAGAACGTCCAACGATTCATCAAGGATTCCTATCAGGAAACACTCGATCGATTTTCCAGAGGCGCAGTACAAATGAAGCCAGGCGTATTGGAGCTTCTTTCATTTTTAGAAGACCATCAGATCCCCAAAGTCGTAGCTTCCAGCAATCAAAGAAAAGTGATCGAGCTGCTCTTGTCCAAAAATAATCTGCTGGATCGGTTTCAAGAGATCGTGTCAGCAGAAAACGTCCAACGGGCAAAGCCTGATCCGGAAATCTTTTTGTTGGCCCAGGAAAAGCTTGGGATACCTAAACCAGAAACGCTGATCTTAGAAGACTCACAAAATGGGATCTTAGCCGCTTCAGCAGCACAGATTCCAGTTGTGATGGTTCCTGATCTTTTGGCACCTTCACCGGAACTCATCCGCAAAACAGCAGGTGTCGTTTCATCTTTGCATGAAATCCCTGCATTGATAAAATAAAAAAATAAAAAACGGCTCTCTTTTCGTATCTTAATTATGACAAGGCGGAAAGGGGGTTTTTTTATGGAAAAACGTTTGATCAAGGAAGTACCATCTAGTTCACTGCCAAGAGAGCGGATGGAGATCTACGGAGTAAATGCCTTATCAGATCAGGAACTGTTGGCAATCTTATTGCGTACTGGGCACCATCCATACAATGTCATGGACATTGCCGGGCATGTATTGAAAAAATTCGGCGGCTTAGCACTTTTGCGGCAAACGACACTGCATGAACTGGAGTCTATTCGAGGAATCGGGCGGGTAAAGGCACTTGAGATCAAAGCCTTGATCGAGCTGGGGAAAAGGATACAAGAAGATCAAATCCACGCCAATCCAGTAGTTAACGCGAGCTATGAACTAGCACAGCAACTGATTTTAGAGCTGAAAGATCATAAGCAAGAACACCTGCTTTGTATCTATTTGGACGCGAAAAACCAAGTGATACTGAAAAAGACACTTTTCATTGGCTCGCTGAACCAATCGCTGGCTCATCCAAGAGAGATTTTTCATTATGCTGTGCGGTATTCGGCGGCGCGGATCATTCTAGTGCACAATCATCCATCCGGCAATGTCATTCCGTCCCAGCAAGATCTGAAGCTGACGAAACGTATCCAGAAATGCGGAGTGATGATGGGCATCGAAGTGATGGACCATCTGATCATCGGGCGCAAAAGGTATTTCAGTTTAAGAGAAGAAGGTTTGATGGAAGAAGTATAATTTCGTAAGTTGCTTTCTTGCAAAAAAAAAGAAGCAAGTGTACAATTATATTGTAATTTTGTTTGGGAATAGAAGTTGAAACATCTGTTGCACCTCTATCGTACACGAGCAATGTTACAATCAAAATAAGTGCTTTGGCACGAGGAGGGTATTATTAATGGAACACGGAACAGTAAAATGGTTCAACGCAGAAAAAGGATTTGGTTTTATCTCACGTGAAGACGGAAGCGACGTATTCGTTCACTTCTCAGCAATTCAAGGTGAAGGATTCAAAACATTAGAAGAAGGTCAAGCAGTGACTTTCGACGTTGAAGAATCAGACCGCGGCCCACAAGCTGCAAATGTTGAAAAAGCTTAATTATATCAGTAGATGAAACTGATTTGTTGATAGTTTTTTATCAGAGAACCAAATAAAGAAAAAATACCTGCGGCAAAAGGAGAAGTTCTTTTGCCGCAGGTGTTTTTTTGTAAAAAGCAGGCGAAACGGGCGTGCAGATACTTTTAAAAAAACGAAAGCCACAAAAATGAACAAGCATTTTCGTGGCTTTCGGCTGTAGTGATCGCGCTTGGAGACTTATCCTGGGCGCGTTGACTATTCTTCGTCCGGTGTCATGATCATCGGTAAGATCATCGGATGTCTTTCTGTTCGTTCGAATAAGAAAGGCTGGAGCGCGCCGGACATAGCTTCTTTCAATTTGTACTCAGAACAGTCAGGACCATTCAAGCATTCTCTTAAAGCATGGAAGAGGATGCGTTGTGCTTCGTTGATCATTTCACCAGATTCGCGCATATAGACGAATCCGCGTGACAAGATATCTGGGCCGGCCAGAATTTCTTTTTTCTTGATATCGACTGTCGCAACAGCTAAAACAAGACCTTCTTCAGAAAGCAGGTGGCGATCGCGCAGGACTACGCTACCAATATCGCCGACACCACTACCATCGATGTAAACATCGCCAGCAGCAAAGTGACCGGCAGGACGAGCTGTTTCACTTGTTAAAGCTAAGACATCACCATTTTCCATGATAAAGCAATTCTCAGCGGGCACACCGACATCTTGTGCTAAGGAAGCATGGATCTTCAACATCCGGAACTCTCCGTGGACGGGAACAAAATATTTAGGTTTCAATAAACGAAGCATCAATTTTTGTTCTTCTTGACCACCGTGTCCAGAGGTATGGATATTGTTGATTTTCCCATGGATCACTTCCGCTCCAGCTTCAGATAACAAGTTGATCAAATGATTGACACTTGTTGTATTACCTGGGATCGGTGAGCTAGAGAAAATCACTGTATCATCTGGCTGGATCTGGATCTGGCGATGTGTGCCATTTGCGATCCTGCTCAATGCAGCCATCGGTTCCCCTTGAGAACCTGTACATAAGATCATCGTTTCATTCGCTGGTAGTCGATTGATTTCATGGGCGTCGACAAAAGTTCCGTCTGGCACTTTGATATAGCCTAGACGTTGACCATTGACGATCGCATTTTCCATGCTTCGACCAAAGACAGCGATTTTTCGGCCAGTAGCTACCGCAGCATCAGCCGCCTGTTGCAGCCGAAAAATGTTCGATGCGAAACTGGCAAAGATGATACGGCCTTCGATTTTTTCAAAAATTTTCAAAATAGAAAGACCGATCGTTTTTTCAGACTTAGTGAATGTAGGGATTTCGGCATTCGTACTGTCTGACAACAAACAAAGAACGCCTTCTTCTCCGATTCTGGCCATTTTGTGCAAATTAGCCGGTTCGCCTACTGGAGTGAAATCAAATTTGAAGTCACCGGTAGCAACGATGTTTCCAGATGGCGTCTTCACGACGACACCTAATGCATCAGGGATACTGTGCGTGGTTCTGAAAAAGCTGACAGAGGTTTTTCTGAAGCGGATCACTGTGTCTTCATGGATCTCATGAAGTTCAGCATCTCTGAGCAGCCCGTGTTCATCTAATTTGTTCGTGATCAGAGCTAAGGCAAGTGGCCCAGCGTAAACGGGGATGTTTGCCTGCTTCAGTAAATAAGGGATCCCGCCAATATGGTCTTCGTGTCCATGTGTGATCACAAGTGCTTTTACTTTGTGTAAATTTTGAATGATGTAGTTGTAGTCAGGAATGACGTAGTCAATACCAAGCAATTCATCTTCAGGGAATTTGATCCCTGCATCAATGATGATGATTTCGTCTTGGAATTGTACCCCATACGTGTTTTTCCCGATTTCACCTAATCCACCAATAGCAAAGACGCCCGTCTCGTTATTTTTGATGGAAAGTTTCATCTTAAAACTCCACTAATGAAAATTGTGCATTTTCTTTTTCGTATTCTAGATGGTTTCCTTCTAGAAGCTGCACGAATTCAATATTGTATGGGGTATTTTCTTCCACGCGCTGGCGTGCTTCCACGTCACTATTTGCCTCAATATAAAGGGCTTGAGTTTCTTCCCGTTTAGGGTTGCGGACTTTTGTTTCTTGATAATAAACTTTGTAGATCATTTTTTTGTCTCCTTTATCTGCATAAAGCAGTGATTTAGCTAGTTGATTTTTTAAGACAACACAAAACGAGGGGACAAGCCACCTGTTTTTTCATATGCTTTGATCGGAATACTTGATTCAAATCAAAGAGACAAGCCTCGTTTTTGCTTATCTGTTCGGAATTTTCTTCAACCGTACCTTCTGTATAAAAATCATACAATAATTAATTGTTATTCTAGCACAAAATGGCTGATAAGTATAGAAATCAACAATGAGTAAAGAAAAAAACTAGCTTTATCTTTTGATCGTGTCCAAAAACGGACGAAAACAAAAATATGTACGTTGTGTACGCGGGTAAAAGAGAGGTCGTGAAAAAGCTGCCCTGCATCAAGCAGTAAGAACAAACAGAAAAAAACAGCTCTTCATATTTTGTATTTTTCTAAACGAATGCCAAAGATCAGCAGCTTGAAGACCATGTATTCAAAAAAAGGGCATGACAAGATATTTGTCACACCCCCGCCAAACAATAAACTACATCTATAATCAACGTAAATTGGAAAAAGCGCCAAATTCCGTCAGTAAAGCATCAAATCCTGGAACCGTTTCAGAACGGTCCCAATCGCGCTGCCATTCGCAAGCCAACTGTGGGATCGTAGTCAGTTGGGCACCAGCTTGTTGGACACGCTGCAAAGCAGTTTGATGAGCAAGTGGAGAAGTCCCTCCAATAGCATCGACGACAGGGTAAATCTCATATCCTTCACTTAACATGTCCAATGTCGGAAATGTCAGGCAAGCCTCGGTCCAGATCGCTAGCATGATGATTTTTTTTCGTCCTGTAGCTTTTATCGCTGCTTGATATTCAGCATCTTCCCACGCATTGATAGAACTACGGTCATAAGATGGTGTAGTTTGTCCGACGGCTTTTTTCAGTACAGGGATCGTATCAGTGTTCCATCCTTTTTCGACATTGACCGTAGACAAAACGATGGGGACATGGTAAAGATTCGCCAATTTGATCACGATCTCGGTATTTCGGATAAGCTCGGATCGATTCATCGAATTAATGGAATTGATTTGTGTTGGCTGGTAGTCGATGATCGTCAGCACACTGTTTTCCGGGGTCAATAAATGGTCTTCTGTTCTTTTTGCAAAACTAGTCATAATGTTCACTCCTTAATCGGTAAAGCGGTTTCAAAAATCTGGTTATTGAAATTATACAAAAAAAGATCTATTTTTGGAATCATTTCGTCTCGTATGCCAGTGTTGGATCATTCCTTTTGAAAACTGATCCAAGAAAAAGTATTTTCTCATTTATGTATCGAGGTGTTCTCTTAAAGAAGGGAATGTGCTATCATTTTTAGTAATGGCAAAATGAGTATTGATTAAAAGGAGATGAGAAAGTGAAACTAATGTGGCATTACACGATGCGCTATAAAAAATATTTAGTGCTCAATTTTATTTGCGTTTTCGGGTTTATCCTGATTGAATTAGGGCTACCTACGATCTTAGCACGCATGATCGATGTCGGGATACGAAATGACGATTTTGATTTCGTCAAGCAGCAGGGGATCTTTATGATCGTTATCACTGTGATAGGGATCGTGATGAATATTTTATTGGGGTATTTCGGTTCGAGAATCACGACGAACATCGTTGCAGATATCCGTGATGATCTGTTCCAAAAGATCCAAAGTTATTCGCATCAAGAATATGAGGATCTAGGTGTAGCGTCTTTGATCACTCGAACGACGAATGACGCGTATCAGATCATGCTTTTTCTACAGAATATTTTGCGGATCGGTTTTATGGCACCTATGATGTTCGTGGTCAGTTTGTACATGGTGATGCGAACAAGCGTGTCGCTGAGTCTTTATGTGGTCGGTGCCTTGCCTTTTCTGTTGATGGCAGTCGTTGCGATCGCTAAGATTTCTGAACCATTATCCAAAAAACAACAAAAAAATCTGGACAAGATCAATAGCATTCTACGTGAGAACTTGTCAGGCTTGCGCGTGATCCGTGCATTTGTCAATGAAAAATTCGAAGAAAAAAGGTTTGCGAAAGTCAATGAGAATTATGCTTCGAGCTCAAAAAGTCTATTTCGTCTGATGGCGGTCGCTCAACCTGGTTTTTATTTCCTATTTAATATCGTGATGGTTTTGATCATTTGGAGCGGTGCAGTGCAAATCGATGCTGGCGCCTTGCGAGTAGGTGATTTGATTGCATTCATCGAATATATTTTCCATGCGCTGTTTTCGTTCATGCTCTTTGCGAGTGTCTTCATGATGTATCCGAGAGCTGCTGTTTCGGCTGGGCGTATCCAAGAAGCGTTAGATGCAAGTCCGTCGATCGTTGAGGATCCGAATGGTGTGTCTGAAACAAAAACAAAAGGATATATCGAATTCAAAAACGTTACTTTTGCGTACCCAGGGCATTCACAAGAACCTGTGATCCGAAATGTCAGTTTCACTGCTTCTCCTGGCGAAACCGTTGCGTTCATTGGAAGCACAGGCAGCGGTAAATCTACACTGATCCAGTTGATCCCTCGTTTTTATGATGTCAGTGAAGGGGAGATCCTGATTGATGGTGTAGACGTACGCGATTATCAATTGAGTAAATTAAGAAATAAAATCGGATTTATTCCGCAAAAAGCACTTTTGTTCACTGGAACGATTGCTGAGAACCTGCGTTATGGGAAAGAGGATGCCACGCAAGAAGAAATGGAACGTGCAGCAGAGATCGCTCAGGCTGCAGAATTTATTTCGAGAAAAGCAGATGGCTATGATGAACATCTGTCAGAAGGAGGAGCAAACTTCTCTGGTGGACAAAAGCAGCGGCTTGCCATTGCCCGAGCGATCATCCGTCGTCCAGAGATCTATATCTTCGACGACAGCTTCTCTGCCCTTGATTACCAGACAGATGCGAAGCTTCGTGCTCGCTTGAAGAAAGAAACGACAGAATCCACTGTTCTGATCGTGGCGCAGCGTGTCGGAACGATCATGCATGCGGATAAAATCATTGTGTTGAATGAAGGAGAAGTAGTTGGTATAGGCACACACCGAGAATTACTCGAAACTTGTCCTATCTATTACGATATTGCCGCTTCACAATTGTCGAAGGAGGAATTAGCATGAAAAAGACCTTTTCTTCCTTGAAACGTTTAGCTCGTTACATCAAACCCTACAAGATGACCTTTCTTTTAGTGATCCTGTTTACAGTCCTGACTGTAGCATTCAATGCGGCGCTGCCTTATGTTACAGGATTGCCGACGACTGAGATCAGCAGGAATATCGCCAATAACGAGTCGATCAACTTTTCCTACGTATTCAAATGTTTGATATGGATCACGGTAGTGGGGATCGGATATTGCATTTCACAATTATTGTCAGGTGTATTGATGACTAATGTGGTGCAAAGTGCGATGCAGGATCTTCGAAGAGATATCGAAGAAAAAATCAACCGTTTGCCTGTCTCTTATTTCGACAAAAACCAGCAGGGAAATATTTTGTCTCGTGTCACCAATGATGTGGATGCTGTGAGTGGTGCGCTGCAGCAAGCGTTTATCGGAATCGTGAATGCGATTTTGGGTATCGCGATGGCTGCGGCGATGATGTTTTATATCCAGCCACTGATGGCCTTGATCTCTATGATCATGATCCCTGCTTCCATTTGGATATCGAAACGAGTCATCAATGCTTCTCAGAAATATTTCCAGAGCATGCAGAATTCTCTTGGTGAATTGAATGGATATGTGCAGGAAAACATGACTGGATTCAGTGTTTTGAAGGTATATGGACGGGAAAAAGAGACGTTCGAAGGATTCAAAAAAGTGAATCACAGTTTGAAATATTACGGTTTCAGAGCAGCTTTCATCTCAGGACTCATGATGCCACTCGTTCAATTGACGGCGTATGCGACTTATATCGGTATGGCCGTTCTGGGGAGCTTTTACGTGATTACAGGAGTGATCGTGGTAGGACAACTGCAAGCATTCATCCAGTATATCTGGCAGATCAGCCAGCCGATGGGGAATGTGACACAGCTTTCTTCTGTCTTGCAAAGTGCGTCAGCAGCGACAAAACGCGTATTTGAGATCTTGGATGAACCAGAAGAAAAAGAAAACAAAGTAGATGTCACTTTGCCTGAAACGATCTCAGGTGCAGTTACATTTGAACATGTCGATTTCGCTTATGATCCGAAGAAACCGCTGATCCAGGACTTGAACTTTGAAGTCAAAGCTGGTCAGACAGTTGCTGTCGTAGGACCGACTGGAGCTGGGAAAACGACCTTGATCAATTTACTGATGCGTTTTTATGAGGTGGATCGAGGCGCCATTCGGATTGACGGGATCGATACGAAATCCATGAGCCGAAGTGATGTCCGTTCGTTGTTCGGAATGGTACTGCAAGATGCGTGGTTGTATGAAGGAACGATTGCTGACAATATCCGTTTCGGAAAATTGGATGCGACAGACTACGAGGTCGTTGATGCAGCAAAAACAGCAAATGTCGATCACTTTATCCGGACGATGCCAGATGGTTATGAAATGGCGATCAATTCAGAAGGTGAGAACGTCTCGCTAGGACAGAAGCAGCTGCTGACCATTGCCAGAGCAGTGGTTTCAGATCCGAAAATTCTGATTTTGGATGAAGCGACAAGTTCGGTGGATACTCGCTTAGAAGCTTTGATCCAAAAAGCGATGGATCGCGTGATGGAAGGACGGACTAGTTTTGTGATTGCCCATCGTTTGTCAACGATTCGTGATGCTGACCTGATATTAGTGATGGATCAAGGGCAGATCATCGAAAAAGGGACACATGAGAGCTTGCTCGCGCAAGGCGGTTTCTATGAAAAATTGTATAACAGCCAGTTTGCTGAAGAAATCGAGGAGTAATCTTATTTTTTGTTCTCTTTTCTTGATAATGGTAAAGTAAATGTATCAAGAAAAGCGAGGACGCAAAAGATGGAACAATTTTTGAAAGAAAAAATCGTTGAGACCAAAAGAGAAATCGATCGTCTAACGAATGTCTGTCAAACAAAGCCAGTGGAATCTGCTGATTTTTTCGAAAATGAATTTCAGATCGAGCGTTTGGCAGCACAAATCGAAATCTATGAACAAATCTTGAAAAAAGTACAAGAAGAGCAGATAATGAAATAAATCGATAGAGAAAAGCAGGCAGAAATTAATCCTTTCTTGCCTGTTTTTTCTATACGCTGTGCAAAAATAAATGTATAGTAATATAAAACGGATACTTGGTGTGGAAATAAGACATACAAGTAAACACAAGGAGGAGAAACCGATGGAACGATTCATTGCACCGAATGCGACAGTGATCGGCGATGTCACATTAGCAAAAGAGGTGTCGATCTGGTATCAGGCAGTATTGCGAGGAGATAGCAACTGGATCAAAATAGGGCGAGGGACCAATATCCAAGACGGAACGATCGTCCATGTCGATCATGATGCACCTGTTGAGATCGCTGAACAAGTGACTGTGGGCCATCAATGTATGATACATGGCTGTAAAATCGAAAAAGGCGCATTGATCGGGATGGGCTCGACGATTTTGAACCATGCTGTCATTGGCGAGAACAGTTTGATCGGCGCAGGTTCT
This sequence comes from Enterococcus sp. ZJ1622, assembly GCF_011038845.1. GTDB lineage: Bacteria > Bacillota > Bacilli > Lactobacillales > Enterococcaceae > Enterococcus_B. The sequence continues at coordinate 154,475 of NZ_JAAKDW010000001.1, forward strand.
CTAGTGACAGAAGGAAAAGTCATTCCGCCAAACGTTTTGGCTTTTGGCCGTCCGGCGAAAGTCATTCGTCCTTTGACCGAAGAAGAAATCCAAAAAAACAAAGAAAATATCCAGCATTACATCGACATTGCCCAGCAGCACGCAAGAGGGGAATTCAAAGAGCAGAAATAAAAAATGCCCGCCATAAACGGCGGACATTTTTTGTTTATTTTTAGTTCAATGAAGAACTGTTTTCCATGACTTCATCGATCAAGCCGTATGCTTTGGCTTGTTCTGCTGTCATGTAGTTGTCACGATCTGTATCTTTTTCGATCACTTCAAGCGGTTGTCCTGTGCGTTCTGCTAAGATTTTATTCAAGCGTTCGCGTGTTTGCAGGATGTGGCGAGCAGCGATTTCGATTTCTGTCGCTTGTCCTTGCGCTCCGCCAAGTGGTTGGTGGATCATGATCTCAGCGTTTGGCAAAGCAAAACGTTTCCCTTTAGTACCAGCTGTCAGCAAGAAGCTGCCCATCGATGCAGCCATCCCCATAACGATCGTTTGAACATCTGCTTTGACAAAGTTCATTGTATCGTAGATGGCCATTCCGGCTGTTACTGAACCACCAGGAGAGTTGATGTACAAATAGATATCTTTTTCAGAATCTTGTGCGTCCAAGAAAAGCAATTGGGCGATGATTGAGTTTGCTAGATCATCTGTCACTTGTCCACTCAACATGATGATGCGGTCTTTCAATAGACGTGAGTAAATATCGTAGGCTCTTTCGCCTCTAGATGATTGTTCGATGACTGTAGGAATTAAATTCATAATAGATTTCCTCCTTAAATTTCTTTCAGAAATAGTGTAACATAAGTTGGTTTCGAATACCTAAAAAGTAGTATACATTTTTGGTCAAAAAAGGTCAAATAAAAAACTTTTGCAAAATAGTCGGAGAAAGTGGCTTTATGGTATGATAAACGGAGAATCGAAACAAGGAGGAACAATAATTGATAGTTGCTATCACAGGTTTTATCGGCGTACTATTAGGAGCTGTTTTAGTCTATGCTGGAATGGCACTCCAAATGCGTCACTTAGAAAACAAAGAACAGAGGCGACGCGAGCTGGAATTAAAGGTCAAAGAAATCGAGACATTGAATCAGCTCAATAAAAAAATCAATGAAATCTTACAAAAAAGAGCGACCATGCTAGACGAATACGTCAGCTTCGATGCCTTTGACGATTGTTATATCACGATCGATGATTTTGCTTATCTGCAATCATTCTCAGCTCAAAACAGCTTTTATCTGCCGAACTATATCTTGGATGAGCTATTCAAGAATATCTCCCACCGAAAAGTCGTCCTGTCGCCAGACGAGACAATGAAAATCGGCGGATATGCCTACAAAGGCGGACGGGTGATCTTGGAAAACTTCACGGATAACTTGACAGAGATGATCAATGAAAAAAAATCACAACTAAAAAATATGACGCGCCAACCGATCGGCTTCTTTTCAAAGGACGATGTTTGGAGCTGAGGCTAAATCCAGCCGCCGCTACTTGAAAAGTCTGTGGCGGTGCTTTCTTTTTTCTTGTGATACAATAAAAGAAGAACGGAAGTGTGAAATATAATGGTACAAATCTATGCTCATCGAGGAAGTAGCGGTACACATCCTGAGAACACGCTTCCAGCTTTTTCAGAAGCGATACGTGCAGGGGCAGACGGAATCGAATTAGATGTGCATTTGAGTAAAGATGGTCATCTGATCGTGATGCATGATGAGGAAGTGGACCGGACGACGAACGGCAAAGGGCTGATCCGGGAAAAAACACTTGAGGAAATCAAGAAACTCCACGCTGGCAGCTGGTTCGACAAAGAATTCGCTGCAACAAAAGTACCGGAGTTAAAAGAAGTGCTTGCATTGCTTCTTCAGAAAAATTATCGTGGTATGCTGATGATCGAAATCAAAACAGATCAGTACGAGTACCTGGGGATCGAAGAAAAACTAGCTAATTTGCTGACAAGCAGAGAGTGGCCGTTTCAACACGGCTACTGCAGTTTCAATCTCCATTCATTAGAACGGATCGCTGTTCTGGAACCAGATGCCCAGTTGGATCTGCTTCTAAGTACTTCTGAGAAAAAAATAGAATTAGCAGCAGAAGCAGGATATATCGAAGGAATCCATCCGAAGATCACCTGGCTGCTCGAGCATCCACATGACGCTGAGGCCTTTCCGAAAGCTATTCGGCCATGGACGATCAACACAGAAGAAGAGATGGAAAAGTGCATCCAACAGAATGTGAACGGAATCATTACGGACTTTCCCGAAAAGGCAGTGCGATGGAAGCAATCAATGAAAAAGTAGGAGAACGATGGAAAAAGTATTAGTGATCGTCGGTCCCACAGCAGTAGGAAAAACAGCTCTTAGTGTGGAACTGGCAAAAAAATTCAACGGAGAAATCATCAGTGGTGATTCGCTACAGATCTACCAGAAACTGGATATCGGTACAGCCAAAATCAAACTGAAAGAAATGGAAGGAGTCCCGCATCATCTTATTGACGTGATCGCGCCTACTCAAAATTATTCCGCAGCTGATTTTCAGCAGACGGGCCGTCAGTTGATCGCCGACATAACCAGTCGAGGTCGCTTGCCGATCGTTGCCGGAGGTACAGGACTATATATCCAGTCATTGCTTTACGATTATCAGTTAGGCGCAAAAGAAGATGAAGCAGGAGCGGCTGTCAGAAGAAAATATGAGGAACTCGCCGAAAAAATCGGTAAACAAGCACTGTGGGAACAGCTGAACGAAAAAGATCCCGCAGCTGCGGAAAAAATCCACTGGAACAATCAGCGAAAAGTCATACGTGCATTGGAAGTCTTTGAGACCACTGGCTACAGCATCACCGCACCTAAAGAAGCACCGAAACGGTTGTATGATTACTGTATGATCGGTTTGGATACAGAACGTGAGCTGCTTTATCAGCGGATCAATCAGCGAGTGGATCAAATGCTTGCGGAAGGATTAGTGTCTGAAGCACGATTTGTCTACAGCCTTGGAAAAATCCAAGCAAGTCAAGGGATCGGTTACAAAGAACTTTTTCCATACTTTGAAGGAAAAGAAACATTAGAAGAAGCAGTAGGCCAGATTAAGCAGAATTCTAGACGTTATGCCAAACGACAGCTCACGTGGTTTCGGAACCGCTTGAACGCACGATGGTTCGATCTTGTGCAGCATCCCGAAGAGAACAGACGAATCGAACAAACAATCAGTGAATGGCTGGAGGCGAAAGAATAATGGAAGAAAAAGAAAAAGTGATCATCGTAGGTGTAGAAACAGAACAAAATCAGCGATACTTTGCAGAATCCATGAAAGAATTGATCCAGCTCACCAATACAGCATCTGGCGAGGTCGTTTTTTCGGTGATGCAAAAACGTCCGCAAGTAGACCGTCAAACGATCATCGGTAAAGGCAAGTTGCAGGAATTGGTTCAGCAGGCGGACGCACATGAAGCAGACCTGATTATTTTCAATCATGAACTGACACCTAGACAAAGTCAATTGATCGCGGATGCAGTCGGATTGCCGGTCATTGATCGCGTCCAGCTGATCTTGGATATCTTTGCTATGAGAGCCCGCTCAAGAGAAGGGAAACTCCAAGTCGAGCTAGCACAGCTGGAATATCTTCTGCCTCGTTTAGCTGGACAAGGGAAATCGTTGTCTCGACTTGGCGGAGGGATCGGTACGAGAGGCCCTGGGGAAACCAAACTCGAAACAGACCGCCGACATATCAGAAATAAGATATTCGGTGTGAAGAAAGAATTGAAAGAAGTCGAAGCACATCGAGAACGGAATCGACAAAAAAGAAAAAACAGTGAAGTATTCCAAATCGGCTTGATCGGCTATACCAACGCAGGGAAATCAACGATCTTGAATCTGCTGACAGAAGCAGATACGTATTCAAAGGATCAATTATTTGCAACACTAGATCCTTTGACGAAAAAATGGCGATTTGCGGAAGGCTTTGAAATCACGATAACAGATACCGTTGGATTTATCCAAGACTTGCCAACGCAACTGGTCGATGCGTTCCATTCGACATTAGAAGAAAGCCAGAACATGGATCTTTTGCTCCATGTAGTCGATGCAAGCTCGCCTGATCGTATCTTGCAGGAACAGACGGTCTTGAAACTGATGGATGAGTTGGAGATGAAGGATATGCCGATTTTGACAGTTTATAATAAAGCAGATCAAATCGACCCGTCGATGTTCACACCGACATTGTTTCCAAATGTGCTGATCTCTGCCAGAAGCGAGGAAGGAAAACGTTCTTTGATAGAAGCAGTCAAACGTCAATTGATGGAGCTTCTGACACCGTATACGTTAGTCGTTCCAAGTGACAAAGGACAGACGCTCAGTGAATTAAGAAGGCAGACATTGGTTTTGGATGAACATTTCATAGAAGAAGACAATACCTATGAAGTGCGAGGTTTTGCAAAACCTTCTTCGAAATGGCTAAGAAAAAACCGGTAAACCAAACATTTTTCTTTTAGCAAGAGGATGAAATAGAGAAAGATAAGGCGATATCATCACGATATGGAGCCTTATCTTTTTTTGTTTTGCTTTTTTATAAAAAAAATTTAGCTTCATGTTAGAAAACCTCACATAGGTAGTTGACAAGCTTTTTTTAAATTGGTACACTTGACCCAACTTATGAAACGAAGGAGGACGTCTGATGGGAGAAAAGGAATTGCGCCGCTCGATGTCTGTGTTTCCGATTGGTACAGTGATGAAGCTGACTGATTTATCTGCACGGCAAATCCGTTATTATGAAGAACAAGAACTTGTTCATCCCGAGCGAAGCGAAGGAAACCGCCGCATGTATTCGTTGAATGATATCGATACATTGCTGGAGATAAAGGATTATCTTTCTGATGGGCTGAATATGGCAGGGATCAAACGCGTGTACGAAATGGCACAAGCGAAAAAAGAAGAAGCAAAAAGTAAAAAGCCGCTCACAGATCATGACGTTCGGCAAATCTTTCGTGATGAGATACTGGCGCAAGGCGGTCTAAGCAAAACAGGGCATTATCAGTCACAGGGACTGCAAAGACAATTCTTTGACTGAATTAATTAAAAAAAGAAAGAGGGATACCATGGTAAAGAAACAGATTACTGGCGAAGAAATCAAACGAATCATCGAGGAAGAGAACGTCCGGTTTTTGCGATTGATGTTTACGGATATTTTAGGGACAATCAAAAATGTTGAAGTACCAGTCAGTCAGATTGACAAAGTATTAGAAAACAAAATGATGTTTGACGGATCTTCTATCGAAGGTTTCGTACGAATCGAAGAAAGTGATATGTACCTGTATCCGGATCTTTCTACTTGGATGATCTTCCCATGGGAAAGCGACCACGGAAAAGTTGCCCGCTTGATCTGCGATATCTATAATCCAGATGGCACACCTTTTGCAGGAGACCCTCGCGGTAACTTGAAACGTGCGCTGAAGGATATGCGGGAGCTTGGTTTCTCCTCTTTCAATTTAGGACCAGAACCGGAATTTTTCTTATTTAAATTAGATGAAGATGGCGGAATCACGACCAACCTGAATGACAAAGGCGGGTATTTTGATTTTGCACCGACCGATTTAGGTGAAAACTGCCGTCGGGATATCGTGCTGGAATTGGAGAGCTTAGGATTCGAAGTCGAAGCTTCCCACCATGAAGTGGCACCAGGTCAGCATGAGATTGACTTTAAATACGCGGATGTCGTCGATGCATGCGACAATATCCAAACCTTCAAACTAGTCGTTAAAACGATCGCACGCAAACATGGTCTCCATGCGACATTCATGCCGAAACCATTGTTCGGGATCAATGGTTCAGGGATGCACTGCAACATGTCTTTGTTCAATGAGGAAGGGAATGTCTTCTATGATAAAGACGGCGAATTGGAATTAAGTGAAACAGCCTATCATTTCTTAGGCGGATTATTGAAACATGCGCGTGCCTACACAGCAGTCTGCAACCCGACAGTCAACTCTTACAAACGATTAGTGCCTGGCTATGAAGCACCTGTATATGTGGCATGGAGCGGACGCAACCGTTCGCCATTAGTCCGCGTGCCAGAATCTCGCGGTCTATCTACACGGCTGGAATTGCGTTCAGTAGATCCATCTGCTAATCCATATTTGGCGATGGCAGTCTTGCTGCAAGCTGGCTTAGATGGCATCCGTCATCAAATCACACCTCCAGCAGCAGTTGACCGCAATATTTATGTGATGAATGAAGAAGAAAGAGAAGCAGCGCATATCCAAGACTTGCCTTCGACGATCCACAACGCTATCAAAGAATTGCGCAAAGACAAAGTGATGATCGATGCGTTAGGTCAGCACATCTTCTCGAATTTTGTCGAAGCGAAACGTCTGGAATGGGCCGCATTCCGACAAACCGTTTCCGAATGGGAAAGAGAGCAGTATCTAGAACTTTATTAAACAGGACACCGTTTATTCGGGAAAAGGGGGCTGTGACAGTAATTCTGTCACAACCTCTTTTTTGACAAAAAATAAAGTTTATAGACAATCTTGCGCATAAATGAGTTGAAAAAGGTTAGTTTTGAAAAAAATCGTACCCAAAGCGATGATATGGTAGTGTTGAATAGAACAAAAAGATACAAAATCGTTAAGTTTCACCCATTTTATCATCAGGAGGCGTTCGCCATTGAAAGAAAAGGAGCTAGAGAAGCAGTTGGATCATACGTATAAACGGTTATTACTGATAGCAAAACAATTGATGTTGGTAGGTGGAATGGCATCTGTCATCCTCCTGTCTTTGTTTGCTTTTGTGTTGTTTCATGCTAGGCTTTTTAGCAAAGATTTCATGATTGGATTGTTCCTAGCGGGGACGATGCTGGCTTGTCTTATCCTGTTCCTTCTGTTTTATCAAAGCATCAACAAAAGCCTCAAGAAAGAGTTTCCAGAAGATGATCTGCAAAAAAAGCTGGGAAAGGCAGATATCAATAAGAAGAAAAACGACCGATCTACTTGATATAAAAACAAAATTGAAAGCGGATAGTATTGATTTGAGGGCTTGACTTTCCCTTGGCCAGATTGTATTATACACCTTGGGCACCCTTTTAAAGGGTCAGAAGTTTACAGAAATTTCGGCTCCCTATTCTTGTTGAAGAATAGGGAGCTTTGTTTATTTTCTGAGACTTTTCCTGCAGATAAAACAAGAAGGAGTTTTTGAACTTATGACAAAATACATTTTTGTAACCGGCGGCGTCGTTTCATCAATCGGAAAAGGGATTGTTGCAGCTTCTTTAGGCCGTCTGTTGAAAAATCGCGGCTTGAAAGTAACGATCCAAAAATTTGATCCGTATATCAACGTGGACCCGGGAACAATGAGTCCTTATCAGCATGGGGAAGTGTTCGTCACAGATGACGGTGCTGAAACCGATCTGGACTTGGGGCACTACGAACGATTCATTGACATCAATTTGAACAAATACTCCAATGTGACAACAGGAAAAATCTATTCTGAAGTATTACGTAAAGAACGTAAAGGGGAATATTTAGGCGCGACTGTTCAGGTGATCCCGCATATCACAAATGAAATCAAAGAAAAAATCATGCGTGCCGCAAAGATGACGGATTCAGACGTGATCATCACCGAAGTCGGCGGAACAGTAGGAGATATCGAATCTCTGCCATTCCTTGAAGCACTACGTCAAATGAAAGCAGATGTCGGTGCAGACAATGTCATGTACATCCATACGACATTGATTCCTTATTTGAAAGCGGCAGGAGAAATGAAGACTAAACCTACCCAACATAGCGTGAAAGAATTGCGTGGGTTAGGGATCCAGCCGAATATCCTGGTCGTCCGAACAGAACAGCCTGTTTCACAAAGTGTCAAAAATAAATTAGCACAATTTTGTGACGTGGAACCAGAAGCTGTGATCGAATCTCCAGATGTGGATACACTTTACTCCATTCCACTCGTCTTGCAAGCGCAAGGGATGGATCGCATCGTCTGTGAGCACCTGAAGTTAGAAACACCAGAAGCAGATATGACAGAATGGAAAGAATTGGAAGAACGTGTCTTGAATCTGAAGAAAAAAGTTCGCATTGCACTTGTCGGAAAATACGTCGAATTGCCTGATGCCTATATTTCTGTCGTTGAAGCCTTGAAACATTCAGGATTTGCTTATAATGCTGACATCGAATTGGATTGGATCAAAGCACAAGAGCTGACACGCGAAAACGTGGAAGAACGTTTGAAAGACGCTGACGGGATTTTGGTTCCTGGCGGTTTCGGTGATCGTGGTGTCGAAGGGAAGATCGAAGCGATCCGTTATGCTCGTGAGAATGATGTACCATTCTTAGGAATCTGTTTGGGGATGCAAATGGCATGTGTCGAATTTGCACGAAATGTCGTTGGACTGGAAGATGCGGCTTCAGCTGAAACCAATCCTGACACAACGAACAATATCATCGACTTGATGGCAGATCAGGAAAATGTAGAGAATCTAGGTGGTACATTGCGCTTAGGGTTGTATCCATGCAAAATCAAAAAAGGGACAAAAACAGCGGAAGCTTACGAAGGTGCAGATGTCGTCCAAGAACGTCACCGCCACCGTTACGAATTCAATAATAAATATCGTCAAATGTTTGAAGAACAAGGATTGGTCTTCTCCGGTGTCTCACCAGACAATCGTTTAGTGGAAATCGTTGAGATCCCTGAGAAGAAATTCTTCGTGGGCTGCCAGTTCCACCCAGAATTGATCTCTCGACCAAACCGTCCGCAAAAACTGATCAAAGCGTTTGTCGGTGCATCATTGTCAGACCGCGAAGCAAAATAAGCGATCCGGATGCCAAAAGAGAAAAACATCGAGAAAGCAGGTCAAGCTGTTTTCTTGACGTTTTTCTTTTTTTCTGTTGTTATTGTTACGAGAACAGAAGTTAGAAAAATCCAGACTTTTTTTACAAATCACCTACTTTTCGGTTTTATTTTTTACAAAAAACTTCTTGAAAATTTTCATTTTCACTGATTTTAGTAGAAAACTATCGGAATGTTTGGTAAAATAGGTTCGTTGGTTAAGAATTGTCTTAACAAATTTAGTTTTACAAAACTTAGGAGGAATTTATTATGCCAGTAGTATCAGGAGCTGAATTTTTAAAAGCTGCTCGTAAAGGCGGTTACGCTGTCGGCGGGTTCAACACAAACAACTTAGAATGGACTCAAGCTATCCTTGAAGCAGCTGAAGCAAAACAAGCACCAGTACTTATCCAAACATCAATGGGTGCAGCTAAATACATGGGTGGTTACAAAATCTGTAAAGATTTAATCACTGATTTAGTTGAAGCAATGAACATCACTGTTCCAGTTGCTATTCACTTAGACCACGGAGACTACGAAGCAGCTCTAGAATGTATCGAACTAGGCTACACTTCAGTTATGTTCGACGGCTCACACTTGCCATTTGAAGAAAACTTGAAATTAGCAAAAGACGTTGTTGAAAAAGCTCATGCTAAAGGTATCTCTGTAGAATGTGAAGTTGGTTCAATCGGCGGTGAAGAAGACGGAATCATCGGTAACGGCGAATTAGCTGACATCGAAGAATGCAAACAAATGGTTGCTACAGGTATCGACTACCTAGCTTGCGGTATCGGTAACATCCATGGTCAATACCCAGAAAACTGGAACGGTCTAGCATTTGACCACTTACAAGCAATTGCTGATGCTGTAGGTCCAGATATGCCTTTAGTATTACATGGCGGATCAGGTATTCCTCAAGATCAAATCGAAAAAGCAATCTCAATGGGTATCTCAAAAGTAAATGTTAACACTGAATTCCAATTATCATTTGCTGCAGCTACTCGCAAATATATCGAAGCTGGTAAAGATAAAGAAGGTAAAGGATTCGACCCTCGTAAATTATTAGCTCCAGGTAAAGCAGCGATCGTTGAAGATGCAAAAGCTCATATCGACTGGTTCGGTTCAGCAAACAAAGCGAACGCTTAATTTCAATTGAAATCCGTTCTTTGTGTTCGTTGAAACACAGTCCGAAGAGAATGGCTACACAGCTTGTCAAGCTGTGTGCCGTTCTTTTTTTGTGTAAAAGAAAAGTCGATACTCGTTTCTTTTTTTTATCTATGATAAAATACAGACATATGTAAGAAATACGATATCAAACAAGGTGGAAACAGATGAAAAAAATCGTAATCAAAGGAAACCGGCCGCTAACAGGTGAAGTAACGATCAGTGGCGCTAAAAACAGCGCAGTTGCATTGATACCAGCGGCGATCTTAGCTGATTCGCCTGTAGTATTAGAAGGCGTTCCGGATATTCAGGATGTCCATTCATTGATTGAAATTTTAGAGATCATGGGCGCAAAAGTCTGTTTTTCAGACAATGTTTTAGAAATCGATCCTCGAGGTGTCGTGTCTGTTCCGATGCCAAATGGGAAGATCAATAGTTTACGTGCCTCTTATTATTTCATGGGAACATTACTGGGCAAATTCGGCGAAGCCGTCGTAGGACTCCCAGGCGGCTGTTACTTAGGACCTCGTCCCATCGATCTGCATGTCAAAGGCTTCGAAGCATTAGGTGCTTCTGTCAATAATGAACATGGAGCAATGTATCTGCGCACTGAAAAGGATGGTCTGAGAGGCAACCGGATTTTCATGGATGTGATTTCAGTAGGTGCAACGATCAACGTGATGCTTGCGGCAGTGAAAGCAAAAGGGCAGACAGTGATTGAAAACGCTGCACGAGAACCTGAAATCATCGACGTCGCTACGCTGCTCAACAATATGGGAGCGAAAGTACGCGGAGCAGGCACGGATGTCATTCGAATCGAAGGCGTAGACAAACTCCACGGATGCCGTCATTTCATGATCCCCGATCGGATCGAAGCCGGGACCTATCTGTCGTTAGCGGCAGCAGCAGGAAACGGGATCAAAGTCAAAAATGTGATTTTCGAACACTTAGAAAGCTTCATCGCTAAACTGCAGGAGATCGGTGTCAACATGAAAATCAGCGAAGACGAAATCGAAGTCTACCCATCGAAAAATCTGACGATGGCAAATGTCATGACGTATCCTTACCCAGGATTTGCCACAGATCTGCAGCAGCCACTTACTCCTTTACTGCTGATGGCTTCAGGCACAGGCGAGATCACAGATACCATCTATTCTAAACGCAACAATCATGTGCCAGAACTTGCTCGAATGGGTGCAGACATCACAGTAGAAGGAAACATGATCATCGTGAACGGACCGAATAAGTTGCACGGAGCAGAAGTCGTTGCTTCAGATCTTCGGGCTGGCGCATGCTTGGTGATCGCCGGACTTCTCGCAGAAGGAACAACAACGATCTATAATGTCGACTATATCTTGCGCGGCTATGATCATATTATTGAAAAATTAACAGCCTTAGGGGCATCGATCGAAATGGTGGAGGAAGTGGGAGCCGAATGAGTGATTATTTGACAATGGCGGAGCTGGAAAACAAGACATTGAAGGAAGTTTACAGTTACGCAAAAGAATTTAAAATCCCTTATTACAGCAAAATGAACAAAAAAGAACTGTCATTAGCTGTGATTCGGGCGCAAGCTGAAAAACAGGGATTCTACTACATGGAAGGGATCTTAGATATCGTTGGGCAAGACGGTTATGGCTTTTTACGACCGATCAACTATGGACCAAGTGTAGAAGATATCTACATCTCAGCCTCTCAGATCAGACGTTTCAGTTTGAGAAACGGGGACAAAGTAGCAGGGAAAGCACGTCCGCCGAAAGAATCAGAGCGTTATTATGGATTGATGCACGTTGAAAGCGTCAATGGAAAAGACCCGGAAGAAGCGAAAGAACGTCCGCATTTTCCGGCGTTGACACCTCTTTATCCGCAAGAACAGCTTCAATTAGAAACAACATCGCAACGATTATCTACACGAATGATCGACATCTTCTCACCTGTCGGATTCGGACAGCGAGGACTGATCGTCGCTCCGCCTAAAGCAGGTAAGACATCTGTATTGAAAGAAATTGCTAACGGGATCACCGAGAACTATCCTGATGTGGAACTCATCGTCCTTTTGATCGATGAGCGCCCCGAAGAAGTAACAGACCTTGAACGCAGTGTGAAAGGTGATGTCGTATCTTCTACCTTTGATTTGCAGCCGCAAAACCATACCCGTGTGTCAGAACTGGTATTAGAACGTGCGATGCGTTTGGTAGAGGACAAACGAGACGTCGTTATTTTGATGGATAGCATCACGAGACTTGCACGAGCATACAATCTGGTAGTGCCGCCAAGTGGACGCACACTAAGCGGAGGGATCGATCCTGCAGCACTCTACAAACCCAAGAAATTTTTCGGTGCGGCCAGAAATATCGAAGAAGGCGGCAGTTTGACGATCTTAGCGACTGCGTTAGTCGATACGGGAAGCCGAATGGACGATGTCATTTATGAAGAGTTCAAAGGGACCGGAAATCTAGAGCTTCAGCTGTCACGTGAATTATCTGAACGGCGGATCTTCCCAGCCATCGATATCAAGAAATCTGGTACTCGTAAAGAAGAACTGCTCATGCCAAGCGAACAATTAGAAGAAATCTGGAAGCTTCGCAAAAATATGACCGGCGATTCGCTAGATTATACGGAACAACTGATCCGCTTCCTGCGCAAAACCAAAAACAACCAGCAATTCTTCAAAGAATTCCAAGATGTCTCCTTCAGTAAAAAAAATCAGACAAGAAATCTGAAAAGATAATTGCAACCTTGATAGAAACATGTTAAGATGTTACTGTTGTAAATTGACAAATCAACTCTGGTTCAGCAAATGGAGCAGGGCAAAGGAGCGAAAAAATTATGAAAGAAAATATCCATCCAGATTACCATCCAGTAGTGTTCATGGATTCAACAACTGGTTTTAAATTCTTGTCAGGTTCAACAAAAACTTCACAAGAAACAGTTGAATGGGAAGACGGTAATACATACCCAGTCATCCGTGTCGAAGTAACTTCTGACTCACATCCATTCTATACTGGACGTCAAAAATTCACACAAGCAGACGGACGTGTGGACCGTTTCAACAAAAAATACGGTCTCAAAGACGCAAACGCTGCGGAATAATAAAAACGCTGATAACTCAACGTTTAGCAGACTATCTGATAGGGATAGTCTGCTTTTTTGCGTTTTGACCATAATGAATAGATGGATATCGTTACTCAAAAATGGGTGGGATACAGTAAATTTTTTCGAATTTTATTAAATCAAATTTAAATTCATTGATTAAACTATCCATCTCTAATAATTCTAGCCCTTGTAAAATTTTCATTATTCGTTTTCGTCCTTTGATGCTATCTCCTTCTATATGACAGATTAATGCCTTATAAAATTGAATGGATATCTGAGTATCTTTTGCAAATAATAATCTATGATGAGTAGCTTCAAATTTTTGTAAGTATTGTTTAGAAAAGTGAATATTTTTGCGTTCTAACATTAAAAGAAAAGCATTATTATAAAGACTAGATAATATCGGATGAAAAATTTCAAAATCGTTGTATTTTTCAATTTTGCGTTCGATTTCTGTAAGCCTTTGGGATATATAGTTTGTATCAAAAAGAAATAGTAATGAGCTAAAACTGATCATTTCAAATCTTCCCCACTCATTTACTTTTTCTAAATAGTTGGCAAAGTGATCTAAGTGTTCTTTATCGTTTTTATTCAGCTTACGTTTTTCTACGGGCAGAGTATACCAATCAAAAGTTTTTATGATTAAATAGTTGCGAATATCAACAATGTCTCGTGTAGTATTTGCTTTTTTTTGAATGATTTCTAAAGTATACTTCCGTGATCCTCTATTCTCTCTAGTAGCTTTAATAAAATCTTTTATCTTTTTATTTTTCTCTCGTATGCTATCAAGTTCTAGATATAAGACAAATTCATCCATGGTTATATTCAATTTATCAATAAATTCCAATAAAATAACAAAAGGAATGCTATTTTTTCCAGTTTCATATTTAGATAATGTATTTCTTGTTGTTATATTTTTAGCTAAATTTTTTTGAGAGATACCTCTTTCTACACGCAATTTTTTAAGTAATTCCCCGCTATCCATATCACCGCTCCGTTCTTTTATAATTGTTATGCGCAAATTAATCACAAAATGAAAATAATACGTATTTTTAATCATAATAACATAGTAGATAAAATAAAAATACGGGAGGTGTGTATTTAATATTGAAAATCGGGGATAGGCTGTTACTTGGGTGGTGGATAGATTGTCGATTGATTATTTTTTCTAAAGGAGAAAGGGGATGGGAATAGAGTAATACTAAATGAAAAGAAGCTTACAAAAGATAAAGGAGGAATTTGGATGTCATATCTAATAAAAATTTTATGTAAGATAAGTATGGTAAAAGTTGGAACAATTTTTGCTTTATCACTAATATTAGTTAGCTCATTTATCCCAATTTTAAATGTTTCTGCAGGTGAAGCAGTTTTTTCTGTGACAACGAATGAAAAAATGATTTCAGATTTTACGGATGAAGAATTAGATACATTTGGGAAAATGTCTGATATTATGGAAACTACAAAGTTAGTAAGTAAAACAGAAACTAATGACATGAAGTCAAGATTTCAAAATGAATTACGCAATAGAAACATTATTATTCATGTACCAGAAAGCTCATTAGATTTAACAAATGTGAAAGTTCTGCAAGTTACACAAAATTCAGAGGATTTTTATACGATCACAGTGCCTATAGTAGGCGAAGGCTATAATTTATTTAGTAATTTGACGGTTACTTATAGTCAGAATGGGGAAAATGAAGGATATCAAGAAACTATTATTAGTCAAGGATTGAACAATAAAACTCAGATTGAATCTTACGTAAACGGTAAATTGACGAAATCTGATTTACTTAATGAAGAGTTTTTATCTAACGAGCAAATTAAGAAGGACATGCAAAATGTACAAAAACAAGGAGCTTTGTTACCTCAGAGTAGAGGTGTTGCTGCTAAAATTGCTTGTATTGTTGTTGTTCTTGGTATTAGTAAATACGTTGCGACTATAATTGCAGGAGCTTGTGTTGGTTCATGCCCAGCTATACCGGTAATTTGTGCTGCTTGTATTGGGGGGGTTGTAGCTTTAGGCACTGGTACGATGAGTTCTGTAGTAGCTTGTTTTAAACTTTGAATGGACTGATAAGATGTGAAAAAGTCGATTAAAACTAGCAGAATAATTGTATCGTTTCTATGTCTCTTTGTGGTAGTATTCTCGTTGATTTTTTTTCAAACAAACAGACTTGGTATGAGTAATATTCTACCTGAAATCAAAACAGAGATGTTAAAATCAAAGCTTGAAGGTTCGGATACTTTCTTGTTATATGTGGGTAGACCAACCTGTATTCAATGCCAAGAAATCGAACCTACACTTCGAAACTTATTAAAAAATGCGGGAATAAAAGTCAATTATTATAGAACTGATATAGCTCGAAACGAAGATGAAAAGAGCTTAGAGGCAGTAGCTGAAAAGCTTGATTTAACTGTAGTACCCTCATTATTAATGATTTCTAACGGTGTTCTGATTGATAGATTAGATGGTGTTTACACTGAAAAAGCTATTTCTGAATTTTTAGAAAATAATAAAAAATTTTTAAAGGAGGATGCATAGTTGTTTGTCCCTATATATAGCATGATACTTCTAGGCTTATTTTTAGTATTTTGTCTTTACGCGCTGAAAATACTTCAAAAAAATAATGATGATACGCAACGTCAAATAGCACAATTAAGAAAAGATATTGAGTTGATCTTGGAAAAAATTAGGGAAAATAATTAAAAATGGTGTATGTATGTTACCTAGTGGATGGATTTCCTGAGAAAAGGATCTGACATAAGTCAAACTAAAATTACTAACAACAAAAATTATTTTAGATTTACAATGAAAAATATTGTCAATATGAATTTGTCGAAAAAAATTAGAAAAATACTTGACTGTTAGTGATAAGAGGACAGTGCATTAAATTCAATAGTAATCAGCATAAAATCCCCCTAGCTAATATCTAAATACATTGACTTAGCAAATGTATATAGTGTTGAAGCAGAACAACTTAGGGCATCCATTATCTAAGTTTTTCTCTGCTTATCAGAAGCATTAGAAAGCAATCTAGCTCTCAATACGGTCTCAAAGACGCAAACGCTGCGGAATAATCAAAATATTGAGGTATCAATATTTGACGGGATTCTCTTTAAGAGGATCCCGTTTTTTTGTGTACTATACTTATAGGAATCAGGTGCGATCAATCTACTGATCGAAAGGTATAATGATCACTTTGCTTTTTTTTACAGTAGAAAGGTATTTTATTACATAGAGCTTAAACGCCGTTTTAAATATGATAAAATGAAAATGAAGGAAATTTTGTATAGAAGATAAACGAAAAAAGGAGAAAAAGATGTTTAAAATTGCTATTTGTAATGATGCGGAAGAAATAAATTCGCAAATTGAAGCATTTATTCATGCATATAGTCTCAATTCGTATAAAGTAGATGTCTTTCCTGATTCTCATTCACTGATTCAATCACTAAAAAATAATGATCATATGTTATATTTTCTCAATATTGAGAAGGATAACCAAGGAGTAGAGGTAGCCAAAACGGTGAGAAAATATAATCTCAATGCTTTTATTGTATTTCTCGCAAATCATAAGAAATATATGAGTGAAATATTTGAAATACGTACATTTGATTATGTGTTAAAACCTATTACTAAAGAAAGGGTTTTTAGAATCATGGATGATATTTCCCGTCTGCTGAATTTAAGCAAAAAGCAATTTGTTTTTTCAGTTAATAATATGAATAATTATATTTCTTTTGGAGAAATTATATATTTTGAAAAACATAAAAGACAAACAATGCTTCATCATGTATCTGGTATGAGTAAAGTTTTTTATATGAATACGGATCAGATATTAGAACAATTAGATGCCTGTTTTACACAGATACATACTTCTTTCATTATCAATATAAATTTTGTTAGACAAGCAAGTAGAACGAAAGTTATCTTAAATAATCATCGAGAAATAGAATTACCGATCAGTAGAAAATATAGAGAGAATGTATCCAATAAATTCATTCATTTACAAAAATGATTTGATGTAAAAAATATATATTAGCTAACTTTTCCTTGGATAAATAAGCATACATCAAAAAAGTTAAAACTAAAGTACAGAGGAAGCAAAAAAGATTATTCGTCAAATAAGTAACGTGTTTGTTGATATGTATTGAATACCGAAAAATGAGAACGTTTTATAAAGGCGTATGATAAACGAAAAACTTAATAGAAAAAATACATAAAAGAAAGGGGGCGAAAATAGTGAAAAAAGCAATTGGTTTTATGCAATATAGGAAAAAAATAGGGGAAATTTCGTTGATTCATATTGTATACCCGGTTTTTAATCAAAATAGTAAACGAATGTCTACTGTGCCAATTGCAAGAGGGATAATTGCAATCGGACCGATTTCAATTGGGTTAGTTTCTTTTGGAATCATGGGATTGGGACTTTTCACCTTTGGATTATCTAGTTCTGGGATTTTAAGTGCGGGGATTGTTCCATTAGGAATCATTGCTGTGGGAACTATTCCTATCGGCTACTTAGCGTTAGGGAATATCGCGTTTGGTTTTCAATCTTTTGGAAATATTGTGTTTGGAAAATGGGCGTTAGGAAATATTGCATACGGAGAAAATACCATAAGCTTAGGGAATCGTCCTCAATTTTCTCAAGTAAAAGAGGCTATAGTAGAGATGGATGGAATAGTAAATAATAAGATAAATATGTTTAATGTAATGGATGGCATCATTGAATCCCTTGAATGGTTTTGGGTAATAATTGCTATAAGTTTCTTAGTTGTATGTTTAATGTGCAGAGGTAATATATTTTCGTTGAAGATATAATCTACTGGACCCTTCCAGTCATTTGATTAGTACTCATGGAGTGGTATTCAAACAAGATTCAGGGTTATTTTCTTGGCGTTATTTATAAATAGCACTAGGAGTGTTAGAAGTGAAGTATAAAAAAATTTATTCTCTTATTCTAGTAACAATATTATTATGTACGGCTTGTTCATCTCCCGCTGATCAACCGAAGAAAAAAAACTAGAATTATCAAAGGCGGAATGGGAGAAGTTAACTTTTTTTGTGGAGAATGGGTATATACGGAAGATGAATCGATATGGACAATCAATATTGATAAGTATTCAATAGGTATTTCATATGATAAACACCAGTTTAACGGTTTTTTCACAGGTATAAAAGTAGATGATGAATTAACGATATATTGTGAAGACCATCAATGGTCCTACATATTGGATAAGAGAGATGAAGAGCGTATATTCGTTATACGCAGTAAATTAGGTTCTGGAACGACTTCAAATGTAATGGGAATAGAGTTAATTAAAATAAAGTGAGGTAACTAGGATAATTACAACAAAGGAGAGCAAATAAAGAAATTTAATTTTGTGTTGATTATTTTTAAGTTGTGCTGATATTTGGTTTTACAAATCGATTAGATTATGCGGTGCCAGTGGAAGGCGTTGTTCGATCCAATATTGTGAGTTATACTGGAAATCTTTTTGAGCGAATCATGTGGGGAAATGAAGAGTTAATAATTAATACACCAGAATTGCTATTCTATGATATTACTATTTCAGATGGCTCTATAGGAGCACCAATCATTCAGAATTCTGCTCTTGTAGGCATAACTACTACTTAAAAAAAACAAGGAACAATGAACCAAGCTCTTGCTTTAAGACAAGAACTTTTTATTTTTTTCGCATCATAATGCAGAAATTAATAGAAAAAGTAGTAGATAGTTTTTCATTATCAATTTGATTTGATAAAAACACCCTTGTATTAACGAAATGAAGAGTGATTATTTCAAAGTACAAAAAACAATTTACCTAAAAATAGAAACCAAGCTTTCCTTTCGAGGAAGGCTTTTTGTTTTGCTAGGAACGCACGATTGCTTGTGAGCTAAATCGTTCATTTTGATGACTGAAACACTCGGATGATGGGTATTTTCCCTCTGTTCGCTCATTATATTGAACGGTACAGCTAGCGATGCTATACTGACCTCAGTTCTAAGAAAACGGTAACATTTTTTTGTGGGGGAGAGGATTTTAATGAGCTTTGATCAATTGATCGCAGAAGAACTGGTTGTTTTCGATCCATCGATAGATTCAAAAGGATCATTGTTTGAGCGGATAGGTGATGTACTGGAAAAAACGAACAGGATAAGAAGTGCTAGAAAAGTCGTCAAGGCACTATTCAAACGAGAAGAGGAGATTTCTACAGGGATAGAAGAGGGTTTTGGGATTCCACACGCGAAAAGCAAATATGTGACAAAACCAGCACTGTGTTTTTTCCATACGGCTAAATTAACGGATTACAGCGGGATAGACGGAGTACCGATCGAATATGTTTTTGCCATCGTAGTTCCTGAAAAATCAGCAGATATGCACCTGGAGATCCTCAGCACACTCTCCAGACGGTTGGTGGATGCAGATTTCAGAAAGGAAATAAAGGAAGCTACTACGCCAGCAGACATCATCAGACGGATCAACCAAGCATAAAAAATAGTGTAGCCATGTCCGAGTATCGATAGTGAAGAAAAAGGAGGAAAATGACCATGAAAATCGTTGGCGTAACTGCTTGTCCAACTGGAATTGCTCATACGTATATGTCGGCAGAAAAATTAGCAGTAACAGCAAGAAACCTGAATCATCAAGCAACATTCGAAACGCAAGGTGTAAAAACAGAAAATCGGTTATCTGCAAAAGAAATCGAAGAGGCAGATGCGATCATTCTTGCGGTGGATAAGGATATCGAATTGGACCGGTTTGCCGGGAAAAAGGTGAAGCGTGTCTCTACAAGCAGAGCGATCAAGGAACCACAAGTAGTGATAGAAGAAGCACTGAATGACGTTGATGTATTCGTTGTGTCTAATGAAAAGGAACAAGTTGCAAGTGAGAAAAAGCCGACGCTCTATAACCATTTCATGAATGGCGTGAATTACATGCTTCCATTTGTGATCGCAGGTGGGATCATCATCGCATTGAGTTTTGCCTTCGGGATTACAGCGTCTGATCCTGACTCAGCAGACTACAATGTGCTAGCAGCTGCATTTTCAAGGATCGGAGGGGATACAGCATTTGCGATGATGGTCCCTGCGCTAGGTGCTGGGATTGCTACATCGATTGCCGGAAAAGCAGGATTTGCTCCAGGAATCGTTGCTGGATTACTGGCATCCACAGGCGGCTCGGGGTTTCTTGGCGGAATGATCGGCGGCGTGCTGGCAGGATATATCTGTGATTTTCTGGCAAATAAAATCAGTATAAAAAAAGAGCTTGCCGCGATCTATCAATTGATTGTCGTACCGCTGTTATCGATTTTAATGATTGGGCTATTGATGGTCTTTGTGATCGAACAACCGATCACATGGGTATTGGATGCTTTGACGAATTGGCTGAATAGCTTAGGGAATACATCTGGTCTCTTATTCGGATTACTTATCGGTATCATGATGGCAGCTGATATGGGCGGACCGATCAATAAATCGATTTCGACTTTCTCAATCGGTTTGATGTCAGCAGGCGTGAATGCGCCGATTGCTGCTTGTATGGCAGCAGGAATGACGCCTCCCTTGGGAATTGCACTTGCTACTCTATTATTCAAACACAAATTTACCAAAGAAGAACGGACTTCGGGACAATCATGCTGGATTTTAGGAGCTTCATACATTACAGAGGGTGCTATCCCGTTTGCAGTATCTGATCCGATCCGCGTGATCCCTAGTTTGATGGCTGGTTCGGCAGTCGCTGCAGGGATTTCCATGGCAGCAGGAGTGACTTCGATGGCCCCTCATGGTGGGATTTGGGTGATGCTGATCCCGAATGTCATGAATGATCTGCCTATGTATGTTTTGGCAATTGCTGCTGGTACAGTCACCACAGCCTTTATGCTTGGACTATTGAAAAAATCAGTGGGAGAGAAAAAACAAGACAAGTTGACGAAAAATGAAAATCTAACAAATGAGGTGGAAGCATAATGTTATATACAATGAAAGATTTATTGAAAGTAGCCAAAGAGAACCAATTTGCAGTCCCAGCCTTTAATATTTGCAGCTATGATATGATGAAAGCAATCATCGAAGAAGCAGAACGGTTAGAAGCACCCGTGATCTTAGAAATACATCCTGATGAGATCGCCTATTTGAACGATGAATTCGTTGCAGCAGTGAGAGCATATGCCTATGCCAGCAAACTGCCAATCGCTATCCATCTGGATCATGGTGGTACGATAGAAGATGTCTTGCGAGCGATCCGAAACGGCTATTCTTCCGTGATGATCGATGCTTCTCTGAAATCATTTGAGGACAATGTGCAAATCACGAAAAAAGTGGTAGCGTTAGCTCATGCGGTAAATGTCTCAGTTGAAGCAGAGCTTGGAACGATCGGAAATAATGGATCTGCTGAAGGAGGCGCTGAAACGATCATATATACGGATACTGATCAAGCGGAGATTTTTGTGAAAGAAACAGGGATCGATACACTTGCTGTAGCGATCGGAACAGCGCATGGCTTGTATCCGAAAAACAGAACACCAAAATTGAATATCGACTTACTAAAAGAATTGAACCGGCGAATCGATCTTCCATTTGTTTTGCATGGGGGATCAGGTAATCCCGATGCAGAAGTCAGTGAAGCTGTAAAATACGGTGTTGCCAAAGTGAATTTGAGTTCAGATCTTAAAAGCGTCTTTTTCGATGCCTTGCGGGAGATATTGAGTGATAATCCGGAGATGTACGAGCCGAATGCGATTTATCCGGCAGCAAATAAAAAAGTGCAGGAAGTAGTCAAACATAAAATGGGGATTTTGAATACGATCGGCAAGGCCGGCTTATACTAAGGGGATCAAGTAGGGTATGACAAAATTTCTGTCATACCCTTTTTCGAATAAATGGTGTTCCAGAGACAGCCTATCGGCAATAAGGCTGAACATCTCTGACACAACCTCTCCACTAAACGGTGTTCAAAAGCTTGCATCTGCGGTAATAAGCCCAACCAAACGAAAAATATGAAGAGCTATTTTTTGTTTGGCTGTTCTTATTACGTGATGCAGGACAGCTTTTTCACGACCTCTGATTCACGGTGTTCCATCTGCTGACCTTCGATAGTCGCTCAGGTAAAACTCTGCTGTCGTAACCTCTTTTTTCCTGTTACTATATAAATCAAATGGGGGGATTTTTATGTTGAATGAAGTAGAGAATCGGCAGCAAGAGATTGTGAACTATCTGAAAAACAACCAGTTTGCAAGAGTCGCCGATCTGATCGAGTTAGTGAATTATAGTGAAGCCACGATCAAACGTGACCTTGTCTTTCTAGAAAAAAGCGGATTGATCCGCAGAGTTCGCGGTGGCGCGATGCTTGTCGACAATCGAAAGATCGATGTGCCTTACCTGATGAAGATCACGAAATTAGAAGAAGAAACAGAAAAACGCAAGATCGCAGATATAGCTTCTTCCTTGATCCGAGATGATATGGTCCTATTTTTGGACTCCAGTACGACTTCTTTGCATTTGGTGAGAAACTTAGCAAGATTCGATGGTCTGCAGATCATTACGAATGGCATCGTCACAGCTGCTATGTTGAGTGAATACACAACGGCGAAAGTATCTGTATTGGGAGGATCGATCGTGCCGAAACGAGCAACGATCAACGGTTCGAAAGCCTATAATGATGCATTGTCCTATTACGCAGATCTAGCAGTGATCAGTTGTCGCGGGCTAGATTTCAGCCAGGGAGTGACAGAAACCCATGAAGGAGAGGCAATGGTCAAAAAAGCTTTTCGCAAACAAGCAGATCGGCTCGTCGTCTTAGCTACACAGCAAAAAATCGCGCATAAATTCATGCATCAAGCCATTGCTTTCCATGAAATCGATTATCTGGTGACAAGCAAAGAGCTGACAAGAAAACAGTATGCGAAAGCAAAAGAGCATCATATCGAATGTCTGTATGGGTGAATTGTTGCATGATCGTCTTAAGATGCTTCCCCGTGGATAAAAAACGTGATAAATTAGAGATGCTGAATGTTTTTTAGAGGAAGGAGAGATAAATATGGTCACGATCAAAGAAGTTGCCAAAGAAGCGGGGGTTTCTATTGGGACAGTTTCTCGTTATTTGAACGGTTATCAGCTGAAACAAAACAATATGAAAAAGATTCAACAGGCAATCGATAAGTTAGGCTATGAAGGAAACATCATCGCCAAAGGACTCAAAAGCAATCGAAGTATGTCTATCGGGGTATTGGTCAATTCATTAACAGATGTGTTTGCAACTTCAATTGTCTCTAGTTTGGAAAATTATCTGGAGGAAAACAACTATAGCCTCATCTTATGTGACTATCAAAACGACAATCAACGATTGGAACGTAAATTAGAATTTCTGAAATCGCGTTTAGTTGATGGAATCGTTGTATTTCATATGGAAAATAATCTGCCGATCTTAAAAAAACTACGAGATGCGGGAATCTTTATTGTTGCTGTGGATTCTCCTATCAAGGGATTCAAGACAGATACTGTGTTAGTCGACAATTATCAAGCTTCCTATCAAGTAGTCGATCAGTTATATAAGATGGGGCATGAAAAAATCGGTGTGATCGCAGGAGATACAAATCGATACATCGGTGCCGAACGATTGAATGGCTTTGCAGATAGTATGAAGGAAAAGGGCATCTATTCAGAAGACTTGGTTGTCATGGGAGATTATACAAAAGAAGCGGGATATAAAGGGGCACAGGAACTTTTGAAGAAAGAGGGCATCACCGCGCTCTATTCGACGAATTACTATATGACACTCGGTGCAGTCCAGGCCATCTTTGAAATGAAGAAGAAGATCCCAGAAGATATCTCTATTGTTGGATTTGACCACTTTGAATTGAGCGATATCATCCAGCCGAAACTGACAGTCGTTGAGCAGCCTATCCAACAGATGGGGGAGATGATCGGCGAACTGATTCTGGACTCGATCAAAGGAAAAAATAAGGACCGTCACACTTCAGTCGAGTTGGCGACGAATCTTTTATGGCGCGATTCAGTAAAAAAAATAAAAAAAGGACTTGCTAATTAACCGTTTTCATCATATACTTTCGTTGTAAATTAAAACGATTCAAAAATGGAGGGGACATCATGAAAGTTTTATTAGCTTGTGGCGGTGGAATGAGTTCTTCGATTTTAGCTGAGAACCTGATTGCAGAAGCACAGAAACAAGGTGATCATGATTTTCAAATCGAAGCAACGGGGACAGAGGAAGTATCGTTGAAGATGCAACAAGACAAGTGGGATGCTCTTTTGCTGGCTCCACAAGTCAGTTTCAGGAAAGAATATCTGCAAAAAGAGGCGGACGCCTATCATATTCCTTTGGTCCCGATAGAGGGAATCTTGTATACGCCGATGGGGCTCCCTGATTTATATCGGTTGATTCAAGAAAAGGTCAGTGAATAAAAGAAGTTTCTTCTTTTATTGCAACAAAATTAAAACGTTTCAAAAATAAGGAGGAGGAACATGGAGAAAAGAAAAACTGTTGATTTCAACAAGGTTGTCCGAATAATGGGGACAATTGCCAACAACCGTTATTTGACAGCTGTACGAAACGGGATGAGCGTCATTATCCCGGTAACGATT
The DNA here is from genome assembly GCF_011038845.1 of Enterococcus sp. ZJ1622. GTDB lineage: Bacteria > Bacillota > Bacilli > Lactobacillales > Enterococcaceae > Enterococcus_B. The sequence goes on from NZ_JAAKDW010000001.1 coordinate 179,194, forward strand.
ATCGGCTCGATTTTTATCATTCTTTTGAATCTGCCGATTGATGCTTGGAAAGATTTGATCGCACCATATGCAGAAAAGCTCACGATCCCAATGAATTTTACGATGGATTTTATGTCAGTGTATGTATGTGTGGGGATTGCTTCCAGTTTGTGTGAAGATTATAAATTAGACAAAGTATCTACTAGTGTTTTAGCTGTTCTGGCTTTTCTGATTGCCGCAATTACACCAGCTGTGATTGACGCAAAGGCTGCAGAACAAGCAGGACTGACGATTAGTGGTACCGTGTTGCCATTAGGGAATTTTGGCGCTGGTGGACTGTTTACAGCTATTATCATTTCGATTTTTACAGTTGAAGTTGTCCGTTTTTGTGTCAAGCGCAATATGGTTATCAAGATGCCTCAAGGTGTTCCGACTTCGGTGATCAATTCTTTTGCAGCACTGATTCCAGGAGCGATCGTGATCGTTACTGCATGGGTGATCAAAGTAGCATTGAATTTTGACATCAACCAGACGCTACAGTGGGTTTTCTCGCCTATCCGCTATTTTGCAGGAGATACGATTTTATCTGTCATTATTCCTATTCTTTTAATCACGATTGTATGGATCTTCGGGATTCATGGGATGATCATCGCCACACCGATCTTATACCCATTCTGGTACGAGAACTTGAATGCCAATATCAATGCAGCAGCGGCAAATGAAGCCATCCCACATTTTATGACTGAGCAGTTTTTTCAATGGTTTGTCTGGATTGGCGGTGCTGGAGCAACGTTGTCTTTGACTTTTCTGATGGCGTTTTTCGGGAAATCTGAATTCAGCAGGAAAATGGGCAGGTTTACGTTGATCCCTGGTATCTTCAATATCAATGAGCCGCTGATTTTCGGCGTACCGATCGTCATGAATCCGTTCTTTGCTATCCCATTTATTTTGGCACCGCTTACGATGGGGGTCATCACCTATTTAGCGATGGGCGTCTTCCATCTAGTAAACAGTCCGATCGCAATCGCGCCATGGACATTGCCTGCTCCGCTTGGGGCAATGATGGCGACAGGATTAGACTTTCGAGCAGGGATTTTAGCGCTAGTGAATATCGTGGTCGCTGGGCTTATCTATTATCCGTTTTTCAAAGCTTTTGATAAAAATATGGCAGAAAAAGAACGTGAAGCAGCGCAAGAATAAAGAGATGAAAAATCAATGACTATAAAACACATAGGAAGGTGAAGAAACTTGTTCGGAATTGCTGTCTATCCGTATAAAGAAGTGCAAGAAGAAACAGTAGATTATATCAAGACTGCGGCAAAATATGGGTTTGAGCGTGTATTTACGAATTTATTGATGATCGAGCCAGGGGAAGAAAAACAGGTGATTGAACGTTTGGAAACGATAATAAAAGAAGCAAGAAAGTGTCGAATGGAAGTGATTTTGGATGTGAATCCCGCAGTTTTTGAACAATTGGGCATCAGTCATCACGATCTTACCTTTTTCAAAAAAATGGGCGCAACAGGTATACGATTGGATTCCTCATTCGATGGGCTGGTTGAGTCACTTCTGACCTTTGATGAAACAGGATTGGATCTGGAAATCAATATCAGCAACGATACCTATTATTTAGAAAATATTTTATCCTATCAGCCAAATGCAAAACGTCTTATTGGCTGTCATAATTTTTATCCGCAACGCTTCACAGGACTAGATTATGAGTATTTTATGAAATGCTCGGCGAAATATAAAAAATTGGGCCTTCGTACGGCTGCTTTTATCAATTCACAGACAGCTGATCATGGACCGCATTGTTACACAGATGGGCTTTGTACACTGGAGCAGCATCGCGATTTGCCAATCGAACTTCAAGCTAAACACTTGGTTGCGACCAATCTGATCGATGATATCATCATTGCTAACGCATTTGCCAGTGAGGAGGAGTTAGCAGCGCTAAGTGCTTTATGCACAGACCAAATCGTATTGGATGTAGAATTCTCTTCGAATACGACAGGATTGGAAAAAGAAATCCTATTAGATAATCAGCATTTCAATCGAGGAGATATCAATCGTTTCAGTATCCGTTCGACGTTTGTCAAATTACGCTACCAAGATCAAGATATTCCGGAAAACAATGCGAAAGAAAAGGTCTCATACGCGGAGATTACATTGGGGAATAATTCCTTTGGGCAATACAAAGGAGAAATCAATATCGTGAAACAAGGGATGCCGAATGAACGTCGCGAAAAAAATGTTATTGGAAAAATCACCAAAAGCGATCAATTCCTGATTGATTATATCCAGCCATGGACGAAATTCAGATTTAGAGAGGTCAAAAAAGTCAATGAATAAATTGCCATATCGACAAGTCCACTTAGATTTCCATACGCCGGAGCTTCCTTACGCGCTAGGACAGCATTTCGACAAATCAGTTTTCCAGCAAACGTTAAAGGATGCGTGTGTGAATGCAGTGACTCTTACCGGGCGATGCCACCATGGTCACATTTATTATGATACCAAGCTTCCTGCTAGACATCCACAGATGACGAATGATTTTTTGATGCAACAGGTAGATGCCTGCCACGAAATCGGGATCAATGCGCCGATCTATCTGACAGTAGGCTGGGATGCCTATGCAGCTGACCATCATCCAGAATGGCTGGAACGTAAAACAGATGGGAGTTACTATGGCTTTCAAGATTATGGACAGCTAGCACCAGGATGGAAAACACTCTGTTTCAATACACCTTATCTAGACTATTTGAAAGAACAGATTATTGATACGATGTGTCATTTTAAAGAAAAACTTGATGGCTTGTTCTTCGACATCGTATGGCAGGATCCGTGTTGCTGCGGGGACTGTGTGGCAAAAATGAGACTGAATCAACTTGATCCGCAAAATGAACATGATCGAATGCTCTTTGCCAAACAAACAGAACAGTATTTGAAAGATGAGATTTACCAGATCGTCCATCAGCAAGAGTCGGATTGTCCGATTTTCTTCAACGAAGGGAATATTTTACCAAGTATACGGCCCAATTTATCTGAATACAGCCACTTGGAGATCGAGTCTTTACCAAGTGGAGAATGGGGCTATCAACATTTTCCTACCGTTGTCCGTTATGCGAAGAATCTGGGAAAAGAATATGTAGGTATGACGGGGAAATTCCATAAAGTATGGTCAGATTTCGGTAGCTATAAAAACCAAGCAGCATTAGAATATGAAACCTTTTTAGCGTTAGCTCATGGTGCGAAGTGTTCGATTGGTGATCAGATGTATCCGGATGGCACATTGCAGCCGGCAACTTATGAATTGATTGGTTCAGTCTATCAGCAAGTCCAGCAACTGGAAGGCTATAATGATCGAAGCCAAGCATTGACGGAAATCGCCATCCTTCATCCGGGTGTTATAGTTGAGAGTAAAGAGAAAGTAGATCTTTCATTAGCAGGAGCAGTAAATATGCTGAATGAAAGCCAGTATCAATTTGATATCGTTGATTTGGCAATGGATTGGAAAAAATATAAGGTGATTATCCTACCTGACAAAATCACAACAAATCAGGCAATCCAAGAAAAAACCAACGAATATCTGCAATTCACCACTGGGAAGATTATAGCGACTTATCAAAGCGGTTTAGATGAGAGAAATCGATTTTTACCAGGATGGGGTATCGATTATGTAGGAAATAATGAATTTATTCCGACTTACGGTAAATATGGCTTGTTATTCACAGATATCCTGCCCGATGGTGAACTGGTCTTGCATGGGCCTGGATTATTAGTGAAACCCCATGTAGCGGAAAGTATCGGTAATGAATATCGTCCAATGTACCAGCGCAGCTACCTGCATTATTACTCTCATTTTCAAGCACCTGTTGCAGAAGCTTCTGGTTATCCGGTTATTACGCAAAGCAGTCGAGTATATTATCTCAGTCATCCGATTTTTGAAATGTACAAAAGACACGGTGTTTTACAATATAAACAGATCATCCAACGGATCATCGAGAATATCTTAGGTGATCCTGTAATAAAAACATCAATGCCTGCAACTGGGGACGTCATTTTGAATCATAATGAAGAACGCCAAGAATTGATCATCAACTTCTTGCATTATCTTCCGCAAAGAAAATCACTTGAAATAGATACCATTGAATCAGTCATCCCGATATACGAGGTACAAACAGTGATCAACCTTGCACGAGTAAGCGAACTATGTAATAAAGCGATCACAAGAATTATGAGGGTATCTGATGTCCGGAATCAGCAAGAAATCAGCTATGATGTCTCTGAAACAAAAGTGAGATTTACGGTGCCGATGATCAAAGGATATCAGCTAGTCGTTGTAAAATATGAATAAAGAAAAAGGTGAAGAGATGGAAGGACTAGAATTGATTTCATTCGACATTATCAGACAAGTAGGAACAGCAAAATCAAAGGTAATGGAAAGTATGCAAAAATCACGAAAAGGCGAATTTGAGGAGGCAAAACAACTGATTCAAGAAGCAAATAAGCATTTGCTAGAAGGCGAAAAAACGCATTTTCAAGTGATCACGAAAGAGGCAAAAGAGGGAACGAAAGCAAAAGGTAAAAACATTGAATTGACGATCCTTTTTATACATGCAGAAGATCAGCTGATGTCCGCTGTGACATTGAGGGATCTGGCACAGGAACTTTTAGAAAGTTATCGAATGATGTTTGACTTGAAACAAATGATCACAGAGATCCGTTCCTAAGTATCTCGTCCCTTTTCACGTTTGCTATTTCCTCATTTTCTCCAGACTTTTTTCACTTTCTTAAATAGGACCTTATTTTTGATTGCTTCTCGTAGCAGATGGTATAATCATGAAAAGGTTATCTTGAACGATGATCTTTTCTTTTTATCTAGGAGAAAGGAGTGAAGAAAATGAAACATGTGAAAGCGTTGGTAGTGAAGGCGATTATGATCTGGGCGATTTTATGGATTGTTTTGACAGGTCTCTATGGGGTAAGGTTCATGGACTCGACGATTGTTGGGGCGATCATCGTGGTAATGATTTATGTTTTAGGAGATCTTCTTATCTTAAGAAAAGTAGGGAATATTGCTGCAACGATTGCAGACGCCGGTTCAGCTGCGGTCATTTTATGGCTGTATCTTTACTTCATGAACGATATGAGCAATATCTGGATGAAAGTATTGGTACCAGCATTATTGATCGGTGTAGCAGAATGGTTCTTCCACAAATGGCTGCTTAGCCAAGGGATCGTACCGGATGAACGAAAAATGGAATAAAAACAATGCGTGACAAAATAAAAGAAACTCCCTTGGCTGTTCGTTTTTATCGAATACCCGAGGGAGTTTTCAAATGATTTCTTATTAGCTGAAAATCATCTCATTTTTTCTGGTTTTCAATTCATACCCATCTGTACTGTCTGTCTTTTTCTTCGATTGAACAAGTAAAGTACCGTACAGATCAAAGGAATCACACCAGCAACCAGATACAGCCCTCTGAATGAAGTCAAGGATTTCAGCATCCCCATCAAATAAGGACCGACACCCAATCCCAGATCTAGACCAATGAAGTAAGTAGATAAAGCGATACTGATCCGGTGTTCTTTTACGATCTTCAAGCAGACAGCTTGTCCGTTTGACATGAATGTCCCATAACCTAGACCGACAAGTGCGCCAGAAACCAGAAGTGTGACGCTATTGGTCGTGACACTAAGCAGGAACAAACCGGCAGTCAAGAAAAGATAGCTTGGATACATCACATATTGTTCACCTTTGACATCAAAGATACGACCAGTCAATGGACGGGTGAATGTGATGACCAGTGCATAGACAACAAAGAAGAATGATCCAGCAGAAACTAGATGAATGATTTTAGTATAAGACGACAGGAAAGACAAAACACTTGAATAAGAAAGTCCCATCAAAAAGGCGATCCCTGTGATGAACAATGCTTTTTTTTCGATGAAACTATCGATATTCCATGAACGAAGCGATGTTTTCTGTGCGTCTGTCAAAGCGATATTCTTGACTGGGAAGAATAAGCAGGCAATCGTTACTAATAGGACTAAAATGATGGAGAACCAGATAATGAAATGGAAATCCGCCATGTTCAGCAAGATCATTCCTAAAAATGGTCCGACAGCAGCAGCTAAACTCGTACTTAGCCCATAGTAATTGATGCCTTCGCCTTTTTTTGATTCAGGGATATAGGCGGTCACGATCGCGTTCGTTGCGGTCGAAACAGTCCCATAGCCGAATCCGTTCAAAAAACGGACCAAGTACAAGATCCCGATCGTCGGCATATAGAGATAAGCTAAAGTGGTGAGTAGATAGAAGACAGCGCCACCGCGCAAAGTGATTTTCCGTCCGATCAATTCTAGTTGTTTCCCCATGAATAGCCGAGCTAATAAGGTACCAATAATATAGATCCCAGAAGCAAAACCAGCTTGGCTCAAGCTAGCATGCAGAGAATCTTGTGCAATAACAGCGATGATCACCATAAGTAGATAATAAATCAAATAAACGATAAAATTGATCAGTGTAACTCCGATAAAGTATTTATTGAATAATTTCTTTTCCATGTGTTCTGTGTTTTCCCCTTAATCTGAATAAGCTTTTAATTTTTGTATTTGTACTTCGACATCGTGATAATTCGACGGGTAGCGATCAACGAGCTGACGAATAAATAAATCGCGTGTCGTCATAAATAAGTTCAAGAATTCTTGACATTCATTTGACGGATTCTCATCGACAGATTTGATCAATTCAATTGAGTTCTGATAAGCGTCATTTAAGAAGACCAATGAAGCTTTCATGTCAAATCTTGTTTGATAAGCCGTTTCTAGTCGATCAATGATTGTGTTCATCCAATATTTCATGTTTTTTCCCTCTATTCTTAAAAGATTTTACTTCCGCAGTATAACGAAAAGAAAAAGGAAGGAAAATCACACTGGTAGTAACAAATAGTACTTAACAAATGTTAATATCATTAGTAAAATACCTATGGACTTTAAAAAGTCTAAAAGTCTTGTATGATTTTTTTAGATGAAAGTTTGGATGGGGGAGCATCATTGGATAGTACAGTATTAAAGGAATACTTGGAAAAGAATGATTTTCCAATCATACGGAAAGGGTATCGCAAATATTTGACATTCGAAGGGATGGAAGATTCGCATACGTATATCCTGAAAGAAGGAACGGTAAAAGCTAGTGTCATCTCGAATGACGGGAGAGAATTCAATCTTCGGTACATCAAAGACCTCGAGATCGTCTCTCTTTTAAAAGATGAATATTCACAATTCATCGATTCACCGTATAATATCCGGGTAGAATCGGAATATGCAGAATTTTATCGGATCAATCGTGTCAGATTTTGGCAAAATATCAATGAGGATCCCAAATTACAGCATTATGTAAAAGAGTATTATCGTTATCGCTTGCTGTATTCGATGAAAAAAATGCAGCAGATGCTATTGAACGGGAAGCTTGGCGCTGTATGTACTCAGTTATATGAACTATATGATTTATTCGGCGTACGAACTGATGAGGGGCTGCTGATTGATTTCGTGATCACCAACGAAGAAATCGCGAAATTCTGCGGGATCTCAACAGCAAGCAGTGTCAGCCGGATTTTGAAACAATTGAAAAAAAGCGGGATCATCAAGGTAAAAGATCACCACATCATTATCACGAATATGGATCTCTTAGAAGACAATATTATTTTTTGATATTTTTTATGAAATAAGGATATGAATTATAGAACAAAAGGGTACACGGCAAGACTTGACGTAACAAAAGTCCTGTCGTGTATCCTTTTTCTAATACATAGTGTTCGAGTAACTGACCCTTGGCATTAGTTCAGAACGAAGGGCTCCTTTCACAACCTCATTCTTGCCATGGTTTTTTTTAGACAGCCGATTCTGTTTGTTCTGATACGACGGTTTGATCAAAGGTTTGTTTTTCGATATCTGCTGCGTGTTCTTTTGCCAATTCGTTTTTATCATAGATTTTTACGAATGGATAATACATGAAAACAGATAAAATAATCAGCAAGACATTCAATACAGCCGCCCGCCAGTCACCGCCAGTGGCAAGATATGCGCCGATCGGTCCCGGCAATGTCCAAGGTGCCGTGATCGTCACTGCACTGACTAATCCTAATTTTGTTGCAAACCAAGCAATCGTTGCACAGACCATCGGAGCAAAGATAAATGGGATGATCAATGTCGGATTCAAGACGATCGGTACACCGAAAATCACTGGTTCATTGATATTGAAAATCGAAGGCGTGATGATCGCTTTCCCAAGTTTCGAAGCATATTTTGATTTTGCGGTAAAAGCAAGTAGAATAGCTAGACCAATCGTACAGCCAGCGCCACCGATCCAAACAAACCATTGATAAAAAGGCTCAGCAGCGATATTCGGCAATGCTTCGCCTGCAGCGGCCGCAGTTGTATTTGATTCCAGGATCTGTAACCACAAAGGACGCGCTAATGAACCAATGATCGAAACGCCATGGATTCCGAAAGCCCAGAAAAAAGTGATCATGAAAATCAAAAGCAAGACACTAGGTAATGTATCCGTCGCGCTGATCAGGGGACTCACGATCTTTGAGACAGCTGTATGCCAATCAAAGCCGATATAATAGCTGATAGTAGCCATAACTAAAATTACGATCAGCGTCGGGGTAAGGGATTCAAATGAACGAGCGACAGCCGGCGGAACTTGTTCTGGCATAGTGATCTTGAATCTTGACTTGTCGGTCATGCGATAGACCTCGACGGCAAAGATCGAAGTGATGATCCCAACAAACATCCCGCCGCCTCCTAGATTCGCCATGGGAAGCACAAAGCCGGAAGTACCAGCTGCATCTGCGGCTTCTAAAGGAATATTGACCGGAACAAAAGTCAGTAAAAAAGCAATCGTTGCTAAAATCCCGCCAGACACGACATCAAGCTTATAGGTCTTTGCTAAGCTAGCACCGATCCCAAATGTCGCATAAAGAGACATGATGAACATCGTCATGCGATAAGGAAGTAAAATAGTCGCCGCGTGTTCCGATAAGAATTGATAGATCCGAAAGCTTTGAGGTAAGGGCGGAAAAGCAATGATCAAGAAAAAAGAACCGACGATAATCAATGGAAGCGTAGCAATAATCCCGTCACGAATCGCTCGTAGATGCCGCTGGTTCGCGATTTTTGCCATAGGCCCCGCTAAATGTGTTTCAATGAAATCTGTAAATTTTGTTAACATACCAACACCCCTTTATCCAAATAGATTAAAAAACAATACCTTGATAAAGCCAAAGATAAGCCAAGCCCATAAGAACAAGTGACTCAGCTGAGAATGTAAGAATGAATCCCCGACTCATCCCTTTTTCCGTACGAATGAAATAGTGATTGATCGACAGCACAGCCGCCAGACTAGCTGGTAGAAAAAGCAGCATCCCTAAGCGGAAATCCCAATGCATCAAATAAAAAAGATACGGGATAAAGACTCCGCTGATGAGACAGGCGATCAGAAACAAAGCGGCAGCTTTAAACCCAAACAAAGGCGATATTTCTTCTGTTTTCCTTTCCATTTTTCTTCCTCCTTTAAAATCAAACGCTTACAAAAATAAGTATACAGGTAAGAAATCAAAAATCAAACGATATTTGAAATTTAGGTAATTTTATTTCTAGTTTGTTTGGAATCTAATTGATTTAAAAAAGTAGGGCACCGAGATTTATCAGAACCCAAAATGTTTCAATACAAAAAGAAGAGGTTGTGATAAACAGCTTATCACAACCCCGTTCTATTTTTTTGTTTTCATTGATCAGAAGCTTGACTTAAAAACTCCGTCCGCCTCCGCCGAATGTTCCGCCTCCGCTGGAATGGGTCGTACTCCCGCCACCTCCGCTTCCTGGCGGCGGACTTTTAGGGATACGTCTTGTCGTCACGAAGGAATTGGTTAAACGATCTGTTCTATCCGTCAGTTTCATACTTGATTTTTCACGAAATGGATATTTGTACGTACCTGATTTTAACTGGTAGCGAGAGACAGTGATTGTATAGAACAGGACACTTAGGATGAGAGCTAAGATAAGCGCAATTACGATCTCTGTCGTAGTCAGCACCTTGTATCGAGTGATTTTTCCCGTTTCTTCATCGACACGATAATGTCCGCCAGGTACGCCAGCTTCCACATACTCTGCAGTTTTCGTCAGGTAAGCCTGAGCTGCTTCAAAATAAGCCGCATTCGTCATTTGATCGTATACATCATCGAGAACAGCGTCGATCCGCTTGTCTGTTAAATAATCGATCATATTCCCGGAAGTCGAAATATAGATTTCGCGCTGAGACATATCCATCAGCAGCACAGAGCCGTTGTTGTCATTCCCAATTGCTTCCCGCAAATAATCATCAGCAAAATCTCTCGGCTCCTCTGTATTGGAAGTGGTAGTCACGATAAAGACTTGGCCTTTGATTTTTTGATTCAAAGTTTGCGCTTGCTGTTCTAAGGATTGGATCTGATCAGTCGTGAAAAGTCCTGCTTCGTCATTGACTGTTGCCGTTGCTGCATGGGCAGCAGATGGAAAACAAAAACTTGCCATCAGGAAGAGAAAAAAGAAAAAATGTTTTTTCATATCAGATACCCTCCGATCATAAAGAGGATCGCTAGAACAGCGAAGATGCCAAAAGCGGTCAAGCCAAGTTTTTTATGACTGATTGGCAGGACACCGCTGACTTTTCCCGTCTGACCATTCATTGCATAGTAATACACTTTTTTGCTTGAGTCATTGCTGCGATAAGTAACTAGCCAGACTGGCAAAAGGACATATTCATTCGTTTCACTTGTGATGTCAGCAGAAGTCCGGACACCCGTCAATGTCGTGTAGCCGTTTGCCGTGTCTTTCAGCAGTTTTTCGGAGTAGTCTCTTAATTCAGCCTGTACTTGTGACTTGATCGCTTCGTATTCGATATCACGTTTTTCTGCCTGGAAACCTGCTAGATACTGGCTTTTGAAATCGATCGCTTTGTTCAGCGGGAAGGGCTGGACGCCTTCGACCATTTTCTGCTGGGTATTTTTGGATAAGGCATTTTTGACAAGCTCCTTGAAGGAAAGATTCCCTTCTCTCGATACTGCATATTGCTTAGTCTCGGTATATTCGATATCCCCTACACGCCAGATCCGGATCACTGTCCCGTTGGCTTGCAAAGCGCCTTCGACCTGAGCATCGGTTGCCCAGTAAGGGAAGTAGACGCCAGTTAATTTGTCGATCTGGTCTTTGTTGAAGAAGGCTTTGGGAACAAACCATTTCTTTTTTGTCCATGCTAAAAATTTCTCGACTGCTTCTTCTTTTTCGATCGCAAAAGGGAGGACCTTGTTTGGCAAAAATTCTCCACTCAAACGTCCAGACAGTACGACCGGGTTGTGGCAATAATAACAATAAGTTGCAGCAGTAGTCGCATCAGTGACGATTTCTGCACCACAGTTGGGGCAAAGGAAGAGATCCATCGCCGCTTCCTTGCCAACTGTTTCATCAGCTGTATCTGAAAAACCGCCTGCTTCATCAAACGCTTTTCGTTCAGCCTCATCCATTTCAGCAAGCTGTTCTTCCGCTGTGAAAGTGAAGTCATCTTCTTGGTTTGTAGTGGGTTCTGTCGTTTTCGTTGTCTCGTTTGTTTCTTTTGACTCTTGATCTGATACGCCTCGAGCTTCCTTTTGTTGCTGCTCATAGAGACTGACTTCTTCTTCGGTATAGATATTCAAACAGTATTCGCAATGAAACTTTTGGTCTTTGGGATCAAAGGTCAAAGGCCCCCCGCAATTTGGACATTTATGTGTAAGGACATCCATCAGCTGCACACCTTTCTCAACAGATTAATCGACTGGAATACCTTTGAATGGTTTTCCGCAATTTGGACAGAATTTAGGGATGCCATTTGAAAGATCCACGATCTCATTACATTCACTGCAGCGCATTTGTAATTTTGGCTGTGCGTTTTCGACAGGTTTTGCAGCTCCGCAGTTCGAACAGAATTTTCCGGAATTCTCAGTTCCACAGACAGGGCAGGTCCAAGTATCAGAGTTGCCTTGAGCGGTTTGCTGATTTTGCTTTTCTGCCTGCTGCTTGATTTGTTCTTGGTTATTTTGTGCTGCTTGTGAAAGATAAGAGCCATTTGCATTCATGCCCATGCCGACACCCATGAAGCCTGTCATCGCGCCACCCTCATTTTTTCCGGCAGCTTCCATTCCTCGTGCAATCGAACCTTGGACATAGCCTTCTCGTACGCTTGGATCACCAAGCATGGCACCTTCGTTACGCATATTGATTAGTTTCACTGAATCATCGGTGTAAGAAATGCTGGCAACCGCAACCGATACGATCTCCATCCCGCGAAGCTCACGCCAGGATTCATCTAAAGCTGTGTCCATGTATTTGCTCAATTCCAAGCTTTTTGAAGGAACATAGGAGATCCGTTGTCCATCTGCGGACATCTGGTTGATCGCAGATTGTAAAGCAGTCAAGAATTCTGCCAGATATTGTTCGTTGATATCCGAGATTTCTACTTGTGTCTTGTTTTTAGGGATCGCGTTCGTATAGAACAAGATCGGGTCAACGATATGGATAGAATAAGTTCCATGGGCCCGTAAGAACAATTCAGCATTGTAGAAGTTGTCGAAATAATTCAATGGCGCACTCGTACCGAATTTGATTCCTTTGACTTCTTGCAGATTGATGTAAAAAACCTGTTGTTTCTGCGGTGTCACACCGCCGAATTTAAAACGGTCGAATGTTTCTGCGATGGCTTCTTTCAACGTGCCGTTGAACATGGAAGGTGCTGCATCGTTTTTGATGGTATAGTAGCCTTCTTCTGCGGTATAATCAATGATTTTCCCGCCGTCGACAAGAAGCATCATCATATTCGGATACACATGGACGACTGTTCCGTCAGTTAAGACATCGTCTGTCCCTTTTCGATTGGAACCGCGTTTGTCATCTTTGCGGACCTTGACACCTTTTGTCATAACCGTCGTGTCACTCATATTGTCCGGTTCGATCACCTCAAGCCACTGATCTGCCAGGCCGCCGCCAATCATACTTGTTGCTGCTTTGATAAGACCCATAAAAAATTCCTCCTTCGATTGAGCTGTCGTCAATTATTTTTGTGTTTTCATTATACCATAGTAGGATTTAAAACCTCTCGGACCAAAGACGGAGTTGGCGATAAAATTGATTATTCGTTAAATACCAGAAAAAGGCGTGATGTATAGTAGTTTTTTTAGCAGAAATCACGTATAATAAAAGATAGTGAATTTTTCAAAAAGAGAGGGATCCTTATGGCATATCAAGCACTTTATCGCGTCTGGCGCTCGCAGCGCTTCGATGACATCGTTGGACAAAAAGCTGTGACACAGACATTGAAGAATGCTATCGTTTCCCACAAAACTTCTCATGCGTACCTGTTTACGGGGCCACGCGGAACTGGGAAGACCAGTGCCGCGAAAATTTTTGCAAAAGCGATCAATTGCCCGAACAGCAAAGACGGTGAGCCGTGCAATCACTGCGAGATGTGTCAGTCGATTACAGCAGGGACACAAGAAGATGTCATTGAGATCGATGCTGCCAGCAACAACGGGGTAGAAGAGATACGATTCATTCGGGATCGTGCGAATTATGCGCCTACTAAAGCGGCATACAAGGTCTATATCATTGATGAAGTACATATGCTTTCAACTGGGGCATTCAACGCCTTGCTGAAAACATTGGAGGAACCAAAAGAAAGTGTTATTTTCATTTTAGCTACAACAGAACCTCACAAGATCCCGGCGACGATCATTTCCAGGACACAACGCTTTGATTTCAAACGGATCAATGCATCGGATATCGTGGAACATCTTGAATTCATCTTGAAAGAAACAGACATCGCTTATGAAGAACCAGCGTTAGGGGTCATTGCCAGAGCAGCAGAAGGCGGGATGCGGGATGCGTTGAGTATTTTGGATCAGGCTATCTCGTTCAGTGAGGGAACGATCACCTTGGATGACGCGATGCAAGTAACCGGGAGTCTGACCGATGAGATGATGAACGAATATCTCAATGCTTGCGTGAAAAAGGAAGTCCCCAAAGCGCTGGAGTCTTTGAACAAGATTTTGGCTGCTGGGAAAGAATCTCGCCGATTTTTAGAGGATCTGTTGCAGTATTGTCGTGATCTGCTGATGTATCAGCAGGCACCTAATCTCGTGACAGAACAGACGAGTTCAGTAACTTCTGCATTCATCGAATTGTCAGAATCAGTTTCAGCAGATCAGTTGTTTCAGATGATCAATATATTAAGCGAAACGCAAAACGAGATTCGTTTTACGAATAGTGCTACTATTTATTTAGAAGTCGCAACTGTCAAACTGGCACAGTCTTCTTCATTGCTAAGTCATCAACCAGTAAGTACGGTGGACGATCAGCTTGTCAAGCAGCTGCAGCAAGAGATCGCCCAATTAAAAAAAGAAATCAATGCAATCAAGAAAAATGGCGTAAGCACATCAGGACCATCACAGCCGCAGCCACAGCCAGTGCATAAAAAGCAGGCAAGTACTTATCGGGTGCCGACAGAGCGTGTCTACAACGTTTTGAGAGAAGCTACCCGTCAGCACTTGAACCATGTCAAGGAAGTCTGGGACGATCTACTGATGAGCCTGTCAGTCACGCAACGTGCGATGCTGAAAGCCAGTGAGCCAGTCGCAGCTGGTCCAACAGGGCTGGTCATCGCATTCGATTACGAGATCGTATGCCAGCGAGCGGCAAACGACGAAGATCTGAAGCTTTCTGTCCACAACAACCTTAGTCAGATGATCAAGGACTATGCACCAGAACCGGTGTATATCACGCGAGAAAGCTGGCCGGAGATCCGTAAGAGCTATTTGACCCATGTGAAAGAAGAGGGAACAGAAAACTCATTTGCACCTGAGGAGTCTGAAGGAGAGATCGAACTGCTCCCGCAAGAGCAGGAAACATCTTCTGAAGAGACAGTGGTAGCTAAAGCGGAAGAGCTTTTTGGTACAGAATCGGTAACTGTGGTCGATGATTGAATCGACAGATAAATGAACACAAAAAAGGAGAGAGATAGATATGATGCGCGGAATGGGCAACATGCAAGGAATGATGAAACAAGTACAAAAAATGCAGAAAGAAATGACAGCAGCACAAGAAGAATTGAATGCTTCTGAATTCACAGGAGCATCGACGAACGATTTGGTGACCGTCGTATTTACGGGCGAACGTCAGATGAAAGATATCCAGATCAAAGAAGAACTCGTTGATCCAGAAGACATCGATATGCTGCAAGATCTTGTATTGATGGCAGTCAATGATGCGATGGCGAAAATAGAAAAGGAAACAGAGAAAAAAATGGGGAAATATGCGAAAGGGCTGACCGGCTTTTAATCACCCGATGAAGGAGCAATGACGAATGCAATATCCAGAACCGATTGCAAAATTGATCGACAGTTATATGAAGCTTCCGGGAATAGGGCAGAAAACAGCGACAAGACTCGCTTTTTATACGATCGATATGAAAGACGAAGTAGTCAATGAATTTGCCAAATCACTGCTGAGCGTGAAACGTGATCTGCACTTTTGCAGTATTTGCGGGAACATCACTGAAGAAGATCCATGTGAAATCTGTAAAGATCCTTCTAGAGACAGAAGCATCATCTTGGTCGTAGAAGAACCGAAAGATGTCATGGCGATGGAGAAAATGCGGGAATACCGCGGACTTTATCATGTACTGCACGGTGTTTTGTCTCCAATGGAAGGGACCGGACCGGAAGATATCAATATTTCTTCTCTTTTGCAGCGTCTCCATGATGATGAAGTCAAAGAAGTGATCATCGCGACAAATGCAACGACTGAAGGCGAAGCTACAGCTATGTATCTGTCACGATTGATCAAACCTGCGGGGATCAAAGTCACTCGTTTAGCACATGGACTATCTGTTGGTTCTGATATTGAGTATGCAGACGAAGTGACCTTGATGAAAGCAGTCGAAGGAAGACGAGAGTTGTAAATTTTTGTTTAAAAGAATTTTTCAGATACAATGAAAGAAGTAGCACAAGAGATGGGGGCAACAATGTGAATGGACTATTCATTACAATCGAGGGACCAGACGGCGCTGGAAAAACCAGTGTGCTGAATGAGCTGTTTCCTCTTTTGAAAAACGTAGCAAAAACAGAAATCATCCAGACAAGAGAACCTGGCGGGATCCCGATCGCTGAAGAGATCAGGGCAGTGATCCTTGATCCTAAGAATGACCGGATGGATGAACGGACGGAAGCACTGCTTTATGCAGCAGCAAGAAGACAGCATCTAGTCGAGAAGGTCCTGCCAGCATTGGCTGAAGGGAAAATCGTCTTATGTGACCGTTTTGTCGACAGTTCTCTTGCTTATCAAGGCGCAGGACGCAGGATCGGCGTTTCTGAGATCGCCCGACTGAACGAATTTGCTACAGAAGGTACGACACCAGATTTCACCCTTTATCTTGATGTGGATTCAGACACTGGGCTTCGCCGGATCGAAGAACATCGGCATGATCAGATCGATCGCCTGGATTCAGAAGGACTGGAATTCCATCAGCGGGTCCGCCATGCGTACTTGAAACTTGCGGAAGAAAATCCTGAAAGAATCCATAAAATCGATGCAAGACAATCCTTTGAAGAAGTCCTTCAAACAAGTTATCACGCAATCATTGACCAATATCCGCAATTTTTTGAAAAACAGGAAGGTGAACGTTCATGAAAATCATTTTAGCTATTATCCAAGACAAAGACAGCAACCGTTTGTCCAATGAATTGATCGATGCCAATATACGTGCAACGAAATTGTCATCCACAGGTGGCTTCTTGAAAGCCGGTAACAGTACATTTATCGTCGGTATCGAAGACGAACGTGTAGAAGAAGCATTGGAGATCATCAAAAAAACATGTGAATCCAGAAAACAATTTGTTTCGACCCCTGTGACTTTAGATATTTCGATGGATGGCGGCGTACCTTATCCAGTTGAGGTTGAAGTAGGTGGTGCAACAGTGTTCGTCTTGCCTGTTGAAGGATTCCATCAATTTTAGGAGGAACTTATGGGAGCTGTAGATCGAGAATTAAATCTGGCTCAAATGCAACCTATCGTGTATCAGCAGCTTCAGCGAAGTTTTGAGCATGGGCGTCTCGCTCATGCTTATCTTTTTGAAGGAGAAAAAGGAACTGGTAAACATGAGATGGGCATCTGGCTAGCACAACATCTTTTCTGTACGCAACTGCAAGACAACCAGCCATGTGGAACATGTAACAATTGTCGCCGTATCGAAAACAAAGAACATCCCGATGTGTTGGTGATCGAACCAGATGGGCAAACCATCAAAGTAGAGCAGATCCGCCGCCTCCAGACAGAATTCAGCCGAAGCGGCTATGAATCGAGAAAGAAAGTCTTTTTGATCCAGTCGGCAGAAAAAATGAACAGCAGTGCGGCAAACAGCCTGCTGAAGTTTTTGGAAGAACCAACAGGCGACTTTCTAGCTATTTTGGAAACAGATGCGGTCGGTCGCATCTTGCCAACGATCCAATCTCGTTGCCAAGTGCTCCATTTCCAAGAACTCTCAAAAGAATCGCTGATCCATAAATTGCAGGAAGAGCAGATCTCAAATGAAAAAGCAAAACTTTTGGCTTTCTTAACAAACAGTTTAGGAAAAGCAGTTGAAATCTCACAAGATGAATGGTTTAATGATGCTAAGGACTTGATTTACCAATGGTTTGTGTACCTACAAAAGCATGATACGCAAGCATTCATCTATGTCCAGAAAAAACTGACGAAAGCGTTCAAAGAAAAATCGCAGCAATTTACAGGTTTGATGATCCTGATGTTTTATTATCAGGAGGCTCAGTATCAGGCGATAAATGCTGGCGAATACGGGAAAGTCAAGCAGATAAACCGTACGATCGAACGCATCTTAACGGCAGAACAGAAATTACGAAGCAACGTCAGCTTCCAGGCAGTGGCGGAACAATTTGTTTTACAGACAATTTTTTGAGTCATGTATATGTTTATTGTGAAGAAGAATGATCAAGGAGGATGGAAATGGTCGAAGTAGTAGGTGTCCGTTATAGAGATGCTGGTCATATCTATTATTTTACACCCGGAGATTCTGAATATGTTTATAATGATAAGGTGTTAGTCGAATCTCAGCAAGCCTTACATATTGCAACTGTTGCCATCCCCAAGAAAGAAATTGATCCGGAAGAGCTTCCAGATCAGCTCAATCCGATTCTGCACAAAGCAGCGCCAGCTGAAATGGAAAAACATAAAAAGAACGAAAAGGATGCACAAGCTGCATTGAAGATCGCCAAAGAAAAAGTCAGGAACCATCGATTGGAAATGAAAATCGTCAAAGTCGAATATACCTTTGATCGAAGCAAGCTGATTTTTTCGTTCACTGCAGATGGTCGGATCGATTTTCGAGAACTGGTCAAAGATCTGGCAGGAGTATTTCGCACGAGGATCGAGCTTCGGCAAATCGGTGTTCGAGATGAAGCAAAGCTTGTCGGTGGCATCGGGCCATGTGGACGTCCATTGTGCTGTTCTTCTTTTCTAGGCGATTTCGTTCCTGTTTCGATCAAGATGGCAAAAGATCAGGGTTTGTCATTGAATCCGACAAAAATATCAGGTTTATGCGGACGTTTGATGTGCTGTTTGCAATATGAAAGCGAAGAATATGAATTAGCAAAAAAAGAACTCCCTGACTTTGGAAAAGTGATCGATACACCTGATGGTAAAGGGAAAGTCGTAGGGTTGAATCTGCTTAGCCGTGTAGTGAAGATCCGGCTGACTGGACGGGAAAATCCTGTCGAATATGAATGGGATGAATTAAAAGAGTTTATCCAAGTAGGTGAAATGAATGGATAAGAGATCATTGTACGACGGTCTGAATCAGTTAGAATCAGAGTTGCGAAATACCTTGACGGAATTGGTCGAGATGAAACATGCTTTGCATGAGATCGTCGAAAAAAATACGACTTTAGAGATGGAGAACCAGCGTTTACGTGAACATTTACGGGAATTGAACCAAGTGGCGCAAGCTCCTGCCGAAAGTGTGAAGCAGGAACTGTCCAAATCTCGGATGAATCTGGAAAAAATCTATGAAGAAGGTTTCCATGTCTGTTATGATTTATATGGTTCCAGACGGGAAAATGATGAACCTTGTGCGTTTTGTTTAGAAGTAATCTACCGTGAGAGCGGACGCTGATTAATCGAAAGAAATGACTGGAGCAAATGTACGGATGCTCCAGTTTTTTTATGAGGAGACGGTGAAATGTACAACCAAAAGAGTTTTAAAGGAACCCAGGAATACGGCACACTTTATCTTGTGCCTACCCCTATCGGAAACTTGGAAGATATGACCTTCCGCAGTGTGCGGCTGCTGCAGGAAGCAGAATTGATCGCAAGTGAAGATACGCGCAATACACAAAAATTATTGAATCATTTTGATATCCATACGCCGCAAAAAAGTTTGCATGAACATAACTATAAGGAACGGATTCCGCAATTGACTGCATTCTTAAAAGAAGGCAAGTCGATCGCTCAAGTAAGCGACGCGGGGATGCCTTCGATCAGTGATCCAGGACATGAATTAGTTCTAGCTTGCATCAAGGAAGGGATTTCCGTGGTCTCTGTACCAGGACCGACAGCAGGTATGACCGCGCTGATTGCCTCGGGTCTGTTACCTCAGCCCTTTTTGTTCTACGGATTTTTACCGCGAAAGAAAAAAGAGCAGAAAACGATCTTAGAAGACTTGAGATCACAGACA
This sequence comes from Enterococcus sp. ZJ1622, assembly GCF_011038845.1. Classification (GTDB taxonomy): domain Bacteria; phylum Bacillota; class Bacilli; order Lactobacillales; family Enterococcaceae; genus Enterococcus_B. The sequence goes on from NZ_JAAKDW010000001.1 coordinate 198,993, forward strand.
GCTACCCTTATTTTCTATGAGTCCCCTTATCGAGTCGCAGCCACTTTAGAAAATGCATTAGCAGCATTCGGGAATCGGCAAGCGGTGCTATGCCGTGAATTGACAAAGATACATGAGGAGTATTTGCGAGGCGACATAGAGGAGTTACTGACCTATCTTGAAAGCCATCCAGTAAAAGGAGAATGCTGTCTGCTGATCTCCGGCAGTGAAGACAATGACCAACCAGCAGAGACTAAGACTACAGAAACTTTGAAAGAACAAGTAGAAAGTCAAATCGCACTTGGCTTAAAGCCGAATGCAGCAATCAAAGCTGTCGCGACCAAAAACGGGCTGAAGAAGCAGGAAGTGTATCGGCAGTATCATGAGTTGGATTAGAGGTTGTGACAGTGTCGTTCAGCTTTAGGGGGATAAGAAAAAGTTTGTGAAAATGGCTTTCCACATTTTTACATAAATTTGACTTATCTCCGAAAAGCTGGCACTGGAACACCGTGTATCAGAGGTTGTGAAAAAGCTGTCCTGCATCAAGCAGTAAGGATGAGCAGATAAAAATAGCTCTCCTTATTTCTGCATAAATTTGTCTTATCGCTTGAACTGCGGCATTCGAAGTTTTTAAAGAACAAAGAGAATTTCACAGGTTAGGAACTGGTCCATGCCATCACAAAAGACAAGTGTTGGCATGGATCTTTTCCTCTTGGATCGAGCATTTTTTGTCCTTATCCTGCTGCTTGTATGCGAACAGAAGTTCTTGTATAATAGGAAAGGAGGTGGAGAATGATGGAACTGAAATTCCCTTTACATAATGATACATCGAGAAAAATCATCCATATCGATATGGACGCGTTCTTCGCCTCTGTGGAAGAACGAGATCATCCGGAGTTTCGGGGACATCCACTGGTCATTGCTAGGCACCCAAGCGATACGGGAGGACGAGGAGTCGTGACTACAGCTAATTACGAAGCGAGAAAGTACGGGATTCATTCTGCCATGAGTGCCCAAAAAGCATATGAATTGTGTCCGCAGGCAATCTTCAAACCAGGTGATCATCAAAAATACAGTGAAGTATCTAAAAAAGTAAGAGAAATCTTCCACCATTACACAGATATTGTCGAGCCTGTCAGTATCGATGAAGCTTATTTGGATGTAACAGAGAATAAAGTCGGCTGCAAATCAGCAATCAAAATCGCGCGTATGATCCAGTCAGATATTTGGGATGCTGTCCAGCTGACCTGTTCTGCAGGAGTCAGTTACAACAAATTTCTAGCCAAACTCGCTTCTGATTATCAGAAACCTCGAGGGATCACTGTAGTTGCTCCGCAAGATGCTGTTTTATTCCTAAAGGCACTGCCTATCGAGAAATTCCATGGCGTTGGGAAAAAGACTGTGCCAAAAATGCATGAATTAGGGATCTTTACAGGTGAGGATCTGTACGAGTGCACAGAGATGATGCTGATCCAAAACTTTGGGAAGATGGGCTATTCATTGTATCGAAAAGTGCGCGGTATCCATGATTCACCTGTGAATGTGACAAGAGAACGAAAATCAGTCGGAAAAGAGCACACTTACGGTCAGCCTTTACAAACTGAAGAGGCTGTACTTGCGCAGCTTCGCCAGCTAGCTGAAAAAGTCGAAGAAGCATTGCGACGTGTACAAAAACATGGGAAAACTGTAGTATTGAAAGTTCGGTACACGGATTATTCAACAATCACTAAACGAGTGACGCTACCAGAATATATCTATAAAAAAGAAGCGCTTTTTTACCAGGCAAGCTTGATTTGGGAAGAGATTTTGGGGATCGAGAAAGGGATTCGTCTATTAGGGATCACTTTGACAAATCTAGACCCGATGACTTATGAGAATATCGTTCTGCCATTATGGGGAAACGATGAAAATTAAAAAACGACTTTGAAGAGAAGAACGAGTACGCTGTCATGGAGTACTCGTCTCTCTCAAAGCCGTTTTTTTATATCAGGTCTTGTTTTTTGATTTGTTCATAGGTTTCTGTCGCATCGGTACACTTGTCCCAGATGATGACTTTGTTTTCCGCCAATGATTTTTGGACGTCGATGATCCGTTGATTGCTGCTTCCGCGAAATTGCAGTTTCAGATCACGCTTATTGATATCGAACCGTCCATCTACCAAAATATCGATTTGGGAGAGAAGTGCCAGCTTATCTTCAGAATCCTGCAGCAACTCATCAAAGGTATAGCCGGTCCATGACCAGATATCTTTCGTATGGCCGAACTCTTCACGGATCCGTTTGACTACTTGCAGGCAAACCTCTGTATTCAAAAAAGGCTCACCGCCTAAAAGAGTCAGGCCTTGAACATAATCGTGACGAAGATCTGTCATGATCTGTTCTTCCAGTTCTTTTGTAAAAGGTTTGCCGTAGCGGAAGTTTTGTGCCGCCTTGTTGAAGCAGCCTTCACAGGCAAATAGACAGCCGCTTACATACAAACTGTTCCGCACACCTTCACCGTCGACGAAATTGAACGGTTTGTAATCAGCGATATAATTTTGGCTGTAATCTTTTGCCAGCCATTCTTGTGGTTTGGGATTTCGCATAAAAAAACTTCTTTCATCATAAGTTTATGACAGAGTCTATCCGTCTCTTTAGCAACGACAAATTTTCGTCAAATCATTATTACGGCCAAAGAAACGGCACTGTCAGAGCTAAGCTGTTCGAGTAAAATTGTAGTCTATTTCATGTGTTTCACTCGTGAAGAAATTTCTTTGTGACGTCCATGGACCATTGGGCGTGCTTGAGGATTACCAAGATACCCACATGTACGTTTTACGACATCACACGTCTTTGGATCATGGTTGCCGCACTCTGGGCATTCAAAACCGCGTTCTGTCGGTTTGAAATCTCCCTCGAAACCACATTCGTAGCAGTGATCGATCGGTGTATTCGTTCCTAAATACCCTACTTTGTCATATGCATAATCCCAGACAGCTTCCAGTGCTTTTGGATTTTGCTGCAGCATTGGATATTCACAGTAATGGATGAATCCACCGGAACAATATTTTGGATAATCTTTTTCAAAATCTAGTTTTTCGAATGGTGTCGGATTTTTGCGGACATCATAATGGAAACTATTGGTATAGTATTCTTTATCTGTAATGTTTTCGATCAGTCCGAATTTTTCGGTATCCAATCGGCAGAAACGATCTGTCAGACTTTCACTAGGGGTGGAATAGACACTGAAATGATAGCCGTATTCGTCTCCCCAGGCATCTGCGTTTGCTTTCAATTCTTTCACGATATCTAATGTGAATTCCTTTGCTTCAGGATTTGTTTCCCATTCACCGCCAAAGAAAGCAGATGCCACTTCGTATAAACCGATATAACCTAACGAGACAGTCGCACGACGATTTTTGAACAACTCATCGACAGCATCTGTCCGAGAGAGCCGTTTGCCAAAAGCGCCGTACATATATAAAATCGGTGCATTTGCTGGGATCGCTTCTTTACAGCGTTCCACGCGGTAGACCAAAGCATCTTTCATGATTGCCAAACGATCAGAGAGCAGTTCCCAGAATTTTTTCTGATCTCCTTTGGCTTCGATAGCGATACGTGGAAGATTCAATGTCACTACCCCTAGATTCATACGACCTACATTCACTTCTTGGCCGTTCTCATCTTTCCAGCCTTGAAGGAAGGAGCGGCAGCCCATTGGTACTTTGAAGCTTCCAGTCAGTTCCACGATTTTATCATAATTTAAAATATCAGGATACATCCGTTTTGTGGCACATTCCAATGCTAATTGTTTGATATCGTAATTAGGATCGGTCGGATTCAGGTTGACGCCGTTTTTCAAAGTAAAGATCAATTTAGGGAAAATCGCTGTACGTTTTTCGCTCCCTAATCCATTGATACGGATCTGCAGAATCGCTTTTTGGATCTCGCGTTCGAACCAGTTTTGACCAAGACCAAAACCAAGAGAAGTAAAAGGCGTTTGTCCATTTGATGTAAACAATGTATTGATCTCATATTCCAAGCTTTGCATCGCATCGAAAATATCTTTTTTTGTCTTTGCTTTCGCATATTCTTTTTGACGTTCAGGTGATTCGATCCATTCTTCGGCGTCTTTCAAATGTTTCTGATAATTTAATTCAGCAAAAGGTGCCAAAAGCTCATCTGTACGGTCAGCCGAACAGCCGCCGTATTGACTTGAGGCTACGTTTGCAATGATCTGTGAGATCTGCGCTGTAGCAGTTTGGATCGATTTAGGTGATTCGACTTCGGCATTTCCGATTTTGAATCCGTTGTTCAGCATGCCTTTAAAATCGATCAGGCAGCAGTTCGTCATCGGTGTATAGGGATGGTAATCCAAGTCATGGTAATGGATGTCTCCCTTTTGATGCGCGTTGGCAATATGAGGCGGCAGCATTTTCAAGCCAATCGATTTTCCAACGATACCGGCTGTCAAGTCACGCTGTGTATTGAATACGTTGCTGTCTTTATTCGCATTTTCATTGACGACTGTCTGATCTTTGTTGATCAGTTTTTCGATCGAGAAGTTGATGTCAGTTGCTTTGCTTCGCTGAAAATCGCGTCTTGTCCGATAATTGATGTATTCTTCTGCTAACGCATATTCATTTTTTTCAAGTAAGATATGCTCAACGATGTTTTGGATTTCATAAATTTTTACATTTTCTGCAAATCTGTTCTTGATTTCCTGGACAACGAGTTCTACGATTGTCTGGATCTTTTCATATGTGAGCGGAGAAAGAGTACCGTTGATTTTCTTTTCGGCTTTGATCAACGCTTCACCGATTTTTTGTGCATCGAAATCAACGTGTCGTCCATCACGTTTGATCACGGTGACAGGGATCTCCGATTGAAGCATCCGTACTGTTTTTTCTTCATAATTGAGGTTCATTTTAGTCAACTCCTGCTAAATTCTTCTTGTCTATCATAAAACAAAAAGAATGAAGGAGCAACCGAAAACCGGCATATATTGTATGCAGGAGGTTGCATATTTGCAAAAGTATACTATATATAGTGTATATTTCTTTGTGAAAAAAAGTGAAAACGTAAAAAAACAGGTTTTGCGATCTGTATATTTGTTTTTTGATGAATAAAATGATTGAATAAAAATTTTTTGCGTACTTGTTGATCGAAGGTGACAAAATCTAAAGAGAAAAAAATGAAAGAATATGCTACTATGCAATTAAGGAAATGCAATACGGGCAATAAAGGAAAAATCGGAAGGACGAGCAGAAGAAAGACAGGAGGAACGAATATGGAAAAGATGATCGAGGTAAAACATATCAGTAAAATCTACGGAAGCAGACTTTCTCCAGTCAAAGTTTTAGATAATATTTCTTTTGCTGTAGAAGAAGGCGAGTTTGTCGGGATCATGGGACCAAGCGGAGCTGGAAAGACTACGCTCATGAATATCTTGTCTACGATCAGTCTGCCGACGATGGGGAGCGTGTCGATCCAGGGAAAGGAAATCACTAAAATGAAAAACAGGGAATTGAGTGATTTCCGACGAAAAAAATTAGGATTCATCTTCCAGGAGTTCAATCTGGTCGATACCCTGAATGCAAAAGATAATATTTTGCTTCCGTTAGCTGTGGAACGTATTTCCAAAGAAGAGATGGAAAAAAGAGTCCTGCATGTGGCGCAGTTATTGAATATAGAAGAAATCTTGAAACGGTACCCTGATGAATTATCTGTCGGGCAACGTCAGCGGATCGCAGCAGCACGAGCATTAGTGATAAAACCAAAAGTGATTTTCGCTGACGAGCCGACTGGATCACTGGATTCAAAATCAGCAACGGAGTTATTGAATTATTTGTCGACCATGAATCAAAAAGAAAAAGCCACGGTCCTTTTAGTGACACATGATCCTTACACGGCAAGTTATTGTAATCGGATCTTGTTCATCAAAGATGGTGTCATTTTTTCAGAAGTCGTCAGACGAGGTTCCAGAAGTGAATTTTTTGAAAAAGTGATCGACATGCAGGCAACGATCGGAGGAGGCGGGAGAATCAATGCTTTATAAGCTGGCTGCAAAAAGTTTTTTACGCCAGTCCAGAGGGTATCTAGTTTATTTCTTGAGCTTGACGTTATCGGTGATGATCTATTATTCCTTCAGCGCGCTGACGTTCGATCAGACGCTTGTCAGAAGAGTGAATCAGGATAGTTCGTTGGATGGGACATTGAATCTTGGAGGATTGCTGATCAGTTTCGTTCTTCTCTTTTTCGTGTTCAGTGCGAATCGTTTTTTCTTGAAACGCAGGCAAAAAGAGATTGGGATTTATCAGCTGTTCGGAGTGAACAAAGTGCAGATTTCCGTGATCTATGTTCTGGAAACTTTGTTTATCGGTCTATTCGCCTGTACCTCTGGCATAGGATTAGGGATCATCTTCTCAAAACTTTTTTCGATGATTCTGGTCCGGATGATGAAAATGGATATCACTAGTCCGTTTTTTATTTCCGTTCCATCCATCAGGGAGACTTTATTTGCTTTTCTCATTATTTTGCTGGCGGTGTCCGTCTATTCGATCTGGAATATCTGGCGTTATCCGATGATCCGAAGCTTTGGTGAAAGGGAGCATATCGAAAGTTCATCTATGCGTATCCGGACACGTCATCGTCTGTTGGGCGTGTTAGGGATGCTGTTTCTTTCCAGCGGGTATTTTTGTGCGAGCCATTTTCGAGCCATCGTTTCATGGATCATCGAAAATGACATCAATTATTTATTTGTGGTTTTTCTTCCGCTGGTGATCCTGGGCTTATGCATAGTCGGGACGTATTTGTTCTTTTGCTATTCGATCCGACTAATCATCAATCTGTTTAGTAAATGGAAAATGAATTATAAAGGAATCAACTTTTTGATGATCGGGAATACGCAGATCCATCTTCTGAAAAGCTGGCGTACCAATTCGTTGATTACCGTAGTGATCGGTATAGCTTTGATGATGATCGGAGGTATGGCCTGCATTTCTACGATCATCATCCATCAGGCGCAATTGAATGCACCGATGGATTATCAATTGAGTACGGAGACAGCAGAAAAGATCAAACCGATCTTATCCGAAGAAAAACAGAAGATCACCAGTGAATTTGTGTTACATTACAAATTGACAGGGAGTATGTACCATTTGAATGGCAATCCTTCTGAGGCATATCTTGATTTTCAGCTGGCGAATATCATCTCGGAAAAAGAGTATCAACAGTTTCAGCGGTTGAATCCGAGACTTCCTAAAATCAGGCTGCAGACTGAAAACCATGCAGTTTTGCTCGATCAGATCCAAGGAGTGATCCGAAGAAATCCCATTTACGGGTCAACCATCGCCTTAGCGGATCAAGAAGAATTGACCATCCAATCGAAATTTCCTAACTATCTAGGAGATGAAGATCTTCGTTATATGGGGGTCACACTCATCGTCAATGACGACGTATTTAAAAAGACAAGTGGCTTGGAATATCAAATCGCGACTATGAACGTATCGGGCGGGGATAATGAAAGGATCACTGAGCGTCTTGATAAAGACTTGTCGATGAAGTGGTCGGATACGGTATATTATGAGTACAAGATGAGTGACGGAAGGCTAAGAGGCACAGTCACTATGAAAGCTCCGCTGGAAAAAGCAGAGGGATCAGCTGATTTCAATGGCGAAATGTCACGTTTCAACTTCTCGTCTCGTTATGTAACGATGCGGGCAGCGAACCGGCAAACGGGTATCGATATGTTTGTGACACTATTTGTTGGAATGATCGTGATCATTGCGACAGGGAGTATCCTGACTGTCCGGCAATTAGCAGAAGCAGAGGAAGAAAAGGGGAATTATCAGCTGTTGACGAAGCTTGGCATCCCTCAAAGAAGAGCGCGTCGGATGATTTTTGAGCAAAATGCGCTCACTTTCTTTCCGCCGATGTTCTTAGGGATCGCCCATGCTGTATTTGCCATCAATGTGTTCGCCCAGTATATCGAAACAGCAGATTACTGGATGGCCTATTTAGTCTGCGGCTTACTGATCATCGTCTATTTATTGTTCTATATCGTTACAAGCAAACTATATTGTCGGATCGTCGAAGAACAATTCTTTTCTTGAATCACCAAAAAAACAGATTTTCTTTTAGCGTAAAAGCTGATTGAAAATCTGTTTCTTTTTATTTTTATAAAGTCTTCGTATGAAAGAATCAGCTTCTCTGATTGATCGTAAGTGACAAAAGTGTTAGTGGAAAAACGCTTACTGTTAGTTTATTGAATGTCGCTCTTCTCCGAAGTTATGTACACTTTGGATGAGGTTTTAGTATGAGGTTTTACGAGGAGGAAGTTCCAATGAAAAAATGGTATTCAAATCCTCAATTCAACTATTGGGGAACATTTATTATTCGGACGATTTTTTATAGTGCAGTTTTGCTTATGCTGATCTACCTGTACCACTATAAGAATATCCAGGGAGGTTCTTTTATCTATAACGAGTTTTAGGAGGAAGAGAAATGACTATCAAAACAATCATTGAAACAATCGATGACTGGGGGAAAGATAAGCCAGATCGGATCGCCTATCAAAACAAGAAAGACAAGCATACGTATGGCGAATTAAAGCGATTCTCTGATTCGCTCGCCTGCTATTTGGAAGGACAGTCAATGGATCATGGACCAGTCGTTGTGTTTGGGAATCTGGAATTTGAGATGATCGCAGCTTTTCTAGGCGTCGTCAAATCTGGTCGTGCGTATCTGCCAATCGAAGAACATACCCCTAAAGAGCGTATTGAATCGATCCTTCGTGTGGCACAGCCTTCGATGATCATCAGTATCGGACAGTGGGTGGAAGAAGACCCGATCATCCCAGTAGTATCAAAGGAAGAGCTTCACGCGATTTTTGAGGACCGCGTAGCATCACGTCCGCAATCAGCAGTAAAAGAGGACGAAAACTTTTATATCATCTTTACTTCTGGGACGACAGGGGAACCTAAAGGGGTGCAGATCAGTCATGAGAATTTGAAGAGTTTTGTTCGATGGACATTGGAAGAATTCAAACTAGGTACTGGCAAACGTTTTTTAGCACAAGCACCATTTTCTTTTGATCTTTCCGTCTTTTCGATCTATCCGGCATTGCTGTCTGGTGGAAGCCTAGTGCCTTTGGAAAAATCAGTGATCCAAGATTTCCGTCAATTGTTTTCGGTGTTGCCGAAACTTGAGCTGGATGTATGGGTATCTACGCCCTCATTTATGGAAATCTGCTTGATGGAACCGACATTCGATGCGGCTCATGTCCCGGAATTAGCTACTTTCTTGTTCTGTGGTGAAGAATTGACCAAAAAAACAGCACAGGAACTGTTAAAAAGATTTCCGGATGCTGCGATCTACAATACGTACGGTCCGACTGAAGCAACGGTCGCTATTTCCAGTATACAGATCACTCCACAACTGCTAGATCAGTATGAACGGTTACCGATTGGATACATCAAGTCGGATACGAAAGTCCACATCGCCTATGAAGACAAAGACAGCTTGACAGATGGAACGGGCGAAATCATTATCTCTGGGCCGAGTGTGTCAAAAGGGTATCTGAATAACCCGGAAAAAACACAAGCTGCTTTCTTCGAACAAGCAGGGAAGCGAAGTTATCGTACGGGTGATGCAGGAAGAATGTCAGAAGATGGTTTACTGTTTTATGAGGGAAGAATCGATCAGCAGATCAAACTGCATGGATACAGGATCGAACTTGGTGATATCGAGCATTATCTATTGAAAGACGATCGGATCAAGCAAGCAGTTGTCGTGCCGAGATATCAGAAGACCAAAGTGCAGCAGCTCGTTGCATTTATCGTCTTGGAGAACAGTGAGATACAGCCTGACTTCAAGTTATCCAAATCGATCAAAGAAGTGCTTTCGCAGTATGTCATGGACTACATGATCCCGCAAAAAATCAATTATGCAGAGATGCTTCCACAAACTGTAAATGGGAAAATCGATCGCAAAAAATTACTTGCTGAGGTGAATGCGCGATGATAGTCCCTCACATGATCCCATATGCGGAACCCTTTTATTTTCTGCTTTTAGCAGTAGCGATGCTCCCGCTTGTTTTATCTTTGCTGATCCGTGGAAGACGGCTTTCTATTTATCAGACGGCAGTTACTCTGTTCTTCTTGTACGTCAGCTTTGGCGGTACTTACTGGCAGCAAGGACTAGCGCTGATCTGCTACGTGATTTGGCAAACAGTACTAGTCTGGGCATATTTCGTCTATCGGCAGAAAAAAAATCAGGGCATATGGTTCTATCTCGCTGTATTGCTTGCGATTTTGCCTTTAGTCTTGACAAAGATCACTCCGTTTGCTGAACACGGGAAAGATTCATTGTTTGCTTTTTTAGGTATTTCGTACTTGACGTTCAAATCCGTCCAAATGATCATGGAGATGCGCGATGGCTTGATCAAAACATACCAGCCGTTTCGATATATCCAGTTTTTGCTATTCTTTCCCACCATCTCTTCAGGACCGATCGATCGTTACCGGCGATTTGAAAAAGATCAATTGAATCCGCCAGAGCCTGGGCGATATGTCGAGATGCTTGGGAAAGGAGTCCAGCATATTTTTGTCGGCTTTCTCTACAAATTCATTATCGGTTATTATTTTGGACAGGTCCTCTTGCCCGTTGTCGGTAAGATGGCTTTACATCAAGGCGGGCTCTCATGGGCACTAGTTGGATACATGTATGTCTACAGTATGTACCTGTTCTTTGATTTTGCGGGGTATAGTTTATTTGCTGTAGGGACAAGTTATTTGATGGGATATGACACGCCAGTCAATTTCAACAAGCCCTTTTTGTCATGGAACATCAAAGAATTTTGGAATCGGTGGCACATGTCTCTGTCTTTTTGGTTCAGAGATTATGTGTATATGCGTCTGATGTTTTTCCTGATGAAGAAAAAAGTGATTAAGAGCAGGATCGTGATGTCGAATATCGGCTATTTCGCACTCTTTCTTTTGATGGGTGTCTGGCACGGTCTGACTTGGTATTACATCGTTTACGGATTATATCATGCATGTTTGATCTGTTTGACAGACGCGTGGATTCGCTTCAAGAAAAAACATAAGAAGCTGCCATCGAACTGGATGACACACGCGCTTTCTGTCTTTTTGACATTTCAAGCAGTATGCTTCAGCTTTTTGATTTTTTCAGGATTTTTAGATCAATTATTTTTCAGATAGGAGAGAATACGAATGGAAGAACAAATTTTAGCGATTTTAGAAGAAATCACAGGAACAGACGAAGTGAGAAAGAACCGGGAAATCGATTTATTCGAGGAAGGTTTGCTTGATTCTTTAGCTTCTGTCCAATTATTAGTTGAGTTGGATGGACAATTAGATATCCAGGTACCTGTATCAGAATTCGATCGGGAAAATTGGAATACACCAAACAAGATCATTGCACAAGCTGAAGAATTGAAGGGATGAGTATGAAAAAGAAGCTCTTTGCCATTTTCGGTCCGCTTATCCTGGCATTTGGGTTGCTGTTATTCTTTTTCACTTCTTCTTATCGTGTCAATCTCTGTGACCCTAAAATCCTGCAAAAAGCCTCTTCTTCTATGTCACAGAATGTCTTGAGAGGCGATGCGATAAAGAACAAAGCTTTGTCAGAAAAGCAGTATGTTCCGTTTTTTGGTTCGAGTGAATTGAGTAGGATCAGTCCATTCCATCCTTCTGTGCTGGCACAGAAATACAACCGAAACTATCGCCCATTCCTCTTGGGTGCTCCAGGGACCCAATCGTTGAGTCAATATATGATGATGCGTTCTGCAGGTGACGCACTTAAAAATAAAAAAGTGGTGTTCATCCTCTCACCGCAATGGTTCGTCAAAGAAGGTGTCAAAGAAGATTATTTCAATATGTATTATTCAGAGCTTCAAACTTTTGACTGGCTGTTCTCGCTAAAGAAGATAACTCCGGCTGATCGTTATTTAGCAAGACGGTTACTCTCTTTTCCAAAAGTCACGGAAAATGAAGAACTGAAAATGATCCTCGACACAGTCAAAGCCGGGCGGATGCCGAAAAAAGAGGAACTCGATTCCTTACGCGATAAGTGGAATCTGCTGAAAAGAGAAGATGAAATCTTCAGCAATATCGGTCTTCATGATAGACAAAAGGAAATCGATCGGGATGTCAAGGCGTTGCCTGCTCGATACCAGGAAGCTGAACTATCCGAACTAGCTAATGAAATCGGGAAAAAAGACACAACGAATAATTCTTTTGGTTTGAAAAACGGGTTTTATACGCATCGCATACGAAATCAGGTATCCAAACTGAAAGATTCCCAGAAGAATTGGGACTATCGCTTTTCTCCTGAATTTTCAGATTTCCAACTGGTCTTGCAGCAGTTAGCGAAGGAACACGCTGAAGTACTGTTCATCATCCCTCCTGTAAACGAAAAATGGAGCAACTATACAGGATTGTCCCAAGAGATGCTGCAGGAATTTGCGAAGAAGATCAAATTCCAGCTGAATCGTCAAGGATTCACGCAGGTAGCTGACTTTACTAAGAATGCAGGGACACCGTATTTTATGGAAGATACGATCCATTTAGGCTGGCAAGGCTGGCTTGCAGCAGATCAGCGGATCAAACCTTTCTTGGAACAAGAACAAAAGCCGAGCCATTATCAGCTAGATGATGCATTTTATAGCAAAGAATGGCAGCAGCAAAGACCAGAAAAGCTAAAATAGAGCGCACAAAAACGGGCTGGGGCTTAGGATTGCCCCAGCTTTTGCTATCTGCTGAGCGATAGCAAAAGCTTTTAGTATGCATGCTCTTTTTCAGCAAAAGAGTCAAGAGGATATTTTTATAAAAAGCAGAAAAGAAAAACGTTGGTGTCACTGAACATTCATCAAAAAGAATGGTATAATTTCACCATTACCAATGAAATGAGGGAAAGAATTTGGAGAAAAAAGAAGAGCAGCTGCTCATTGATTTGACAACGGCTAGAGGTGTGCCCGGAAACGAAGAAGAAGTGAGAAATGTTTTCAAAGATTATGCGAAGTCATTCGCAGACGATATTTTCTTTGATGGTTTGGGGAGTGTGATTGCCAAACATGGTGCTGGTGGCGGACCAAAAGTCTTTATTTCTGGCCACATGGATGAAGTAGGATTTATGGTTACGAAGATCACAGAAAAAGGATTTCTGGAATTCCAGACATTAGGCGGCTGGTGGGGCCAAGTCATGCTGGCGCAGCAAGTGGAGATCAAAACACAAGATGGGAAGATCATCCACGGAGTCATCGGTTCAAAACCGCCTCACGTATTGACTCCTGAAGTCCGCAACAAACCATACGCGATCAAAGACATGTTTATTGATATCGGCGCATCAAGCGATCAGGAAGCAAAAGAATGGGGCATCCGTCCAGGAGATATGGTCACTCCATACATCGAATATAAGCGAATGAACGGCAGCAAATTCCTGCTTGCTAAAGCATGGGACAATCGAATCGGTACTGCGGTCTCCTTGAGAGTGCTTGAAAATCTGTCGAAGGAAGAACATCCGAATGTATTATTTGCCGGAAGTGATGTTCAGGAGGAAGTCGGTCTGCGTGGCGCGCGTACAAGTACGCATCTGGTCAATCCAGACATTGCTTTTGCATTGGATACAGGAACTGCTGGGGATACGCCAGGGATGACCCCTAAAGAAGCAGATTCAGTATTAGGGAAAGGGCCGCAGATCCTGATTTTTGACGCATCGATGATCCCTCATAAAAAATTGTTGAATTTTGTCATCAATGTCGCTGAAGAATTGGAGATTCCTTTCCAATATACCGTCATTACAGGCGGAGGGACAGATGCAGGACAAATGCATCTGACAAGAGATGGTGTACCTTCTGTCGCAATCACTGTTCCAGTCCGTTATCTGCATTCGCACACATCGATCATCCATGAAGATGATTATTTGAACACGGTGAAGCTAGTGACTGAATTGGTGAAACGTCTTGACAGTGAAACAGTAGAAAAAATCCGGAGTTATGAATGATGGAGAATCGAGTGACTATTTCAGATTATCGTAAAAAAGCACGTGCTTCTTTGGAACATCAATGGGGAATGAATGCTTGGCTGGTCTTCCTTTCAATGCTAGTCGTTGGTGCGATCCAGTCAGTTTTCGATGGGGTGAGTCCTTTTTCGAGTGAGAGCAGTCAAGGGTCTATCTTAGCGTTTTTAGTGGAGCATTTGCTGCTGTTTGCTTTTACTTATGCATTGTTTTACATTGCATTGGTCGTGGTACGAGGCGGGAAAGCCCAGACTGGACAGTTACTGGCAGTTTTCCAACAAAAATATTTTGGATCGATACTTGTGATCAATCTGATCAGTACCTTCGTTACGTGGGCGATCAATTCGCTGATTCTACTGCCGATCTTTTTCATCGGCGGGATAAATACTTATACTCAGTTGCTTTTCAACTCGAATATGATTCCCGCGAATATAGCAGATTCAGAAGTACTGAACATCGGTTTTGTGTTGCTGATGCTAGCTGTAGCCTTTTTATCATTGCTGATTACGAGTATCGTTGGTGGCTTGTTCCAGTTTGCTGCATGGACAAAATTCGACTATCCTGACCTATCTGTCTTTCAATGTCTGAAGTACGCATGGTTTTTATTGAAAGGACGTATCGGTATCTATATCCTGTTGCAGCTGTCATTCATCGGCTGGTATCTGCTGGGAATGCTTGCATTGTTCATCGGTTTGTTATGGGTCATTGCCTATGTCAATGTAACGATCGCTGGTTTTTATGATCAGGCGCGGATCGAAAAGGGCAGTCCATACGAGTATTTTTCTTAGATTGTAAGCAGTTAACCCATTGGAATCCCAGAAGATGTGGTAGGATAGATTGTTGAGGAGGAATGGAACATGAAATTAACTGTTTTAGGCTGCTTAGGCGCATATCCTTACAAGCAACAAGGAACAACTAGTTATTTATTGCAGTCTGATGATTTCAATTTATTGATCGATGCAGGAAGTGCGACATTAGTCAAACTGCAGGAACATCTTGACCCGTTAGCGCTAGACGCAGTGATCTTGAGTCATTATCACCATGATCACATTGCAGATTTGGGTGTCCTTCAATACTATTGGCAATTGCATCCGGAAAAAGATCCAGAGGCCGTGCTGCCGATTTATGGGCACACGAGAGATGAGTTTCATTTTAGTGAATTGACGATACCTGGTGTATCAGAAGGCCACGGCTATTTTGAAGCGGAAGAATTGAAGATCGGCCCTTTTCTGATTACATTCATGGAAACGATCCATCCTGTGGTATGCTACGCGATGCGTATCGTGGAAGAGTCAACAGGGAAAGTACTGGTGTTTACTGGAGATTCAGGTTATCTGGAAAGCTTTGCTTCTTTTGCAAAAGAGGCGGACTTGTTTTTGGCAGACACCTATCTATTTGAAGGGAATGAACGGCATCGTGCACATTTTACTTCGAAAGAATCGGGCGAATTGGCAAAAGCTGCCAATGTCAAACAGCTTGTGTTGACCCATCTCCCTCAGTTTGGAGATTTAGAGCAGTTGAAAGAAGAAGCGCAAAGAGCAGCAGGAGCGGATATCCAAGTAGCACTTGCTGCCGTTGACAAAGTGTTTGAAATCTAGGAGGAATACGATGATTTTTGTACCGAATGAAAACCATGATCCAAGAATAAACTTGGCAATCGAACAATATTTGCTGCAAGAAATGCCTTTAGATGAACCAATCCTGCTTTTTTACATCAACGAACCATCGATCATCATCGGCAGAAACCAAAACACGATCGAAGAGATCAACCGTGACTATGTAGAAGAACATGGGATCCACGTTGTCCGTCGGTTAAGTGGTGGTGGTGCGGTGTACCACGACCTCGGCAACTTGAATTTCAGCTTTATCATGCCGGATGACGGTGATTCGTTCCGAGATTTTGCTAAAGTAACGAAACCGATCATCCAAGCATTACATGAGCTTGGCGTATCTGGTGCAGAGTTAAAAGGACGTAATGACTTGGTGATCGATGGGATGAAATTTTCTGGTAACGCGATGTACGCGACAAATGGCCGGATGTTCGCTCACGGAACGATCATGTTTGATTCAGATATCGATGAAGTAGTTCATGCGTTGAAAGTGAAAAAAGATAAAATCGAATCAAAAGGGATCAAATCGATCCGTTCACGTGTGACGAACATCAAGCCTTTTCTTCCTGAAGACAAGCAAGACATGACAACAGAAGAGTTTCGTCAAGATATTCTGTTGAAGATCTTTGGTGTGGAAACAGTTGATCAAGTAAAAACCTATGAATTGACAGAAAAAGACTGGGTAAAAATCAACGAGATCTCTGCTAATTATTACAGAAACTGGGAGTGGAACTACGGAAAGTCCCCTGATTTCAATTTTTCTCGCCAAAAACGTTTCCCTATCGGCTCGATCGAAGTCCATTTGAATGTATCAGAAGGTTTGATCGATGATGTCAAGATTTTCGGTGATTTCTTCGGATTAGGGAATATCTCAGACGTAGAACAGGCATTGATCGGCCAGAAATATGAGAAAGCTGCATTAGAACAAGCAGTAGAGAAAATCGATATCAAAAAATATTTTGGTGTGATCGAGCCGTCAGATCTGCTATCTTTGTTATATTGATAACAAGAAGGTCGTGACAGCGATGTTTTGACCTAGGTATTACAGAAGAACAACGGAAAATAGCTCCTCATATTTTTCGCCTGAGCGGACTTAGTGCCGCAGATGCAAGCTTTTGAACATCATTTCATCAAAAAAGGTTGTGACAAGATTTTGTCACAACCTTTTTTTGTGTGGATGGATCAAACCGACTAATCGATTTTTGAATAGTTACGTGACAGCTGGATCGTTATCCGATCGAATAGCTGATCTTTTTCCTGATTCAGTGTCCCAGCATACTTTTCTGCTACATCTTAAATCATCATTAGATCATATTGTTCCTGATCATCCAATTCTTCCGTGATCCCCCGAGTAAAAATATTGCTGTCATAATGAGCACTATGTTCACATTGGATCCACAGCTCCTCTTCTTTTTCGTGCATCGACAAGTAGATCTTTCGTTGCAAGGGATTCTCGATCGCATGTGTTTCTCTGAATGAATGTTCCAGTACATGGATCAGTAACTGTGCCAGATCATCATCTTTGACGTGGAGATGTTGCGGAAGATCCGCACAAAATTCTACTTGGATGTTTCGCTTAGCTGCGATTTCTCGATAGCGGGCCAAAATAAGATTTGTTAATTGATGACCAGAAATCGACGAGATCACTTCGAATTTTTGGGCGCCATCCAGCATTTTATGAAGATAATTCTGGGCTTCCGAATGATTGTTTTCATACATGAGCATTTCTAAATTTTCCATATCATGGATGAAATCAAGTCTTAATGTACTGATTTCTTGGATATGCTGGCGGAGCTGTTCGTAATGCTGTTCTAGCAGATCGGTTTTGATCTGTAAAAAATCAACTTGTTTCTGATGGTGATCGGAATTCATGATGTAATCGATGATATTATAACCGATGATCACGATCAGGATAATGATATAAAGAATGGTCGACCAGTTGATCGTTGTTTGATAAATACCAAGAGCAGACTGGATATAGATTAGACAATGGATGATCGCAATCAAGACGATCCATGGTGTACAGGCAACGAAAAAACGGTTATCTTTATACGCTTCACCGATACAGGCAAGGGAAGTGACCAGTGTACTGATGACACTAGTGATATTTGCAATCGGCATCAGTTCTGGAAGTTCATTTGGTGTCACTGCAGCGTAAACAAGTATACCAATAAAAACGGAAATCTGGACGAAGCAGAAGAGTCCGTACCACTTTTTGTAATAAATCATTTTAGAAAAGTAATAAGTAATGATAAAGACCGACGTCAGGATGATAAAGACATGTGATAAGAATGAATGAACGATCGGTTCGAACAATACTCCGCTTAAAATATCTTCCGAAACGGATTCAAGCCCCAGCGTTAAAGCAAAGCAGCTCAAGATAATCAAAGAATAGTCAAGTTTTTTTTGACTATACATAACGTAAATCGTATAGACTAGTATACCGATAGCTAGAAAAACGGCGATGACCATTGTAAGGACTTGTGGAACAGACTGAGAAAAAATAAAGCTGATCATCGGACCAGTCGTCCCGATGTAGACTTTTGGCGGTATACCGGAATAGTTTTCATAAGGCGATGATACCGTGATTTTCAGTTTTTTGCCGATATAGTTCGCAGGCAAATCAATGACCGCTAACGAGAGACCGGGATTCGTTTCTTTTTGCGTGTCTTTTCGCTGATATAAAAGAGTATCGCCTAAAGTGACAGTCAGCCATTGATGATTGCCTTTAATCAGGAGATTCGCCTCATCCAGATCCTTTTTCAATGTTGTTTCCATCACGAAAGTCTCATTTTTTCCGACCGTCGGGATATAGCTGATATATTTACTGTCAAACTTGAAATCAGGCTCGTCATAGGAGTAAAAAGCCCATGAATGCTTGAGTTCTTTCATTTGATTACTGTCTGCAGGTGAGAAGATAAAATAAAAGAAGTAAACGATGCCTGTTAAAAATAACAGTGATAATATAATGATAGAACTCCACTTCATTTTTATGGATAACGCTTCTTTTTTATTATGTATGTTATTAAAAAAAGACATATTATAGTATCCTTTCTAAATCGATTGGTTTTAGAGTAAACTTTTTTATTTCTTTCGTCAATTATTTATAAAAAAAGATTAATGAATAATGAGTTTTTAGACACAATCCTTTTTAAATAATAATTTATTCGTTTTTTTGTGTTTAAATTTGAAAAAAATAATTCGTTATTATATTATTAGGTAAAATATAAAGAGAACAGGAGGTGAAACCGGTGCCTACTTACAAAAAAATAACTTTTAATAGTTCGATTGCTTTGATCGTGTTTTTGAGCCTGACGCTACTAGTCGTTTTGCTCCCGCGTTTGTTTGGTCTGACACCATACATTATTGAGGATAAAGGAATGAGTCCATATTATGCACAGGGAAGTATGATTTATGTACGTCCGAAAAGTGCCGATGAGATCTTGGTCGGAGATGTCATTACATACTATGAAAATTCAGGGAAGAAAGTGACGACACGGCGCGTGACCGCAGTGGATAAAAATCAAAAAACTTTCTACACTAAAGCAGATGTAGATAACTATGCAGAGCCAGGGATCGTGAGAAAAAGAAATATCATCGGGAAACCGATTTTCCAGATTCCGTATATCGGACTGATTTTATCAAGGACGGCTTTTGTCTGGATCCGATGGCTGTTCTTAGTGATCGCTTTTTGTCTCACCGCAATCACTGCATGGAACACCTTTGAAGAATTCAAGAAAAGGAAAAAAGGGACACGAAGATTTTTGTAAACGTCTCTTGCTTGGTCTTGTAGATTCTTTCAGTTCTCCGTATAATGTGAGAGAAGAGGAGGAGAAGCATGCGTAACGAAATGATGCATCGTCCCGTCGTAAAAGAAGAATTATTAGCGTTTATGCGGACACAGCAAAAAAAACTGCCAGGTGAATTAGGAAAATTGGAGGAAGAAGCACACGAGGCCGGCGTCCCGGTCATTCCTCATGAAACTGTAGTTTTTTTGAAGTTTTTTCTAGGACAGCAAAAACCGAAACAAATTTTAGAAATCGGTGCAGCCATCGGTTTTTCCTCAAGTGTGATGGCAACGACCATCGAAGAAGCTGGGCATGTCACGACCATCGATCGTTTTGATGTGATGATCGAAAAAGCGAAAAAGACCTATGAACGCCTTGGGTTGACAGAAAAAGTCACGCTACTTGAAGGGCAAGCTGCAGATATCTTGCCCACATTGACTGGTCCATATGATTTTATTTTCATGGATAGTGCGAAATCAAAATATATTGAATTTCTGCCAGAGTGTCTGCGTTTGTTGAGAAAAGGCGGCGTACTCATGGTAGATGATATTTTCCAGGGAGGAACGATCCTGCTGCCAGACGAAGAGATCCCTCGTGGAAAGCGGGCGATCCATCGCAAATTGAATGAATTTCTTCAAGTAGTCATGGCACATCCTGATTTGACTTCAACGATCCTTCCATTAGGAGATGGCGTGATCATGATGACCAAAGAAGTAGATCAGATCAAGCTTTGATCCTATTCGCGCGAGAGGGTCCAAAAACAGAGAGGATCTCCAATAGACGATAAAAGAAGTGAGTGGACGAATAAGGGCTTCAGTCGATTCTAAGCGAGATAGCGTATCTAAATTTCAGTATTTGTCATTTAAATAACTATTTCGTATTGACAGAAGCCATTTGTTTCACTATAATTATTGATGTTCCGCTAGTTCTTGTCATAGTAGCTCAGCTGGATAGAGCATCCGCCTTCTAAGCGGACGGTCGGGGGTTCGAATCCCTCCTGTGACGTAAGCAAACCTCTAGAATTATATTTCTAGAGGTTTTTTTTGCATGATCGATTGCCTAAAAATGTTGAAACAAGACAAATGATTAATCGGAGAGAATGTTTTATAATAAAAAAATCAAAGCTGTCTATGAATGGCTTTGGTGAAGGAGGAAAAAATGACATTACTTTCAAAAGTGCTGATTACGTTAGTGGCCATCGAGTTTTTATATATCATGTATATCGAAACCTTTGCGACTACTTCAAAAACGACGAGTCGCGTCTTTAAGATGGAAAAAGAGGAGCTTGCACGTGATTCTGTCCAGACATTATTTAAAAATCAAGGAATATACAATGGATTGATTGGTCTCGGCCTATTATATGGAGCGTATCTTTCTTCTGCACCTAAGGAAATAACTGGTATGCTGCTGGTATATATTTTACTCGTTGCACTATACGGAAGTTTTACTAGCGATCGGATGATTATCGTCAAACAAGGAGGCATCGCTTTACTTGCAGGGATCTCGCTCTTTTTCTAACAGATGAAAAAATCAATGTTTTTTCATGAAATCTCTGAAAGGTTTGTGAAAAATATTACTTTCGACACGGATATATGGTATGCTAGTACTTGTCGAATTTTTCACAAAAAGGAGTTAAAAGGGTGTTCAAACAATTTATTTTTATGTTAAGAGAAGAATTTTCCGGGTATGATCTTTCTAAATTCCAAAAAGATCTACTGGCAGGAATCACGGTGGCAGCAGTAGCACTTCCATTAGCCTTGGCGTTCGGAGTTTCAAGTGGCGCAAATGCCGCTGCTGGTTTGATTACTGCAGTGATTGCGGGTATCGTTATCGGAGGCCTTTCAGGCGGATTCTACCAAATCTCGGGTCCAACTGGCGCGATGGCTGCTATTCTCATGTCGATCGCGGCGACACAAGGACTCCAAGGGGTCTTGCTCGCTACTTTCTTAGCTGGTTTTTTGTTGCTTGCGGCAGGGATCTTTCATTTAGGTACCTTGACTTCATTTATTCCTGCACCAGTGATTACTGGCTTTACCTCAGGGATTGCAATCATCATTGCTTTGGGACAAGTAGATAATTTATTTGGCGTACATTCTGAAGGCGCAACAGTGATCGAAAAACTCAGCAGTTATCAAAGTCTAGGTTTTTCAGTAAATATGCCAGCATTCATCATGGGTATTTTGGTGATCATCGGAATGCTGATCTATCCTAAAAAATGGGCAAAAAGAATGCCAAGTTCTTTAGTGGCCATCATTCTAGCGACGGTGTGCATGCTGATTTTCGATTTACCAATCGCCTCAGTAGGAAAAATCCCGCAAACGCTGATCAGCAGCGAACGGCTCTCGCTAGGTGATTTCAGTCTGTCAGCTATCCAGAAAGTGTTGGTTCCAGCCATAAGTATCACTTTGCTTGGAATGGTGGAAAGTTTGCTATGTGGGGCTTCCGCTGGTAGGATGTCCAATAAGGCGCTGGACAGCAACCAAGAACTAGTTGCACAAGGGATTGGGAATATCCTCCTGCCGTTTTTTGGAGGGATCCCTGCCACTGCAGCAATTGCTAGAACAAGTGTAGCAATCAAATCAGGGGCACAGACGAGACTTGCTGGTATGATCCATGCGGTCGTTCTGTTGCTTTCTATGCTAGTGCTTGCACCGATCATGTCACAAATTCCGATGCCTGCACTAGCAGGTGTGCTTATCGTCACTGCTTGGCGGATGAATGAATGGGAGACGATCCGAACCTTGTTTTCTAACAGATACTGGTCGGCGGTCTTGCTGTTTTTCCTTACAATGATCTGCACGGTCATCTTTGACTTGAGCATCGCAATTGTGATCGGGATCGTGGGTGGATGTATTTTCTTTGTGATAAAGAGTGCTGCGATCACTATTTCAGTAGAAACGATCGACTGGCAAAGAATGAATCTTCCAGAAACGGAAAAACTAAATAATTGGACGGTCGTCTACATCAGTGGACCATTGTTTTTCATGTCTTCAGAAAAGCTGAAGACCACATTAGCACAGCTGAACCAACATGATGGGATCATTTTCTCTATGCGTGGCGTACCAAGTATCGATTTGACGGCGCGTGCTGTATTCGATGATTTCCAAAAGAAAGCAGAAGAGAGAAACCAGAATGTGATCTACACTTCTATGCAGCCGGAAGTAGAAAAACAACTGCAGCATCTGTGGCAAAACGATCGGACGGAGCAGCATGCGACAGTTGCGCATGCTTTATCCGAATTGCATGCGAAATATGCGTAAGTAAATAGCTGAAAAAAACAGCGATAAAAGAATCAACCGACTTCTGATCTACCGGACCTCTCAGTCTGGCTAACAGAAGCCGGTTTTTATTTGCTTTTTGTGACATAATCATTTTATGAAGGTCTAGTTCTTTTGAAGGATCTCAGCTAATGTTTGCCAGTCATTCTGGATCAGCGGCCCTAGCGAACGATTGTAAAAAATGGCAGCAGGATGGAAAAGTGGAATGATCCGATAGTTCTCTTTCGACCATACATAGGCGTCTTTTTGTCCATTCAATCTCATGACAGGCCCTTCGTATAATTCCCCGTGATTTTTAGTCACTGTATAGTTCTTACCTAATAAGCGCTGTAATCCGATGTTCCCTAATGTGGCAATCAACTTTGGCTGGACGTGCATGAGCTCGTAATCCAAGATTGGTGCATGAGCAAAAACTTCAGAGGCAGTAGGCGTACGATTCGGATATGTGGTTTCAGTTTGATTGGTCCGCTTGTTTATTCGCTGGACTGTTCGATAAGGTCTGCTTCGCACGGCACTGGTGATATATACATCTTCGCGCGTCAGTCCAGCAAGGGCTAGAGAAGCCATCAATTCTTTGCCCGCTTGCCCGCTAAATGGAATGTGGTTTTCCACTTCTGTTTTCCCAGGAGCTTCACCGATCAGCATCAATTTGGGCTGAAGAGGTCCTTGGCCAGCAACGAATCCTTCGACAGGCTTGCCATTCATTCGGCGTAAAGCTTCTTTCACTAATTCATCTGGGTATTCCACAACGTATCATCTCCTTTGACACTTTATATTATAAAAAGAAAAACGAAGAATAGCGATCGATCTGTCTGGAAAGAAACTGCAGATTACAGTTGACGAACACCGATTAGTCTGGTAAGCTAGTACTGTTGTAATTGTGGACTCCACAGCTACAACCGCACAGAGCAAGTAGTAAGTACAGCAATTGCTGTCACTTGGGATGGCGAGTCTAAGTATATTATAAGGAGGTGCTTTATAGCATGTACGCAATTATTAAAACTGGTGGTAAACAAGTAAAAGTTGAAGTTGGACAAGCAATCTACGTTGAAAAACTTGACGTTGAAGCAGGCGAAAAAGTTGTATTTGACGAAGTTATCTTAGTAGGCGGCGAATCTACAAAAGTAGGCGCTCCAACAATTTCCGGTGCAACTGTTGAAGGTACTGTTGAAAAACACGGCAAACAAAAGAAAGTCGTTACTTTCAAATACAAACCTAAAAAACATTCACACCGCAAACAAGGTCACCGTCAACCATACACAAAAGTGGTTATCGACGCTATCAACGCTTAATCTGCGTTTGAGAAAGAAGGCCTGAATAATGATCAAAGGAACGTTTAAGCGAAATGACGCAGGTCAGATCGTTTCATTTACTTTGACCGGGCATGCGGATGCAGGTCCTTATGGAAGTGATATTGTTTGTGCAGGTGTTTCTGCATTAGCAATCAGCACAGTCAACGGGATCGCTTCATTAGCCGGTTTTGAACCTATTGTGGAAATGAATGAAGAAGAAGGCGGTTATCTTTATACCGAAGTCACTTCAGGAATGACACAAGAACAAAACAATATTGCCGAGATTCTATTAGAAAATCTCTTGTTGGGATTACAATCGATAGAAGCTGAAAATTCAGAATATATCCAAATAAAAACAATCAATGATAAATAGGAGGTGCAGACCATGTTGTTATCTATGAATCTACAATTATTCGCCCACAAAAAAGGTGGCGGTTCTACATCTAACGGCCGTGACTCAGAATCAAAACGTCTAGGCGCAAAACGTGCTGACGGACAAACTGTTACAGGTGGATCAATTCTTTACCGTCAACGCGGTACAAAAATCTATCCAGGTGTGAACGTAGGTATCGGCGGAGACGACACTTTGTTTGCTAAAGTTGACGGCGTTGTGCGTTTCGAACGTAAAGGCCGCGACAAAAAACAAGTATCTGTTTATCCAGTCGCTCAAGAAGCTTAATTAAAGAGCTTAATAACAATCAGCCTTATTCCTTTATTCAAAGGAGTAAGGCTTTTTTTTCGTGCAATAAGGAAAAGAAGATCCTTGGTATTCAGAGCTCCAATCGATTTTTTTCCTCTTGCGATTCCAGTAATTCCATAGTGTAATTCCAGATCTTGTGTTTATTTTCTGGGTTTAGCCGTGCATAGTTATAGATCATCGTTCTAGATAGATCGGATAATTCATCGAGGTTCAGCTGTTTATCCGGCAGATGCGTCCTGTCGTTTTTTAAAGTAGTAATGGCTTGTAGCGTTAAGGCCATGAATTGTTCGGTCTGTTCTTCTGACCATTCGATTGCTAGTGGATCTATTTCTTTGGCTAATAGTGCTTCACGTTGTTCACTGATTGTTTGATAGGAATCGGGCTGCTCGGACACACCCATGATATAAGCCACAGACACATTGAAATAATCAGCTATTTTTTTCCAGATTTCCTTGTTACGAGGTTCTCTTTTTCCGTTCTCATAGTTTGTTAAAGTACTTTGAGGAAGCTCTAAATCTTGCGCTAGTTTCGTGATCGTGAGCTCATGTTTTTGTCTCAGTGCTTTGATTCGATTCAATGATGTCCCTCTTTTCCGTAGTTATTGTCTATAGGATACCTTTTTTTCGGTGGAGTTTCAATAAAAATATCTCATTTTGAAATATTAAGTATTGTATTTCAAAATGAGATATCCTATAATTCGTGTACAGAGTATATTTCAATTTGAGATATAGATCTGCATCATTCAGCATTTGAACAGAGAAAAAAGGGGGCAAAAAGGTGGAACTGAATTTTGATCACCAGCAAACGAAGAAAAATGTGACAGTTTTTTTGAAACATGCAAATAAAGTACGGGTGCTTTACTACTCCTCACTAGCACTGAAATCTCACAGCAGATATTCGGATACACCGGTCTATGCACAAGGACAGCATTCTGAACAAGTAGCGAAAGCCGCATTGTTACGAATAGAGGCACAAGAGGAGTGGGCAGAGATCGAAACAGCATTGGAGCTGATGGAGCCGGAAAATAAATTATTGATCGCCAAAAAATATCTGACTTCCGACAAACTATCGGATACGAATGTTTATACCACTCTCAATCTTTCTTCCAGCCACTTTTATCGAAAATTGGACAAAGCACTGATCGAATTTGCTTTTTGCTATCGTGGCGGAGAATTAGTCGCATGGGAATAAAAGATTCAGTGTCCGCTTTTTCTTTTTATGTGCAAAATGTTGGAACAAAAAAAGCGAAGGGAGGAAATGTGATGGTTGCCGAATTGAATATTCGCCAAGACCGTTTTTTGAAAGCATTGCTTGAGACACCGAGTGTTGCCAAAGCCTGTGAGCTTGCCGGGATCAATAAGAAAACCGGTTATAAATACTTGAAAGATGAATATTTTATGACAGCTTACAGGGAACTAAGACGTGAATTGATGCAGCAAGCGACAGCGAAACTGCAAAAAATCTCACAAGAAGCTGTCGAAGTATTGAGAGAAATCATGAATGACAATGAAACAACGCCGAGTTCGCGCGTCCAATCGGCTAAAGCTGTTTTGGAGATCTCGTACCGTTCCATCGAGCTAGAAGATATTCAGGAACAAATCGATGAGTTGAACAAAATAGTCGCAATGAAAGAATAAGTGTTTCGATAAAGGAAGGAAAATGGGCACACGTCAGTTAAAAAAAGAACTAATAAAATTGAAAAAACAACATCATACAAGGTACGAAGAAAGAAAATCATTGGACACAACCCAAGAATTGCTTAGTAGATTTATGGACGAATCTGGAAAAAAATGGAAAAGATCCCAAAGAGGGAAAAAGAAAGAAGGAATTTAAATTGACAAAAGAAGATATCCAAAAAGTACTGGAACAGTTTGTAGAAGAAGATGGTACATTTGATCTGGAAAAAGCATCGGAAGCATTGATGGCTGGAATCCAGCCATTTTTAGATGAACTTGAAAAACTGAAAGAAGAAACAGGGCACACCGAAGAAGCGAAAAAAAATCCTTTTGATGAGATTCTAGCGAAATACCAGAAGTAAGGGGTACGCAAAATGAAAAAAATCGATTATACCATTCCGCAGATCGATAAATTTATTGCTGAAATCAGCGAGATTTTCGTAGATCTCGATCAAACGCTGCAAGAACTGGAAAAAGAAAAACAGGAGCTGAAACTTGCCTATGACTCTTTAGAGACTAGCAGTAAGCAAACGATCGATCGCTTGAAACAACGATCAGTGATCCAAAGTAAATTGTCGGAAAATGAAAAAAACACGGCTGCTACTTTGAAAGAAAGACGGAAGCGGCAAGAAGCATATTGGGAAACGATCACCAAAGAAGCAGAAGACATTCGGCTGAATTATTATCAGCAGATCGAAAAACAGCTGCGGTCTGCTGAAGAAGAGATCACTCGCTTACTCGATAAAATCGGGAAAGTGAATAACCAGATCAATGAAGCAAAAGTAACGCGTGAACAAACATTTAACCAAGCAATCGCAAACATTCGACGTATCGTCAAAAATAAATCCGGGAACCAGAAAATTTTGAACGAAAGCTACGCAATTCAAAAAAAGATCATTGAAAGAATCAAAGAATATAATGCGAATCGGATACCAGAAAAACAAATATGAAGATGGAAAAGCAGCTGGACAGGAGAAGACATCAGTCAGATCCTCGAGTTCTGCTGCTTTTTTTGTCTATTTCGTTTCTTAGGCGGTACGATTTTTCGATATGTTTTAATAACTTTCGTTTCGTAAAAAAATTTTCATACAAGAAAATAAATCTGTTACCTTACCTGAAGAAATGATTATACTGAATGTTATGTGGATTTTTTTATTTAGAATACAATGAAGCTGTCACTTCTTGTTTTTTTATCGTGGAAAATCCTTGTATATCAGTCTTTTTTTTAATAATAAAAGTTCTGCATTTTAGGTAAACAGTTGACGAAACAAGAAGAAATCAATAGTATTATGTTTTGAAGACGGAGAAAGACAGTTTATAGAAGAGGAGCGAGGAAGTTGACAAAGCGAATTGACCGGATCTACAGGTATGTCAAAGAAAAGACCGCTCATTTGAAAAGTATGGAATATGATCAAGGTGTGACCACGCAGGAGATTGCTGAAGTGCTGGGTATCCAACGGACGAACAGCAGTAAAGATCTCAATCAGCTGGTACGCGAAGGTAAACTGCTGAAGTCGGAAGGAAGACCCGTACGCTACATATATCAAAAGTCCGTCGTTTATGACAATCCCGATGAAAGATCTGCACCGAAACACGTAGTAAGTTATAAGGAAAAACCCGTGAATTTGGAGCAGCCAACATTCCAAGTGGATACTAAAGACATTTTTGCAAAAATCATTGGTGCGAACGGCAGTATGAAAAACTCTGTCGAACAGGCAAAAGCAGCGATCCTTTACCCGCCGAGAGGTCTGAATTGTCTGATCACAGGACCGACTGGCTCAGGGAAAACTTACTTTGCCCATGCGATGTTCCATTTTGCTAAAGCCAACAATGCTATAAAAGAAGAAAATGAGTTGATTGTTTTCAACTGCGCGGATTATGCGAATAATCCAGAGTTATTGATGAGCCACCTTTTCGGTTATGCAAAAGGCGCGTTTACTGGTGCAGAAGAAGAAAAAATGGGGATCATCGATCAAGCAGATGGAGGTATGCTCTTTTTGGATGAGATCCACCGCTTACCTCCTGAAGGACAAGAAATGATCTTTTATTTTATGGATCACGGGACTTACAGTCGCTTGGGCGAAACAACCAAGTCTCATGAAGCTGATGTGCGGATCGTCGGGGCGACCACAGAAGACCCTGGTTCTTCTTTGTTAGAAACATTTGTCCGTCGTATCCCGATCAATATCAAATTGCCGGCTTTTGAGAAACGACCAGCTAATGAAAAAGTAGATCTAGTAAAGATCATGATCGCGCATGAAGCTAACCGTACCCAACGAAAAATCTCTTTGACAGAAGATGTGGCGAAAGCCTTGATCGGAAGCGTCACGTATGGGAATATCGGACAATTGAAATCCAATATCCAACTGGTGTGTGCTCGCGGCTTCTTGAATCATATGAACTCGCCCGAAATCTCGATTACAGTAGATGACTTGACGGAAGGGATACGCAGTGGCCTGATCCAGCTCGCTAGCAATCGTACAGCGATGGCGGAACTTTCAAAAATACTGGAACCGAAAATCACGGTTTATCCAAATGACATGATCATGAAGATACAGTCGGATTCTTATGAGTTGCCTTATAATTTATACGATATCATCGGGGACAAAGCCGCATTGCTGAAATCAGATGGATTGGATCAAGAGGCGATCAATCATTTTATCTCCACAGATATCAATATCCATTTGAAATCTTTTTATAAAGATCATGGATTTTCGTTCAATGCAGATAACAAATTGGCAGAGTTTGTCGACCCGAAAATCATCGAATTGACGAATCAGATTTATCTAATGGTCAAGAGAGCTTTACCGTATGAATTTCAGCAAAATTTTATCTACGCAATGAGCCTTCATATCAGCTCCTTTATGAAAAAAATCAATTTAGGAGAAGAAAGGCATACAAATGATAATATCCGTGAGATGGCTGTCGATTTTCCAAAAGAATATGCGATCGCAAAAGAAGTGCGGGAGTATATCGAGTCGTATTTCCAAGTCGATATCCCGGAAAGTGAAGATTATTATTTGACGGTACTGATCGTTTCATTGAGAGCCAATCAAGCAAGTGGGCGGATTGGTGTCGTGGTCGCTGCTCATGGAAACAGCACGGCAAGCAGCATGGTCCAAGTCGTACAGCAGCTACTGGATGCAGATAATGTGCGAGCAGTCGACATGCCGCTGGATATGGATCCGAAAACAGCATTGGGACGGATCGAACGGAATGTCCAAGAAGTAGATGAGGGCAGCGGAGTGATCTTGCTCGTCGATATGGGATCTTTAGCTTCATTCAATTCTCAGATACAGCGAGATACAGGGATACCAGTTCGCACGGTTGATATGGTGACGACTTCTCTTGTTTTGGAGACAGTGCGAAAGGTATCTGTATTAGGAACAGATCTTGATATGTTGTATGAATCACTGAAAAACTTCAGAGGGTACGCAGAAATCCCTGCTGCTTCATCCGCTAAAACAACGACGCGGGGGAAAAAGGCGATCTTGGCCATCTGTGCTTCTGGAGAAGGGACGGCACAAAGAATCAAAGAGCTGATCGAACGCGCAGTCAACAAACGGCAAGGAGCAGAATTGGAAGTTTTGGCTTTATCGATCATGGAAGTGAAAAAAGAGCTGCCCGCTATCGAAGAAAACTATCAGATCATAGCTACTACGGGTATCACTGATCCGGCGATCCACGCACCTTTTGTTCCTTTAGAACGATTCATTGATCAAAATATCGAACTGATTTTGGATCAGCTTCTGCTTGAGTCTGAGTTAGAGGAATCTGAGCAGATTTCATTGAATGACGAAACAGCCAAAGAAACCTGTATTGAGTTCATTACTGATAATTTTACCTTTATCAATGGAAAGAAACTGATCGATCCGATCTGGGAATTTGCTACGGATACTGTACAAGTGATGGGGATAAATGAAGAAGAATATGGCTTCAAAATAAATCTAGTCATGCATACGGTCGGAATGATCGAACGTATCATTTTGAACGAGCCGCTGTCAGTAGAATCAAAAGAGCTGGAACAGCTTGAGTCTGATTCTTTGCATGAAAAAGCTGAAGTTCTTTTAGCTTCGATGGAAAACAAAATAAAAGTAAAGACGCCTCGTGAAGAAGAATACTATCTGCTTCGCTTGATCCATAATCATCTGGAGAAAAATGAATACACTAAGCTGTAAATACACAAAAACGATACACTTTATTAGTGTATCGTTTTTGTGTATCGCTAAAAAAAGCATATGTTATGGTTAGTGTATCGAATAAAAGTTGGCACGCTTCTTGCTTAATATAGAGTGTGCTAGGAGGTGGTTGTTCACACAGAAATGATAGGGGTTTCTGTGAAGTAGTTTGAAAGAAGGAGTTTTGCAGATGGATATTCGATTAGCGCGTATAGATGATCGTTTAATCCACGGACAAGTTGCAACTGTTTGGTCAAAGCTAACTGGTGTGGAGAGAATCATCGTCATCAGTGATGCTGTTGCACAGGATCGGCTGAGAAAGTTTCTATTAAAAGAAGCAGCTCCGCCTGGGATAACGGCAAATGTGATAACTGTTCAGAAAATGATCCAAGTTTATCAAAGCGGTTTGTTAGCGCATGCGAAAGTGATGCTGTTGTTCACGAATCCTCAAGACGTTGAAACAATTGTTCGATGCGGAGTGCAGCTGAAGACCTTGAATATCGGCGGTATGAGTTTCACTGAAGGCAAAACGATGATCACTAACTTCGTTTCAGTGAACCAGCAAGATATTGATTCCTTTTATTACTTGAACAGTCAAGAAGTGGAGTTAGAGATTCGGAAAGTACCTGCTGACAGAAAAATCCTTTTGATGGAACTACTAGCAAAAGTCAAAAAGGTGTAGCAGAAATATTGTTGTTGGTAAAAGGTCAAATAAATCTGTTGTAATGGTTAGCAATTATTAATAATTATGATTTTGTTACAACAAAAGAAATAGGAGGTATAAATATGGTAGGGATTATCCTAGCAAGTCACGGACAATTTGCTGAAGGAATCTTACAATCCGGTTCAATGATCTTTGGCGAACAAGAAAACGTCAAAGCCGTTATTTTGAAACCAAGTGAAGGTCCAGATGACTTGAGAGCCAAACTAGAAGAAGCGGTTGCTTCTTTTGACAACCAAGATGAAGTCTTATTCTTAGTTGATTTATGGGGCGGTACGCCGTTCAACCAATCAAACACATTGTTTGAAGAACACAAAGACAAATGGGCAATCGTCAGCGGTTTGAACTTGCCAATGTTGATCGAAGCTTACGCATCACGTTTCTCAATGGAATCTGCGCATGAAATCGCAGCGCATATCATTGAGACAGCAAAAGATGGTGTGAAAGTCAAACCAGAAGAATTAGAACCGGCAGAAGCGCCAAAAGCGGCAGTAGCTGACGAACAACCTAAAGGAGCACTTCCTGAAGGCACTGTTGTTGGAGATGGAAAAATCAAATATGTGCTGGCACGTGTGGACTCACGTCTGCTACATGGGCAAGTTGCAACTGCTTGGACGAAAGCGGTACAGCCTAATCGAATCATCGTTGTTTCAGATGCGGTATCAAAAGATGACTTGCGTAAGAGACTGATTGAACAAGCTGCTCCTCCAGGTGTTAAGGCAAATGTTATTCCAATCAGTAAAATGATCGAAGTAGCAAAAGACCCACGTTTTGGAAACACAAAAGCATTACTTTTATTTGAAAACCCTGAAGATGTACTGACCGCAGTTGAAGGTGGCGTTGATATCCAAGAATTGAACGTTGGATCGATGGCTCACTCAGTTGGTAAAGTCGTTGTAAGTAAAGTGTTATCTATGGGACAAGAAGATGTCGAAGCATTTGAAAAACTTGAACAAAAGGGTGTCAAGTTTGATGTACGTAAAGTACCAAATGACTCTCGTGACAACATGAATGACATCTTGAAAAAAGCAAAAGCCGAATTGGCGAAAGCGTAATAATCATATAAAAAATTCATAGGAGGCTTATCATGTCTATTATTTCAATGATTTTAGTCGTATTAGTTGCCTTTCTAGCTGGTATGGAGGGTATCCTTGATGAATTCCAATTTCATCAACCACTAGTGGCATGTACATTAATCGGTTTAGTTACCGGTAACCTCGAAGCTGGTATCGTACTTGGCGGTACACTACAAATGATCGCTTTAGGTTGGGCAAATATCGGAGCAGCTGTTGCGCCAGATGCTGCTTTAGCATCTGTTGCATCTGCAATTATTTTAGTATTAGGTGGACAAGGTGTGAAGGGTGTTCCTTCTGCTATCGCAATTGCTGTTCCTCTAGCTGTCGCAGGATTATTCTTAACAATGATCGTACGTACAATCGCTGTTCCAATCGTTCACTTGATGGATGCAGCTGCTGAAGAAGGAAATATTCGCAAAGTTGAAATGTGGCACGTCATCGCTGTATGCTTGCAAGGTGTTCGTATCGCTATTCCAGCAGCAGCATTGCTATTTATCCCTGCACAAACAGTCCAATCATTCTTGGAATCAATGCCAGCATGGTTGACAGACGGTATGGCTATCGGTGGTGGAATGGTCGTAGCTGTAGGTTACGCTTTAGTAATCAACATGATGGCTACAAAAGAAGTATGGCCATTCTTTGTTATCGGTTTTGTTGTAGCTGCAATTTCTCAATTGACATTGATCGCGCTTGGTGCACTAGGTGTTGCTCTAGCTCTTATCTACTTGAACCTTTCTAAAATGGGCGGTTCTTCAAACGGTGGAGGCGGAAGCAATTCTGGCGACCCATTAGGCGATATTTTGAATGACTATTAATCTTGAAGGAGGAAAATAAAATGGCAGAAGAAAAAATCACATTATCGAAAAAAGATCGTTTAGCTGTTGCATGGCGTTCTACCTTCATTCAAGGTTCATGGAACTACGAACGTATGCAAAATGGCGGCTGGGCTTTCTCAATGATTCCAGCAATCAAAAAATTATACAAAACAAAAGAAGAACGTTCAGCAGCGTTGAAACGCCATCTGGAATTCTTCAATACACATCCATATATTGCTTCTCCTATTCTAGGGGTTACTTTGGCACTAGAAGAAGAACGTGCCAATGGCGCACCAGTTGATGATGTAGCGATTCAAGGGGTTAAGGTTGGTATGATGGGACCTTTAGCCGGTGTCGGTGACCCAGTATTCTGGTTTACTGTACGTCCAATGCTAGGCGCGCTAGGTGCTTCATTAGCAATGGGTGGAAATATTCTTGGACCAATCATCTTCTTCTTGGGATGGAACATTATCCGTTGGTCATTTATGTGGTACACACAAGAATTTGGTTATAGAGCCGGTTCTAAAATCACTGATGACCTTTCAGGCGGTTTGTTGCAAGATGTAACAAAAGGTGCATCTATTTTAGGGATGTTCGTACTGGCTGCGTTAGTTCAGCGGTGGGTATCGATCAAGTTCTTACCAGTCGTATCTACTGTTAAGCTAGATAAAGGTGCTTATATCGAATGGGATAAATTACCTTCAGGCGGCGAAGGAATTAAGAGTGCATTTGAACAAGTAAACAACGGTTTAGCACTTTCTCCTGAAAAAGTAACGACCTTACAAGATAACTTGGATCAATTGATTCCTGGATTAGCTGCTTTAGCATTGACACTGTTCTGTATGTGGTTGCTTAAGAAAAAAGTTTCTCCAATCGTTATCATTCTTGGATTATTCGTAGTCGGTGTTGTTGGACACGTTATCGGACTTTTATAATCCGCAAAATACGGCTCGGGCATTGTCCCGAGCTTTTTTTATATAGTATACTGTAAGAGTAAAAAGATAACAGGAGTGATAGAATGGTTCAGTCAATCAATACAAAAGTAGACTTAGTAATTGACGCAACTGCCTTTACTGGCTTGACAGACTATGGACAAATCATGATTGGCGATAACGGTTTCGAATTTTACAATACACGGGATAAACGAAAATATATACAGATTCCTTGGGAAGAAGTAGACTACGTATTAGCATCAGTGATGTTCAAGGGTAAGTGGATACCTAGATATGCCATTCAAACAAAAAGAAACGGTACATACACGTTTTCTTCAAAAGAACCTAAAAAGGTACTGCGAGCAATCAGAAAATACGTAGATGAAAATCGGATGGTTCAATCATTAAGCTTCTTTGACGTAGTAAAACGCGGGATTCGCGGAATATTCAAACGCAAATAAGCAAAAGACGAAGAAGGTCTCTCCTGAAGAAACTTCCTTCGTCTCTTCTTTTTTACGAGCAGATGCATGGCTGAAATCCGATTATTTGTTCGCTTCAAATCCTCTATGATAAAATTAATATGAAAAGAAGGGGGTTATATGATGAGTTGGTTATGGACATTGATCGTAGGAGCTATTATTGGCGCGATTGCAGGAGCCATTACAAGTAAAGGAAGCTCGATGGGATGTATCACGAATATCATCGCTGGGTTAGTCGGTTCAAGTATCGGTCAGGCGATTTTTGGTAATTGGGGTCCTAGCGCTGCGGGGATGGCACTGATCCCGTCTATTCTAGGCGCAGTGATTCTGGTTGCAGTTGTCTCATTCTTCTTTGGGAGACGTTCTTGATTAGCTAATCAAGAGATAGTACGTTTTTATTTGTTTCTACATTTAACAGCAGAAAGATCTGTTCGATCCTAGATTGAGCAGGTCTTTTTTTATCCCTTGTTTTGTTTATAAAATTTACCTTAAACACTCGTGCTAGAAGAAAAGTTTGCTATAATAGAAAAAAGAAGGACAGAAAGAAGGAGTTTCATTTATGATGCTACGAGTAGAAAAATTGCGCAAAAAAATGCAGGAAGAAAATCTGGATTCATTTCTGGTCACCAGCCCATATAATCTTCGCTATTTAACGAATTTCACAGGAACGACTGGATTAGCAGTCATCACCTTGGACAAAGCATTCTTTATCACAGACTTTCGTTATACAGAGCAAGCAGCAGCGCAAGCTCAAGGGTTCGAGATTATCAAAAATGTGGGACCGATCTTTGATGAAGTAGCGAATCTTATCCGTAAAGAAGAATTGCAGGCACTTGCGTTTGAAGAAACAACTGTTTCATTTTTAGAGTACTCAGTCTTAGAAGAAATCATTGATGCAGAACTGATCCCTGTGTCTGATATGATCGAAGAATTGCGTGAAATAAAAGACGACGAAGAAGTGGCGATCATTGAAAAAGCTTGCAGCATTGCAGACATGGCTTATGAACATGTACTGAAAATGATCCGTCCTGGGATGACAGAGATCGAGGTAGCCAACCAGTTAGACTTTTATATGCGTTCGTTGGGTGCATCAGGTGTTTCTTTCGAGACGATCGTGGCAAGCGGTCTTCGTTCAGCGATGCCTCATGGTGTAGCTAGCAAAAAGGTCATTGAACAAGGCGATCTGATCACTCTGGATTTTGGATGTTACTACGAAGGTTATGTTTCTGATATGACACGTACGTTCGCAATCGGCGATCCTGGAGAAAAATTAAAAGAAATCTACCAGATCGTCTTAGATGCTCAACTTGCAGTACTTGAGGCAGCAAAACCTGGAATGACAGGCGTTCAGCTAGACGCTATCGCAAGAGATCATATTACAAAACACGGCTATGGTGAAGCATTCGGCCATTCTACCGGTCATGGTATCGGATTGGAGATCCACGAAGGACCGAACGTTTCTGCACGAGCAGAAAAACAATTTGTACCAGGAAATGTCATCACTGACGAACCAGGGATCTATCTACTAGGAATCGGCGGCGTTCGTATCGAAGATGATCTGCTGATCACTGAAACTGGCAACCGCGTGTTGACGCATTCGCCGAAAGAACTGATCATCTTATAACATAGAACAGCCGACAAAGAGACCGGATCAGTAAACTCAGACTTTGTTATAGAAAATGACTTGATTTAATGATACACTATAGAAGAACTTTTAAGCTGTAAGAGAGAGCAAAGTTGGGATTTTTCTCCAATCGTTGCAGCGTATTGCAAAGCGGATAACCTCGTTTTGGACACAAAGAGGAAAGGCTGGTTAGCATCAATCAGCTGGTTCGTATGTATCTCATGCTTAGGCAAAAGGAGGAATAAATAAAAATGGCAGATGAAAAAAATTTGATCTTGGACGCAAACCAGGATCTAGGTGAAATCGTGATCGCACCTGAAGTGATTGAAGTGATCATCGGGATTGCAGCTTCTAAAGTAGAAGGTGTCTATGGGATGCGCGGAACTTTTGCCAGCAATGTGACTGAATTATTAGGCCGAGCAGCTCATGGGAAAGGCGTCTATTTAGTAAATGATGAAGAGGGTCTGAAAGTAGATCTGTACTGCTACTTGGAATATGGTGTTTCCGTGCCGAAAGTAGCGATGGAAATGCAAGAACGTGTGAGTCAGCAAGTTCTTTTCATGACTGATATCACGTTGGCGGAAGTCAATATCCATGTGGTTGCTGTTGTACCTGAAAAGCTGGAACAACCGGCGATCGAAGAACTTTTTGAAGACGAAGAGGAAGAGAATGAATAAAGAATTATCAAGACACGAGATTCGTGAAATGGCTTTACAAGCATTGTTTCCATTGGATTTTAATGCTGACCTGACAAAAGAAGATGCGATTTACAACGCGATCGAACTGGATCATCGAGATATGATCAGTGAGGATGAATCGGAATTTGTTCCGGTTTACTTAGATACATTGGTCGGCGGTGTTTGCGCCAAAAAAGATGAGTTAGACCAAACGATCGAAAAGCATTTGAAGGACAATTGGAGTATCAAACGTATCTCTAAAATGGATCTTATCATCTTGCGTATCGCTATCTTTGAAATGACATACGTGACGGATGTCCCGGCAACTGTTGCTTTAAATGAAGCAATCGAGCTGGCGAAAACATTCAGTGATGATCGTTCGAGAAAATTTGTCAACGGTGTGCTATCCAATGTATTGAAAGAACTAGAAGCTGGGGCGTAAGTCCTAGCTTTTTTCTATGAGAGATATTATTCATGTTATAAATCAGTAAAATTCTATGGTAGAATGTAAACAAAAAAGTCTGGGAGTGGTCATGTGGCAGAATTGATTAAGGGAAAAGAATTAGCAGAAAAAATGCAAGCAGACATTGCGGTAAACATAGAGAAACTAAAAGAAAAAGGAATCCATCCCGGCTTAGTCGTTTTATTAGTAGGAGAAAATCCGGCAAGTCAGATTTATGTTCGAAACAAAGAACGTGTTGCAAAGAATATCGGCATCTACTCAAAAGTAGAACGTTATCCTGAGACGATCACTGAAGCGGAGCTGTTAGAAGAAATCCGCAGATATAATCAGGATCCGAAATTCCACGGTATTTTAGTACAGCTGCCATTGCCTCAGCAGATCGACGAAGAAAAAGTTCTGCTAGCGATCGATCCTGCAAAAGATGTCGACGGATTCCATCCAATGAATCTCGGCCGATTGCTTGCCGGCGATCCGGATAAGATCCCTTGCACTCCTTATGGCATCATGAAAATGTTCGAAGCTTATTCGATTGATCTTTCTGGCAAGCAGGCAGTAGTGATCGGCCGAAGCAATATCGTGGGGAAACCAATGGCGCAATTGCTACTGATGGCTGACGCTACAGTGACCATGACACATTCAAAAACCAGAGAACTAGCAAAGACCGCCCGTGAAGCAGATATTCTGGTAGTAGCGATCGGGCGCGGACACTTTGTGACAAAAGAATTTGTGAAACCCGGAGCTGTCGTCATCGATGTCGGGATGAATCGAGATGAAAATGGCAAGTTGATCGGTGATGTCAAATTTGACGAGGTCGAACCGATCGCTAGTTACATCACCCCTGTCCCTAAAGGTGTCGGTCCAATGACGATCACGATGCTGATGTATCAGACAGTGAAATCCGCGGAAATTTTAGAAGCAGGTGAGTAAATGTCTCAAGAGTACCTAACAGTCACGACATTGACAAAATATTTAAGACGGAAATTCGATGCAGATCCTTATCTGGAAAGAGTCTATCTGACAGGAGAGATTTCCAATTTCCGCTTGCGCGCCAATGC
Organism: Enterococcus sp. ZJ1622; assembly: GCF_011038845.1. Lineage (GTDB taxonomy): Bacteria > Bacillota > Bacilli > Lactobacillales > Enterococcaceae > Enterococcus_B. Next base: position 237,354 of record NZ_JAAKDW010000001.1, read on the forward strand.
CCATCAGTATTTCAGCTTGAAAGACGATCATGCAAAAATCTCTGCGATCATGTTCAAAGGGGTATTTCAGAAGTTGCGGTTTCAGCCGAAAGAAGGGATGAAAGTCCTTGTCGTCGGACGGATCTCCCTGTATGAAGCTGGAGGCTCTTATCAGATCTATGTGGAACATATGGAACCAGATGGTATAGGTGCACTTTACCAAGAACTGGAAGAACGAAAAGCGAAGCTGATGCAAGAAGGGCTGTTCCAAGGGCCTAAAAAAACATTGCCGCGCTTCCCGAAACGAATCGCAGTATTGACGAGTCCAAGCGGCGCCGTCATCCGAGATATTATCACGACCGTCAAAAGACGTTATCCGATCGTGCAGTTAGTACTTTTTCCAACTGTCGTCCAAGGGAACCAAGCAGCTGATAATGTCGTACGAAATATCCAGAGAGTAGAAGAACTCGGTCATTTCGATACGATGATTATCGGTCGGGGCGGTGGTTCTATCGAAGATCTATGGCCATTTAATGAGGAACGAGTCGCACGAGCGATTTATGGAGCAAAAACACCTGTCATTTCTTCTGTCGGACACGAAACAGATACGACGATCGCAGACTTAGTTGCCGATGTCCGAGCAGCTACACCGACAGCTGCTGCTGAATTAGCTGTTCCAGTCCTTTCCGAGGAACTGATGCGGATCAAAGAACGACAGGCACGTTTGGAACAGGCATTTCTGCGTCAGATCCAAAGAAAACAAGAGCGATTTGAACGCGCAAGACGATCGTATGTCTTTCGTCAGCCAGGACGTCTTTATGATGGGCAGACGATCAAATTAGATCAGCTGAAACAGCGATTATATCAAGCAACCCAGCAGATCTATCATGCAAAAGAAAAACAAACAATTGCATTAAGTCATCAGCTTGAGCAGGCAGCACCGCTACATCGTGTGCGAGAAGCGAAGCAAGAAACTACTTATTTAGAAAAACGTCTGGAAGAAAAAATCCAGCAGTATATGCAGCAACAGCAGCAGCGTTTCCACCAGGCAGTTCAATCACTTGATCTGCTGAGTCCTCTGAAAATCATGGGGCGCGGCTACAGTTACACGACATTGAACGATCAAGTCGTTAAAAGCATCAAAGAAATCAAGCCTGGTGACACACTGACGATCCATTATCAGGATGGACAGGTGAAAGGGCAAGTGCAAGAGATAGAAAAAGGAGAATGACTACATGGAAAATCCAACGTTTGAAGAATCATTACAGGAATTGGAAAAAATCGTCACACAGCTAGAACAAGGTGATGTGCCTTTGGAATCTGCGTTAGATGCTTTTAAGCGAGGGATGGAATTAAGCAAACAGTGCCAAGATACACTATCAAAAGCAGAAGAAACCTTGACGAAAATGATGACAGAGACAAATGAAGAAGTTGTTTTTGATGGAAATGAGGATGCATAGATGATGTTATCTGATTTCTCAGCTGCCCATTTGCCATCAGTCGAAAAAGAGATTATTTCTTTTTTGAACGAACACACTTCAGATGAAAAATTGAAAGACAGTATGCTGTACTCAGTGAATGCCGGAGGGAAAAGAATCCGCCCTCTGCTGCTTTTGACGACGGTTGCTGCTTTCGATGAAAGAATCGACACAACGACTTATCAGGTTGCTGCAGCACTTGAAATGGTCCATACCTATTCATTGATCCATGACGATTTGCCAGCCATGGATGATGATGCACTTCGACGCGGAAAGCCCACCAATCATAAAGTATTCGGAGAAGCATTAGCGATTTTGGCGGGGGACGGCTTACTAACAGGTGCATTCCAGTTGATCAGTATGGCTCATTTAGCCAGCTCGCCGAAACTGCTGCTTTTACAACAGCTAGCAGCAAGTGCCGGAACGGAAGGAATGGTGGCTGGACAAGCTGCTGACATCGAAGGCGAGAACAAAGAACTTTCATTAGAAGAGCTTGCATCGGTCCATGAACGAAAGACGGGCCGATTGATACGATATGCATTGCTAGCAGGTGGGATCTTGGCAAAACAGCCAGAAGAAGTGCTTTCTTCATTGCAGCAGCTAGCAAGTCATCTAGGTCTGGCTTTCCAGATCCGTGATGATTTATTAGACGTTGTCGGAACGACTGAAGCTCTAGGGAAAACAGCTGGAAAAGACGAAAAAACGGGTAAAAATACGTACCCTCGTTTATTAGGATTAGAAAAGACAAAGCAAGCATTAGCTGCAGAAATCGAAGCAGCAGTTGAAATCATTGAAACATTGGAAGAAACTGTTTTTTCTTTTGATGGTGTGCTGCTGCGTCAATTGATCAAGCGATTTGATATGGAGAAATGAGGAAAACGATGGAAAAAGAACGCGTAGACGTACTAGCGGTCAAACAAGGATTATTCGATACGAGAGAGCAAGCGAAACGTTCGGTAATGGCTGGACTGATTTATAATGAAAAAAATGAACGTTTTGACAAGCCCGGGGAAAAAATCCCTGTCAGCAGTGAACTGAAAGTCAAAGGAAAGAAACTGCCTTATGTATCCCGTGGCGGGTTGAAATTAGAAAAAGCACTCAAAGTTTTTGATCTGACTGTTGCAGATAAGATTTTACTGGATATCGGGGCATCCACAGGCGGGTTTACAGATGCCGCTCTGCAAAATGGTGCGAAGCTAAGTTATGCTTTGGATGTCGGATACAATCAGCTGGCTTGGAAAATCCGACAAGATCCGCGTGTCGTAGTGATGGAAAGAGTGAATTTCCGTTATGCTAAACCTGAAGACTTTGATGCGGGGATTCCTGAAGTTGCCGTGATCGATGTGTCATTCATTTCCCTCAAACTGATGCTTCCGCCTTTACATGCTATTTTAAAAGATGGGGGAGAAGTCATTACACTAATCAAACCGCAATTTGAAGCAGGAAGGGACGCAGTCGGTAAAAACGGCATCGTCCGTGACCCTCAGACTCATGAAACGGTCATCGATACGATCTTGGCTTTTGCAAGCGAAAGCGGATATGACGTTCTGGAGTTGAGCTATTCTCCTATCACAGGCGGCGAAGGAAATATTGAATTTTTAGCTCATTTAAAGAAAGTTTCTGGAAAAGGAACGATCAATCCTGAGATCGATTCGTCGAAAGTCGTAGCAGAAGCACATGGACAGTTCACACATAAATAGTGCGGATCGACAAAGAAGTAGAAGTATGCGGATTCTTCTTTATTAAGCGTCTGAAATAGGCTATCATTGATAAGAAGAATAAGCGAAGGAGCGAAGAGAACATGAGAAAAAAAGATCGGCATCGTTTGATCACCCGTTTACTGAATGAACGCGATATCCGAAAACAAGAAGAGTTTGTGGAAATCTTGAAAAGTAAAGGCATATCCGTCACACAAGCAACGATTTCCAGAGACATCAAAGAACTCAAACTCATCAAAGTCCCCGCTTCAGACAGTGGTTATCGATACAGTCTTCCAGCAGAGACCAGCGAAGATGTGAGTACCAAACTGGAAAAATTGCTGAAGGACGCATTTGTCGCTGTAGATCAAATGGAAAAATTTGTTATTTTGAAAACTTTGCCGGGAAACGCTTCGGCGGCAGCCAATCTGATCGACAAACGGTATAAAAAAGAATTGTTTTCAATCATCAACGACGATGACAACGTGTTGATGATCACTCGGACGGAAGAAGATGCTGTCACACTGAAGAAAGATTTCCTCCATTACCTTTAATTTGAGGAGCGATTGCGATGTTACAAGAAATCAGTATCACTAATTTTGCGATTATTCCTGAGTTGCGGTTGTCTTTTCATGAAGGAATGACTGCATTGACAGGAGAAACAGGTGCAGGAAAATCGATCATCATCGATGCGCTCGGCTTATTGGCAGGTGGCAGAGGGTCCAGTGATTATATTCGGCAAGGAGCAGATAAATGTATCCTGGAAGGATTGTTCGAGCTTCCTCAGCAACCTGGATTTACTGACTTGATGGATGAACTAGGTATCGAATCTGATGATGACAATCTGATCGTACGACGTGATATGTCGTTGACTGGAAAAAATATCTGCCGAGTAAATGGACACATCGTAACATTAGCTAACCTTCGGCGGATTGGCAGTTATCTAGTAGATATCCAAGGTCAAAATGAACACCAGGAACTGCTACGTCCTGATGCTCATCTGGATTTGCTTGATCGTTTTGGCGATGACGCGTTCCTTCAAAAGAAAAAAGCGTATCACAAAACATATAATGCTTATCGGGAATTAGAAAGAAAAGTCAGGAAAGTGCAGCAGAACGAAAAATCTTATGTCCAGCGAATCGATATGCTGCATTTCCAACAAGAAGAGATCGCTGCAGCTCAATTGCAACCTGGAGAAGAAGAAAAGCTGAAAGAAGAACGCGAAAAGCTGAGCAATTATCAAAAAATCGCGGATGGACTGGCTGCCGGTTACAGTGCATTAAGCGGAGGAGACCAAAGTAGTGTCGATGGTATCGGTTTAGCTGTCTCAGAATTACAGAGCATCGCCCATTTGGATACGGAATATGAAACGATTTTCGATAATATCCAAAACGCCTATTATCTGCTTCAAGATGCAGTGGGAGATATGAGTCGGCAAATCGATTTACTTGAACTAGACGAGAATCGACTAGAAGAAGTGACGCAAAGGCTAGAACTGATTCGTCAGCTTAAACGGAAATACGGTGATTCCATCGAAGCGATTTTGACGTACTATGAAGAGATCACAAGGGAACTTGCCTCTTCTGATTTTTCGGAAGGTCAGTTAGAAAAAATGAGAAGTGATCTTGCTGAAAAAGAGAGCTTGCTCAATCAGCAGGCAAACGAGCTGCGTGCAGGACGGAAAAAGATCGCTAAACAATTGGAGAAATCCATCTTGAAAGAGCTAAAAAGCTTATATATGGAAAACACGGAATTTGAAGTCCGGTTTATGGAACAGGAAGAAAAGCGTTTCGACCCGAATGGATTTGACCAAGTAGAATTCTACATCACGACGAATCCGGGAGAACCGTTGAAGCCACTAGTGAAAGTTGCTTCTGGCGGGGAGCTTTCACGGATGCTGCTCGCATTGAAAACGATCTTTTCCTCTGAACAAGGTGTGACAAGTATCATTTTTGATGAGGTCGACACTGGGGTAAGCGGAAGAGTCGCACAAGCGATTGCAGACAAGATCTCACAGATCTCGAAGTATTCGCAAGTCTTGTGTATCACGCATCTGCCTCAGGTTGCAGCAGTTGCTGATTACCAGTATTATATCGTCAAAGATGTGATCGAAGGAAGGACACGTACTTCGGTCCAGGAACTGAAGCCAAATCAACGAGAAAAAGAAATTGCTCGGATGCTCGCCGGAAGCGAGATCACTCAGCTGACTGTAGAGCATGCGAAAGAGCTGCTGCGTTTAGCGAAACGCTGATAAAAAATAAACAGAAAAAGGCTGTGGTAAAAACCGCAGCCTTTTTCTGTTTATTCGAAAAGTATTACATTACGCTCATAACTGCTGTTAAGACAACAGAACCGATCGTCAATAGCAGCATCGTCCATACGACGATTTTTGTTACTTTGGCGAAAGTACTCATTTGTTTTTTTTCTCGCATCGTTTATCTACCTCGAATTATTTAGTTGACTTAAGTGTACAATCTTTTTGTCGTTTCTACAAGAGGGGATGATTATAAAAACTTGCCCTTTTTTAAATAATAGGTAGTAAGAACGCAAAGAAAGACCATGAACAGAATCAGCCAAATAAACGCATCATCTCTTTCAGCGATTGGGAGTTTGATATTCATTCCATACAAACTGCCGATGATCGTTGGAATCGTCAAGATGATCGTCAGAGAAGTTAAGATTTTCATAATATTATTCAAATTATTCGAAACGATAGCAGAAAACGTCTGATTCATTTGTTCGACGAGCTTCAACTGGATACGCGAAGTAGTCATCGCTTGCTCTGTCTCGATGATGACGTCTCTTAAATGATTCTTCAATGCGTGATTTTCTAGAAATAATTTATTTTGTGCCAATATTTTCAGCGTTTCCAAATTGGATGCAGTTGCCTCTCTGAAATAAACTAGACTTTTTTGGATATCCATTATTTGATAGAGATGTTTATTTTCCGTTGAAACTTGCAGCTGTTCTTCCAATTTGTCACAGTTTTCCTGTAAAGTAGCAAGGTAATTATTATAAGAAAAGGCAAGCTGCCATAAAAACTGCAGGAAAATATTTAAGTTGACGGACACATCGTTTTCAGGGAAGTTTTGATTGAAGACTTTTTTCAAAAAAAGTGGTTCATGATTTGTAATTGTGATAAGCTTCTTTTTGGGAGTCACAATGATCGAAAACGGGTAGGTATCCACTTGGAAATAACCGCTAGGACTTGTTTTAGCGAAAGGATACTGCAATAATAACAATGCTGGTTTTGTCAGCTTTTCTTGATTGAATTCTTCTGCACGTGAGTTTTCCGCATCATCTAAAATCGATGTGATATAGTCTGTCGGAATCTGGAATTGATGTGTCAGCTGATGGATCTCTTCTGCAGTAGGATGTTCTACGCAATACCAAATGGTTTCTTCTGATTCTGAGTCAGCGTGATAGAGCATTTGGTTGTCGATGGAAAAATACTTGATCATATGAAACCTCCTGTAAATCCTGTTTCTTCTATTATAACGGATACCTGAATAGAACTCATTGAAAGTGATCGTAAAAAAATCAGCATAACTGTATAAATTTAAATAAAATGAAATGGTTGTGTAAAGTATATGAAGTATACTTGAGACAATTAGAAAGAAGGAGTTTTCATCTCATGGGCACATTTTCACCACTTGTATTGTTCTGGTACATCTTTCCGGTAATCGTATTATTCGGTTGCCAATTTCTTGTTAAACTATTTTCGTTGAATCGACGCTTTAAGATCAAGGCTCCTGATCTGGCGATCCCTTTTTTGTGGGGAGGGATGCATGCACTGTCACGGAACATGGCGACAGTTTCGTTCCTGCCATTTTTCTTGATATCGATTCTACTGATGGGTATCTGTATTGCTGTCTTCCAAGCTTACTATTATGAAGAAATCGTTTATTCTCGTTATTTGAAAATGACTTGGCGTTTGACATTTTTACTCACTATCCTGCTTTATTTCGTTTTGATTGTATTAAATATCGTTTCCTACTTATGATAAATAAGTAAAAGCTATAAAAAGACTTTAAAAAGTCTTTTTATAGTCTGGTTCTTAAAAAAAAGTTTATGAATAAAAAAACTTGTTCCCGGATTTCCTATAAAAGGTGGTAGAAAGTGGGGGATTGTGGTAGACTAATTTTAGTTAGTGGAGGAACGGGGGTAGTTTCGATGTTGATGGGCGAATATCGGCATAATATTGATACAAAAGGCCGTTTAATCGTGCCCTCGAAACTTCGTGAAGAACTTGGTGAACAGTTTGTTCTCACACGGGGATTGGATGGCTGCCTTTTTGGTTACCCAATGAGTGAGTGGACCAATTTAGAAGCCAAATTGAACGAAATGCCTTTAGCGAAGAAAGATGCTCGTACCTTCGTGCGTTTTTTTTACTCCGCTGCCACAGAATGTGAACTTGACAAACAAGGACGAATCAATATTCCGAGCACATTGCGAAAGTATGCTGATTTGTCAAAAGAATGCGTTGTAATAGGTGTCTCGAATCGGATCGAAATCTGGGATGAGTCACGCTGGCAGGCATTCTCTGATGAAGCAGAAGAAAACTTCGACGAAATTGCAGAGAATATGATTGATTTCGGACTATAAGAATAGGAAGAGGCTGACTAATGACTGAAACATTTCAACACTATACAGTCATGTTGAAAGAAACGGTGGATGGATTAAACATCAAACCGGATGGCATTTATGTAGACTGTACACTAGGCGGTGCCGGACATAGCGAATACTTACTGAGTCAACTCAATACTTCTGGGCATCTCTATGCTTTTGATCAGGACCAAAAGGCCATCGATCATGCAAAAGTGCGTTTAGCCCCTTATATTGAAAAAGGCATGGTGACATTCATCAAAGCGAACTTCCGAGACTTGGAAGAACGTTTGACAGAATATGTGACTGAGGTAGATGGTATTTTGTACGATCTTGGGGTATCTTCTCCACAGCTTGACGAAGCGGAACGTGGTTTCAGCTATCATCAGGATGCTCCCTTAGATATGCGGATGGACCAATCAGCCCCGTTATCTGCTTTTCAAGTGATCAATGACTACGCATACAATGACTTAGTGAAGATTTTCTTCCGATATGGCGAAGAAAAATTCTCAAAACAGATCGCTCGCGAAATCGAACGGGTAAGAAAGCTCCATCCGATCGAGACGACTGGTGAATTAGTAGAGATCATCAAAAATGTGATCCCTGCCCCAGCAAGAAGAAAAGGCGGACATCCGGCCAAACGGATTTTCCAAGCAGTTCGGATCGCAGTCAATGATGAATTAGGCGCAGAAGAAGCGTCACTGGAACAAGCAATCCGCTTATTGAAACTAAATGGCAGAATCAGTGTCATCACGTTCCATTCATTAGAAGACCGTATTGTCAAAAGCATGTTCAAAGAATACAGCACAATACAGGATCTGCCACCGGGACTTCCGGTCGTTCCCGATGAATTCCAGCCTGAACTTAAAGTGATTACACGAAAACCCATTCTTCCTTCAGAAGAAGAATTAGCAGAAAATAATCGATCGCGTAGTGCCAAACTGCGGATCGCTGAAAAAATACGAGTGAAAGAGGAGTAGAATGATGGCAGAATTAAAGAAAGTACAAGAATATCCATATGATTTACCAGACATGGTGGATCAGCCAGAACACCAGCTGCCAGATGATACTTCCGACCAAGAAGTGATTCTCCCTCAATCACCGGCCAAACGTTTGAAACAAATTTCTGTACTGGAAAAAATAGCGATCGCAAGTGTCACGATTGCAGTCGTTGCACTAGCAGTTTTGACAGTGATGCTACGTACGAACATCAGCGGTGTCGAAAAAGAAATCACATCGATCCAAACAGAAATCAATGATAAAAAACAAGAAAAAATGAGTTTAGAACAAGAAAAAAATGAACTTTCTCGTACTGAACGGATTAAACAAATCGCAGAAGAAAAAGGATTGTCTATCAACGACGACAATTTAAGGAAAGTGAAGTAAATGAGTCTTAAAAGTAAATTTCGGCGGTTTATGGAAAAGAAAAATCTAAATCCGATGAACAATCGCAAAAAAGTAGGTATCATTTTATTTGCTACGAGTATTGGATTGTTCTTTTTATTTGCCGTCCGTTTCTCGTATATCGTCATCGGAGGTCACGTTGCAGGGACCTCATTGGCAGAAAAAACAAAGCAGCTCTATCAAGGAAGTGAAGTAGTCAAGGCAAAACGCGGGACGATTTATGATAGAAATGGCGTTGCGCTTGCCGAAGATGCAACTTCTTATTCGATCAAAGCGATTCTTTCAAAAACATATACTTCTAATGGGAAAAATTTGTACGCGGAAGAAAAAAACTTTGACAAGATCGCAGAGATCCTGCACAAAAATCTCTCAATCGAAAAAAGCAAAGCATTGAAAATCTTACAAGACGGTGCAGATGATAAATTATACCAAGTCGAATTTGGTGATTATGGAAAAAACATCACTCAAGAGACCAAACAAAATATCGAAGCCGAAATGAAAAAAGAAGGCATTGCCGGCCTTTATTTTGACGATCATCCTGCTCGTATGTATCCCAATGGCGTTTTTTCTTCTCACTTTATCGGCTATGCAGTGCCAGATGATAAAGAAGAAAACGGTCTGGTGGGCAAATTAGGGCTGGAATCTGCTTATAATGATCTGTTGAGTGGGAAAAACGGCAAGATCGTTTATCAAAAAGATAACTTCCAGAATCCATTACCAGGAACAGTCGCAGAAGAAGTAGCCGCAGTAGACGGTCAAGACATCTATACGACATTGGATAGCCGATTACAGAGCTACCTGGAAACACTGATGGATCAAGTCAACGAGGAATATCAGCCAGAGGAGCTGACAGCTGTTCTGATGAAAGCAAAAACCGGTGAGATCCTGGCAATGGGGCAGCGCCCAACCTTCAATCCAGAAACAATGGAAGGATTGACCGGAAAAGATGCTGTTTGGAGAAACTTCCTCGTCCAAGACAGTTATGAACCAGGTTCTACGATGAAGGTATTTACTACCGCAGCAGCGATCGAAGAAGGCGAGTTCAATGAAAACGAAACTTACCAGTCAGGGAAGATCAAAGTAGCAGACGCAACGATCAATGACCATGACTTCGGGAAAAAAGGAGTCCTGACCATGCGTCAAGCACTTTCTTGGTCAAGTAACGTAGGGATGGTCATCTTGGAACAGCGACTAGGTGGACGCTGGTATAACTACCTTCAGAAACTCGGCTTTGGACAAAGTACGCATTCAGGATTAGATGATGAAGTCAACGGGGCACTACCGACAGCGAACATCGTTGACCGTGCTATGAGTGCTTACGGACAAGCTATCGGCGTCACGAATTTCCAAATGATGAAAGCTTTCACTGCTGTAGCAAATAACGGTACGATGATCCAGCCACGCTACATCAGCAAAGTCGTCGATCCGCAAACTGGTGAGGAACGGACGACACAGACAGAAGTACTGGGTCAGCCTTTCTCAAAAGAGACAACAGAAAAAGTCAGAGAATACATGCGTGACGTAGTGGAAAGCGAGAACTACGGTAGTGCTTACGGCGTATATAGTGTGCCGGGCTACAATGTTTCAGCAAAAACCGGAACAGCACAGATCGCCTCAGATACCGGTGGTTACCAGACTGGAGATACTGCTTACCTGTATTCGATCGTTGAAATGGTGCCATCGGAAGATCCTGATTATGTCTTGTATCTCACGATGAAACATCCAAAAACATATGATCGCATGGCTTTAGCAAAAATTGCCAACCCGCTGATGAAACGTGCGATGGATTTTCAAGAAACAGAATCAGAAACAGACACTGAACCAAAAACAGAAAAAATAACAGTTGCAGATTACCGCAATTTAGCTACTGATGTCGCAGCTGCAGATGCACAAAAAAGCGGATTGCAGCCTATCGTCATTGGTAACGGAAAAAAGGTGGAAGCACAGTCAACCGCAAATGGCGACAAGCTGATTTCCGGAGAGAAACTGATCTTGTATACTGGTGGCGACAAACTGATGCCTGATGTTACTGGCTGGTCAAAAGCCGATATCATGAAACTCGGGAAGATCCTGGGCGTCGAAGTCAGCTTCCACGGGGATGGCTATTGCGTGAAACAAAGCGTAGCCCCTTATGACAAAATCACGGATGATAAATTAAGCTTTACTTTAGAAGAATAAGAAGAGAATAGAAATAGGAGAGAAAAGAGCATGGAGTGGACACAAGCATTGATACCCATTGTAAGCAGCTGCGCAATGACAGTTGCAGCAATGCCGTTATTCATCGGTTACTTTCAAATGAAAAAACAAGGGCAAGCAATTCGTGAGGAGGGACCGAAATGGCATAACGTAAAAGCCGGCACCCCTACGATGGGCGGATTGGTGTTCCTAGTTGCCGCATTACTAACGGGTATTTGGGTTGGGGCTTGGCAAGACCAGTTGACGCCAACTCTTTTCATCTTATTGTTTGTTTTAGCTTTATATGGAGTCATCGGTTTCTTAGATGATTTCATCAAGATTTTCAAAAAAAGAAACATGGGACTGAACTCGAAACAAAAATTGATCGGGCAAATCTTAGGTGGAGTCGTTTTCTATCTTGTCTATCGTTCAGAAGGCTATCCTGGTACGTTGAACTTCTTTGGGATCGATGTTCCGTTAAGCATCATTTACGGTATTTTTGCTATTTTCTGGTTAGTTGGTTTCTCGAATGCTGTGAATCTGACCGATGGAATTGACGGTCTGGTTGCAGGCCTAGGATCAATCTCATTTGCTACTTATGCCATCATTGCTTGGCATCAGCAGCAAATGGATGTATTGATCATCTGCTTAAGTGTATTAGGCGGACTTCTTGGCTTTTTCGTTTATAACCGCAAACCAGCAAAGATATTCATGGGTGATGTCGGCTCATTAGCTTTAGGCGGACTTTTGGCAGCAATTTCGATCATGCTGAATCAGGAATGGACATTGCTGCTGATCGGATTGATCTATGTGATTGAAACAGCTAGTGTGATGCTTCAAGTTACTTCTTTCAAACTGACAGGAAAACGTATCTTTAAAATGTCACCTATCCATCATCATTTTGAAATGAGTGGATGGTCAGAATGGAAGATCGACACAGTTTTTTGGATGGTCAGCGTTGTGACTTCTTTGATTACACTTTGGATTGTTTGGTAGGAGATGACTGGAAATGAAAAAAATTTCAACTTATGAAAATAAAAAAGTCCTTGTATTAGGACTTGCAAAAAGCGGATTTAGTGCGGCCAAATTGTTACATGAATTGGGCGCACTTGTCACTGTTAATGACGGAAAACCATTTGACGAGAATCCCGAAGCACAAGATTTGTTGGCACTAGGAATCAAAGTGGTCACTGGCAGCCATCCAATCGAGCTATTAGATGAAGAATTTTCATTGATGGTAAAAAACCCTGGGATTCCATATCATCATCCTTTGGTAGCAAAAGCACAAGAAATGGGTATTCCGGTAATTACGGAAGTTGAATTAGCTTACGAAGTAGCGGAATGTCCAATTATTGGCATTACAGGGACCAACGGCAAAACGACGACGACGACGATGGCAGGACTGTTATTGAATGCGGGAAAAGAAAAAGGAGTCGCCCGCTTAGCAGGGAATATCGGTTATCCTGCAAGTAGCGTTGCTCAAGAAGCTGATCCTGAAGACAAATTAGTCATGGAATTATCCAGCTTTCAATTAATGGGGATCACTGCCTTTCATCCCCATGTTGCTGTCATTACGAATATTTATGAAGCACATATCGATTATCATGGTTCAAGAGAAGAATATGTCAAAGCAAAATGGCATCTGCAAAAAAATATGACAGCTAAAGATTATCTGATTTTGAATTGGAATCAAGAAGAGCTGCAAGAATTAGCGAAAAAAACGAAAGCACAGGTGCTGCCTTTTTCTACAGAAGAGGTATTAGAAAAAGGAGCATATGCTTTAGATGGTGCCATCTACTATGATCAGATCAAAGTGATGGAGGTCTCAGAACTTGGTGTCCCCGGTTCACATAACGTAGAAAATGCACTTGCTGCGATTTCAGTCGCAAAACTATATGGTATTTCAAACGAGGCGATTCGTGAGACGCTCCATTTGTTCCATGGTGTTCCTCACCGAACACAGTATGTCGGTGAAGTGCAAGGCAGAAAGTTCTACAATGATTCAAAAGCGACCAACATATTAGCGACAAAAATGGCATTGAGCGGCTTCGAGCCGGAAAAAGTGGTTCTTTTAGCAGGTGGACTTGATCGCGGGAATACATTTGATGAACTGATCCCTTCACTTAAAGGGATCAAAGCATTGATCGTCTTTGGTGAAACAAAAGACAAACTGATCGATGCAGGGAAAAAAGCTGGTATCGCAAGTATCCAGACAGCACAGACAGCAGAAGCAGCAGTTCCTTTGGCATTAGCTGCTAGTGAAGCAGGGGATGTCGTCTTGTTATCACCTGCAAATGCCAGTTGGGATCAATACCCTAATTTTGAGACTAGAGGGAACCGATTTATGGAAGCTGTGAATCGATTAAAATAGAAAATAGAAGAAGCGAGCGATAAAATAATGAAAATTTTGGTTACAGGTGGAGGAACGGGTGGTCACATCTATCCAGCACTAGCCTTTGTCAATTATGTTAAATCCCAAGACCCGGATGCTGAATTTATGTATGTTGGCGCAAAACGTGGATTGGAAAATAAAATCGTACCGGAAACCGGTATCCCCTTCCATACTTTAGAGATCCAAGGATTTCAGCGGAAACTTTCTCTGCATAATGTGAAGACGATCCAGCTGTTTCTTAAAAGTATTCGTCAGGCAAAAAGGATTTTGAAAGACTTCCGACCTGATGTCGTGATCGGAACGGGCGGTTATGTTTCGGGAGCGGTAGTCTATGCTTCGGCAAAATTAAAGATTCCGACGATCATCCACGAACAAAACAGTGTACCTGGTATCACAAATAAATTCCTAAGTCGCTACGTGGATCATATTGCGCTCTCATTCAAGGACGCAGCTTCTTATTTTCCAGAAGAAAAAACGATTCTGATCGGCAATCCAAGAGCACAAGAAGTAGCGGACACGAAGAAGTCATCGATCTTAGAAGATTATGGCCTTGATCCAATGAAAAAAACTGTACTGATCTTTGGCGGCAGCCAAGGCGCATTGAAAATCAATCAAGCAGTCACCGAGTTTCTGGAGCAGCTGGACGAACCGGAATACCAAGTATTGTATGCTTCCGGCGATCGTTATTATCAAGAGATCAAAGAAAAAGTGACTTCTGAAATAAAAAATGTGAGTATCCAGCCGTACATCACGAAGATGGCTGAGGTCATGGCGAACAGCGATCTTCTTGTAGGACGTGCCGGTGCTACCTCGATCGCAGAGTTCACTGCATTGGGACTTCCAGCGATCCTCGTGCCCAGTCCTTATGTCACCAACGATCACCAGACGAAAAATGCGATGAGTCTTGTCCAAGCCGGCGCTGCAAAAATGATCGCAGACGGCGAACTGACGGGTGAAACATTAGGCAAAGCTATCAATGAGATCATGACAGATGACAAGCTTCAGCAAAAAATGTCCCAAGCATCAAAAGAACAAGGGATTCCTGATTCGTCAAAAAGACTGTATGAACTAGTTGGGACAGTAATCAAAAAGTAAAAGGCGGTGGTCTTAGTGAGTAAGAAAAAAGAACCAGAAAAATTGCCGAATCCATCCCCTGAGGAAAGTAATTTGACTCCTTGGCAAAAGGCCAACCGAAAATATCTAGCAGAGCACGGCAAACAAAAAGACCAGTCAGAAAGTCTTGCCGAACAGCAAGACAGCGGCAACGCGCCAAAAGATGCAAGTGAGCTAGATGAGCAGATACAAGAAGAAAACGCTAAGCAATTCGAACCTGAACAAGCACCTGAACAAGACTTTGAAGAAATCGAACAAAAGAAAATAGGCGGACCATACAACGGTTCTTTTCTCAATCGGCTGCCTAATTTGAAAAGCCATAGAAACAAAGTATTGTATCGTCGTTTAGGACTGATCATTGCCGTACTTGGTATTCCTCTGATTTTCTTGATCTATTATGTCTCGCCTTATAGCAAGCTAGAAGCAGTAACGGTGACAGGAAATCAAGTGGTGACTAGTCAAGAAGCGATAGCTGAAACGAAGCTGAAACTCGGCGCCAATATTTGGAAGCAATATTGGCATAAAGATCAGTATATCGATCAGCTGAAAAAAGAGCAGCCGAGAATCAAAACAGCTGCCATAAGTTTCAGATCGGTCAATCAATTGGATCTGAAAGTTACCGAGTATAAAGAAATCGCTCTTGTATCGAAAGAGAATCAATATTACCCTGTAATCGAAAACGGAGTGGTCCTGAGCGAAAAAGTAGCGAATCCGACGAAAAATCTTCCTATTTTGGAAGACTTCAACGAAAATGCGAAGATCCAGGAATTTGCAAAACAATACAATCAATTGTCAGCAGAACTGCAAAAAGCGATCTCAGAAATCAAATATACACCAAGAGACAGCAACAAGGATCTGATCCAGTTGAATATGAACGATGGGAATCAAGTCATTGTCAATATCACGAATTTGGCTAGCCAGATGAAATACTACCCGCAAGTAGCAAAAGAAATGGATGAAAAAGGGGTAGTCGATATGGAAGTCGGCATTTTTTCTTACCCTTACAGCAGCCAAGACAGCACACAAGGTTCTGAAGCAAGCGAAGAGACAGCAGAAACCGCAGTAAATGAGGAAGCAGCTAGCCAAGATGGCGAGTCAAATGAGACGGCAGGTGTCAGGATCATCTGATACGAATGAAGCAGACCAGACAGGGAATACAAGTGAAACTAGCCAAATAGATAACGATTCAAGTCCATCTTCGTCCGATTTAGCTGGAAATTGATAAAACAACCTTAAAAAGTAAGAATCTACTTTCTAAAAACCAGTAATTTATGGTAGAATTGAAAGCAGTGAATATATCTATTATAGTATATTTAAAAACGGACGTTAGTTGTTCGCTTGTATATGGAATAGTAAGTAGGAGGGAATCCCATTCATGGCAAAAACAGGAATGTATGTAGGCCTTGATATTGGAACGACATCTGTCAAAGTTGTCGTGGCTGAATATATCGACAGCCAAATGAATATTATTGGAGTAGGAAACGCAAAATCAGAGGGGATTAACCGCGGCATTATCGTTGATATCGATAAAACAGTCCAAGCGATACAACGTGCAGTGCGACAAGCAGAGGAAAAAGCAGGCATCCAAATCAAGAGCGTAAGCGTTGGTCTGCCGGCTAACATGCTTGAAGTTGAAAATTGCCAGGGAATGATTGCAGTGAACGGTGATTCAAAAGAGATCACTGACGAAGATGTACGTAATGTAGCATCGGCTGCCCTTGTTCGTTCAATACCTCCTGAACGTCAAATCGTGTCAATTTTTCCACAAGACTTTACTGTAGATGGTTTTGAAGGCATCAAAGATCCCCGCGGAATGATCGGTGTCAGATTAGAAATGTACGGTCTGTTATTTACCGGACCTAAGACAATCATCCATAACATTCGGAAATGTGTCGAAAATGCAGGCCTGATCGTCAATGAGCTAGTGATCACTCCATTAGCTTTAACGGAATCAATCCTTTCAGACGGAGAAAAAGATTTTGGTACGATTGTCATTGATATGGGAGGCGGCCAGACAACGACTGCTGTGATGCATGACAAGCAATTGAAATTCACTCATCTTGATCAAGAAGGCGGAGAATTCGTCACAAAAGATATTTCGATTGTTTTGAATACCTCTTTTAATAATGCAGAAGCGCTAAAAATAAATTATGGTGATGCGTATCCAGAACGAACATCAGAAGACGAAGAATTCCCAGTAGATGTAATTGGACAGTCAGAACCTGTAAAAGTTGACGAACGTTATTTATCAGAAGTCATCTCAGCACGGATGGAACAAATCTTCAACAAGGCAAAAGACGCATTGGATCAAATCGAAGCTTTGGAATTGCCTGGTGGTGTCGTGCTGACAGGTGGTGCAGCAAGTCTTCCTGGTGTGGTAGACTTGGCACAAGAGATATTTGGCGTAAATGTGAAATTATATGTCCCAAACCATATGGGACTAAGAAATCCGGTATTTACGAATGTTATCAGCATTGTTGACTATTCAGCGAACTTAAGCGAAGTATACCAGTTGGCAAAAATAGCTGTGACAGGCGAAACGACAGTCACAAATCATGTATCTGTTGAGCAAGACACAAGTTCATATGATAATTATGATGTTCCTGAAGAAGCAACATACGATGATCCGGAACCAAAACAATCCGGTGAAAATGTAACAAATAAAATCAAGGGTTTCTTTACAAATATTTTTGATTAATTCATCCTGGGAGGAATAAAATATGGAATTCTCAATTGATAATAATATCAATGACGGCGCAGTAATCAAAGTCATCGGAGTCGGTGGCGGCGGTGGTAATGCTGTGAACCGTATGATCGAAGAAAATGTTAAGGGCGTTGAGTTCATCACTGCGAATACTGATGTTCAGGCTTTAAAAAATTCAAAAGCTGAAACAGTGATCCAATTAGGGCCTAAATATACACGCGGTCTAGGAGCAGGTTCTCAACCTGAAGTAGGACAAAAAGCGGCAGAAGAAAGTGAACAGTCATTACGCGAAGCATTGGATGGCGCAGACATGATCTTCATCACAGCCGGAATGGGTGGCGGTACTGGTACTGGTGCTGCACCGATCGTCGCAGGTATTGCCAGAGAATTAGGCGCTTTGACTGTCGGTGTGGTGACACGACCATTTACATTTGAAGGTCCAAAACGCGGACGCTTTGCTGCTGAAGGGATCGCTAGACTGAAAGAAAATGTAGATACATTACTGATTATCTCAAATAACCGTCTTCTTGAAGTTGTTGACAAGAAAACGCCAATGCTAGAAGCATTCCGCGAAGCTGACAACGTGCTTCGTCAAGGGGTACAAGGGATCTCTGATCTGATCACAGCACCTGGTTACGTGAACCTTGACTTTGCTGACGTGAAAACAGTGATGGAAAACCAAGGAACAGCATTGATGGGAATCGGTGTTGCAAGTGGAGAAGACCGTGTCGTTGAAGCAACGAAAAAAGCGATCTCCTCACCTCTTCTTGAAACATCTATTGATGGCGCAGAACAAGTGCTTCTGAACATCACAGGTGGTTTGGACATGACATTATTTGAAGCGCAAGACGCTTCTGATATCGTGGCAAATGCCGCAACTGGCGATGTGAACATCATCTTAGGTACATCGATCAACGAAGAAATGGGCGATGAAATCCGTGTAACGGTTATCGCAACAGGTATCGATGAATCAAAAAAGGAGCGCAAGTCTAGCCGACCAGCTAGACAAGCCCAAATGCAATCATCTGCTCAAAAAACAGTGTTAGACATGGATCAGGCAAAACCAACTTCAGCTGAGGACGAAAACAGTTTTGGCGACTGGGATATCAGACGCGAACAAAACATCCGTCCAAGAGTTGACGAATCAAACTTCGATCCAATCGAAAAAAAAGAATTTGATACATTTAACCGTGAAGAACCAAAATCTACTGGCGATGATGAATTAAACACGCCACCATTTTTCCGACGCAAAAAATAAAGGAGAGGAAGAGCACATGATTGCTGACAACTTGCAGAAAATCGAGCAAGAAATTCAGGATTCGTGTGCTCTTGTTCATCGTAATCCGAAAGAAGTCACCTTAGTAGCTGTAACAAAATCTGTCGAATCGGCAAAGGCAAAAGAGCTGGTAGAAGCAGGTGTTACGCATTGCGCAGAAAATCGTGTAGATAAATTGTTGCAAAAGAAACAAGATTTACTTGATCATCCTGAAATAAAGTGGCATTTAATTGGTAATTTACAACGTAGAAAGGTAAAATTGATTATAAATGAAATTGATTACTTTCATGCGTTGGACAGTTTAAAATTAGCAGAAGAAATTCAAAAAAGAGCAGAAAAGCAAATCGCTTGTTTTGTTGAAGTAAACGTCTCTGGAGAAGAATCCAAACAAGGAATCTCCCCCGAAGAACTTCTTCCTTTCTTGGAATCTTTAGCTGCCTATTCAAAAATAAAGGTTGTTGGGTTGATGACGATGGCACCTAAAGAAGCTTCTGCAGAAGAAATCCATAAAGTATTTGGAACGCTGAAAGAATTGCGTGATCTTGTTCAAGCAAAAGGCTATGCACATGCACCATGTACAGAATTAAGCATGGGGATGAGCCAGGATTTTCAACTTGCGATCGAAGAAGGAGCAACATTTATCCGCGTAGGCACAGCGCTATTCAAAGACGAATAAGGGAGGAACAAACATGCCGCTTTTAAATAGAGGAGCAATTGCTAATTTTTTCGGATTAGCTGATGAAGAAGAGTACGAATATCAAGATCATCCTGAAACAACACAAAAAGCACAAAAGGCTGTACCACAGCCAACAAAAAAAATAACAACACAGAATCATCAAACACAGACTGTATCGGCTGCACCTTCTCGTGAGACACAACGGACTGCAACTACTCGTCCAGTAACTCGCGAAAAAACACAGCCAAGTGAAAAGAAAGTAATTGAACTGCACCAGTCACCTGCAAAAAATGTACGAAAAGAAGAAACAGTTTCAAGAAACTCTTTTCAGCCGAAAGCAAATCTAGCTGGAAAAATCACTGTGATGGAACCACGCGCTTATTCAGAAGCAATGACGATCGCTAAACGTATCCTCGCTGGCGAAGCTACTTTAGTGAATTTTCACTTGGTAGAAGAAAAACAAGCGAGACGGATCGTGGATTTCCTAACAGGAACTGTCTACGCGTTAGATGGAGATATCAAACGTGTAGGAGATGAGATCTTCCTTTGTACACCTACAGGAATGGAGATTGACAGTTCAACTGCTCAATCTTTTGCAGATGCGAATTTGTTTGATCTGTAAGAGGAGGAACTACGATTTATATTATTTTTATGCTATTTCAATTATTAGAGCGTGTAGTCTATTTCTATACGATACTCTTAGTCGTTTATGCATTACTTTCATGGTTTCCGGGCGGGTATCAATCGGGACTCGGTCGTTTTCTATCGAAAATATGTGAACCATATCTCAGTTTGTTTGATCGCTTGCCCTTAAGAATCGGTCCATTCGATTTTACGATTTTGGGAGCAATCATCATCTTGAATTTAGCCATGCAGGGACTTGCGCATATCTTAGTCTGGATCGTTGCGGGGGCAATTATTTAACTTAGATATAAGTAGACGATCTTATTTCCATCATAAACAAGCAGGGAGGTAAAAAAGTTGGACGCAAATGTATATCAGCACTTTCGAGCAGATGAGCGTTCGTTCATCGACTCCGTGGGTGATTGGATCGAGCAGGTACAGGGACAGTATGCACCTTATCTGACTGAGTTCCTTGATCCAAGACAGTCTTATATCTTAGAAACACTGATCCGTCAAAACAGCGATTTACGGTTCATGTTTTATGGAGGATATGAGCAAGCGGAGAGAAAAAGATGCCTGATTTTCCCAGACTATTACCAACCTGAAGAGGAAGATTTCGAGATCGCCCTTTATGAGATCCATTATCCTAGTAAATTTGCCAGTTTGAGTCATGGAAAGATCCTTGGAACTTTAGTAGGGACAGGCATCAAACGTTCTTATTTTGGTGATATCATCTCAGATGGCGAACGTTGGCAAGTATTCATCGCACAAGAAGTCGATCATTTCGTCACTGCACAAATCACGAAGATCGGCAAAGTAGCTGCGCGACTAGAACCGATGAAATACACAGAAATGATCTTACCTAAAGACAGCTGGACACAAGAAAGAGGAACGGTCACCTCTATGCGTCTGGATAGTGTGATCTCAGAGATTTATAATATTTCCAGACAACGATCGAAACAATTGATCGAATCAGGGAAAGTGAAAGTGAACTGGACTGAAAATACCAGACCTGATTTTCTGCTTGAACTATTAGATATTATTTCCATCAGAGGATACGGGAGAATCCAGATCCAAGAGCTTGAGGGAAAAACGAAAAAAGAAAAATACAGGGTGCTGTTTGGTGTATTACGTAAATAAAACAAAAAGGTGGTTTACTCATGGCTTTAACTCCATTAGATATCCAAAATAAAACATTCCCGACAAAAATGCGGGGATATAATCAAGACGAAGTAGATGACTTCTTGGACCTTGTTGTCCGTGATTATGAAGAAGTGACTCAAAGAAATCGTGAATTAGAAAAAGCAGTGAAACATTCTGAAGAAAAGCTGGAATATTTCAATGAATTGAAAGATGCGTTGAATCAGTCGATCATTGTCGCACAAGATACTGCTGACAAAGTAAAAACAAGCGCAAGCAAAGAATCAGAAGTCATCGTGACATCTGCTCAAAACAAAGCAGATGAATTAGTGGCGAATGCGGAAAAACGTGCGCATCAGTTGACGACAGACGCAGAAGAAAAAGCAAGAAAAATCTTAACAGACGCAACGGAAAAAGCAAGACAGCTTGCGACCGAAACAGAAGATCTCAAGAAGAAAACACGTGTCTTCCATCAGCGAATCAGCTTGATGTTGGAATCACAGCTTGAACAAGTGAAAAGTCCGGAATGGGATGAAATCTTACAGCCATTCTCAAGCTACGTAACAGATAGCCATGAAGTCATCAAAGAAGTTTTGGCAAAACAGCTTGACAACGAAAATGGAACTGATGTAAACTCAGAAACAGGAGTAATCGAAGCTCCTATGACTGCATTTGACACACAGGCTATCGACATTTCGATCGTTCCTGGAGATCATGAAAACGAAAACGAGTAGAACAGAAAAGCACTTTGGTATTCTTCCAGCGAGCCGATGAGAGTGAAAGTTCGGCAAGACTCTGCAAAGTGAAAGATCCTCTACTTGACTTGTTTCTGAATCGTTAGTAAGAAACAACGGCTGACCTCGTTACTGGTCTTTGAGAGTTGCGCAAAAGGCGTAACTGAATTTGGGTGGTACCACGGCATGTTCGTCCCTTGTGACGAGCATGCCTTTTTGCGTCCGGAAAAACAATCGAAGGAGTGTGTTTGTTTTATGAAAATGAAAGAAACGCTGCAATTAGGAAAAACAAAATTTCCTATGCGCGGGAACTTGCCAAACCGTGAAGGCGAATGGCAAAAAGAATGGGAAGAAAATAAAATCTATCAAAAAAGACAAGAATTGAACGAAGGAAAACCAAGTTTCATCCTTCATGATGGTCCTCCCTATGCAAATGGGAATATCCATTTAGGACATTCTTTGAATAAAATCAGTAAAGACATCATTATCCGTTCAAAATCAATGTCTGGCTTCCGTGCACCTTATGTACCGGGATGGGATACACACGGATTACCGATCGAACAAGTACTGGCTAACAAAGGCGTGAAACGAAAAGAAATGTCAATGGCTGAGTATTTGGAAAAATGTCGTGAATACGCACTTTCTCAAGTCAGCAAACAACGTGATGATTTCAAACGTCTAGGTGTAGCCGGAGATTGGGATCATCCTTATGTGACACTTGATCCTTCTTATGAAGCTGCACAAGTACGCGTGTTTGGGAAAATGGCAGAAAAAGGCTACATTTACAAAGGCTTGAAGCCTATCTACTGGTCACCTTCCAGTGAATCCTCTTTAGCAGAAGCAGAGATCGAGTATAAAGATGTGAAGTCGCCATCGATCTTTGTCGCATTCAATGTAAAAGATGGCAAAGGTCTTCTTGATGGAGATACAGCCTTCGTGATTTGGACGACGACACCTTGGACATTGCCTGCAAACCAAGGGATCGCAGTGAATCCTTCATTCATGTATGTATTGATTGAAGCAGATGGACGTAAATTTGTCGTAGCAAAAGACTTGCTTGAAAATGTCCAGTCAGAAATCGGCTGGGAAAATGTATCAGTCATCAAAGAATTTTCTGGTCAGGAAATGGAATACATGACGGCTCAACATCCTTTCTATGATCGTGAATCCTTAGTGATTTTAGGCGATCACGTGACGTTAGAAGCAGGTACTGGATTAGTGCATACTGCTCCTGGACATGGGGAAGATGACTATATCGCAGGAAACAAATACAAATTGCCAGTCGTATCACCAGTAGATTCTAAAGGAGTATTTACGGATGAAGCACCTGGTTTTGAAGGAATCTTCTACGACAAAGCAAATCCGATGATCACAGATCTATTGAAGGAAAAAGGCGCTTTACTGAAACTTGATTTCTTTACCCATAGTTATCCTCATGATTGGCGTACAAAGAAACCTGTGATTTATCGTGCCACTCCGCAATGGTTTGCTTCGATCGATGATTTCCGTCAAAACATCCTTGACGAAGTAGAAAAAGTCGACTGGGTGATCCCATGGGGCAAAACTCGTCTGTACAACATGATCCGCGACCGCGGGGACTGGGTGATTTCCCGCCAACGTGCATGGGGTGTACCATTACCGATCTTCTATGCGGAAAATGGCGAAGCAATCATCACACCGGAAACGATCGAGCATGTCGCAAAATTATTTGCGGAACACGGTTCGATCATCTGGTTTGAAAAAGAAGCAAAAGAATTACTTCCTGAAGGATTCACTCATCCTGGCTCTCCAAATGGGGAATTCACGAAGGAAAAAGATATCATGGATGTCTGGTTCGATTCAGGTTCTTCTCATGAAGCAGTTCTACGCCAACGTCCAGAATTAACATTCCCAGCTGATATGTACTTAGAAGGATCAGACCAGTACCGCGGCTGGTTCAACTCAAGTATTACGACAAGTGTAGCGATCAATGGGGTAGCACCTTATAAATCTGTGATCTCTCAAGGATTTGCACTTGACGGTGAAGGTCGGAAAATGAGTAAATCATTGGGCAACATCATTGCACCAGAAAAAGTCATCAAACAATTCGGCGCAGATATTCTTCGTCTATGGGTCTCAAGTGTTGATTATGAAGCAGATGTACGTGTTTCTATGGATATTTTGGGGCAAGTCGCAGAAGTTTATCGTAAAATCAGAAATACGATGCGTTTCCTGATTGCAAATACGGAGGATTTCGATCCTAAAAAAGATACTGTTCCTTATACGGAATTGCGTTCGGTGGATAAATATATGACCGTTCGTTTGAATCAAGTGATCAAAGAAATCCGTGACGAAGGCTATGACAAATATAATTTCATGCATATCTACCGCACAGTCATGAATTTCTTGACAGCTGACTTGTCATCCTTCTATTTAGACTTTGCAAAAGATGTCGTTTATATCGAAGCAGAAAATGATTACCAACGTCGATGCATGCAAACAGTGTTCTACCAAACAGCTGTTGCTTTGGCAAAACTGTTGACACCAATCATCCCTCATACATCAGAAGAAATCTGGTCCTTCTTGAAGGAAGAAGAAGAGTATGTTCAATTGAGCGAATTACCTGGCTACGTTGAATTTACGAACCAAGAAGAATTGATGGATACTTGGGCAGCATTCATGGATTTCCGAGATAAAGTATTGAAATCTTTGGAAGAAGCACGAAACAGCAAGCTGATCGGAAAATCGCTAGAAGCGAAATTGACGATTTATCCAAATCGCCAAGTACGTGAAATGCTGACTGCTGTCGATGCTGATATCCCTCAATTACTGATCGTGTCACCTGATTATTTTGAAATCAAGTCAGAAGACGCAGAAGTACCAGGATCAGCAATCGCTTTTGATGATGTAGCTATCCTAGTCGAAAAAGCTGACGGCGACACATGTGATCGTTGCCGACAAGTAAGAAAAGACGTTGGAGTAGACGAAAAACTTCCGCATCTATGCGGTCGCTGCGCACACATCGTTGAAGAACATTATCCAGAAGCTGTAGCAGAAGGATTCGAAGAAAAATAACAAAAAAACGTCAGAGGCTTAGCCTCTGGCGTTTTTTGCGGTTCAATCCAATTTTCCTCGTTCTCTGTACCAGTTGTCAGGCTGCCAGATCCATTCAAAGCCGTCTTTTTCCAAAAGCTCGAAGGCGGCTTGTGGCCCCATAGATCCTGCTTTATAGTTAGGGAATTCAGGATGTGACTGATCCCAAGCTTTACGTATCACATCAACGATATGCCAGGATTGAGCAACTTCTTCCCAGTGAGAAAAGTTCGTCCCGTCACCATTCAATGCATCTAAAAGCAGTTTTTCGTAAGCTTCAGGGCTGTTTTCGACCATTTCAGCACTATTACGATATTCTAGTTTGATCGGTTCCGTGTCAAATCCCTGACCAACTTCTTTCCCATTCAATGACAAAGAAAAACCTTCTGTCGGCTGGATATAGATAGTCAGTACATTTGGCGGAAGCGTGGTGTCTTTGCAAGGTTCATCGATCGATGTCTTGAAGACATTCACAGGAACTTGTTTGAACACGATATTGATACGTGTACCTTTTTCAGTCAAGCGTTTCCCTGTTCGAACGTAGAAAGGAACACCGGACCAGCGGAAATTGTCGATGGTGAATTTCCCAGCAACGAAGGTCTCTGTTTCAGATTGCGGATCGACTTTGTCTTCTTCTCTGTAGCCTTTGAATGTTGTTCCATCCAGTTTGCCTTGTGCATATTGACCGCGTACGAAGTTTTCAAGTACTTCTTTTTCATTGTAGATGCGGATCGCTTTCAGCGCTTTGATTTTTTCAGTCCGGATTTCTTTTTCCGAAAAAGCCACAGGAGGTTCCATTGCCAGTAAAGCAACGACTTGAAGAATATGATTTTGCACCATGTCTTTCAGTGCGCCACTATGATCGTAATATCCGCCTCGATCTTCTACTCCAAGGCTTTCGCCGAATGTGATCTGGATATTGTCGATGTAGCGGTTATTCCATTGCGATTCAAAAATGTTATTGGCAAAACGGATTGCTGAGATGTTTTGGATCATTTCTTTTCCTAGATAATGATCGAT
This sequence comes from Enterococcus sp. ZJ1622, assembly GCF_011038845.1. Lineage (GTDB taxonomy): Bacteria > Bacillota > Bacilli > Lactobacillales > Enterococcaceae > Enterococcus_B. Next base: position 263,443 of record NZ_JAAKDW010000001.1, read on the forward strand.
CCGGAAAATATCTTTCTCAGGAAAAACTTCGCGGATTTGTTGGTTCAATTCAAAAGCGGACTGATAGTCAGAACCAAAAGGCTTTTCGATGATCAGCCGATTGAAGCCAGTTTCTGTCACGATCTTCTGAGATTTCAGATGAGAGACGATCGTACCGAAGAATTGCGGAGCCATGGCCAGATAATAGACCCGGTTACCATTCAGTTGATATTGTTCATCTAATTGATCAGCTAGGATTTTCAATGTTTGATAATGTGTCGAATCATTGACATCATGTGACTGATAATAAAAATGACTCGCAAAGGTGTTTGCTTCAGCATCAGTCGGATTTAATGAACGGATCGTTTCTTTGACTACTTCACGGTAATGCTCATTGCTCCAAGGACGTCTGGCCGTACCGATAACAGCGAAATGTTCTCCGAGATTTCCTTTTCTGTAAAGACGGAATAAAGAGGGGTATAATTTACGTTGTGCCAAATCGCCTGTACCGCCAAAAATCGTAAATAATGCATTCTTTTCATTAGACATAGGGCATGCTCCTTTATAATTTATCGACAAAAATCGTGCTTGCCGCTTTGAAGCTGACAGGAATTTTTTTTGTTTGATTCTGGATCGTAACGGGTCCTTCATAAGCTGCGATATCGATGATCTCATATTCCTCATCGATGTTCAGATCGATCGTCACCAAATAATCAAGCAGCTCTTTTTCATCAAGCACCCGTGCAATGCGGATCTTCGTTCCGACCGGGTAGGATTCTAATGTCTGGCGCCGTTCTTCGTGGACAACCTGTTCTTTTTTTGGAATGATCCCTCCATGCGGACAGTGTTCAGGATGATTCAAATAGTCTTCTAAATGGTCAGCAAGCTGTTCTGAAGTCACATGTTCCAGTACTTCGGCATCATCGTGTACTTCATTCCAGCTATACGCTAAATGTTCAACTAAAAAAACTTCCCATAAACGATGCTTGCGAATCAAACTGCTTGCTTTTTGCAATCCGCTTGCTGTTAATTGTACTCCTTGATAGGGAGAGTGTTCAACAAGCTGTTCCTTCACAAGTTTAGAAATCATTTCGCTGACAGATGCTGGTGAGACATCCAGACTGGATACGATTTGCTTATTGTTTACTTTTGTTGTATCACCGCCTAGTTCCAAAATGATCTTCAAATAATCTTCTCGGTTTGGTGTCATATTCGATCATCCTTTCATGGTAAGAAACCATCATTAGTTAGTGTAACAAAAAAAAGAGAAATTGACTATTTTTCTAGGCAAAAAACAACAAGAAAATGTGCGTATTCTGCAAAAAAAGACGAAAGCACAGGATCGTCCTGATGCTTTCGCCGGTTGTCGAAAAATGTTTCATGTTTATGATCTGGATAGAGGGTAATAAGATTCGGCAGATTCATCATAAAAAGTCATATCTGGGTAAGAAAAAGTCAAATAAAAACCATACTGATCACGTACGACTAGTTGATCCGCATCGACTTTGATCACCGTAGTGCCAAGTGGATGATCATTGATCGAAAGGGTGAAATCTGAGGAGATCGTCAAATGATGTTTTTGGCCGTTTTCATCTTCAAAGCTCCAAGTACCGCAATACTGTGCAGGATCGAACAGCTGTCTCGTCTGTTTTTTCTTTCGAAAGAACAGACTGCCGGCTAAAGTAACGAACAATGTTCCAAGCAGATAAACAATTTTTTTCTCATCGAACCACTCCTTCTCAGCTGTTTACTCATCCTGTATCTTCACGCTTTTCTGTTACCTCCATTCTACAGAAAAAAAACTAAAATTTCTCTAAGACTTTCGACTGGTTTTTCAAGTGTTTTTGTTAAAATTATGATAGGATACATAGTAGGAAGACAGGTGGCATATTTTGAAGTATCAACAGGTAGAGACAGCTTTTTTCATTGACCGGCCGAATCGTTTCATAGCGAATTGTGTGAAAAAAGACGGAGAAGCGATCATCGCTCATGTGAAAAATACCGGACGCGGCAAAGAAGTCCTGATTTCGGGAGCAGAAGTTGCTGTTGCCTTTGCACCTGGCCCAAAGCGGAAAACAAATTATGACTTGATCGCAGTGAAAAAAAGCAGCAGTGGTTCAACATCGACAGTCAACTTCCCAATAAACTGGCGATTGACGCGATCTTGGACGGGACGATCCAGCTGCCTGGTGCAATGGGGGAGTTCACCTTGTACAAACGGGAAGTGAAGTATCGGCACTCCAAGTTCGATATTTACCTGGAGACCTCTTCTGGGCAAAAAATATTTGTCGAAGTAAAAGGAATGACTTTGGAAAATGAATCGGTAGGCGCTTTTCCAGATGCACCGACACTCAGAGGGCTGAAGCATATAGAAGAATTAACACAAGCGCAGTTAGAGGGATATCATGCCTATGTTCTTTTCATTGCGCAATTCGAACACTTGCATATAGCAACGATCCATGAGGTCATGCAGCCAGAGCTTGCGAATATGACCCGCTACGCACAATTAAACGGCGTACAGGTTCTTGCTTATAATTGTCAGGTAACATCAGATGAAGTAAGGGTGAAACAAGCGATTCCATTCGATGTGGACTATCCCTTCAAAGATCCTATCTTATAGAAAGAAGGCGGAAAGAATGATCAATTTAGGAATAATCGGTACAAATTGGATCACACATCAATTTGTCCAGGCAGCATTAAGTACGAACGAGTATGAGTTGACAGCTGTCTACTCGAGACACTTGGAAAAAGCGCAGGAATTCGGTTCAAAATATGAAGGAGATATCGAATTTGCGACCGATTTAGAGGCCTTTTTCGGGATCGCTCATATGGATACGATATATATCGCTTCTCCTAATAGTCTGCACTTCCAGCAGGCAAAGCAGGCAATCTTGGCAGGGAAAAATGTGATCGTGGAAAAACCGGCTTTTTCCACACCAAAAGAGATGGATGAGATCATCCATCTGGCCAACCAGCAAAATGTCTATTTCTTTGAAGCAGCTCGAAACATCCATGAATCTGGCTTCAAAAAAATCGCTGAGTATTTGCCGCTGAAAGATGAGATCCTTGGAGCAAACTTCAGTTATATGAAGTATTCTTCTCGTTACGATCAGGTATTGGATGGCGAAGAGCCAAACATTTTCTCCATGCATTTTTCTGGTGGTGCAATGATGGATCTAGGCGTTTATTTAGTCTATGCAGCGGTAGCGTGGTTCGGTATGCCGTCAGAAGTACATTATTTCCCAAGAAAAATCTCAACCGGTGTAGATGGCCTAGGCTGGGGGATCTTGCGTTATGAGTCATTTGATGTAGCGATCCAACCAGGGAAAATCGGTGATTCTTACTTGCCTTCTGAAATCTATTTTGATTCCGGGACTTTGATAATGAATGGGGTCAATGCCATCACGCAAGCAGAATACCACGATCGTACACATAACGAAACAGCTGATTTGTCGATCACAGCGGCAGAAAATCCGATGGCAGACGAAGCGATGGATTTCGCCAATGTATTGAACCATCCAAAAGATCCGGCATGGGGACTTCTCTATGAAGAATGGATCGAATTAGCAAGGAATGTGAACCAAGTGATTTACGATTTAAGAAAAAATGGCGGTATCAAATTTGATGCTGATAATGAGGAAGATTTTTAATGAATGAATGGACAATGGAATTTCCGAAGCAATGGCAAGAAAAATGGGCGGACAAAGCATTTGCTGCGCCTTCTCTGATCCAAGAAGCAGTATTTCAGCCACTGCGCGACAAACAAAGTATCATAGGAGTATCTCCGACAGGTTCTGGGAAAACGCTGGCTTATCTTTTGCCACTGCTTTTGAATGTTTCACCAAGTGAAGGAAGTTCGTTGCTGATCCTAGCTTCTTCTCAGGAACTTGCGATCCAAGTGGCAGATGTTACCCGAGAATGGGCAAAAGAGCTAGACTTGAATGTGCAGTCATTAGTAGGGGGCGCGAATGTCAAACGCCAGATCGAAGGATTGAAGAAAAAACCGGAAATCCTCGTAGGGACACCGGGTCGCGTGCTAGAATTGATGAAAACGAAAAAAGTCAAGGCACATCAGATCAAAACGATCGTATTCGATGAAGCAGACCAGCTGTTTGCAGACAGCAGCGTCCAATTGGTCGAGCAGATCCTGCACCAAGCACCAGTGGAATATCAGTTAGCCTTTTTCTCTGCTACAGCAGATCGCTCGATCGAAGCAATCGAAAAAGTGACGGGACGATCTTTTGAAACGATCGACGTGACACATGAAGATGATTCGAGAAAAGGTCTGAAGCATTATTTTCTTCGCGTACCATCAAGGAAAAAAGATGATTATTTAAGACGGATCGCTCACGTCAAAGATTTCCAAGGATTGGTGTTTTTCAATCAGTTGAGTGAATTAGGTGTGATGGAAGAGAAGATGGTTTATCGGGGCGTGCCTGTAGCAAGTTTAGCCTCTGATCAGAACAAGTTGCTTCGTAAAGCTGCACTTGATCAATTGAAAGAAAAACGTGTCCGTGCACTATTCACTACAGATGTCTCGGCTAGAGGTCTGGATATTGATGCACTTCCTTATGTGATCAATGCGGAAGTCCCTTTGAGCGAAGAATCATATCTGCACCGGTCGGGTAGAACTGGTCGAATGGGGAACGACGGGATCGTTGTCACATTCGTCCAAGATAACACTCTGAGAGATCTGAAACGGATCGCTAGCCACACAAACATAACAATTGAAGAAGTTTATCTTCATGGCGGGTCGTTACAAACGGAGCCTCCACAAAAAGAGGAACAGTTCACCCAAACAAAAAGCAAGCAGTCTGCACTTCCTGTAAAAAAAGAAGTAGAGACGAAACATAACGAGAGTACAATCAAGAAAAAACGTAAAAATAAATCAAAAAAAAGTAAAAATAAAGGAGCAAGGCGCAAATAAGCGCCTTTTTTATGATATGATGAAAACGGAAACAAGAAAATGATTAAAGGAGGGATTATGTGAACGAAAGGCAAGAAGAAATCTTGGATTTGCTGACTGAGAACCAACAGGGATTATCTGCAAGCGATGTAGCCAGTCACCTGAAAATCGATCGAAGCAACGCGAGCCGCTATTTAAGCGAGCTTTATAAAGAACGTTATATCATTAAGTCAGCTGGCCGTCCTGTCATTTACTCGATGCCTCCTAAAAAATCCTCTTCAGATAAAGTCCATGTGGATTCTTCGACACAAGTGACATTCGAGACACTTGTGGGCGAGAATGATTCATTGAAAGTCAGTATCCAGCAGGCAAAAGCAGCCATACTTTACCCGCCGAGAGGATTGCATACCATTATATTTGGAGAAACCGGCACAGGGAAATCGATGTTCGCTGAGTGCATGTATCATTTTGCGATCGACTCGGAGATGCTTTCGCCGGATGCGCCGTTTGTCTCTTTCAATTGTGCAGATTATGCACAGAATCCGCAATTGCTTTTTGGGCATATTTTCGGGATCAAGAAGGGGGCTTACACCGGAGCTTCACAGGACAGCCTTGGGTTGATGGCAAAAGCCGATGGCGGTATTTTGTTTTTAGATGAAATCCATCGTTTGCCTCCAGAAGGACAGGAAATGCTGTTTACCTTTATCGATAAAGGTGTTTATAGGCCATTAGGAGAAAGTGCACATGTCCATGAAGCATCTGTCCAGATCATAGGAGCTACGACAGAATCTTCCGAAAGCTTTTTGACGACGTTCAATCGCAGGATACCAATGGCAATCACTTTGCCGAATCTAGCTTCCCGCTCCTTAGATGAACGCTATGAGATCATTTCGCTATTTATCAAACAAGAAGCTAATCGGCTGAATCAGCGGATCGACATCGAAAAAGAAGCGATCCTCGCTTTTATGTTATATGATGCAGAAGGAAACATCGGACAGGTCAAGCGTGATCTGAAACTCGTCTGTGCAAAATCCTTTCTTCATTACCGAACACATAATGAAGAGAAACTGATCATTCGAAAAGAAGAGCTTTCGCTCCACGTCCAGAAAGGTCTTTTGAAAATCAGAGAGATCCCAGAACGCCTGGACCGTTTCATGGATAGCAAAAGCCAGTATCTGACTTTTGAACCTGGATTTGCTGATGTGGTCTGGTCTCAAGATCCTGAAAGAAATATGCAGGTTTATAATGATATCGAAGAAAAAGTCACTACTCTTTCTGAAACAGGAGTAGAAAGTGTGGATCTTGAAACACTGATTTCAAAAGATGTCGATGCCTATTTCCAAACTTACGTCAAAGAACTTACCAATAGTACGATCCCTAAAGACCTTTTGCCTGATGATATCTGGCGACTGACGAATGAATTGTATGATATAGCCGAAAAACGGTTGGATCGTGTGTACAATGAAAAAGCCCGATTCGCTTTTGCACTCCATCTGCAAAGCACATTGGACAGGGTAAGGGAAGGGCATATGATCGTTCATCCAGATTTAAATAACGTACGTAAGAATTTCAAGAAAGAATTCCAAGTCGCCATCGATCTCTCAACGATCATCGAAGAAGAGCAGCAAGTAGAGATCCCTTTCGATGAGATCGGCTTTATCAGTATGTTCCTTTCGATCAGTCTAGGTGAAAGTGAGCCAGTCAAAGAAAACAAAGTGGATGTCCTCGTCTTGATGCACGGCCGGCAAACAGCTTCCAGCATGCTGGAAATGGCCCAAGAATTGTTGGGAACGAAGCTGGGCAAAGCATTCAACATGCCATTAGCGATGGAAGTCCAAACCATGTATGAAGAAGTACTGCACTATGTCCAAAGTCGGCAAAGTTCGCTTACGAACGGACTGATGTTGTTAACAGACATGGGCTCATTGAACACATTCAGTGATCTGATCTTTGAAGAAACAGGGATCAGGACCAAAGCGATCACTATGAGCAGCACGATGGTCGTGATCGAAGCGGTACGAATGGCCAATGTCGGACGAAGCCTAGAAGATATCTATCAGAATATCCAGATTTCTTTCGAATCGATCATAAAGGATCAGTTCAAAGTAGAAAAGCAAGAAGAACAGCAACGGAAAAAAGCAGTGATCGTGACTTGTTTCACTGGAGAAGGTGTTGCTGCCAAACTATACCAGCGGATCGTGCCGGTGATCAATCAAAACAAAGTCGAAGTGATCCAGATGCAGTTTTTAGAAAGAGAATCATTCAAAAAACATATCGATGCACTGCTGGAAGAATACGAGATCAAAGCAATCGCTGGAACAGTCGACGTGGATTATCAGAATATCCCTTTTTTCTCCGCGTATGACGTGTTCGATGACGAAAAATTGAACACACTGAAGCGTATCGCAGACGATGAAATCCCGATAGCCAAAATCGTGGATTCTTTGACAGGTTCGTTAGATGCGACTTTTTCTGTCGAAGAACTGATCCGTTCCCTGCAAAAAATCGTGCAGCAGATCCAATCTGATCTGTCGATTATCGTAGAACCAGGTGTAGATGCAGGTATCTTGATCCATATTGCATTTATGTTGGATGGTCTAGTCAGAAATGAACAAAGCCGAGTGTTTGAAAAATTGTCGATGTTTGTCAAAATCTATCGGTTGGAAATGGATATCGTTCGAGCCAATCTCATGGCGCTAGAGCGGAAATATGGGATAAAGATCCCAGAAGACGAGATCGCCTTTCTTACGCAGATGTTCATTGAGAATAAAATAAAAAAATAAAGCACACTAAGCGTTCTGTTTACACACTAAGCCGTTGTGTGCGCACAAAGAAAAAGAACTAAAAGGCATGAAAACGCTATTTTGGTTCTTTTTTTATTTGGCATGTTTCTTGCATTATAATTATGTGTAAAACAAATTAAAAGGAGTGGAGAAAATGGAGAAAAAAACGATTATGTTAGTATGTTCTGCTGGGATGAGTACAAGTTTATTGGTGACAAAAATGCAAAAAGCTGCGGAAGAAAAAGGAATGGATGCAGATATCTTTGCCGTTTCTGCCTCTGATGCAGACAACAATTTAGAAGCAAAGAATGTCGATGTATTACTATTGGGGCCTCAAGTCCGCTTTATGAAAGCTCAATTTGAACAAAAACTAGCGCCTAAAGGTATCCCGCTAGATGTGATCAATATGCAAGATTATGGGATGATGAATGGTGCCAAAGTATTGGAACAAGCTGAAAAGCTGATGCAATAAGAAAAGCTGGAGGAAAAAATGGAGGATCAACAAAATCTAGAAGCAATCATGGGATTGATCATGTTTGGCGGAAATGCAAAAAGCGATGCAATGGAAGCGATTGCAGCAGCGAAGCACGGTGATTTCGAATTAGCGGAGCAAAAAATCGCTGAAGCGGAAGAATCGCTTGTTCAAGCCCATCATTCACAAACAGATATGCTGACTCAAGAAGCACAAGGCAATCATGTACAGGTCACACTACTAACTGTCCACAGTCAGGATCACTTGATGACGTCAATCGCATTCACTGATTTGGCAAAAGAAATCATTGATCTTTACCGTCGGACCTATAGCGAATAAATACCACCTTCTTTTTTGAACGGAAGAAGCTACTAAAAAATTTTTGAACGGATTTTTTAATTTGGTATAAAGAGAAGACTCTTTGTATAAAAAACTTATAGGAGGAAATAAAAAATGAACGGTTTAACAAGTTGGATGGAGAAATACATCCTGCCCGTTGCCGCTAAGATCGGCGCGCAAAAGCACCTAGTTGCTTTGCGTGACGCCTTTATCGGTACATTGCCTGCAACCATGGCTGGATCTGTCGCTGTAATGATCAATGCAATTATTCGAGATTTGCCACAGCAATTTATCAGCACTTATGCAGACAGTCTGGCAGCAGACAAAGGAATCTTTGCAGTCTTGAATGTCATCATCGGCATCAACGGATTTGTATGGAACGGCACATTGGCTATCGCAGGTTTGATCTTTGCTTTTTCGTGGGGGTATAACTTAGCTCGAGCATATGGGGTGAACGATCTAGCCGGAGGGATTGTCGGATTAGCTACATTGATCCAGGGAATCGCTTTTGGTCCCGCACTTTCTGCTCCTTTGAATGTGAATGTCCCTGCAAACGTCGCAGATGCAATCAATGGAACAGAATTGGGAGCAACGATCACAGACGGCACATTATCTGTCGGCCTGTGGGGCTGGTTGAAGCTGGATCATTTAAATGGAAATGCTTATTTCACCGTAATGATCATGGGTGCGATCTCAGTAATCATCTTCTGTAAATTGATGTTGGCTAATATCACTATTAAAATGCCGGATTCAGTTCCACCTGCAGTATCGAAAGCTTTTGCGGCGATTTTGCCCGCAACGATCGCTTTATATATCATTGCAATCATCAATTATATCGTAGGACGTTTAGCAGATGGTCAACTGATCATCGACTTAGTCCAAAAATATATCGCAGAGCCATTCCTAGGATTGTCTCAAGGCTTAGGAGCTGTATTGATCGTTACCGTGTTTGTCCAAGTATTCTGGTTCTTCGGGATCCATGGTCCAAACGTTTTGGCACCTGTCCTAGAAGGAATCTGGGGACAAGCACAGCTGATTAATATCGACATCTTTCAAAAGGGATACAATGGCAAAACGGGTACACCAGCAGTGTTAGATGCGATTGAAGATGGAAAAGCATACATGTGGGTACGCGGTTCCTTTGACGCATTCGCATGGTTTGGTGGATCTGGTGGAACGATCGTCTTGTTGATCGCTATCTTGCTGTTTTCAAAACGGGCAGATTATTTAACTGTTGCGAAGCTGTCGATCGGACCTGGTATCTTCAATATCAATGAACCAGTGATGTTTGGTTTGCCGATCGTGCTGAATGCGATCATGTTCATCCCATTCTTGATCGCACCAGTCGTTGCTACTGCAATAGGCTGGATAGCAACATATCTTGGATTAGTAGCACCAGTCTCGCAACAAGTGACCTGGGTAGTACCGCCGTTCCTGCTTTCTTTCTTAGCAACCGGGGCAGACTGGCGCGCACCGATCGTTACTTTAGTATGTATGGTCGTCACCTTCGTGATCTGGGCACCATTTGTGATCTCAGCAAACAAAATGGACCCAGCAGCTGGTGAACAGAAACTGAATCAGTAGAATGTAAAAAAGAAGGAGGCGGGGCAGCGAATCATGTGCCTCGTCCTCTTATAGATAAACGTTAGGAGAGATGGAAATGATTTCGATCGCAAGTGCAATGCAGCAAGAGGCTATCAAAGAATTATTGGAAGGGTATAATGAAGAAGGCATCACGTTTACGTTCAAAGAAAAACAAGGAATCAAAATGTTGTTTGACACAACTGCAGAAGATCCAGAAGCAGCTGCCAGAAAAGCCAAGGAACTGATCAAAGCGCAGCCTTGGGGAACAGTCCTTTATTTCCAGGCTGCAGCTGTTTAAGAAAAAAGAGTGAAAAGACAGGGTGGTTCACATGATGAAAAATGGTTTATTTTTATGCAGTCTCGGTTCATTGATTGTATTGTACAGCTTGAATCCAAATTCACAAAACTATGATTTATACAGTATGGTCACGGGCCTTTTTCTAACAGGGCTAGGCATCTATTTCTTTTTAAAAGGAAAGAAAAGAGAAGAGACGAAGGAGAAGAACAACTAATGGAAATCGTAAAGAAGTTAAATATCCCAGCATCGTTTTTCTATGATAAAGTAATGGATTCTGTTCTTTTCGATGTACGCAAGGCGACTGGAAAATCTGTGACACGCAAGCAGCTAAAAAATCTAGAATATGTCAAGCAATTCTCTCAAAACAATCGAGCACGTATAAAAATCGAAGAAGTCATCGAAAACCAGTCTTATAAATTCCGTACATCAACGACGAAAAATGAATTTGTCGTCCATTATCAGATCAAACCATTAGATGAAAAAACGTGTGAAGTCCATTACACGGAACAGATGGAATCTCACGGTATGTTACAGAAGCTGAATGATATGCTGCTAGGTACGCTTCTGATGTACTTCAAGCGTCGGCGTTTCAAAAAAATGCTCGTGATGATTGAAGAAACCTATTGAGCAATAGAGATATCAATCAAAAGAAAGACGGCTAGAGAGAAATGCTGTTAAAAGTATGCAGGAACAACTGCATGACTAGGCAGTGTTTCTGCTAGCTTTTTTGTAGGAAGGGGAAGCAACATGACAAAACAGGTAAAAGAACTGGCTGTATCTTACATTGGAGAAATGTTCGAGCTGGCTGCTTATGCATTCAATGGAGAAGATACACCGAAACGGCGGGAACGATTTCGAATGCTCGCAGAAAATTCATGGAATTACGGATTTTTTGATGAGGAGGATCGATTAACGAGCCAAGTCATGGCGACACCTTTTTCGATTGATTTTTATGGTCAAGAATATTTGATGGCTGGGATCGGCTATGTCGCTTCTTATCCGGAGGCAAGAGGACAAGGCGGGATCAATCGTATCATGGAAAGAATCCTTGAAGATTGTCGCGACCGAAATGTCACCTTATCTTACTTAGCGCCATTTTCTTATCCTTTCTATCGTCGCTACGGTTATGAGCAGGTATTCGATCAGATCCATTATCAGTTGAACAGTCGTGACGTACCTGCACCGAAAAAGACTGCAGGAAAGATGAAACGAACGACTTTTGAAGAAGCAAAAGAGGCGATCAAAGATATCTATGGACGAATGCCGGAAAATCAGCGGGCTGGATTGAAACGTGAAGACTGGTGGTACACGTATAAATTTGATCAAAAAGGAAACAATCGTTATGCTCTTTATTACGATAAAGAAGGTCAAACAACTGGCTACGTGGTCTATCAGACAGTAGCGCCTGTTTTTACCATTGTAGAATGGGGATATTTGGACCATGAGGCTTTTCGAAGTCTTGCTCGTTTCGTCAGTTCCCACAGCGGGGCATTTGATCGATTTGAGTATGCCTGCGGTTATTCCGGAAGCAGCAAAAATTATCTTCTCGACAATCCGTTTGCCTCAGTGACTGTCTCCCCTTATATGATGGCGAGAATCGTAGAGATGCAGCGATTTCTAGAGTCTTATCCATTCAAAACAGCTCAGGCTTCCTTTGCGTTACATGTGGAAGCAGATGATTATGCCAAATGGAATGAAGGGATTTTTGAAATAAAGATTGAAGATGGAATCATTCACGTAGCTAGAACAGAACAAACTATTCTGCCGACCATTCGCGGGAATATCCAGCATTTGACTCAGCTGTTATTAGGTTATCGAAAAGTTGAAGAACTTGTTTTTTATGAAAAAGTGCAGGTATCGGATACAGACGAGCTGATTCCGTTGTTGACCCGCTTGCTGCCACAGCAGCAGCCGGTACTTAATGATTACTTTTGATGAGATACACGAAAAAAGAGGTTGTGACAGAAGTGGGCAACTTCAAGAAATAAGAAGGAATTTACGAAAATTGCTTCTCAAATTTTTGTGAAATTTCGGCTTATTTTCGAAGAAGCTACTTCTGGAACACCGTTTATTCGGAAAAAGAAGTTGTGACAAGACTTTTGTCACAGCTTCTTTTGTGTACTTTGGCAATAATGTTTTTTAAGTGACTAGAGTAAGTCTTCTTTTTTCGTAAACTTGAATTTTTTCTTTTCTTTTGTTTCAGGGTTTTCTTTTTTATGCTCTTCGATGGCTTCTTTTGAGATCTGTTCGCGGTTTTTTTTCGATGAATCTAAACGTTCTGCGTATACTTTCTCTTTTGATTTTTCAGGCATTGTCAGAACCTCCTTACTAACAAGTTATCCATAATTTGATTTTATCATCTGATGCAGTATGTATGGAAACGTTTTGCTTAAGGAAAATGTGGATTTTCTGTGATATAGTCTTGCATGAAAAAAACAAACAGGCTACAATTGATATATTGAAGCTGTTCCTGTAGCTCAGTAGGATAGAGCAATCGCCTCCTAAGCGATAGGTCGCTGGTTCGATCCCAGTCAGGAACGTATATAAAATCCTTGCCTTTTTTGAATGAAAGCGTAAGGATTTTTTTGTGCTGAAAAACAAGAACACATAAAAATAAAATAACTAAAAGAATGATGCTGATGATTAAAAAAACTTGTTTATTTATATATAGATGTTAAACTAAAGATAGGGAGTTTTTTTAAAAATAACGTTATTGTTTTGGTGATTATAATAAAAGAAAAGAGGGATAAAAAATGAAGGTATTAAAAAAAGGAATTGTAGGCTTATTGTTATCTTTGTTTGTTGGAACGATCATAGGAGCAGGCACTGCATCAGCAAGTGAAAAAACTGTTGGCGGTATATATGATAGAAAAATAGTAACGATCCAAAGTGTGATTGATCCGTGGTACGTGGTTGATTGGAGCCAGACAAACCTTGATGAAGCTGTTCTTTTTCATAACAATGGAGTTTGGAACCAGAAATGGTGGATGTGGTACAATCCTGAAAACGATACGTATGATATAGCAACGGGATTTATTCCTCCTAGTCCTAATAAAGTAGGATCATGGTTACAGGCTACAGATAAAACAGATGCAAATGGTAATCCGTTCGTTGGAGGAGACATGTATAATCCACATGAATCATTGTTTTGGAAATTGATCCCAGTGGGCAGTCATCCAAACGGAACAGTTGTCATGTTAAAAAACTTACATACGAATACGGTGATGGATATTGCGGATAGTCAGATTTATAATGGTAGTAGATTAATCACTTATCCACAGCATGGTGGGAGAAATCAGCAGTTTATTATCCATGTAGAAGGAGATTCTAATAGCTCCGCACTAATAAATCGCTGAAGTCATTGAATGAAAAAACCACCTGTTTTTGAATGAAGAGGCACATAAACAAACTCCTAGAAATATAAACAATAACGAAAGAAGTCTCGAAATAAAATTATTTTGAGGCTTTTTTTGATTTTGTTTAGAAGAAAAGTCCGATTAAAGAAACGGTTTTAGGAGATAAAAAAACTATTTATAGATTCATAAAAAAAGAAGAAATAAATAGTGAAGAAGCTAAATCAACATTTTTTAGATAGTATAAATTAATAACGTTAAAATATAATAAAATAACTTAATATATAAGTGTGATTTATGTTTGTTTTTTGATTTAGCCTTTTAAAATTTATTTTTTTATGATAAAAAATTTTTTAGGAGGTGAAAAATAACGTATTTAAAATAGAAAATAAAGATAGTAGATTTTAAAAAGGAACATATATCTTAGCACTTGATTCTGCCAAAGAAAGAGGAAAGAAATAGACGCTGTGTGAAACAAATGCAGGGTGATCAAATAATTGATACATATATTGATGGAGAGAACCACAAAGAAAGGATGAGAGAAAATGAAAAAACAAAGTTGATGCTTAGTGCAGTCGTATAGATGTATTTATGTAGTGGGTTTTTAGGAAGTAGTACGGTGGATGCCAGTGAATATAACAAAGATACATATAATAATAAAGTTGTTTCGCTTCGAGCTGCTAGGGACACAACGCTTACTGTGTCACGCATACCTTATAATCCTAATCTATATTTTGAAATTTCAATGGAAAATTATGATCAATCTGACTCAACCCAATATATGGAAAAACCACTGTTCCTGAAACATAGGACAGTGGTTTTTTCCATATTAAGAGATACTACCTAGAAATTGGATACATAGTCCAAGGATAAATAATAAGATCAACCCGGTGGACAAGCGTCTTCCGGCTAAAGCACCAAAATCTTTCGGATATTTTTTTGTTAAATATACCGAAAAAGGTAAAGAAGAGAGTAACAAGATGGTTAGGGTATTTTGTAAAGGGAGAGGCATCAATGTAACAAGTGAGTTTCCTTTATAGTAAATAAGCATGAAGGTGATAAATACGAAATTGATTACTAAAGAAAAGCTTCCTGGCCCCACAGTTCGTTTTGTTTTCATGCTTCATCAAATTCCGAAAAAAAGGTCAAAGCAAAAAAACTGATCATGATTAATATTACTTTTTTCATTTTCAGACCTACTTTCTTTGGTTGATTGTGTGAATAAACTCCTAATATAGAGTGTTTCTGAATCTACATAAATACTAAATCAGGTCACCTCTCATCTATTTTAGAATATCAGATAAAGAAAACGGTTTCGATACATTTCGATGTATTTAAATTTATATATAACGCTATTTTATGAGGGCGATTTTTCGATTTATTTGCAAAAAAACAGAAGCTGAGTAAAGATCTCAGCTTCTGTTTTTGCTTGTCCAATCGTTCTTTATAAATACAGAATTAGGGTTAAGCCCAATCCCCATTGCGGAAAATCGGTACGGTAGATCCATCTTCACGGATGCCGTCAATGTTCATTTTGTCAGAACCAACCATAAAGTCGACATGCGTTTGGCTTCGGTTCAATCCAGCTTCTGCCAGTTCCTCTTCAGACATTTCTGTTCCGCCTTGGATACTGAACGCGTAGGCAGAACCTAGAGCTAAATGATTTGAAGCATTTTCGTCGAACAAAGTATTGTAGAAGATGATGCCGGATTGAGAGATAGGAGATGGATCTGGAACAAGAGCGACTTCTCCTAAACGACGTGCGCCTTCATCTGTATCAAGCAGCTTGGCTAGTACTTCTTGTCCATGCTCTGCTGAAAAATCGACCACTTTGCCATCCTTGAATGTGAATTTCATGCCCGAAATCGTTGTGCCTGCATAGCTCAAAGGTTTCGTGCTGGAAATATATCCATCGATCCGACGGCTGTCAGGAGCTGTGAAGACTTCTTCGGTCGGCATGTTGGCCATGAATTTTTCACCGCGGGCATTATAGCTTCCGGCACCTTCCCAAAGATGGTTTTTAGGCAACCCGATCATGAGGTCTGTGCCTGGAGCAGTATAATGCAGGGCAGTAAATTGTTCTTCATTCAATTCATTTGCTTTTTTTGCCAGTTTTTCGTCATGTTTTTCCCAAGCAAGCACTGGATCTTCTTCATACACACGAGTAGTTTTGAAGATTTGATCCCATAGTGCATCGACTTGTTCTTCTTCTGGCAAGTCAGGAAAGACCTTTGCCGCCCATTGCTTGCCGGCAGCTGCTACGACTGTCCAGCTGACTTTATTTGCCTGAGTCGCTTTTCGCAAATTCATCATCGCTTTTCCTGCTGCGGCTTGATAAGTGGCTACTCGGTCACGATCAACGCCAGAAAAGGCATCGGGATCAGCTGATACGACGCTGATTCGACTTGCGCCTTTAGCAATCCAGTCATCTGCCTGATCGATTTTATATTGAGGAACAGATTCGATTCGATCAGCTGCAGCATGAGTAAGAAACTCTTTTTGGATTTGATCATCTGTCCATTGAACGATCACTTCAGCAGCACCTAATTTATAGGCCTCTTCAGTGATCAGACGAGCTAGCGGCGCTTGGTCTACACTGATTTGCAAAACGACAGTGTGTCTGTCTGTGACACTGACCCCGGTTTCTGCGATTAGACGTGCGTATTTTTTTAGAAGTTTATTAAAATCTGTTAACATGACTGCTGTTCCTCCTCATTTGTTTATTTGATAATTAATAATATGATAACATTTTATTAGAATCGATACAATGAACGAAAGGATAAAATAAAGCCTATTTTTTTATTAGGAAATTTCTTTACTTGTAGAACCAAGTCTTTGAGGGAGCGAATGAAGAAATTTAAAAACAAATTTTGCATATCAAAAAAAACGTGTTACAATAAAATTAATCAATGGTGGAAGCGTTATAAAAAAATTTTGAGGAGATTAAAAAACTATGGCAAGAAAAAAGACGATTACAAAAGAACAGATTTTGGCAGCTGCTTACGAAGTAGCTGCCACCGAGGGATTTTCAAGATTTACAGCGAGAAATATTGCAAACAAAATGAACTGTTCGACACAGCCGATCTATCTGGAATTCAAAAATATGGAAGAGCTGAAGCAGTCACTATTCGAACAGATCTATGACTACTTGAAATATGAAGTGTTTCCTGTAGAGCACACGGGCAATTCGATCATTGATCTGGCATTCAACTATATCCATTTCGCAAATCGTGAGAAGAAACTGTATCGTTCACTATACTTGGAAGAGTATGGCGGCGGAAGAGAGATGCAGAAATTTTCTTATAATTATTTCGTGGATATTGTCAAAAAAGATCCGGAGTACGCAGATCTGACAGAAGAACAGATTGAGTCTCTGCACAATGGGACCTGGTTCATTGCTACAGGGATCGCAGCATTGATGTCATCTAATATCATTCATCCATCTGACCTGCAGATCGAGAAAATGATCCAAGACAGTATTGATGCGATCCTCAGATTGAAAGAACCGATTGAAGTCGAGTAGTGCGTATTTGAGAAGAGCATCTAGAAGGCTGAACGATCTACATTTTGTGACATGAATTTTCTGGACATCGTTTCATTAGACTCCCGAAAAATAAAGCAAAATGCTTCCATAAACACCACTAAAAAAGACGCCGAGGCAAAAGTCTCGGCGTCTTTTTTAGTGACATGCTTGGATAAAAAATATGATGATACTGCTTGATGCAGGTCATTTTTTTCAATCTCTAATAAGCAGCTGACTCTCGACATTCGTTCAGAAAAATGCAAAATATAGAGAGCGATTTTCCATTTTCCCTCTCTAATGCCCAAATTAAATGCGACTGTCACGCGCGCTCTTTTTCGACTAACTCTTTTGCAAATGCCTCTAGATTTTCGATGTCTTCTTCTTCGGCGTTTAGATCGACTTTGACGTTTTCAGCGCCTTTTGTTGCTCCGGTTTTTGCAAAAGCTGCATCGAAATCATCAACTGATTTACAGAATTCATCATAGAAAGTATCGCCAGATCCGCAAACTCCGTAGATTTTTCCAGAAAGATCCAATTCCTGCAAGTCTTCATAAAAATCAACGATCTCATCTGGCAAATCGCCGTCATCATATGTATAAGTTGCAACGACACAAATGTCCGCATCTTCAAATTCATCTGCGTCTACTTGCGTACATTCATTGATCTCTACATCGATATCTAGGTTTTCTAAAGCTTCTGCGACAATATCTGCGATTTCTTCTGTATTGCCTGTCATACTTGCGTAAACGATTTTTGCTAAAGTCATACTGTGCCTCCTGAATAGATATGATTTGTTTCTATCAACTATGGATTATACCAAAACATGGAACAAAAGAAAACAAGACTTGAAAACGATAGAGAATGTGATTTGGCGAAATACGTACCACTATGGTAAAATAAGAAAGATTTGTAAAAAGGAGACGAAAATATGATCACATTAAAATCAGCACGAGAAATTGAAATGATGGCTGAGTCTGGTGCTTTACTGGCAGATGTACATAAGAATCTGCGTGATTTTATCAAACCGGGCGTTACAAGCTGGGATATCGAAGTATTTGTCAGAAACTATATTGAAAGCCATGGCGGGATTGCTGCTCAAATCGGATTTGAAGGTTATGAATATGCAACATGTATCAGCATAAATGATGAGATCTGTCATGGATTTCCTCGTAAAAAACCGTTGAAGAGCGGAGATCTAGTCAAAGTGGATATGTGTATCGACTTAAAAGGCGGCATTTCTGATTCTTGCTGGGCTTATGTCGTAGGAGAATCGACACCTGAAATCGACCGCTTGATGGAAGTAACGAAGAAAGCACTGTATCTTGGGATCGAGCAAGCACAAGTCGGCAATCGGATCGGGGATATCGGTCATGCGATCCAAACTTACGTCGAAGGCGAAAACTTTTCTGTGGTTCGTGATTTTATCGGACATGGCGTTGGACCAACGATCCACGAAGAACCACCTGTGCCTCATTACGGGGAAGCTGGTAAAGGGCTGCGCTTGAAAGAAGGCATGGTCATCACGATTGAACCGATGGTAAACACAGGTACTTGGAAAATGAAAATGGATCCTAATGGCTGGACCGCTTATACAAGAGATGGCGGGTTGTCTTGCCAATATGAACATACTTTGGCAATCACGAAAGAAGGACCAAAGATCTTGACTTCTCAAGGAGAAGAAGGAACCTATTAATTCGTTTGACCAGTTTTTTATTTCATCAGATACAGGAGAAGCAAATGGGAATTTGGCAAAAAATAAAGCAAAATGACAATCTTATGCGTTTTATAGAAACAACGCAAAAACGTATAACAGATTCAGAGATGAGCACGACTTCAGTGGTTGTCGCTTACTATTTACTTCTATCTTTATTTCCATTGATCATTGCATTTGGCAATCTTCTGCCGTATCTCCACATTGACCAAGAGACAGTGTTGACTTATGTCCGTGAAGTGATCCCTGAAACAGTCTACCAATTCATTGGACCGGCTATCAAGGATCTGCTCACACAAAGCTCAGGCGGATTACTCTCTGTGTCCGCCTTGGCGGCTTTGTGGTCGGCAAGTCAAAGCATCAATGCGTTGCAGATTGCGATGAACAAAGCGTATGGTGTAGAGAATAGAAAAAATTTTTTGATCGTACGCTTTTTTTCATTGATCGTTATTGTTTTATTCATGGTCGCTATCAGTGGGGTAACGATCGTTCTTGGTTTGGGGCAGGTTATTTTGGAAGCGATACAACCGATCGTGAATATACCTGTCAATTTTATCGATCAGTTTCAGGCGTTGAAGTGGCCGATCACGTTAGTTGCACTATTTGTTATTATGTTTTTGATTTATTTGATTGTGCCAAACGCCCAATTGAAACTAAAAACGGTGATCCCTGGAACCATATTTGCAACAGTCGGTTGGATGCTTTTATCTCAAGTATTCAGTATTTATGCGAGATATTTTGCTACTCGGATCAGCGGTTATCAGATCATAGGAAGTTTTATCGTTCTCATGCTGTGGCTGAATTTTGCAGCAACGATCATCATTCTTGGCGGGATCATCAATGCGGTGGTTCAAGAATACGTAACTGGGAATGAGATAAAGAAACGCCGAAATCCGGCAAATAAATGGTTCGGCAAACTAAAAGCTAAATTTTCTCATAAAAAAAAGTAGAAACAAGAGTTCTTATTGTAAATTCGATCGAGTGTTTTATAATAATGATGACTCTTAATTAAAGTAGGTGCCCATATGCTCGTTTCTTTTAGTATGGTTGTAAGATTTTTTTTCACAATATTGTTATCTTTGATATTGACACCCGTATTTAAAATCATTTCTGTCCAAACTGGGATGGTCGACAAACCCAATGAACGGAGGATCAATAAAGTTCCTATGCCTTCAGCTGGCGGACTGCCGATTTTCATTTCATTTGTCGTTTCGACCTTATTTTTGTTCAGAGACATCATTCCGCGATTTTATATCCTGCCGATCCTGCTGGCAGCATTGGTGATTGTTGCCACTGGGGTTTTGGATGACAAATTCGAATTGACCCCGAAACAGAAAAGTTTGGGGATTCTGCTTGCGTCACTCATCATTTATTTCGTTGCGGATATCCATATCGATTCGTTCACGATTCCTTTTTTGGGACATATCGAGCTGGGATGGTTCAGTTTTCCTGTCACGCTCTTTTGGATCTTCGGAATCACGAATGCAGTCAATCTGATTGATGGACTAGATGGTTTAGCGGCAGGAATCTCACTGATTGGTCTGATCACGATCGGGATCATCGGGTATTTCTTTCTACACGCTTCAACAGTGTACATTCCTATTGTTATTTTCTGTCTGGTGGCAAGTATTATTGGCTTCTTTCCTTATAATTTTTACCCTGCAAAGATTTATTTAGGAGATACGGGCGCTTTGTTTTTAGGCTTTATGATGGCGGTGCTTTCGCTCCAGGGCTTAAAAAACGTGACGTTTGTTTCTTCAATCTCGTTATTGATCGTTATGGGTGTGCCGGTAACAGATACTTTTTTTGCGATCGTTCGACGAAAAGCCAATCGCGTCTCTTTTTCGACTGCAGATAAAAAGCATCTGCATCATCGACTGATCAGTTTAGGCTTCACCCATAAAGGCGCAGTCCTGACGATCTATGCGATGGCGCTGATGTTTTCATTCACCGCGATGATCATGAATTATACAGGAAGTATCGGTACGATCGTGTTGATCGGTGCCATGCTGTTTGCAGCAGTCCTTTTGTTCGAGCTGATCGGGCTGATCAATGAGAAACATCAGTTTATTTTAAAAACGCTGCGGTTCTTGGGGAACAAAGAATACCGGACGCAAGTGATACAGAAATATAAGAAGAAGTGGGACCGACATTAGATGGAGAACAAAGTAAAAAAGCCGATCCTGATTAGTATCGTGACGGCGAACAGTAAAAAGATTTTTCAAACATTAGATACGTTTATCGCAACAGTTGATCAGCCAGCAGTAGATATTTTGATTTTTGACAATAACTCGACGCCAGAATACAAAGAAAAGCTGAAAACTTATCTAAAATATCCTTATATCAAGATAAATTTCCATCATGAGAATCGCGGGTTTGGCTATGGTCATAACCAGAATCTGCTTCATAGCCAATATCAGTATGCAGTGATTTTCAATCCGGATATCCTGGTCAGTGAACAAACAGTGATCGATTTGGTGGCTCTTCTTCAAGAACATCCAGAATGCGCAATGCTGGCGCCTAAGATTCTTAATGAAGATGGATCAGTCCAGCATTTGATAAGAGAACGACTAGATGTATTTGACTATATGCTTCGCTTTGTTCCTTTCCAGGGAGTAAAGAAGCGTTTCGATAAACGCTTGGCGAAATTTGAATGCCGTTATCTACCAGAGGATCGAGCGACTTATGTACGAATGATCTCTGGGAGTTTCATGGTGACCGATGTCGCTAAGTTTAAGGAAGTCGGCGGATTTGACGAAAGATTTTTTATGTATTTTGAAGATAATGATCTATGCATGAAAATTGAAAAAGCGGGTTACAAGCTTTTATATACGCCGCTTTTTTCTGTTGTTCATTTGTATGGAAAAGGGGCACATCGGAATTTCAAGCTTTTTCGTGTGTTTCTCGCTTCTATGGCGAAATTTTTCCATAAGTGGGGGTGGCACTTTTTCTGATGAAACCGAAGATAGCAGTGACGATCGTATTATATCAGCAGTTATTTTCCCGGATTCCTGCTTTTGAAGAACTGAAAAGAGCTGTAGAAGAGAAAAAGATCCAGCTTGTCATCTATGATAACAGCGAACATGAACAAAAGAATCCGGTTTTTGACGAAGAAAATGTCCTCTATCATCATGATCCTAAAAATCCGGGACTTGCGGCTGCCTATAATTTTTCCTTGGCACAGCTGCCGTCAGATACTTGCTGCTTTGTCACGCTGGATCAAGATACTGTTCTGACGGAGTCGTATGTTCATGCACTGTCTGAGATCCATTTTGAAGAAGACGTGATAGCAGCAGTCCCAATGGTTTTTGACCATGGGAAACAAGTCTCTCCCGTTTATTCAGACGACTATGTGAATCGTACGTTCCAAGCGGTCAAAGAATCTGGGATCATCTCAGAGCGCGTGATGGCGATCAATTCAGGAGCAGCTTTCTCGTTCTCTTTTTTACAGGAGATTGGGGGATTCAATCCAGTCTTTGCTTTGGATTTTTTGGATCACTGGCTGTTTTGGAAGATCCATGAGGCGGGGAAAAAGGTAGAAGTTTTACCTGTTCGATTGGAACACGAGCTGTCCGTGATGGACTATGCGAATGTGACCACGAAACGATATCATTCGATCCTGACAGCAGAAAATCAATTTTATCAGAAGTATGATCATAGTCATTGGCCAGATCATCGACGTCAATTGCTGCTGCGAACGTTCAAGCAATTTTTGACCGTTAAAAATCGTGAAATCTGGCGTTTGACATTACGTTCATATATCGAGAATTGGAAGGTGTGAATTTGTGCGTTCGGTTTGTATAGCTACCTTTAATGGCGGCAGATATTTAAGAGAACAATTAGATAGTATTTTGCAGCAGCTGGCAGAAGAAGACGAAGTCATTATTTCTGATGATGGTTCAGTTGACGATACATGGGCTATCTTGAATGATTATGCTGAGAAAGATCACCGAATCAAGCTTTTTGAGGGACCAAAGCAGGGATTGATCGCTAATTTCGGCTATGCTATCCAACAAGCAAAAGGAGAACTCATTTTCTTAGCAGACCAAGATGATGTCTGGCTGGAGCATAAAGTAGAGAAAATAACAGATTATTTCAAAAAAAATCCGGATAAAACAGTAGTTGTTTCTGATTTGGTAATCGTCGACAGTGAGTTGAAAGAGATCCACGCTTCTTATTTTTCCTACCGTCGTTCAAAAGAAGGCTGGCTGAATAATCTGATACGCAGTCATTATATCGGAGCGGGGATGGCTTTTCGCTCTACCTTGAAAAAAGAGATATTGCCGATCCCGGCTGATGTACCGATGCATGATATGTGGATCGGTCTGTTAGGCGGAAAGCATACCGGTTTTCTGCGGGAACCTCTGACGCTTTACCGCAGACATGATTTCAATGCAAGTGAGATCGAAACCCATTCATCTTTGATGCAGAAATTATCTTGGCGAGTCCATTTAGCTGCGGCACTTATCAAGCGAAGAGGATTCAAGCACTAATAAAAGAAAGTTAAATTCTAAATAATTCCATGACAAATATTACGATTGATGAGATAATAACAAAGTGAAATTAGAAATCAAAAAGGAGCTTATATCCATGAAGGGAATCATCCTCGCTGGGGGAAGCGGAACACGTTTGTACCCCTTAACAAAGGCAACTTCAAAACAATTGATGCCAATCTATGATAAACCAATGATCTACTATCCAATGTCTACTTTGATGTTGGCAGGGATCAAAGAAATCCTGATCATCTCAACACCACAGGATACACCGAGATTCAAAGAATTATTCGGCGACGGAAAAGATTTGGGCCTTCAAATCGAATACGCCGTACAAGAAAGTCCAGATGGCTTGGCACAAGCCTTCATTATCGGTGAAGAGTTCATCGGAGACGATAGTGTGTGCCTTGTACTCGGCGATAACATCTATTATGGCGGCGGATTGTCAAAAATGCTGCAACGTGCTGCTTCAAAAGAAACAGGAGCAACGGTATTCGGCTATCATGTCAATGACCCAGAACGCTTTGGTGTTGTTGAATTTGACGAGAATATGCAAGCTTTGTCTATCGAAGAAAAACCGGCACAGCCAAAATCGAATTATGCAGTGACTGGTTTGTACTTTTATGATAACGACGTCGTGTCGATCGCCAAAAGCATCAAACCTTCTGAGCGCGGCGAGCTAGAGATCACAGATGTGAATAAAGCTTACCTTGAAAAAGGAAACTTATCCGTTGAATTGATGGGACGAGGATTTGCTTGGCTAGATACAGGCACACACGAATCTTTACTGGAAGCTTCGACCTTTATCGAGACGATCGAAAAACGTCAAAACTTGAAAGTAGCTTGTCTAGAAGAAATCGCGTATCGTATGGGCTATATCGATAAAGAGCAGCTGTCTGCACTGGCCCAGCCTTTGAAAAAAAATCAATACGGTCAATATCTATTGAAATTGGCCGCTGAATAGGGAGTCTTCAACTATGAAAGTAACAGATACCAAATTAACAGATGTCAAGATCATCGAAATGGATGTTTTTGGCGATCACCGTGGCTTTTTTACAGAAAGTTATTCAAAAGCGAAATTTGCGGAACATGGCTTGGACTTCGACTTTGTTCAAGACAATCATTCATTATCTGCAGAAGCAGGTGTGATTCGTGGTCTTCATTTCCAAAAAGGAGAAGCAGCGCAAACGAAATTGATCCGTGTGACTTCTGGTGCGGTACTGGATGTCATCGTGGATATTCGTAAAGGCAGCCCTACCTATGGACAGTGGGACGGATTTATCCTGTCTGAGCACAACCACCGTCAATTGCTTGTACCAAAAGGCTATGCACATGGTTTCGTGACATTGACGCCTAATGTCAATTTCTTATACAAATGCGATAATTACTACAATGCAGAAGCAGATGGAGGCATCGCGTTCGATGATCCTGATCTAGCGATTGAATGGCCGATCGACATCTCAAAAGCGATCATGTCAGAAAAAGACCATCATCATCCGACTTTGAAAGAATTTGAAGCAGAAAATCCATTTGTTTATGGTGAAATCTAACATTTGATAAGGAGAAAAACTTCGTATGAAAAACATCATCGTTACTGGTGGCGCCGGTTTTATCGGTTCGAATTTCGTCCACTATGTAGTAAACAATCATCCTGAAGTACATGTCACTGTTTTAGATAAACTGACTTATGCAGGAAACAAAGAAAATCTAGCTGGTCTTCCCAGCGATCGTGTAGAATTGGTCGTAGGTGACATTGCAGATGCGCCACTCGTTGACCGTCTAGTGAAAGAGGCAGATGCGGTAGTACATTACGCAGCGGAATCCCACAATGACAATTCATTGAAAGATCCTTTCCCGTTTGTACAGACAAATATCATCGGTACCTACACATTACTTGAAGCATGCCGGAAATACGACGTCCGTTATCATCATGTTTCTACGGATGAAGTATATGGCGATCTGCCATTGCGTGAAGATCTGCCAGGACATGGGGATGGCCCGGGAGAGAAATTCACTGCGGAAACACCTTACAATCCGTCAAGTCCTTATTCATCGACAAAAGCTGGCTCAGACTTATTGGTCAAAGCATGGGTGCGTTCCTTCGGGTTGCGTGCAACAATCTCGAATTGCTCGAATAATTACGGACCTTACCAGCATATCGAAAAATTCATCCCGCGCCAGATCACCAATGTATTGAGCGGCATCCGTCCTAAATTGTACGGAGAAGGGAAAAACGTACGTGACTGGATCCATACGAATGACCATTCTTCAGCAGTCTGGCTGATTTTGACAAAAGGAAGAATCGGTGAAACATACCTGATCGGTGCAGATGGCGAAGAAGATAACAAAACCGTGATGGAACTGATCCTTGAACTGATGGGTCAGCCGAAAGATAGCTATGAACACGTGAAAGATCGTGCAGGACATGATCTGCGTTATGCGATCGATTCGACAAAATTACGTGAAGAACTTGGCTGGAAGCCAGAATTCACTAATTTCCGTGATGGATTAGCTGACACAATCAAGTGGTACGAAGAACATGAAGATTGGTGGAAAAAAGAAAAAGAAGCCGTGGAAGCAGCGTACGCCAAAAATGGACAATAGTACAGGCAGCTTACATCTGTATTAATGGAAAAACACATGGGAGGCAGGCGCTCGTCTGTCTCTTTTTTAAAATAAAAGTCAAGGAGTGAACATCATATGTTTTTATTAACCGGAGGAAATGGCCAGCTTGGCACAGAATTACGACATTTACTAGATGAAAAGAATTTACCATATGTATCCACAGACGCACAGGAACTGGATATCACAGACGCGGATAAAACGATGGCGTATATCACAGAATTAAAACCAGACGTAATCTTCCATTGCGCCGCTTATACAGCTGTAGACAAAGCGGAAGAAGAAGGAAAGGAACTAGACGAAAAAATCAACATTGACGGTACAAGAAATGTTGCCCTTGCAGCAAAAGCAGTAAATGCCAAATTAGTTTACATCAGCACAGACTATGTGTTCGATGGCAAAAAGAAAAACGAGGAATATCAAGTCGACGATCCAACCAATCCTCTGAATGAGTACGGACGCACGAAATTATTAGGGGAACAAGCAGTCCAAGAAATCTTAGATGAATACTATATCATCCGTACTTCATGGGTATTCGGTATTTACGGACACAACTTTGTATTCACTATGCAACGCTTGGCACAAACCCATGATCGCTTGACAGTCGTGAATGACCAGTTCGGGCGACCAACTTGGACACGGACATTGGCTGAATTCATGACTTATGTGATCGAACAGCAGGCGCCATTTGGCATCTATCAGCTATCTAATGAAAACAGCTGTTCATGGTATGAATTTGCCAAAGAGATTTTGAAGGATACAGATGTGGAAGTAGCACCTGTCACATCAGAAGAATTTCCGCAAAAAGCGACACGTCCTCAATATTCAGTGATGAGTCTGGAAAAAGCAGAAAAATTAGGATTCACTATCCCAACATGGCAAGAAGCGCTCCATCAAATGCTTGCTGCGGCAGAAAAAATGAATCAGTAACATTTTTTCTTTCTGACAGAATCTAAAGAGAAATTGGAGACATTTATGGAAAATCAAACAAGAAGTGCGCGAAGAAGGAAGAAATCCGCCACAACACAGCAGTCTTCCCATCCGATTTTAGATGTATTGCTGAAGCTTCGTTATCTTTTTGGACTTCTAGCAATCGTCGTCATCGTGTCTTTTAATTTGAATGGCAGCTCGATCGGTGTATGGGACAACTATGTTTCACAAAGAGACGATGGTAAGAAAACTGATGTCATCTTTGGGCAGAACAGAGAGGTGCGATCGGATGAATGGCTTGTACAGACGCCGTTTTACCTTTCGCAAGCAGAAGAAGGTTATCCGTTAGTGAACGAAGATTATTCGCTGAATGGTCAGAACATGGTCATTGCGTATAATTCTCCAGTGAAAGATCTGACAGTGATCGGCAAACCTTTTAACTGGGGGTTCTTTTTCCTTGGGAGAGATCGCGGATTATCCTTTTACTGGGCAGTGAAACTAGTAGGGATGATTCTTTTAGGCTTTGAATTGCTGATGATTCTGACGAAAAGAAAAAAGGCATTATCACTAGTCGGTTCTTTTGCATTGACTTTTTCTCCCGCAGTCCAGTGGTGGTTCATGCAGCATGTCGGCGATTTGATTTTCTTTACGTTGGGGCTTATGGTGGCCTTTTACCATTATTTCTATCAGCATGAGAAAAAATGGCTGAGAACATTGCTGATGATATTGATCGTGATATTCGGGATCGGCTTTGTTCTGGTCATCTATCCAGCTCATCAAGTCATGCTGGCCTATCTATTGATTATCTATTTTGTCGGTCTGCTGATCTATTATGGCAAAAGAATCACTTGGGACCTATTTGACGCTTTACTGATCGGTGGTGCGATCGTATTCATTGGCATCGTGCTGTTTTATTTCTGGTCTACTTCCAAAGATGCACTGGAAGCGTCACTGAATACATTGTACCCAGGAAAACGAGTAAGTACGGGCGGGAAATGGACTTTTGGCGAATTCTTTTACTTTTTGACGAATTGGAAGATTCCGTTCAAAGATATCAGCTTTTCTAATAATTCAGAAGTGGCGCTGTTCTATCATTTCTTTCCAATCGTGTTTTTAGCCAGCCCGTTTGTTTTGTTCGGCAAAAAAGACAGTGAACAAAAATTATTAGGACGTATACTGATGGTTTTTTGTTTATTCTCTCTTTTCTGGATCACGATCGGTTTGCCAAAAGGAATCGCTGAACTCACCTTGTTGTCTTATGTTCCTGCAGAAAGAGCTTTACTGACATTCAGTTTTGCTGCTTGTTTACTGACGATTTGGTTCATTGCTTATATCTGGCGGGAAGAAGTGATCCCCACTTGGTACAAGTTCATTTTGCTGATTGTCAACGCTGGAATGTACGTGTATGCGATCGACAGCTCCCGTATGTCAGGTTATTTTTCAGTAATCGAAACAGCAGGGATTGCCATTGCGGGTACTTTGATATTAGCTTTCGCTTTATTTGGATGCAGACGTCTGTTTTATCTGTCTTTTGCTGCCTTGGTCATCGCTTCAGGATTTTTCGTTAATCCAGTTGTCGAAGGGACAGGTGCGATCTATGAAAAAACACTGGCAAAAGAGATCCGAAAGATCGATCAGGCAGACCCAGGGAAAATCTGGCTGTCAGAAGATCAACTGTACAATTTCACACCTGCACTTGGAGTAAAATCTTTCAACACCGTACGTTTTTATCCTGACATGGCGGCTTGGAAACTGATCGATCCAGATGGCAACGCAGAAAGATTCTACAATCGCTATGCGCATACGAGAGCGTTTATCGCAAAAGAAGAGACCTCGTACGTTTTGGATCGTCCGGATATGTTTACTGTGACGCTGAACTTTGAGGATGCGAAGAAATTAGGGATCAATTACGTGGTCAGCAAACGGCCGCTAAATGATTATAACCAGTTGGGAGAGGCCCAGTTCACACAGCTGTATGGTCCGGATCAGGATGGTTACAGGATTTTTGGAATCAGTTATCCGAATGACCAGCAAAATCAGCTGCTAGGACAATAAAACGTGTGAAAAATAGAGTTTCCAACAAATGGGAGCAACGAAAGGAGAGTGAAAAAAATTCAACAAATCGTACAGAAATTCAGTAATAAAATGAGTGCTGCTCTTTTGCTCATGCTCACATCAATCCTCTTTTTTGTATGGACAGCTGGGCTTAGTGTCCCGGCTGCTTCCTTTTTATATGACAACAGCCCTAAATTGATTGCTATGAGTATTTTGATTTTGTTAGGACTGAATATCTACAAGGCACGAGGGGCTGATTTTTTCTATTTAGGCGCAACGGTAGTGATTTTTCTTTTCTTTTCGTTTTTTAGAGAGATAAGAAATGAGTCGCTTTCTGGGGATCTGCTTCTTCCACTTGTGATCATTTTTGTCTTAGTCGTGAAGTGGATCGAGTTTACCAAATGGGATCGTGCCATGTATTTGCTTGTTTTTTATCTTTTTTTAGGCATCACAGTCTATCGAGTATTCACAGAGATCCAAGTACCGGAAGGGCAGAGTATCTGGTTGCCAGGCAATTCACTTTCAGATATTTGGATCAATACGAATACGATTGGTGGTTCATTGTTGACCCTTGCCCTGCTAATCAGCGGGTTTGCCAGTTCGTTTGAAAAATGGTATGTCCGAATGTTGGCACTGCCGGCTGTAGTTGCCGCATTGCTAGGTATCTGGGTTTGTCAATCCAGAGGCGCTTTAGTTGCGCTGATTGTTTTTGCAGTATTGGATATCTTGCCTAAGTTTTCAATGAAAATTATCCGAGCGCCATTTATCGCTTATACGGCCACGATCATTTTAGCCTTGCCATTATCCTACTTAGCAGGAAGCTCTGAAAAAGTAAACTTGTTTACCGGAAGAGAAGATATCTGGAATCATTTTTATCAGACACTCTCAGAAAAAACAGAGCAGATCTGGCTTGGGATGCAGCCATTTGTTTTCCATCGCGGTCATCAGGTGTTAGGAAATCACAACAGTTATAATTCTATCCTTAATCTTTATGGATTGGTCGGGTTCGGACTTGTTGTACTGCTGTTGTTAGGCTATATCGGCAAGTTGACGTTGCGCGCCGATCTATCGAATGGGCAAATGACTTTTCTTTGGGCATTCTTTGCCATATTGATGCAGTCGTTCATGGAAGACACACTTACTTCTTATCCATGGCTGCCTCTGATCTATCTGCTGCTGGCGATGGCTTCTCACCGATATGATGGATACGACGAATATATTGAATATGATGAATCCGAGATACCGGGACACATTGAAAGCAGAGATTTTGAAGATGATACAGAAGGATCATTCTCAAGAATCAAACGGTATCATTAAACACGTTTGTAAAAAGCCGCTCTGCATCAGGCAGGTAGCATAGATTTATCAAAAAAATCAGGGAAGTAGTCAAGACAAAACGATGTCTTGGCTGCTTTTTTGGGTTTATTGCAATTGCTTGTTATCTTTTGTAGAATAGAAACGTTAGAGCAAAGTTTACAAAGCAGAAAGTTAAGAAAAAAATAATATCGCAGTCCATTGGTGAATTTGTGGTAAAATGACACTTGACTGTAATTCATAGAAATCGCTTGGAGGAACACAAATGTTTAAAGATCTGTTTTTATTTATGAAGGATATCTATCAGAACAGAAAATTGCTGCTTCAATTCTCACTGAATGATTTTAAATCACGCTATGCGGGATCATTTTTGGGGATTTTATGGGCATTCATCAATCCTGTTTTCACTGTCCTGATCTACTGGCTGGTTTTCGGCTTCGGTTTGAAGGCGCAGATGGTCGATGCAAAATATCCATTTATCGTTTATCTAGTCACTGGAATAGTCCCATGGTTCTTTTTCTCTGATGCTTTTGCATCGACAACGGTCGTTTTTCGAGAGTATACGTATCTGGTAAAAAAAGTCGTCTTCAATATAAGGATCTTACCTACGACAAAAATCTTGTCTAATCTGTATACGCATCTTTTCTTTATCCTGATCGGGCTAGGTATAGCGATCGGATACGGCTTTTATCCCTCGGTGATGACTTTACAATTATTTTACTACCTGTTTTGTATGTGTGCATTCTTGACAGGACTGACATGGCTGACTGCTTCGATCCAACCATTTTTACCTGACATCATGCAGCTGATCACGATCGTTTTGCAGCTGATCATGTGGACTTTGCCGATTCTTTGGAGTACGAACCAGTTCAATCCACAGATCGTGAGAGTGCTGAAATTGAATCCACTGTACTATATCGTTCAAGGCTATCGCGAATCATTTTTGAGTGAAGCATGGTTCTGGCAGCACGGTGCATATAGCTTGTACTTTTGGATCTTCACATTAGCATTGTTTGTGATTGGTTCCGCAGTGTTCCGTAGATTGAAACCACATTTTTCAGATGTGTTGTAAGGAGAATAAACATGACAGAATATGCGATTAAATTAAACAACATCACAAAATCATATAATATGTACGCAAAACCAACGGATCGCTTCCGTGAAGCACTCAATCCATTCAAAAAATCCTACCATGATGTGTTTTATGCATTGAAGAATATCAATGTGGAGATCAAAAAAGGAGAAATGATCGGCTTCGTGGGCGAAAATGGCTCGGGAAAATCAACCATGCTGAAAATCATCACTGGCGTATTGACACCCACATCCGGCACGATGGAAATCGAAGGGAAGATTTCTGCGCTGCTTGAATTGGGCTCAGGATTCAATCCTGAATATTCGGGCTACGACAATATCTATCTGAATGGGATGGTCCTCGGTTTTTCTCGCGAAGAAATCGATGGGATGGTCGATGACATCATTGAATTTGCAGATATCGGCGATCATATCTATCAGCCAGTCAAGACGTATTCAAGCGGGATGTTTGTCCGACTGGCATTTGCTGTGGCGATCAATGTCAACCCTGATATTTTGATCGTAGACGAAGCTTTAGCCGTTGGCGATTTGGAATTCCAGTTGAAATGTATGGAAAAATTCACAGAAATCAAAAATTCTGGAAAAACGATTTTATTCGTCTCTCACGATATCAGTTCGATCCGTCGTTTCTGTGACCGTTCTTATTGGCTGAAAAACGGAGAGGTCGTTGAATACGGAGATACGATGGACGTTACGACAAACTATGAGAACTTTCTGAAGAAAAAGTCAGTAAAAACTGTTGATCGTAACAAGAATCAAGTAGAACGTTTTGCGTCACCTGACATCGTGGATGTACTCAGTGCAGAATTATTGGACAAAGACAAAAATCCGATCGATGTTTTAGACCAAGGAGAGACGCTTTTAGTCAAAGTGACCTATGAAGTAAAAGATGACTCGATCAAAAATCCGGTACTGGGAATCGCTTTGCGCACCGTCGATAATTTTTATGTGTGCGGCTTGAATACGTTATTGGATGGGATCAAGATTCCTTGGAAAAAAGGAAAGAATGTCTTTTATCTTGAATACGAAAAGTTAGGTTTATTAGCTGGCGAGTATTATTTTGATGTGGCGGTTTTTGAAGAAAACGCGACTGTTCCTTTGGTTTACAAGACGAAATACATGAATCTATTTGTAAATGGTTCTTATATCGGTGAAGGAATCGTGATCTTGGATCATAAGTGGGAAGAAGGTAGTCATAACGATGAAGTATGATTTTGAAATGGATCTAGACGAACAAAGCAGTGTAGGGAAAATCGCTGCTCAGATCAAGCTTGGAAGTAAGGTCTTAGAATTCGGACCGGGAAATGGCCGATTAACGAAGCATATGATCGGCGCAAAAAATTGTGAAGTAAGCATCGTCGAATTAGACAAGGAATTGTTCGATTATGTCAGCGATTTTGCACAAGACGGGTTTTACGGCGATATCGAAAGCTTCGAATGGGCCAACTATTTTGCCGGACAGACCTTTGATTATGTATTGTTTGCTGATGTGTTAGAGCATTTAGTGGATCCAGGCAAAACACTGGCTAAAGTCAGAGAATTTCTGAATGAAGAAGGCGAAATCCTGATCACGTTTCCTAACTTGGCACACAATTCAGTCTTGATCGATCTATTCAACAATGAATTGCCATGGGCTTCTTATGGCTTGTTAGATGAGACACACAATTCTTTTTACACACATACAGGATTCAAGAAAGTGTTTGAAAGAGCTGGGTTGCATATCAATATTGAGGACTATCTTTACTTAGCAGTAGGAGATACAGAACTGGACTCTACTTATGAAGAATTACCGAAAGCTGTTCGATATGATTTTAAAATGCGTCCATTCGGCGAAGTGTATCAATACTTCTTCTCGTTGAAAAAACACCCAGTCGAAAGCAAAGCGGTCCAGCCGCAAAACTCGAATTATGTCAAAGTCATGGAAATGATCCAGCAAACCGCGCAAGGGGAAACCGCACAGCAGATCCCATTCAACAATTTTACTGGCGAAAATCAGACATTGACATTTCCAATCGCAGAAAGCACGGAAACAGTAGCGATACGATTTGAAAAGCAACCAGGCTTTATTGAATTCCGTGCAGAAGTAGCAGGTGACTGCGTCGAATTTATCCAATCGAATGCAGTGATCAAGACTCCAAGTGATTGCTACTTATTCGATGGCGAAGAAGTACCAGAATTCTTGATTACCGAAGCAGCTGGCAAAGACTTGACGATCCATTGTCATTATCGATTTATCGGCGAATTGACAGATACGATGAAAGAAGTTCTAGCTGTAATCAAACCGATGAATGAAGTCAAGAAAGAATTACGCCAAAAAAACGCAGAATTGGAAAAAGAACTCCAAGAATCAAATGAAGAAAAAGAAGCGTTAGATCATTATCTTCAAACGACAACAAATCGTTACTGCTCTTTATTGGACAAAAATGAATGGTCTATCAAACCAAAAGGAATGCGTCGTACAAAAGAAACAGCCAAAAAGATCCAAGCAAAAGAGTTATCTCTGCGGATCGACGAAAAAACATGGGATGCAGAAACAAAAATCTTGAAAATCGTTGGCTGGGGAATCTCAAAAGAAGATCGGACACCGCTATCTTATAAATTGTCAGCAGATCAATCGCCTTATTTCGATGCAACTCCGATCCTTCGTGATGAAGTCAATCAAGCAGAACAGTTGCCGGAAGACACCAAAGCAGGGTTCGAACTACAGATCCTCTGTGAACAGGAACAAGCCTTTCTGGTAGAAGTCATTGCTGAAAACGGCCGTTCATGGCATGTTGAAATGTAGACAATCACAACTAACTTATTTGATAAAGGAGTAACTGAACTGTGCAGAAGAAAGAAATTGCCGTATTTATAGATCAGATCACTCGTGAGCGCGCTTCAGGGGATCTGCTCGTTGTCGGCTGGGCAATTGATGAAGTGACAAAAGAAATCCCTAAAATAAAAGTGGATAAAGACAATCTATTAGCAGAAACGACACCCGTTGTAAGACTGGACATCAACCATCTCTATGGTTTAGATGTGAAAACACAAAGCGGCTTCAAGATCCGCCTTTCCGGCAAGATGAGAGGAAGAGCGATTCTGGATTTCCAGACAAAAGAACACCAGAATGGGATCGCAGTGAAGTTGAATGCCCATTACCCTTATGATGACGGAATCGAGTCGGCATGGCAGAAACAAAAACGGTTATTAAAAAAAGGAATCAACTATGCACGTACACATGGTGTGAAAAAAGCGATCCGTCGTATAAAACTAGAATTGAAGCCAGGCTCCGTAGATTATGCAGAATGGATCACCAGACACGAGAAAGTGGATCTGAAAGCTCAGCAGAATCAAGCAAAAGAATTTGCTTATCGTCCACTGATCTCAGTAGTGATGCCTGTTTACAACGTAGAGATCAAATGGCTGGAAAAATGTATCGATTCAGTCTTAGCTCAAACCTATGATCATTGGGAATTATGCATCAGTGATGACGCTTCGACAGATCCAGCGATTCGAAAATGTCTCGAAGCTTATCAGGCAAAAGATGAACGGATCAAAGTCGTTTTTCGGGAAGAAAACGGTCATATCAGTTTAGCGACTAATTCTGCGTTGGAAAAGGCAGAAGGTGAATTTATCGCCTTGTTAGATAATGACGATGAATTACCGCCATTTGCTTTATATGAAGTTGCAAAAGTCTTGAATGAACGCCCGGAACTGGATTTGATCTATAGTGATGAAGATAAAATCGATGCAGATGGGAATCGGTTCGATCCTCATTTCAAAGCAGACTGGTCCCCAGATACCTTGATGGGCAATAATTACATCTCTCATTTAGGTGTATATCGAACCAGTATCGTCAAAGAGCTTGGCGGATTTCGCAAAGGCTATGAAGGTTCACAGGATTACGATCTGGTCCTTCGATTCACAGAAAAGATTCCGGCAGAGCATATCTATCATATCGATCGGGTCTTGTATCATTGGCGTACGATCCCTGGCTCGACTGCTAGCAGCGGCGAAGCTAAGAGCTATATCTATGACTCTGGCGTAAAAGCATTGACAGACGCATTAGCAAGACGGAAAATCAAAGGGAAAGTCCGTCCTGGGAGAATCTCCGGATTTTATGAAGTCACTTATGAAGTGCTAGAGGAAGAGTTGGTCAGTGTCATCATCCCGACTAAAAACGGCTATGATGATTTGAAAGTATGTGTTGATTCGATTATCGAGAAGACCACGTACCCGAATTATGAGATCATCATCGCAGACAATGGAAGCACCGATCCTAAAATGCAGGAATTGTTTGCCGAGTACAAAAAACAGCTGAATGATCGGTTTATCGTCGAATTGATCGATATTCCTTTCAATTATTCACGCATCAATAATCTAGCCGCTGAAAAAGCAAGCGGAAAGTACTATTTATTCCTGAACAACGATACAGAAGTCATCGAACCGAATTGGATGACGACAATGGTTTCCTATGCGCAATTCGATCGGATCGGCTGTGTCGGTGCGAAGCTCTTTTATCCAGATGACACGACACAGCATGCCGGTGTTCTCTTAGGAATTGGTGGAGTTGCGGGACATGCGTTGAATAATTACGACCGGACACATTGCGGGTACTTCGGCCGTTTGGTTATCGATGTCGATTATTTAGCAGTCACAGCCGCTTGCATGATGGTCAAAGCAGCAGATTTCAAAGCAGTCAACGGGTTTGACGAAACATTAGAAGTAGCCTTCAATGATGTCGATCTTTGCTTGAAAGTCTATGAATTAGGCCGCAACAATGTTTATGCCCATCAGGCAGAACTTTATCATTTCGAATCGAAATCAAGAGGATACGAAGATACACCGGAAAAACAAAAACGTTTCGCCGGAGAAATCAAGAAGATGCAGGACAAATGGCCTGCGTATATCGCACATGATCCTTTTTATAATGATAACCTGACAAAAGAAGGGATCGGCGACTTCTCGCTGAGACCGGATTAAAAACAAAAAACTGTTTCTTCATCTAAATGGATGAAGAGACAGTTTTTTTACTTCGGCAATATTGTATAGGAAGTTGCATCATTCCGTATAAAAGACAAGGTTTTTTTCTTTTAATTTATTTTACAATTTGGTTATTCACTAGGTTTTTAAAGTTGGCTATGGTAAGATGATAGAGGCATTATTTAATGGTTAGGAGTGTATATATGAATAAAAATGGGGAGTGGAATGCAGCACGTCGGATATTTATTATCCTGATGGATGTTGTTGTTTTCAACGTATCGATCTATCTTAGCTTTCTGCTGAAATTCCAAGGAGAAGTTCCAGCAAGAAACTTTGAGACCTTCCAGCGATCAGCGATCTTTATTTCTATCATCTTTATTGCATTGAATATTTTATTAGGTGCATATGTCTTTTATAATCGGACGATCAGTGACATTGTTTTCATTACGGTGATCGGGCAAGTCTTGATGATGCTCGGGATCATGGTCGTAACATTTGCTGGCCGCTGGTTTGCTTTTCCGCGTCTGGTGATCATGATGTCCTTTATTCTCGGTACGCTTTTGCTGAGTTTGTACCGAATACTCGTTTACAAATTGTATTTGAGTGTCAGCCGCGATAAAAAAGTCTTGATCGTGGGAAAAGAAAAAGACGTAGCGCCTGCTATCCAGAACTTCCAATCGAAGAAAAACAACAAGCATAAGGTAGAAGCAGTGGTGATCGGTGATTACTATGCGCATACGAAAGAATTGATCGATGACATCGATATCGTTTATCTGGCTTCTCATATCGAAGAAGAAGAGAAAATCAAAATCTATCAGCTAGTGACGAAAAAAGATAAAAAGCTATTCTTGAATACGACTTTTGAGAATCTGACAATGATCAATCCGAATATCATGAATTTTGAAGACGAAAGCATCATTGAAGCTTCTGGTTTCAGGATCCAGCCGGAATACGAACTGTTCAAACGGCTATTCGATATTCTCGTATCTCTAGTCTTATTGATCATCGCTTCACCGTTCATGCTGATCACAGCAATTTTAGTGAAAACGACATCCCCAGGTCCGATCATCTACAAACAAGTACGGATCACGAAAAACCAGAAAGAATTTTCGATCTATAAATTTCGCTCGATGAGTGCCACAGCTGAAGCAAAATCAGGCCCAGTCCTGGCAAAAAGCAACGATGCACGAGTGACACCAGTTGGTAAATTTATCCGTGCCGTGCGTTTTGATGAGCTGCCACAGATTTTCAACGTCTTGAAAGGGGATATGTCGATCGTTGGGCCACGTCCGGAAAGACCATTTTTCGTGGATCAGTTCAACGAAGAGAATCCTTATTATTACTTGAGACACAATGTGCGCGCTGGGATCACCGGTTATGCACAAGTCTATGGGAAATATGTCTCTGATTACAACAGCAAACTGCGCTTTGACTTGCTGTACATCAAAAAATATTCCTTGCTGCTAGATTTAAAAATCTTACTGCAAACAATCAAAATCTTGTTTGACAAAATGTCTTCTCAAGGACTGGATGAAGACGAAAATATCCGCTCATTAGCAGAAATTGCATTTCCAAAAGAAAAAACGTATCGTTAGATGGAGGCATTAGAAATAAATGAATCATCCGACATTTAGTATTATCGTCCCAGTTTATAATGCTGAAGACACGATTTTACGGACATTAGAAACGCTAAGTCAATTGGATTTTCCAGATTATGAAGTGCTATTGATCAATGACGGCTCCACCGATCATACGGAACAGATCATTTCGGAATTTGTTAAAGAAGATGAGAAAATCCGATTGATCACGACAAAGAATCAAGGTCCCGGACTTGCGCGAAATGAAGGAATCACACGCGCGAAAGGTAAGTATCTTCTGTTTTTTGATGCGGATGATGCGCCGATAAAAGAAGTTTTATCAGACTATCATACATTATTGATGGAAGAACCCGATTCAGATTTGATTATCAGTTCTTTTACATTCCGTACGCTAAGCGATGAAAAATTGATTTCAGAAAAAGACTATCTGGTTCCAGCATATCGATACACAAGTCACGAGTTGTTTGTTAATGATATGTATCAGCTGATGAACCAGCAACTGATGTACGTTGTTTGGAACAAGTGCTATCGACGAGACATCATAGAACAGCATCAGATTAGGTTCAAAAACTATAGCAGCTGTGAAGATCGTATCTTCAATCTCAATTATTATGAACACTGCCGACAAGTGATTTTGAATCCTAAGATCGAATATATCTATGATTTCGAAGGCGGGAAAGGAATCACGAACAAATATAATCCAAATAAATTCCAAACATTTAAAGAATTTTATGAACTTGCTAATTTTGTGACAAAAGAAAAAGACAAGGCTGGGATGGCTTCACTTTTTTTAAAAGGTACTACTTCGGTGATTTTTTCAATCTATGAAACTTCTACGCGAACATCTAAAGAGAAAAAACAAGAAGCAATGCAGATACTAAATGATGAAGCGATAAAAGAAGCAAAAAAAATTGCATTAGCTGATTCAAATGCAAAAAAAGTGACAAAATGGCTCTATAACATGCCAGCGCCATTATTCTTGTCAGCAGTTAAAATGGGAAGCTTCGTGGAAGTCAAAATGCCTGGATTGATGGCGGCTTTGAAGCGTGTTTATTAGTTTATGGAGGCGAAAAATGATTAAAAGAATCTTACATTTTCAAGGGAGAATGGGATTAGGCGGTGCTGAATCATTCATGATGAACTTGTACCGCAAGATTGACCGTTCAAAATACCAATTTGATTTTTTAATCTATGATGATTATGAGGATGTTCAAGATTACCATGCAGAAATTGAAAAATTAGGTGGCAGAATATTTGTTGTTACAAATCCTAAAAAAAATATTATCAAATATTTGATTCAAGTCAATCGACTGTTAAAAAAAGAATCATTCAGCATAGCTCATAATGAAGTTTATTTTGGTGGCGGTATTAATCTATGGCTAGCGAAAAAAAATGGTATCAAACAAAGAATCGCTCACAGTCATGCTACAGAGGACGGGAAATCTCAAAATATGGTAATGAGTTGGCTACGTAGATTTCTGACATATTTGCTTTTAACGAATGCAACAGATTTTCTTGCTGTCAGTAAAGAGGCTGGGGAAAGTTTATTTAAAGGCCATCCATTTGAAATAGTGCACAATGGGATTAATTTGCAAAGTTATCAGTTTACTGACGAAGAAAAAGCAAGCAAGCGAAAGGAATTAGGCTTGTCTACAGAGGACTTTATTATCGGAAATATAGGAAGACTTGAAAAACAAAAAAATCAAGAACGTTTATTAGAAATAACAAAAGAATTAAACCATATAAATGAACATACCAAGCTTTTGTTAATCGGAGAAGGAAGTCTTCGAGCAATGTTAGAAGAAAAAATATCCGATCTGGGGATCAAGGACTCAGTAATTATGACGGGCGAACGAAACGATATTCCAGAATTATTGTCTATTATGGATGTTTTTGTTATGACATCTTTATATGAAGGATTGCCAATGGTCGGATTAGAAGCGCAAGCAGCAGAATTAAAGTTAGTATTGGCAGACACAATTTCAAGAGATACTAAACTTACAGATAATGTTGTATTTGTATCTTTGAATGATACAGCAAAAGAATGGGCAAATCAAATCAATACAAAGCCATATACTAATAAAATAACAGAAGAACTAAAAAGCTATGATGTTTCATATACCACTGCACAAATGGAAAACATATATAGCAGGGAGATTGGAAAGTAAATTTAAATCTTTGGAGTGTGATTTTTTTTGGAAATTTGCTATTTAATATTGGCATATAATGATATTGAAAACTTAAAAAGATTGATTGATCGTTTAAATAAAAATGCTGTTTTTTTTATTCATATTGATAAAAAAACTAATATTGAACCATTTATACAAGAATTTAAATTGTATAAAAACGTGAATTTTTTACGAGGAAATGACCGTGTAAAAATTTATTGGGGAGGTTTTTCAATTGTTCAAGCTGAAATTAATTTAGTTTTAAAGGCGTTACAAAATGGAAAGTATTTAAAATATGTTTTATTGTCGGGAGCGGATTATCCAATCAAAGATAATGAATATATATATAATTACTTTAAAAAAAATCAATCAATAGAATTTATCAGGGGAATAAATTTAGATAATTTAGACCACAAGGAATTTTATGCTAAACATATAGATGTTTATCAAAAACATGATTATCCTATGATAAATAAAAACAATACAATTGTCTTTAAAACATTTAGAGCAATGGTTAATCGTTTTTTAAGGTTAGTTAAGCTTCCCCCAAAAATTAGGCATCATAAATTTGATCTATACCATGGCTCTCAATGGTGGGCTCTTTCCAAAGAATGTTTAGAGGAATTAATGACTATGTATAAAGATAATGAGGAAGACTATTTAAATTTCAAAATTGGCATGTTTGCTTCCGATGAAAAATTTTTTCATACTCTTTTTTTCAACTCATCCTATAAAAATGAAAATGTTGTACATGGACCTGATGAACCATTGAAATTGAGAAATGTAGAAGAAACTCCGTTACAAACTTCAAGGCTAGCAAATATTCATATTATTGATCCATCAATGAATAAGTGGTTTGATGAACGTGATTTTAATCAAATAAAAAAGAGTGATAAACTTTTTGTGAGAAAGGTTAAGTCAGGGTATTCTGATAAACTATTAAATAAAATTGACAATGAAATTCTGAAAGTTGGAAGTATAAATGAATAAAATAATTTCTGTTTTCAAAAAAAATATTCTGAGCCGCGATTTATTTAGGATAGTAAATTTAATAATCTGTTTGTTCTATTTTATGCCTAGTACCTTTAATATAACCAACATACCCATGAAAATAGCGTTTGTATGGGGAAGTGGTATAGTATTATACGAAATTTTTATACGAAAAAATTTTTTTAAAATGTCTTACTCCTTTTTATTAATTGTAGCAATACTTAGCTTTATGGTAACGATATTACTAAATAGAGAACATTTTTTAATTCCTTCACTTTATAATTTGGGTTATTTATTAATCACCCTAATAGTAATTTTCCCTACTGATTTTTCGCAAAGTAAAGAAACAAAAAAAATGAAAATGCTGCAATTTAATAATGTTTTTATCATTATAGTTTTTTTTGCTGCATTGATATCACTTTACCAATTTGTGCTTTTAATTGCTTATCATGTTCCAACAGGTACTCCAGGCTTATTTGCTAGACAAGGATTTATTGAACACAGATTATTTGGTGTATATACTAGCCCAAATGTGGGAGCTATGTTTGGATATACGTCTATTGTTTTGAGTTTAATTAGCGGGTTAATAAGAAAGTTAACTACGAAAACTCGTGTATTTTATGGGTTAAACTTTATTGTTCAAGTATTTTACATCACACTTTCGTCTTCAAGAGGAGCACAAGCAGTAATATGTAGCTTTTTAATATTGTTTGTTTTATTACTGTCCTTTTCAAGTTTTAGAAAAAGCATAGCTAAGGTCACATCTATAAAAACTAGATGGTTGTTAAGTCTACTACTTCTATTACTTTTATATTTTTCTGTTGGTAACACTTATGCTAAAGATTTTTTAGCTACAGTTCCTATATCAATTGAAAAAGAAGTCAAAATTGTAGAGCCTGAAAAAAATGAAGAAAATACAAATCCACCAAAGAAAGTGGTATTACAACATTCTGATAATGATTCAGAAGTTTCAGCTGGACGCTTTGCAATTTGGAAAGCGGCAGCAAAGGCGATGAAAACAGCACCGTTATTTGGATATGGTGAGACGGATTTTTACGGTAATAGTGATGGAAGAATTTTAAATAAGGTTGAACTTAGTACTTCTGATCAGAATGAATTGAAGAGGGCTCATGGAAATATGCATAATGGATTCCTTCAAGTTTTTGTATCTAGTGGTATAATTGGATTTATATTCTTTTATATTTTTTATGCATGTAATCTTTTTAATCTGATTAAAGCATTCTTGACCAATAAAGTAGATTATGTTTTTCTCGGAATTGTTTTGATATTTATATTATCTATTTTTGTAGATGAAATGGTTGAAGCGCATGTACTTTTCAATAAACGCGATGTAATATCAATTGTTTTTTGGTATTATTTAGGTAATTTATCTTACCTATATTTAAAAAAGGAGAATTGAGATGAGGATTGCTTTTGTTGCCTGGACTCCTTTACATTTGATTAACATAATAAACGTTTATAAAAATTTTTATCAAGAATCAAAAAGTGACTTGTATATATATTCGGAGTTTGAAAATGCAACGACATATAGTCAACGTTTGGAAAAATTAGGGATATTCGATAGAGTTATTTTAGTGGATCATAAAAAAATAGGCTCCACTTTAAAAAGAAAATTAAATTTAATTACTAATCATAACCAGTTTTTTTCTAATAAATTTGATTATTATGATGAGATTTTTATACAAGGAGAGAATTATTTTACAAAGATTCTTTTTTCAAATGCTTATAAAAATAATAAAAATGTTAAATTGAATTATATAGAAGACGGTTTAGGGACCTATTTAAATAATAATATCTTTTTAACTAGTAAAAATATTCAAAAGTTTTTTATGACAATGAATAGATATAGCATTTTTTCTAAAAAGATTGATACCTATTTTGTTTATTGCCCGGAGTTGCTGCTTTATGACGTTAAAGACGTGAAAAAAATACCTAAAATAGCAGAAAAAAGTGAATTGATGAGTACTCTTACAGCTATTTTTGGTTTAGAGAAACTTTCTGTTGAAAATAAAAGTATTTTTTTTGATCAACCTTTGCTTAATGATGGTTATGGTGTTGATGAGACAATAATTTTTACTCGCGTAAAAAAAATACTACCTAAATCAAGAGAAACTGTGGTTAAATTACATCCTAGATCTGATTTAAATCGTTATGGGGAAAATATCAACTTATTGGGAACACAGCTACCGTTTGAAGTATTACTAGCTGAAAATGATTTTTCTTCTACACTTTTAATCAGTCCAATATCTACTATTTCTTTTTCTCCATCTATGATGTTTGAAAAAAATATAAACTCCATTTTGTTAGCAAAATTGATTCTCAGAGAATATCCAACATTGGCTGATGCAAAAAGAGAAACATTAGAAAACATAGCATTATTTTGTCAAAAATATAATAATTTATCAGAAAAGAAAATATTACTTCCCTCAAGTTGGGACGAACTAAGAAAGTTGGTTGAATAAATTCATGGGATTAATTAACACACTTTCCAAATCAAAACTAATCAAATCAAGTTTTTGGTACACAATCGGAAACTTTTTTATTAAAGGCATTTCATTTATAACTATTCCAATTTTTGTAAATATTACTACTCAAGCTGAATATGGTTTAATTAATAATTTTGCATCTTTTGTCTCAATTTTTTCAATACTGGTTGGATTAAGTCTAAATTCAGCTATTAATAATGCTAGTTTTGATTATAAAAATGAAATAAATGAGTTCATGTCAGCTGCGCTTTCACTAGCTACCCTTTCATTAACTGTTTTTTTAATATTCGGAAATATATATTTTGTATTTACAGATGAATTTTTTAATATGAATCAAATTGTGTTTAATTTAATGTTGTTACAAAGTTTTGCTAGTTTTGTAATTAGTTATATTCAAGCATATTTTACTATTAACTTTAATCACTTTAAATACTTAATTTTATCATTTGTATCTACTATATTGAATGTGGCTGCTTCCGTAGCACTGATGCAAACTTTATACGTAGAAAATAAATATATTGGTAGAGTAGTTGGTGGAACATTAGCCTTTGTATTAATTGGTTTAATAATATATTTGCGAATAATGATTAAGGGAAAGCACTTTTTTGATAAAAAACAATGGAAATATGCTTTAAAAATTTCATTGCCTTTGATACCACATTCTTTAGCAAATATAGTTTTAGCTCAATTTGATAGAATTATGATTAATTCCTATTTAGGTCCTGCTGCTGGAGGAATATATTCATATATCAGCAATATAGGTATAATTTTAAGTGTAGTATGGATGTCAACTAATAACGCGTGGGTGCCGTGGTTTTATGGTGAAATGAGTAAAAAAAATGAGAAGACAGTGAAAAAAGTTAGCAATTACTATCTCTTAGCGTTTACTCTAATTACAATGATTGTGATGGTTGTTTCCATAGATTTGGCAAAATTTATGGCTCCAAAAGAATATTATCCTGGATTATCTTTGGTTATTCCTATTACTTTAGGGTATTTCTTCCAATTTTTGTATAGTTTCCCAGTCAATGCGGAATTCTATGAGAAAAAAACATCTTTTATAGCTATCGGGACAATAGCAAGTGCTGTAATCAATGTATTGTTAAATATAATTTTTATACCTGAATTTGGAATTATTGCTGCAGGGTATACGACAGTATTTACTTACTTTTTACTCTTCTTGTTCCATTATAATATTGCAAAAAAAATTACAGGCAAACAATTATTTGACACAAAAAAAATATGTATCATAATAGTTTTTGTATCGATTTTTTCATTAGCA
Organism: Enterococcus sp. ZJ1622; assembly: GCF_011038845.1. GTDB lineage: Bacteria > Bacillota > Bacilli > Lactobacillales > Enterococcaceae > Enterococcus_B. Next base: position 308,407 of record NZ_JAAKDW010000001.1, read on the forward strand.
CTTCATGTATTAATCAATCAAATAGTTATTCGCTATGTACTGACATTGTTATTGATTATTAGTTTCGGTATTTATTTTTTGAAAAACAAAGATCGAATTATAGATGATTATAATTCATAAGGAGTGGTAGTAGTGTTTAAAGGAAAAACAATATTAGTTACTGGTGGAACTGGGTCCATTGGAAGTGAAATCGTTCGGCAACTATTGAAATTTGAACCAAAAGCAATTAGAATTTTTAGCCGTGGTGAAGAAAAACAATTTTATATGCAACAAGAACTTTCCCAGTATTCTAATTTAAGATTTTTAATTGGTGATATCAGGGATCCTCAGAGAATTGATTATGCGTGTCGCGATGTCGACATTATCTTCCATGCTGCAGCCATGAAGCACGTTCCAGCAAGCGAGTATAATCCGATGGAAGCGGTGAAGACAAATGTGATGGGAACTCAAAACGTAATAGACGCCGCAATAAAAAATGATGTTAAACATTTTGTAGGTATTAGTACAGATAAAGTAGTAAGTCCTACTAATACGATGGGAACGACAAAATTGTTAAGTGAAAAGTTAATAATCGCTGCAAATCAATATAAAGGAAAAACAGAAACAAATTTTTCTTGCGTGAGATTTGGCAATGTCATGGGTTCAAGTGGATCGGTAATCCCCCTTTTTTGCAAACAATTAGAGAACAATAAGGACATCACACTAACGGATAGTAATATGACTCGATTTATGATGTCTATACCAGATGCTGCAAAATTAGTATTGTCTGCTGCTATGAACTCAAAATTTGGAGAGACGTATGTTCTAAAAATGCCTTCAATCAAAATTTTAACTTTAGCTCAGGCATTGATAGATTTGTATAATAGTACGCATGAGAGTAAATATAAAGGTGAAATCAAAATTGTAGGTGTGAGACCTGGTGAAAAGCTATATGAAGAGCTGATGACTGTGGACGAAATTGAGCGATCATATGAAAATGATAAAATGTATATTATCCCACCACATTATCATGCAACTGATAAACTTTATGAAGACTATGAAAAAATAAAAATCACTGCATATTCTTCGGATACTACTGATTTAATGAGCGGACAAGAATTTATCAATATTGTAAAAGAGAATAAGATTATCGAGTGGTAAGGGGGAGAAAAATGGAATCTCAAGTATATATAATTGCGGAGATTGGAGTAAATCACAATGGAAGTCTTGATTTAGCCTTAAAAAGTATTGATAAAGCCAAAGAATGTGGAGCTGATGCGGTTAAATTCCAAACATTTAAGACAAGTAAATTAGTTTCTAAAAAAGCTCCAATGGCAAAATATCAGAAAGCTAATTTGGAGAAAGATGGTTCTCAATTTGATATGTTAGAAAAATTGGAATTATCAAAGTCAGATTTTATTGAAATAAAACAATATTGTGCGCAAAAGGAAATTGATTTTTTGTCTACCCCTTTCGATGACGAAAGTGCGGCATTTTTAAAAGAAATAGGGGTAGAAGGATTTAAAATTGGTTCCGGAGATCTAACCAATCTACCTTTTCTTAGAAAAATTGATATGTATGGACTACCAATCCTATTATCTACGGGTATGTCTAATATGGATGAAGTCAGAGAAGCTATGGCGTGTTTTGTGGATAGTCCTGTAACAATCCTTCATTGTACATCTAACTATCCTGCTGCTCCTGAAGATATTAATTTATTAGCTATCAATTCATTGAAGGAAACATTTAATGTGCCTGTAGGGTATTCTGACCATTCTTTAGGGTATGACGTTGGGATTTGCTCAGTTGCAATGGGTGCAAAAGTGATTGAAAAACATTTTACTTTGGATACGTCATTGCCTGGGCCAGACCACAAAGCTTCTTTGGATCCTAAAGAATTTAAGGAGTTTGTAAATCATATTAGAAATGCTGAAGTTTTTCTAGGTGATGGTGTTAAAAGAGCAATGCCATCTGAACTTAGCACTAAAGATGTTTCTAGAAAAAGTTTAGTTGTTACTAAAGATCTGAGTGTCGGAGATACTCTATCAGAAGAATCTCTTACAATTAAACGTCCGGGAAATGGATTAGCACCTAAATATTTATATCAATATATTGGGAAAAGGGTCAAGAAATCAATAAGCGCAGATAGCATTCTGCTTGAGGAAGATGTTGAATGAAGAAAATCTTTATAGTGAGTGGCACTCGTGCTGATTATGGAATATATAAGCCAGTTGCTGAAGAATTAAAACGAAGCAATTGGGATGTGTCATTTGTTGTTTCTGGTATGCATCTAGCTCATCAATATGGATTTACCAAGGAAATAATTTTAAAAGATGGTTTTAAAATTGTTGGAGAAGTTCAGAGTCTCTTCTTAGAAAATACGAAGGGAAACATGGCACGCTCAGTTTCATTAGAAATAAGTGGTTTTACCAATATTTTTGAGCAACATAACCCTGATTTTGTTTTATTGTTAGGAGATAGAGGAGAAATGCTAGCAGCTGGAATTGCTTGCTTATATCTGGGTATCAAAACAGCTCATATTCATGGGGGTGAAAGATCTGGTACCGTAGATGAATCAATTAGACATGCTGTTTCAAAGTTATCTTCAGTTCATTTTACTGCTACAAAGAAGAGTAAGGAACGTTTATTAAAAATGGGAGAGGATTCTTGGAGAATCTTTTCTGTAGGTGCTCCTAGAATCGATACAATCTTGAATAGTAAATTACCTAGTTTTGAGAGTATACAAAAAAAATATAATTTTAATTTTGAGAAAAAAGAATATATTTTACAAGTGTTTCATCCTGTGGTTACAGAATTAGAAAATATTGAAAAACAAGTATTGACTTTGATAAAGGCTATGAAGAATGAATCAGTTCCAATTATCTGCATTTTACCTAATAGCGATGCTGGAAGTGAGATTATTCGAAAAATATACCAAGAAAACTTTATTTCAAATATCATATATATAAGCAACTTAAATCCTGAAGAATATTTAACAGTATTGAAAGAATGTAGGTTTATGATTGGGAATTCTTCTTCTGGGATAATTGAAGCAGCTTCTTTCAAAATACCAGTTATAAATTTAGGAACTAGGCAAAACGGACGTGAGCAATCTCCAAACATTATAAATGCAAATTTAGAAGTTAATGAAATTGAAACTGCATTAAAGTATGTTCAAAATCCTGTCTTTTTAAACAAATTAAGTAACGTTGTAAATATCTACGGCGATGGTAGAAGTGCCAAAAGAATAGTCAAAATATTGAATAAAATTTTGGATGAGAAGGAAGAGTTGAAGTGGATTCAGAAAAAAATAGCTTATTAAAATATTCCAAATATCAATATATCATTATTGGCGCAGGTGGGCACGCAAAGGTCATTCTTGAGACTTTAAGATTAGAGAATAAAAAAATTTATGGATTTTTCGATGATAATAATGTTAAATTACAAGGACTAAAGTATCTTGGTACAATAAAAGAACTGAACAAATGGACGGATAAAGAGAAAGAAAAATATAAGTTTATTATAGCTATTGGTGATTGTGCTGTGAGAAAAAAAATTGTGGAACAATTGAATTTATCTAGTGAACAATATGGGGTAGCTATTCATCCTAGTGCTATTCTTGCTGAATCAATTTCTATTGGACCTGGAACTGTTATTTTTGCGAATGCTGTGCTTAATCCAGACGCTGTAATTGAAAAACATGTCATAATAAACACTGGTTGTATTGTCGAACACGATTGTATAATTAAAAGTTATGTTCATCTATCTCCAGGAGTGGCATTAGCTGGAGGGGTAAGAGTAGGAATAGGAACTCAAATTGGAATTGGCTCTCAATGTATCCAGACGAAGAAAATTGGTTCTTGGTGTATGATAGGCGCAGGCAGTACTATTGTTAAGGACATTCCATCTCATACCTTGGTTTATGGCACGCCTGCTAAAATTATGAAAGAAGGAATTAATATTGAATTCTAGAATTTTATTATCAAGCCCACATATGGGTGGGACAGAAGAAAAATATGTTGCTAAGGCTTTCAAGGATAATTGGATAGCACCACTAGGAGAAAATGTTGATAAATTTGAAGAAAGTATTACACAATATACTGGTTCTGAAGGAGGAGCTTCAGCATTAAGTTCAGGTACAGCAGCTATCCATTTGGCATTACGTTTATTGAATGTAGGTAAAAATGATATTGTTTTTGCGCCTTCATTTACATTTATTGCTTCAGTAAATCCGATTCTATATCAAGGGGCTACTCCTGTATTTATTGACTCAGAACCTAACACATGGAATATGAGCCCCATCGCTCTAGAACGAGCTTTAGAAGATGCAGAAAGAAATAATGAAATGCCTAAGGCAATCATAGTAGTGAACTTATATGGACAAATGGCTAATTATGAACAAATTTTAACTATTGCGAATCGTTTCAATATCCCGGTAGTGGAAGATGCTGCAGAATCTTTAGGTTCAACTTACAAAGGAGTTTCTTCTGGTCTCTTTGGAACTATTGGTATTTATTCATTTAATGGAAATAAAATTATTACGACTTCTGGTGGAGGAGCTTTAGTAGCAAAAGATAAAAAATATGTCGAGCATTCAAGATTCTTAGCTACTCAAGCACGCGATCAAGCACCATATTATCAACACAGTGAAATAGGCTATAATTATCGTCTGAGTAACATTTCTGCTGGGATTGGACGTGGACAAATGGAAGTTTTAGATGACCGTGTCGCTAAACGCAGAGAGATTTTTGATCGATATAAGGACGCTTTTTCTGGATTGGACAGAATTGAAATGATGCCAGAAGTAGAAGATATGGTACCTAATCGATGGTTGTCTACCTTAACAATTAACGGTTATAATTCTATTGATCAAGTAGTTGATTTAATAAATAAAATGAACGAAAAAAATATTGAAACTAGAGCTCTATGGAAACCACTTCACTTACAACCATTATTTCATAGCTCAAAGATGTATTACCATGATGAAGGTACTAGTGTATCTGAAAAATTGTTTAATAGCGGACTCTGTCTGCCATCTGGGAGTAACATGACAGAGAGCGAACAAGAATTTGTAATTGAAGAGTTTAAAAAATTATTTAAGTAGGAGTGCTGTTGTATGAAAGTGGGAATTATTGGATTAGGTTCTATGGGTAAAAGAAGATTACGTCTCATTCAAGCTAATTTTAATGATATTTTATTATGTGGTATTGATACCAATAATATAAGACGTCAAGAAGTAGAAAATAGATATGGTATACCCACCTATAGCAGTTTAGAGACAGCAAATACTGAATTTGAACTAGACACAGTTTTTGTCTGTACTTCTCCTATAACCCATGAAAATATAATTAAGGAAGCTTTAAATTTAGAGTGTAATATTTTTACTGAAATTAATTTATTAAATGAATATTATTCAGAGGTAATCCAATTAGCAGAAAAGAAAAGAAAGTTGTTGTACTTGTCTTCTACATTTTTAAAAAGAAAAGAAATACAATATATCCGATTAAAAGTAAAGGATGAACAAAATATTTCGTATCGGTATCATGTGGGACAATATCTCCCTGATTGGCATCCATGGGAAGATTACCGTAATTTTTTTGTTTCAAATAAAAAAACAAATGGCTGCAGAGAAATATTTGCTATTGAATTGCCTTGGATTATTGATACTTTTGGAAAAATTAAGAAATTCTCTGTAAATGCTCGAAAATTGTCCAATCTTGATATCGATTATCCAGACAGTTTTAATCTATTGATTGAACATGAGAGTGGTGTTGTCGGAACCATGACTGTAGATCTTGTTTCAAGAATTGCAAAAAGAGAATTAACGATAATTGGCGAAAATAATTTAATAGAATGGTATGGTAATCCAAATTCCTTATTTTCATGGAGTAATAAAGACTCTGATATGAAAAAAATTGAGTTGTATGATGATATAATTAGTGACAGTAATTATTCCCATACCATAATCGAAGATGCTTATTTAGAAGAAATAAAAGAATTTTTTATGATTTTAGAAAAAAATTTAAAACCCAATTACACTTTTGAACAAGACGACTATGTCATTAACTTAATTAATGAAATTGAGGCAAATTAGTATGAAAGTAATTTTTTTTGGATTAGGCTCAATCGGGAAAAGACACTTGAAAAATCTACTGAGTTTCGGTGCTGAAAGATCTGTTGAATCTGATATCACAGCTTACAGTAGTAGTGGCAAAAAAGAATTTCGAGGTATCACATATATCCAAGACGAAGAAGAGTTAGCCCCGCATTATGACGTAGCATTTATCACAAATCCAACTTTTAAACATCTAGATACTTTAAATATGATTATAAAAAAAGCAGATTATATCTTTTTAGAAAAACCTGTTTTTTCGGAAAGTATCAATCTTTCCCAATATAATTATGATTATCAAAAAATTTATATAGCTGCTCCATTAAGGTATAAACAAGTTATGAATATTGTACGTGAAAAAATTTCTAGTACTGAAGTTTATTCAGCCAGAGTAACTTGTTCTTCTTATCTTCCAGAATGGAGAAAAGATACAGATTACAGAAAAAATTATTCTGCCTTCAAATCTATGGGTGGTGGTGTTGAATTAGACTGTATACATGAATTAGATTATGTTATAAATCTATTTGGTTTTCCAAAAGATGTGAAAAAGAAATTTGGTAAATTTTCTAATCTTGAAATTAAAAGTAATGATTTAGCTACTTACTTATTGGAATATAATGATAAAATTATAGAAGTCCATTTAGATTATTTTGGGAAAAAATCCAAAAGGAAGCTCGAATTATTTACTTCAGATGGATTTATTAATGTTGACTTGTTAGCTAATGAAGTAAGTATTGATGAGCATATCATTGAAAAGATAGATGAATCCTCCAATTATATGTATGAAGAAGAATTAAAATATTTTTTAGAAAATGTAATAATGGGTAAAAGTAATTGGAATAATTTATACCATGCGAATGAAGTATTAAAGATAGCTGAGGAGAAATAAATGGAAATTTTGTTTACTATTTGCGGTAGAGCTGGTTCTAAAGGATTTAAAAATAAAAACTTGAAATATTTAGCTAGAAAACCTTTAGTTCATTATGCTTTAGCAATAATTGATATCTATCAATCGAAACATCCTGAGTATAATTGTTCAATTTGCTTAAACACAGACAGTGATGAATTAATAGAATTGACAACTAAATTAAATTCATCTGTAAAAATTATAGAACGGAAACCTGAATTAGCGACAGATACCGTAGGGAAAATTGAAGTAATTAGAGATTCATTTCTAAATTTAGAATCAGAAAAAAAACATTTTGACTTAATTGTAGATTTAGATTTAACCTCACCTTTACGTGAGGTTTCTGATCTTGAACAGTTGATATCTGAACATTTAAATAACATAGATGAAAAAGATGTTTATTTTTCAGTTGTGTCTGCAAGGCGTAATCCTTATTTCAATATGGTAAAAAAAATTGATAATGAAGTTACTATAGTTAATACATCGGATTATACATCTAGACAGCAAGCGCCAGAGGTCTTTGAGATGAATGCTTCTATGTACTCCTTTAAGCCTGAATTTCTAAAAAAGAATAATTATATCTTTAATGGGAAATGTGGAATAATAGTAATGAAAGATTATCTTGTTTTAGATATCGATAGTGAAGAAGATTTTAATTGGTTAGAATTTTTATTCCCTAAATTTTTAGAAGATTCAATTGAACTGCAAGATATTTATAATCATTAGCATTGGAGGATAGAAAATGTCGAACTATCTCATTCCCGGCGGCGCCGGCTTCATCGGCTCGACGCTCGCGAATTATTTGGGAAAAGAAAACAATGTGGTCGTGATCGATGACTTGTCGATGGGGAAAAAAGAGAATCTGGATGAATCGAAGCACATCACGTTTATTGAAGGGGACGTCGCTGACAAAAATTTGATGGAAAAGGTCATGAAAGAATACCGTTTCGATTATATTTTCCATCTGGCGGCTGTTGCTAGTGTGGCGGATTCTGTCGCACGCCCGCTGGAGACTCATCGCGTGAATTTTGACAGCGTGCTGCTTATGCTTGAGCTTGTCCGCAGCTACCAGCCTGAGTTGAAACGGATCGTGTTCAGTTCGTCTGCTGCAGTTTATGGCGATGAACCAACGTTGCCTAAAAAAGAAGAATCAGTCATTCGTCCATTGACACCGTATGCGATCGATAAATTTGCAGCGGAACAGTATGTTTTGGATTACTGTCATTTATATGGTGTTCCAACGAGTGCTGTGCGCTTTTTCAATGTTTATGGACCAAATCAAAACCCAAGCTCTCCTTATAGCGGCGTGATCTCCATTTTGGTCGATCGTTACAAGAAACAGCTTGCAGGAGAAGACACTTCATTTACTTTGTTTGGTGATGGCAGTCAATCAAGAGATTTTGTCTATGTGGATGATGTGATCCAAGCACTGCTTCTGGTTGCAACCAAAGAGGCTGCTTTAGGGAAACAGTTCAATGTCGGCACAGGAAAAGCGACGACGTTATTGGAACTGATCCATGCGATCGATGAGATACTTGAGGTAGAATTGAAGCTGGAGTATGAAGAAGAGCGTTCTGGTGATATCCATGACTCATTAGCGGATATCTCTAAAATCCAATCGATCGGTTATCAGCCTCGATATGATGTACTTAGCGGAATGACGAATTATCTGAAAACAGAAATCAAATAAAAAAGATCTTATGATAGTTTAAACGAAGAGAGCCAAACGCTTGAAGAACTTGTTTCATCGATCAGCGTTCGGCTCTTTTTTATAAAATTGTTATCCTTTAGACAATTGGTTTGATCCTTCGATCAGGTCGTAAATCTTATTTCTCAGATCAGTAGCAGGAGTTTTGAATTTTTTGTCGGCTTGCACATTGCTTTCCATCACGACAGCATCTGAGGTGTTTTTTTTCATGGCTAAAACAGCATGGAATCGATTGATGTTTCCTTGTGCTAAAAGATAGTTGTTCCCGCTGTAGACTCCTCCATTATAAGGATGCTTGGTACCGTTGTCTTGCCATAAGGAGAAGAGCAGGTCTTTTGGTATCAGCTTTCCTGAAAGTACCTTAGTGAAGAATGCATCCAAATCATAGACAGACATGCTGATGTTTCCTGTTCCGAGTTCATTGCGGATATCTGTCTCTGTTTCACTAAGAGCTTTCCAGTAATCATTTTTTGCTGACATTTGATAAGAGATAGCATGTTGTGGAGAATTCTTTATTTGTTCATAGAAATTCGTCTGTTTCAATTGTAGTGGCTGGATCAGTTCTTTCTTCAGCAGCGTCTCATAAGGCTGATTCGTCAATTTGAGTAAAATACCTGTTAATAACGTAAAATTTAATGGTTCATAATGGTACGTATGATAATCGGTGAATTTCAGGTGCGCTAAAGCAAAACGGATCACTTCATTGTCTGACATAGGTTTATCTGGCGAAGCCGTACGATGAAGGCCAGAGCGCATATAGAGCAAGTCCTTGATCGTGATCTTCTGACTGCCTGGAATCTTGGGATAGAAATCTGCCAGCTTGGTTTCTAGTGTAAGATTGCCTTGTTCTACTTGTTTCAAAATAAGTAGCGCAGTCATCGCTTTTTGGATAGACCCGATCTGATAGTATAGGGCAGGCGAATTCGGCAGGTGTTTTTGTTCATTGGCATAGCCATAACCTTTTTCAAAAATTACCCGATTGTTTTTACGTACGTAAATCGAACCGATATAGTCAGCTTTTTGCAAAAGCTGATCGATTTTTGCAGAAAGTTGCTGTTCTTCGGGGGTCAAAGGCGTTGAAAGCTTTGGCGTCTGGATACCAGAAATAGATGAAAAAGTCTGATCTTCTTTGGATAGCTGCCAGCCAAGTAGTATGCCTGTTGAAAGCGCACAGCCTGATAAAAGAAAAATCACTAAAGGAATCAGCCGAAATGAACGTTTTTTTTGATGTCTTCCTTTTCTCATCGGGACTCCTTTCTGTTTTTTTTTGTGGACAATATTTATTGTAATCCGCAGCTTTGCTATTTACCACTTACAATTTTGACATAATATTTGAATAAAATAATTCACGGCAGTCAAAATTTCATGTATAATAAATAGAGTTACGAAGTTGATAGTAAGGAGGAGTTGTTTTGTCAGAAAACAAACAACATCCAGAAGAAAAAAACAGAAGAAAAACCAGCGAAAAAACTACCGCTGATGTAATCAGTAAGCGAAAAGATATGCGTAAAAAAGAAGACAAGATCGTTGGAAAGATCATATTAGTGATCGTACTCACTTTATTGATCATCGGCGGTGTTTTTGGATTCACCATCTATCGTTATGTGGACAATGGGCTGAAGCCTCTGGATGCCTCAGACGATCAGCTGGTTCAAGTGGAGATTCCAAGCGGTTCATCTAACAAGCAAATAGGAGAGATATTGGAAAACGATCAGATCATCAAGAGCGGCATCGTTTTTAATTATTATACCAAGTTCAAAAATATGACCGGATTCCAAGCAGGTTATTATCAAATGTCACCAAATATGACATTGGATGAAATCGGAAAGCAGCTACAAGAAGGCGGGACATCGGAGCCGACAAAAGTAGCGGATGGGAAAGTCGTGATTCCTGAAGGGTATGATATCGATCAGATCGCTTCACGTGTGGCAAAAGTCACCGGTAAAGACAAACAGGAATTCTTGGATTTGATGAAAGACGAAAGTTTCTTCAAAGAACTCTATCAAAAATTCCCGGATCTGCTGGAGAGTGCCTCGAAGGCCGAAAACACGAAATACCGCTTAGAAGGGTATTTGTTCCCAGCAACCTATGATTATTACAAGAGTACTTCTCTGAAAGATCTGGTTGTCCAGATGGTGGCAAAAACCAATGAAGTGATGCAGCCGTATTATGCAACAATCAAGCAGCAGAACCATACAGTACAGGAAGTCCTGACATTGGCTTCGTTAGTTGAAAAAGAAGGAGTGTCAGAAAACGACCGTAAGAACATCGCACGGGTATTTTATAACCGGATCGATGCAGATATGCCGCTTCAGTCAGATATTTCTGTTTTGTACGCATTAGGTGAACACAAAGAATTCGTCACTTATGAAGATACTGCTGTCGATTCCCCTTATAATTTGTATACTAATACAGGTTATGGTCCAGGGCCTTTAGACAGTCCAAGTGAGTATTCCATCAAGGCAGTCTTGGAGCCGGCAGAGAATGACTACTATTATTTCGTGGCTGATATGAAAACTGGAGATGTTTACTTTGCAAAGACGTACGAAGAACACTTAGAATTAGTTGACAAGTACGTGAACAATTCTTAAGAATAAAAAACTATCTGTAGTTGTTCATTTTTTAGAAAAACATTTACATTTTAAGAAAAGCATGGTAATCTTTTTTGGACTATATTCCTCAAAAGATTACCTTTTGCGGTATTCCATAGAGAAAAAGGAGACGTTACACATGGTAGAGAAAGTTTACCCAATGACTCTAGAAGGTAAAGAAAAACTGGAACAAGAATTAGAAGAGCTAAAAACAGTCAAACGCGGAGAAATCATTGAACGCATCAAGATTGCACGAGGTTTCGGTGATCTTTCCGAAAACTCTGAATATGAATCAGCAAAAGATGAACAAGCATTCGTTGAAGGAAGGATCACGACACTAGAAAACATGATCCGTTTCGCTCAAATCATTGATAATGACGGAGTGGACGCTGATGAAGTATCTATCGGAAAAACAGTGACTTTCATGGAATTGCCTGATGGAGAAGAAGAAGAATATACGATCGTCGGAAGTGCAGAGGCAGATCCATTTTCAGGAAAAATCTCTAATGACTCTCCGATCGCACAAGCCTTGATCGGCAAAATGAAAAACGATGAAGTAACGATCGCCACACCTGGTGGAGATATGTTAGTAAAAATCATCAAAGTGGAACAAGCATAAGAACGTATTGCAAAAAGATCTAGGACTTTCATCTTATGATAAAGTTCTAGGTCTTTTCTCATGCATAGGATGTTCGGCGATTTACATCTAAAGTCCTATAGCATCTCAAACAGAAAATAGTTATGATAATAAGAGAATGTGTCAAGGAGGGAGAAAAAAGATGAATAGCTCTTGGCGTTTTTTCATAGTAGTCGAAGCATTGTTGCTGTTATTTGCTGTTTGGCAGATCGTGAATAATACTGGATTACTACTCTTAGTATTATTCGGTATCTTTAATATATATCTAGCATTACGGAAACATCCACGTACGAGATTCCAGAATTTCCAGCTAGTTTTAGGGTTATTGGTCATTTTTTTCAGTTTAGTGAACAGTCCGGCTTTATGGATGATGGCAGTCTTTGCTGTGTTATTCATCGGTTTGAAAGGGGTCGAGATCTCAGGGATCGATCTGACCAAAAATGCTTTCTGGCGGAAAAAACAAATGGTGATGGTCCAGACAGAACAATTGAAGTCGCATAATAATGAACGCAAAAGACAGCAATTATTCGGCAATCAGCGAATCGGCAATGATGTCTATGAGTGGGACGATATCAATATCGCAGTTATCTCAGGGGATACGATCATCGATCTTGGGAATACTTTACTGCCTAAAGACGATAATATCGTCATTGTACGCAAAGGGGTCGGCAGAACAAGAATCTTAGTGCCTTTGGGGATTGCTGTTAGCCTAGAACATGCGACGCTCGTTGGCAACGTGTTGTTTGAGGAAGAACAGTTTTCATTGAAAAATGAGTCGATCAAGATTTTCAGCAATGATTATGATGAAAATCCTCGACGTCTGAAAATCATTACGAACACACTTCTTGGCGATGTCGAGGTGATCCGTGTATGATGGGAAAGATGTCGAGAGCAATGGTAGCAGTGTATGCAGCAAGTGGTACGTTCCTTGTCATTTTGTTCTCACTGTTCACCTATTTTTATGCAAGTAACCAAGAGCAATGGTGGGGAGAATTGCTGCGGGCCAGATTACTTTATGTCCCGCTGATTTTTCATTTATTTGCGATTTCTTTAGGTGTAGGTCTGATCGTCTTTTTAGTGATATCAGTGATGCAAAAAACACGCTATGGAAAAATCGAAGAAAAACTGCGCGCGCTGTCTTCAGGCAACTATGAGTCAAAAGTCCTGAATGAACCGATCCCAAGTGCGTCCGATGATATCTATGTGAAGGATATCGACAAAGAGATCACAAAAATCAAAGAAAAAATGATCGAGGTATCTAGTGAACTCCAAATTATGACTAGCCGCCCGCAATATGTAGATGGACAAACCAAAGAAGAAATCTTAGAATTAGAGAGACACCGTCTAGCGCGTGAGCTGCATGATTCAGTCTCACAGCAGTTATTTGCTGCGATGATGATGATGTCTGCCTTGACAGAACAAGCAGAAAAAAGCGAAACACCAGAAATTTTCCGTAAGCAGTTGAGAATGGTCGCAGATATCATCAATGCTTCGCAATCGGAAATGCGTGCGTTGCTGCTGCATCTTCGTCCAGTGAATCTAGAAGAAAAGAGTCTGAAGCAAGGGATCGAACAATTGCTGAAAGAGCTGCAGAACAAGATCCAGATTTCATTGAAATGGGATGTGGAGGATGTGACATTGTCCAGTTCGATTGAAGATCATTTATTTCGGATCGTTCAGGAATTATTATCGAATACCTTGCGACATGCAAAAGCAGAAGAACTGGAAGTTTATCTCCATAAAATCGACAATAATCTGCTATTGAGAGTGATCGATGATGGTACGGGATTCAACATGAATGAAACGAAAACCGGCAGCTACGGACTCAGCAATATCAGAGAACGTGTGGCGGGGATTGGCGGAACAGTGAAGATTATCAGTTTTAAAGGTCAAGGAACCAGTGTAGAGATCAAAGTTCCTTTGATAAAGGAGGCGTAAGATAACAATGATAACAGTTTTATTAGTGGATGATCATGAAATGGTCCGTTTAGGCGTATCCTCTTATTTATCGATTCAAGAAGATATCGAAGTGATCGGCGAGGCCGAAAATGGACAGCAAGGGTATGAAAAGGCAATGGAATTACGTCCAGACGTCATATTGATGGATCTGGTCATGGAAGAGATGGATGGCATCGAATCGACAAAAGCGATTTTGAAAGACTGGCCGCAAGCGAAAATCATCATCGTAACGAGCTTCATCGATGACGAAAAGGTCTATCCGGCAATCGAAGCAGGAGCAGCCGGTTATCTGCTGAAAACATCCACAGCGCATGAAATCGCTGATGCGATCCGTGCGACGCAACGTGGCGAAAGAGTTTTGGAACCAGAAGTCACCTCGAAAATGATGGAGAAAATGAGTCGCCGGAATGAACCGATCCTTCATGAAGAACTGACCAATCGGGAAAATGAGATCCTGATGCTGATTTCTGAAGGGAAAAGCAACCAGGAAATCGCGGATGAACTGTTTATTACCCTCAAGACCGTTAAAACACATGTATCAAATATCTTAGCGAAGCTTGAAGTGGAAGATCGTACGCAAGCAGCTATCTATGCCTTCAAGCACGGACTAGTAAAATAAGAAAAAAATCTTATCAGATAAATCAAACAAGTCAAGAAAATGTGTGTCATTTTTCTTGGCTTTTTTACAAAGAAGAAGGCCTGCTTTTGTTTTTAGAAAGGCTTTGCTATACTTGGAAGAGGAAAGAGGATAAAGGAGGACAAACGTGAAACAAAATTTTGCAATTGTCGGTCTCGGTCGTTTCGGCGGAAGTGTTTGCCGTACATTGATCGAAGCAGGTCAAGAAGTCTTGGCCATCGACAGCAACGAAGACCGAGTAAATGAATACATGAATATCGCGACACATGCCGTGGTAGCAAATGCACAAGATGAGATGACTTTGCGTTCATTGGGGATCAGAAATTTTGACCATGTGATCATCGCTATCGGAGAAGATATCCAGGCGAGCATCTTAGTTACCTTGATGGTGAAAGAAATGGGCGTACCGAATATTTTAGCAAAAGCGCAGAATGAATATCATGCGCGTGTATTGGAAAAGATCGGCGCAGATCGCGTAGTCCATCCCGAGCGAGATATGGGAAGTCGGATCGCGCATAATCTGGTCTCGAAAAACATTCTGGATTATCTTGAACTTTCAGATAAATTTTCTTTGGCAGAGATTCGAGTGACCAATCCTAAATTCTGCAACAAAACATTATTGGAACTGAATTTTAGACAACGCTACGATTTGACAGTCGTTGCTATCCGAAGATCTGACCATACAGTGATCGTGTCGCCTTCAGCGGAAGAGTATGTGCGTGAGAATGACAATCTGCTGGTGATCGGAGAGACAGAGGACGTAGATATTCTAGATGATAAAATGAATCAGTAAGGGGATGCTTGAATGGAATTGACAGTGACTGAAGCAGCACAAAAATGGTTCAAGACAGAAGTAGATCCGCCAGAACATTACGGGATCCGTTTTTTTGGTAAAGTTTACGGAAAAACAGAAGTACACGATGGTTTTTCGATTGGCATGTCCGTAGAACAAATGGAGCATCCTGTCAAAGAGACAATGATTGACGGCATGCAGTTTTTTATCGAAGAAGCAGACGAATGGTTTTTCAAAGGATATGATTTACTGGTCGATTACGATCCTGTGTTGGATGAGCCGGTGTATCATTTTAACAAACAAGAATCGTAACAGTGAGTAGAAATAAATGACAGATGAATAACCGAAAAAGGAGGTTGGGATTTTTCCCAAGCCTCCTTTTTAAGATCATATGTTTGTTTGATATAGAGGAGTTTTTCTTGAATTCAGTCTAATATCCGTCATCTAATCTCACTTGATTGGTCCTGATTTTTCCTGTTTGGATATAGCTTTCCAGATTATCCAGGAAAATCGCCATCAGTTTGTGCTGGAAGTCGGGTGTCAATCCAGCGATATGCGGAGTGATCAGGACATTGTCCATCGCCCAAAGCGGACTGGTTGCAGGAAGTGGTTCTTCTTCGAATACATCGAGTGCAGCAAAAGCCAGCTGTCCTTCATCTAATGCATGGATCAGATCTGCTGTTTTGACTGAAGCGCCTCGTCCCACATTGATAAATAGGGATTCTGGTGAGAATTGCGCAAACAGCTGTGCATCGAAAAGTCCCGTTGTCTGTTCGGTCAAAGGCAAAATATTGACCATGATCGCCGCACTTGGAAGAACTTCTCCCAGTTGTGCTAATGAAAAGGTCTTTTCCATCCCTTCAACAGGATGGCCAGTTGTGTTGATCCCATAACACGTTAAGCCGAATGCACTGGCTTTTTGCGCAAGCCGCTTGCCGATATGACCAGTACCGATGATCAGTAGTTTTTGCTGTTCTAAGGCCTGATAATGGACAGAATCGCCTAACCACTGTTTATTCATCTGTGCTTTTTGTGCTTGGAAAAGACCTCTCGAATACCCAAGAATGATTCCCATGATGTGTTCGGCAATGGACTCACTATGGATTCCGCTCCCATTTGACAAGTGGACTTTTTTTTCTGCAAAACGTTGGAGTGGTAACGTGTCGACGCCTGCTGAAATCGACTGGACCCACTTCAGGTGAGAACTAGCTAGTAAATCTTCTTGGTAGTTTCGATCCCAGCCCAAGCTGATCTCCACATGTTCGATCTCTTCAGGCTGTAATTCCGTTTTGAATACATAATCTGGGGCGATTTCCCGGATCTTTTTGATGAATTCCTCGCGAAACGGCCGATTAGCATAAATGATTTTTTCTGACATAGCGTTTACCTACCTTTCCTTCTTTTAAGTGTAGCGCATACAGCGTGAACTTTGAAGTGCCTTGCTTGCAGTTGGCATATCTGCGTTTCAACTAAAAAAACTGTAATGAAGAAATTCTCCATGAAGTTTGATCTTCCAAGGTGATTTAATTAAAACAACACTATTTGACAATGAGCCGTTATTTCCTTGGAAAATCAAGTATGACTAGGTCTATTTTTTAGTTGGAAAATAGACAATGAATTTGGAACTATTGAAAAATAATGTGGTACACTCGTTTAAGGAAGATGATCAATCATGATGAATATCAAATCCATGCCAGAGTTGGGAGATTGCGATAAGGCCTTAAACGACGTGCCCCCAGATGAGTCACTTTTTTAACAAAGAATGGGCATGGAAAATTTGCGGTAATTGATATCAAAGAATACGAAGAATATGGAAAGTACAAAATAGCTAAACAAATTTCGCAAGAAGGTAAGTTGTTTGCGAATAAGTAAATAACAATTATCTATTTTCTCATCTGTTGTAGAAAATTAAAAGTATAGAAAATATACTAAGACAACAATAGCAACTAAGACCTCTATCGTAACAACTGTTAACAGAAATCTATAGGCAAAGAGGAACAACCTATGCGTAATTTTTTCCTTCCATAAAAAGAGGATACAAAAGGAAATAGGAGCTGAGTAGGGGATGAAAATTGAGATTATAAGAAATACGAATATCCCTGTACGCCACATTCCGATATCCGAGTTTCCTCTTAATCGTTTATTTGAAAGATATTGAGTCTGATTATTTAGCGAGTCTGTAGGGAGTGTTTCTTCATGAAAATGATTGATAGGGAGATTGAATATTTTTGATAATAAGATAAGATTATCGTAATTGGGAAAGGAACGTTCATTCTCCCAGTTTGAAATAGTTTGCCTTGAGACAAAAAGTTTCTCTGCTAACTCTTCTTGTGAAAAGTTTTTTTTCAATCTTTCTTGTTTTATTTTTTTAGAAACATTCATCATAGAAAGTATTTCCTCTCTTTTAATCATAGTAAAATGCAGATTTAATACGATGTAAAACGCTATGTAAAACATATTTGATATCTAAGTACAGTTTATTTTAATATACTTTCTTTGTAAATAAAAAATAAAGGAAGTGTTTTTGGATGGTTAAAAATAAAATGAAATTGATTGCCGGATTACTATCTGTTGTTGCTCTTTCTGGGGCGATTATTCCGTCCACCTCTGTTTTAGCTGCAGAAAAAATGCCAATAGCTACGATTGATCAAGAACAGGGTAGTCACGTTTTTAAATGAAGAGAATGAGAACTATAACAAAGCCATTGAATATTTGGAAGCAAACGGTAATGGAATGTCTGTCCAATATTTCCAAGAGTATTTTTATGGAAAAACTGTGACAGCAGACGATCAAGATGAGTTAATGGATGGATATCTTGCATTTCTTGCTACAAAATCTGGAGGCAAAATCGCTTTAGAAACTATCTTAGGAATTGTAGCTTCTGCCATGGCAATAGTTTCAGGAATGTACAACGCGGGCAGATACGCAGCTAAGCAATGTGTGTCTCGTGGTATTTTAACTAAAAAGAGCTACAAAACCAATGGTGGTTGGATTATGTCTGGCATTACAGTAGCGTTTGGGTTACCTGCAGCACTAGGATTTGATGATTATATGTATGATCGATAAGTAGAGAAAATAGGAGTCAGCCCAATGATAATTCTTCGAGATATATTTAGGTTTACTATTTTGCATTATGAGTTTTTCGCAATATTGTTATTAGCTATTGCAACTATATCATTGTCTATAAAGGTTACAAAACAACAAGAAAATATTAATGAGTTAGAAAGAAAAATATTTGAAATGCAAATTGACAAGAATACAGATACGGATAAGAATAAATAAGTATAAAAAATCACCAAATTGAATCCAAAAGCAATGAGATTAGCAACACAAAATCAATGAAATAGTTTTGTGTTACTATTTTAGTAGAATAAAAATATTGATTGACTACAAAATTTTCTTGATTCTGCTTAGCTTTAAAAACTGTGTGATTTTATGGGAAAATGAATACTATAAAGAAAAAGTTAGTTAGTTTCCTGAAATAGAGACTAACTAGCTTTTTATTCTAATTAAAGAATGGAAGAGAAGCTCATTTCTATGGGCTTCTTTTTTTATAAAGATTGCTTTTATTGAACGTAACAACGTTTAGCATCAGTGTCCATGAAAAAAGGAGAGTAAGAAGAATGAAAACATATTTTTTGATCAAAATGTCTGAACGATTTATGTTGGGTGATATAGGTTCTACCCTGCAAGGGATACTTGCCCCTTTTCAGATGGATATGAAAAAGCATATGGAGATCCTAAACATAAATCAACATACGCCGACAATAAGGTTCCAACGGCAAATTGGAAGGGAAAAACAATCTAATCAAGTTCATTAAACGAATCGCATTTGACTTTCGGACATTTCGCTATCTACGCATGCGTAGATTATTTAATAATAAATAAAGAGGAAACGTCAAAACGTTTCCTCAAGGTGATTTAATCAAAACAACACCATTTGACAATGAGACTTTTTTGTCAGTCCTGTCTCATTGTCTACCGTTGCGGCAGCTGGAATTTCGGCCATCCTTTGACCGCTTGTGCGAAAATAAAAATACCGGCAAGGGCAATGAACGCACTTGTATCAAAAGAAGGAAGGAAGATCATCAGGATCGTCGCGATCACGACTGGCAAGGAAACAGCGTAGATCATTGTTTTCAAGCAGTCAAGAAAGGTTGCTTTTGCAAGTCGCAGACGCGCATATAGGTATGCCACGAAGCTTGTCAGGACCAAAGTGATAATCAGATTCAAAAAGCTAGGATAGATAGAAAACAGGAACACTAGGATTTTGATCCAAAAAGGAACGGCTGTTTCTTCTAAGAATGAACGAAGCTGTGATCCGTTCAGGTCTTTCATTGCTTCATTCGAGTAGGGCATTTCGAATTGATTGTTGTTCAATAAAGCGGAAGTCGTCCCTGTATTAGGCAAAGCCACGACGACTTTGTCCTTCAGCATGCCGACACTGAGAAAATTCCCCATCAAATCAGAAGAGATGTCTTGTTCTGTTCGTTTTCCTTCCGGATCAAAGGTAAAGATGATGGAATTGGTCTGATAGATGAATCCTTTGCTGTCTTTTGCGTCGAGCTGTCCATCTTTGATCGTGAAATCCGGGATTTTTGTAGCGATCTTCTGTCCATCCGATTTGATGCTGTCCAAAACTTGGAAGACCTGGAAAGAGATAGGCAGAGCCATAAGGACACTAAGCACTAAAAGATACAGGATTGATTTCCAAAAAGAGGTTTTCCGTGCATCCTTCAGATCGCTGAAACGGGTGAAAGAACTGATAATTAATTGTTTTGTTGTCATAAGTACTCCTTGTCTCGTATTGTCATCACTTGCAATTCTAGCGAAGTATCAAGGGAAATACAAGGGCTGCCCGGTGAAAACGTACGAATGATTGGTTGTTTTTGAAAAAAATGCTATCCTTAGGGTGAACATAAAAAAGAGGTGAGTCTCATGCATCAGCAGACAACAGCAAAGAAGATGTTCGGTGTCGTCTTATTGAATGCCATTATCACACTTTCTGAATTCATCGGTGGGGTCGCTTCTGGCAGTTTATCACTCATTTCAGATGCTTTTCATAACTTGAGTGATATGTTAGCGATCGTGTTTTCGTATGTTGCACAAAAAATCGCACGAAAAGACGCCGATACGAAAAAAACTTACGGATACCAACGTTCCGAGATCATCAGTGCTTTTATCAACTCATTTATATTAGGGGCGCTTTCTGTCGTTCTAGCGTTTGCTTGTTCAAGCCGGAGACGATCAATAGCAGCTTGATGCTCATTGTTGCCGTGATCGGGCTTTTGGCTAATCTGTTCTCTGTTCTTTTGCTGCGAAGAGATGCAGGGGAGAGTTTGAATATCAAATCCAGCTATCTTCACCTGCTTAGTGATACGCTGTCTTCTGTCAGTGTGATCATCGGAGCGCTGCTGATCCGATATTTTGAGATCTATTGGGTCGATCCAGTGATCACGTTGCTTATTTCTGTCTATATTTTTTTTGAAGCAGTGCATGTGGTGATAAAAACAGTAGATATTCTAATGCAGAGTGCACCAGCGATTGATTATCAGCGCTTGGAGAGCGATCTTAAAACCATTCCAGGGGTAAAAGACGTCCATCACATCCATGTCTGGCAGTATAGTGAGACGAAAATCGTTTTTGATGCCCATATAGACTTTGAGGACCAGCTGCTGAGTGAAGTCGAAAAAATCTATCCTCAGATTGCGAAAATACTGAAAGAAGGGTACGGCATCACACACGTCACGATCCAGGCAGAAGCAAAAATGGATGATCGGAAAAAATTAATTTTTTTAAATAAAGATGAAAGTTGCTGAAAAATAGAGTATGATGAATAAGAATTTTTGATAAGGCAGGTTGACACATGAAGTTATATCAGCAAGTAAGAGAATATCTGGAAAACAAAGGCTATTGGGAAATACTGGTGTATCTCTTTTTCGGCGGCTTGGCAACGGTCGTGAACTTTGTCAGTTTTGCGATCGCCCTGCAGTATTTTGATTTGAGCATGGCACTTTCCAACTCTATCTCGTGGTTTTGTTCGGTCCTGTTTGCTTTTGTGACGAACAAACTGTGGGTATTCCATTCTAAATCTCCGAATTTTACCCATGCGCTGATTGAATGCGGCAAATTCTTTTTTTATCGGATTCTTTCATATGGATTGGATATGGGCGCGATGGTTTTACTGATCGATGGGATGCATACCAATGAATATGTGGCAAAAATAATCACACAGATCATCGTGATACTAGCCAATTATGTTTTCAGTAAATTATTTATTTTTAAAGAGACAGAGGTCTTTGAAGAAGAAAACAAGCAGATCGAAAAAGATGAGTAGGCATAATTTTTGAAGAATTTCCTTCTCTTTGTTACTCTTTGTAGTGTAAATACTATGAAGGAACATTGAGGAGGAATTTTTTATGACTTACACATTACCAGATTTACCTTATGCATATGATGCATTAGAACCTTACATCGACGAAGAAACGATGCATCTGCATCATGACAAACACCATAACACGTACGTAACGAACGTGAATGCTGCAATCGAAAAATACCCTGAACTAGGCGAAAAAACGATCGAAGAATTGATCTCAGACATGGATGCGATCCCTACAGATATCAAAACAGTCGTTCGTAACAATGGCGGAGGACATGCGAACCATTCTTTCTTCTGGGAAATCATGGCGCCTAATGCTGGCGGAGAACCAACTGGTGCAATCAAAGAAGCAATCGAAGAAACATTCGGCGATTTCTCTGCTTTTAAAGATGAGTTCAAAAAAGCAGCTGCTGGACGCTTTGGATCAGGATGGGCTTGGCTTGTTGTTGAAAACGGTAAATTGGCGATCACTTCTACTGCAAACCAAGATTCACCGTTAATGGAAGGTAAAACACCTGTGCTTGGATTAGATGTCTGGGAACATGCTTATTACTTGAAATATAAAAACGTTCGTCCAGAATATATTGAAGCTTTTTGGAATGTAGTGAACTGGGACGAAGTAAACAAACGCTTTGAAGCAGCAAAATAAACCGTTTTTCTAAAAAAGTCTCCTGTCATAAAAAGATTTTGAAAAATAACTAGTGCAAAGCTTGCGAGCGTTTTCTAAATTGGGTATAATATTCATGCAAGGACTCTTGCAAGAACTTTTTTGGAGGCTATACATTTATGGAACACGGAACAGTAAAATGGTTCAACAATGAAAAAGGATTTGGGTTTATTACAGTAGACGGCGGAGACGATGTATTCGTACATTTCTCAGCGATTCAAGGAGACGGCTTCAAAAGCTTAGAAGAAGGCCAAGAAGTTGAATTCACGATTGTTGAAGGTGCACGCGGACCTCAAGCTGCTGAAGTGACTAAATTATAATAATTTGTTGACTAAAGACACGACTTCATTTTGGAGTCGTGTCTTTTTTTACAATTATCTAGCGATTTTCGTTTCTGTCAGTATCAGTTCTTGGATTTTTTGGCTGAGTAGATAGATTTGCTCGCTGGACATCTCCGTGCTGATCGTCAAACAAGGAATCTGTTCTTCATAAGTCACGCTTTTTATCGGTGTATCGGTGGTACGTATGATCAGTTCAGGCTTAAAGAGAAGGTCGTTAGTAAAGACGACATTCAAGTACATGCGAAGCTGTTCTTGAAGCATCTCCATATATGCTAATTCTAATCCAATAGGAAAGTCGGTTTCAAACTTGATTTTTATTTCCTGATTGAATGAAGCTGGAGACGTGATGATCATAAAAGCTTCCGCTAGGTTCCATGGATGTAGCCAGTTAAGAACAGGAGAATCCATTTTGAACTTTTCTGATAAACGGTTGATTTCTAAATAGAAAGCTGGGTAATTCGTTTCTATAAACGTAGTGATATCATGTTTGATGATCGAAAATTGCGGAAACAAGTACCCGTGCATCCCATTGGCTAACAGTGTCCCATTCAAGAGCGGTTTTTTTGGATTGATCTTAGATGACTTGAAACCGATCGAATAGATATATGAAAAGAAACTGCTGTGCAGTTGTTTTACTGGTGTTGCATGTTTGATGTGTAGTTTCATAGCTGTATCAAGATAGTTTTCTTTTAAGTAAAAGGCAGCGCGTGACTGCATCCAAAGAAACAGGAATTCTGTATCGGTCAGGCTGAGCTGTAATCGTTGATAGTTTTGTTTCAGCTTACTGGCAATCGTTTCAAATCCTTCCCAAAGAGCGTCTGTAAAGTAGGGCAAGGACTCTTTTGGTATTACATTCCCTTGATTGGAACGAAGGATAGTGACAGCAACGATGAAGCACCATTCGATCATTTTTATTTTATTCGGTTTTTGATTCACGATTTTGAACGCTGAAGTGATTTCTGAGAACAATTCATGGAAATCAATCGATGGAAAAGGCCACTCCACCCCATGATATGCCTGCCATAAAACTAAATAGATCAGATACCTGATCTGCATCTCGCTCCCTTTGATATAAATCTGTCCTTTTCCTGTTTTGATCTGGAGCTGATATTTTTCCAATAATTTGTTGATATGGGTAATATGGCGTCTGAGAAAGGATTCGCTGATATTTTTTTCTACTGAAAAAGCAGCTAGATCCACGCTCGAATACAAGCATAACTCTCTGATTAAATGAAATATCGTTGAGTGATCAAGGATACTCAGGACAAGTTGCTGATAATCTGTATTCGTACCTAAAAAGTGATAATTCCGTGTTTCTTTTCTGAATTGATTGTTCACAGAAAGTTCTCGGATATGTTCACAATGATTAAGAGCAGCGCGTTTATCACATTTTAGTAATTGAGAAAGCTGTTCTAAAGATCGGCTTTTTTTTGTTGTATGCAGCTGTTCAAGAATCGTCAATTGTAGTTGTACAGGTCTTTCTAAAAAAGTATAAAAATTCATAAAATCGTTCTCCTCTTTGATTATGAATAAGGTTGAATGAAACAAAAGTACGTAAAAAATTATTATCAATTGTATTTTTTTAGAACAAAAAATAATAAAAAAAGCTTGTTTTCTCAAATTCAGACGAATAATAACTTTTTATTTTATGTTGATTGAATGTTATTTTTTACATATGTGTTTTTGTGGTAGCCTTTTCAAAAAATAGAATCCAAATAAAGTCGTGATTGCTTATTTCATTATAATTCATCTAGGAAAAAAATCCTATTTTTATACAAATACATAACATACTGCGAGATAAGGTGACTTACTAGCAAAGGATGAAATCATAGTTATTTAAAATAAGATTAGAACATAATAATAGATTTTTAATTTTATGGTTGCTAAAATTCCACTAACTTAAGTTGATGAATCGAATAGTTTCAAAAAGATATCTTTTTGGTTAAAAAAATAGGACTAAAAGGAGTGTTCTAAAAAGCTGACATATTTGGATAAAGGAAAACAAAAACAGGGGTGAAATGAGTACTAGCACAGGAGGAGAACGATGAGAAAAGATTATAAAAAAAGTATGGAACAAAAAGCAAGAGCGAAACGGCGCGCTAAAAAATATTTAATGGCCGGTACGACACTTGCGGCTGGCGTGATGTTAGGGATCACACCAATCTCAATTGCGACACCGCTGTTTACGGTAGGGACACAGCAAGTACATGCAGATCTGATCAGCGGGCAGCTTTTCACGAATCTCAGTACATCGAATACTAGTGGAACGACGGTTGATGCACCTTATCCATTAGAAGGAGCGACACGCAATGTAGACTTTGTCATTTCTGGAAACAGCGGGCTTGATGTTAGTCTGATCAATGGAACTCGTCGTGCAGTGTTAGCGATTCCAGAAGAGATGCAAGGTCTCGTCACACCAAATGGAACTGGTACTTTCTATACAGACATCCTGCTGCCGGGGAATAGTTTAGCGCCTTTATTGAATATCGTAGATGGGGCAGTGACGACATTAGTAGGAGCAGTAGAAGATATCGTGAATCTAAATCCACTGGCGAGCGTGAATCTTTCCGAGGTCTATGAACAGCTTGCTTTGCTGCAGAACCTTTCGACACTGTCCTCTGCTGAAGTGGAGGTACAACTTCAGATGCAAGGTGACGAATACATTTACGGCGAATTGGATGGTGCATTGGAAACAGTGATCCGCGAAAATCTAAGGGACATTTTACAAGGGATCAATAATGCTGTCCAAGCGATTGAAGCAACATCTAATGGAGGGCTATTAGGGGACGCAGCTGCCGCAACGATCAATACAGCTTTAGCGTTAACAATCAAACCGGCATTCAATGTTACTTTTGGTGCTGCTTTAGCATTAGTGAATGTTGGTTCTTCTTTACTTGGTACGCTTGCTGATGCAAGTATCCTTGGAGAAACTACTGTTACGATCCCTACACTGATCCAAGACCCTACTTACACAGATTTATCAAATGCCGGAGTCGATATGACTGTACCTTATGAGGCTGGCTTTGTCGGGACGATTCTTAAGTCAGATATTTTATCGATTGCAATCGCTTCAAATATCGATGGCTACTCACCTGTGTTTTACGAAGCTGCTGCAGTCACAGCACCATATAACGTAGAAGTAACGGGAAACTCTACAGATGGTTATGAAGTGACCGGGATGGCAGACCCGAATGCAACGGTTCGTATCTACGATGATGGAGGGAACCTGATCGCAGAAGGTCAAGCAGATGAGACAGGAAACTTTACTATCCCGATTTCTGAAGAAGACGTAGCTCCTTTAGAGGAAATCCAGCTGATTGCTTATGATGAGAATGAAGTAGCAAGTGATCCAACCACAGCCGTTATTCCGGATGATGATGATGGTGATGCGGATGCGGATGCTGACGCTGATGCGGATGCTGACGCTGATGCGGATGCTGACGCTGATGCTGATGCCGACGCGGATGCTGACGCTGATGCTGATGCCGACGCGGATGCTGACGCTGATGCTGATGCCGACGCGGATGCTGACGCGGATGCCGACGCGGATGCCGATGCTGACGCTGACGCTGATGCTGACGCGGATGCTGACGCCGACGCCGACGCGGATGCCGACGCTGACGCCGATGCTGATGCAGATGCCGACGCTGATGCAGATGCCGATGCCGATGCGGATGCTGATGCAGATGCCGATGCTGACGCTGACGCGGATGCAGATGCCGACGCTGATGCCGATGCCGACGCTGATGCTGATGCCGATGCCGACGCAGATGCAGATGCCGATGCGGATGCTGACGCAGATGCCGATGCAGATGCCGACGCGGATGCCGACGCTGATGCCGACGCTGACGCGGATGCTGACGCCGACGCCGATGCAGATGCTGATGCCGACGCTGATGCTGACGCTGATGCCGACGCGGATGCCGACGCTGATGCTGACGCCGACGCCGACGCGGATGCCGATGCTGACGCTGATGCTGATGCGGATGCCGATGCCGACGCTGATGCTGACGCCGACGCTGATGCAGATGCAGATGCAGATGCCGACGCTGACGCCGATGCTGATGCGGATGCCGATGCTGATGCGGATGCTGACGCCGACGCTGATGCTGACGCTGATGCGGATGCTGACGCTGATGCAGATGCCGACGCGGATGCCGACGCGGATGCCGACGCTGACGCAGATGCCGACGCGGATGCAGATGCAGATGCAGATGCAGATGCCGACGCTGACGCCGACGCTGACGCCGACGCTGATGCGGATGCTGACGCTGATGCTGACGCCGACGCAGATGCCGATGCAGATGCCGACGCAGATGCCGATGCCGACGCAGATGCCGACGCAGATGCCGACGCAGATGCTGACGCCGACGCCGACGCGGATGCAGATGCAGATGCCGACGCGGATGCTGATGCTGACGCCGACGCCGACGCTGACGCCGACACTGATGGAGACGGGGACCCTGATGTGATTCCGGCACCAAGCGGAGGCAGCCAAACAGGTGGATCAGGTGGACTAACAGGTGGAGGCTATCATGGAGGAACGACAAAACCTACTGCATCTGGGGGAGGAGCATCACCAAAATCGTATCCTAAGACATCAGATACACTGAGTTCTTCAGCTTCTTGGCTAGGAGTACTTGCCTCAGCCATGTCCGGATTAGGAATCTGGAAAATGAAAAAGCAAAAAAATAAAGAATAACACATATTGAAAATAACGAAGAAGAAAGCGGCATTAGTCGATTTTTTGATCCGTATCAACGGAAAAGACAACCAAAAATGAAAACTTTTGCCGCATCTTTTTCTATATAGAGGTGATCCAGTGATAGTTCAAACAGCCACAACAACTTATTTGTCACAAATAAAAGATATTTTAGAGACCATCGAGACGAACGTATCGAAACAGCTGCTCATCGTTTCAGTAGGGGATTTCAGTGAACGTGGACGGATCTACGAGTTTTACGGCCGAAATTTCAAAACGATTTGGCAGAATTTTCTGACCGCTTATCGTCTCAACCAATTTGAAAAAGCACCTTATTTAAGAATAGATATCGCCACAGAAGAAGAAAAAGCCGATTATCAGCAAGTAAAAGAACGACTAGGAAAAATCAAACGGAACAATTATATTGATTTTAACCTAAGAATCGATGGTTTGAGACGAAGAAGCTTTTTGAAAGAAGAATTAGTCGCCAATGCCATCATCAAGCCAAGCAAAAAACATAAAGTGGGAAAAAACCTCCCTGAATTACGGATTGATCCGCAAAATTACAAAGGATACGTCAAACGTAAATATGGACGTGAAGAAACGGATATCAGTTACTTAGAACGATCAGCCTTTTACTTTTTTCAGACAAAGTCATTTTATTTTGAAAAAGAAAACATGTATCCATTAAAAGATTATGGGAATGGTAATCATTTGAGAGAAGTGACCTATGAGAATCTGGAAGAAACAACAGATTTAGTGATCGCACAAGGCAGTACTTACTTGAGAAAACAGTTAACCAAAACCGGTCAATTTATTTATGGTTATTATCCTTGTTATGATCAGCTGCTTAAAGGCTATAACTCCGTACGGCATTTTTCTTCTTTATATGCTTTAGCAGAAGCCGCAGACTATTTTTCAGATCATGAAATGTTAGAAGAAGTTGAAAATGGATTGGTTTGGGGAATCGAACATCTTACTTCAGTAGAAAATGGAGAGCTTCTTATCAAAGATTACTTGAATCAGGAAGTGGAATATAAATTAGGTGCACAAGCAACGGCTATTTTAGCGATTGCTAAGTATAGTGAAGTAGCGAAAAAAGAACAGTTCCATCCGATACTGGAACAGTTGATCAAAACAGTGTCAGAAAAATTCCTGACGGATGATCAGCGAACGATCCATGTATTAAATGAGCGATTAGAAACGAAAGAACAGTTTCGGATCATCTATTATGATGGCGAAATCCTGTTTTCTCTCCTTCGAGCATATGCACAATTGAAAAAACCAGAAATCTTTGCTATCTGCGAAGGTTTGATGGATCAGTTTGTGAAAAATAATTATCAAAAATATCACGATCATTGGTTAAGTTATGCGACCAATGAGATGCTGAAACATCATCAAACAGTAGAATATTATCAGTTTGGGATAAAAAACGCTTTAGAAAACATCGATTTTATCGACAAAAGGGATACGGCATACCCGACGATGCTCGAGTTGTTAGTTGCAGCATCAAAAATGATGACAAAACTTGAACACAGTGAACTCAAGCATCAAATATTCGCTGAAGAAGCCGATTTTTGCCAAGTAAAAGAAAGAATCAATACTGTGATGAAAAAAAGAGTACACCATGAAATCACCACGGGCGTCATGTTCCCAGAGTTTGCACAATTTTTCAAGTGCCCTGCTGTGATCAGCTATGGCTTTTTTGCCAGACATGACCGCTTCAGGATGAGGATCGATGATGCGGAGCATTTTCTATCAGGACTGATCAATTATCGTATCCATTACAAAGAAGAGGAGTGAACAAGATGGTAGCATTCATTCGTTTTGCGGCATTAGCAGCAATCGGTCTTTCTTATTTAGGGATTCGTTTACGCCGAAAGAAACAGCATAGTAACCAGACTATAGAAGAAGATCTGAGTAGATATGAAAAAAACCAAGAAGGACTCTACCCTTGGGAACAAGACCAGAACGACTCACCGAATCGGATCGAAAAAAATGCTGCGAGATACGTCAATCAAGCAAGACCAAGAAGAGGTAGGTGGTAAGAATAAACGCAAAAAATAAATCAAAAAGGCAGGAAAAAAGATGAGTACGATCCACACACTATTATCCGGCATCAACGGGTACTATTTTAAACAATATGAAGGATTGGAGACAGAGATACGCGATGTAGAATATTTTTCTGGACATTTGAAACGATCAAATGATTATTCGAAAACGATGTTTGTCTGTCTGACACCTGAAAGAAGAAGTTATATCAACCGCAAGCCTGTTGCTTGGCGTGATGGCAATGAGCAAATCGCAGGTAAAGAAAACGAGTTTGGCTTGATCGTGACAGAAAAACCGATTGAAGATCCTCAAGTGACGTCGCCTCAGTTCATTGTTGAGAACAGTTGGGAATTCTTATTGGAATTATCAGCGAAATTACGCAGCCGATTCACTGGTCCTGTTATCGCGATTACCGGCTCGGCAGGAAAAACTTCTACTAGAATGATGATCTCCCATCTATTTCAAAAAGAAAAAGTACTGGAAAATCGCGGGAACCATAACGTGCGATTCGCCATCCCTTTGTATATGAGCAAATTAGTCAGCTGTCCCGATCTTTTGAACTTGGAAGTCTCAGTAAACGCATTGAATTCCTATGACACGGGATCGATGTCTCATCTGATCGAACCAGATATCGCTATCGTGACATCAATTGGCGAAGCGCATCTTAGCTCACTGAAAGACACAAAAGGAGTGGCTGTCCATAAAGCAAAGATTTTTGATGGATTGAAAGCAGATGGGACAGCGATCATCAATACGGACATGGGACAAGAAGAACTGGACATATTACTGAAAGCTGCTAAAAAAAAGACAGCTACGATCTTCACTTATTCCTTACATGATCAGACACAAGATGTGTATGTAAAAAAGAAAGAGCAGAAAAGAACATACTGCGAAGTCACAGTTTCGTTTTTTGGCGAAGAAGTTTTATTGAATCTAGCAGTTTCTTCTTCGGGGATGATCTCAAATGCTTTGGCTTCTTTACTGACCGTATGGAAATTGAGAGGCGATCTTCAACCGTATTTAAAAGCATTCGAAACCTTCAAGCCATTGAGAAAGATCCTAGACAAGACAGAGTACGCATCTGAAGAGGGACAGCAGTTTACATTCATTGATGATACGCATAACGCTTCATTGCCATCGATGAAAAATGCGATTGAATATTTCAATGATGTACGCCCCTTTTATAAAGGAAACAGTTTTTTGATCTTAGGCCAAATTGCGGATCTGGGCGAAGCTTCCGCGAAGGTCCATGAAGCCTTGAAAACTGAAATGAAAAAGACATCTGCCGATCGTGTTTTCGGTTACGGTGAGCAGTTCAAAGCGGTATTTGAGGAAGTGAAAGAGCAGGAAGAGCGATTCCAGTGGTTTAGTACACTCCAAGAACTGGGTGAGGCTATCAACGATCATTTGAATGAAGACAGTTTGATTTTAGCCAAAGGATCTGTGACGGGGAGTGACTTTCAAGAAATCGATAAATACATTCGCCGGATCGCTGCAAATCACCAGCTGAAAAGCAGAAGTTGAGTAGCCAACAGAACACAAAGCAAAAAATGATTAAACGATTCTTGCGTTCTATACCCTGGATTTTCGAATCATCGATGAGACCGGCATCTATTTTTCCGGTCTTTTTTGTTTTTTAAGAAGGAATGATCGATAAAATAAAAAGAGATATTTTTTAACCAAAAAAGCGGAAAAATTTGTAAAACCTTTACAAATAGGTCCTATTCCTTCTTTCCTCATTTTGTGTGCTGTGGTATGATAGTTAAGAATTTTGAAAAAATTACATATAAATCAGTTATTGTACTCATTTATTTTTTTAAAGTTTTCTTACGTTTAAAAAGGGAAATTGCTGATTTATTGGTTGTATGAGACAATATTTTAGAAAATGTGAGACAGAGGTGTACTATGAAGCGATGGCAGAAAGTTATATTAACTTTACTCGGGATACTTGTTCTCTTGGTAGGCGGGCTTTCAGCTTATGGGATCAAGTTCATGAGCGAGGCGAATCAGACAGTGAATAAAATTTCGCAAAGTCTGAATCGAGAGTCCACTAAACGAAAGGACAAGGTCAATATCGACGACAGTGAGCCATTTTCAGTCCTGTTACTGGGATTGGATACTGGGGGATTAGGTCGTACCGAACAAGGAAGATCTGATACGATGATGGTCGTCACCGTCAATCCTAAACAAAAAAAATCAACAATCGTAAGTCTTGATCGTGATATCTATACGAATATCGTCGGATATGGCACGGTAGACAAACTCAATCATGCATATGCATTCGGCGGTGTCGAAATGGCGATGGACTCGATCGAACAGTTACTGGATATCCCACTCGATCATTATGTGACGATCAATTTGGACGGGATGGAAGATTTGATCAATGCAGTCGGAGGAATCGAAGTCAATAACAAAATCGATTTTACATTAGATGGCGTGCATGTCCCAGTAGGTAAACAAACGTTAAATGGAAAAACGGGTTTAGCTTATTCTAGGATGCGTCACGAAGACCCAGAAGGCGATATCGGTCGTCAGAGACGTCAGCGTGAAGTAGTGACAAAAATCGTCAATAAAGTTTTGAGTTTAGATGGTGTGAGCAATTATAAAAAAATCTTAAAAGCTGTTGAAAACAACGTAACAACGGATCTGGATTGGGACGATATGATGGACGTAGCAACCAATTACACCTCTGCTTTTAAAACGATCAAACAAGATCAGCTGCAAGGCGAAAGCCAGACGATCGATGGCATATACTACCAGATTCTTGGGAAAAACGATCTGCTTTCGATCCAGAATGAATTGAAAAAGCAATTGAACATCAAGACAAGCGATACTTTGCCTAATATGAAGAATGATAATGCTTATATGATGTTTTACGATGATTCGGATGGCGCTGATACATCAGACGAAGAAACTGGAACGGAAAGTGAAGATACATCTGGTTATACACAAAGTTCCTATGATCAGTATCAAGATCCGAATACCAATTATCAGCAAAATGAAGACACGAGCCAATACTATGCCCCAAGCCAAGATACGCAAACCTATGATCCTTATGCCGATCAGGGAACTGACGGACAGAACGATTATGGATACGGGTATGGTTATTAAACACACACAATCGAAATAAGAGAACAAAACATCCGAACGATGATAGGATCTGTTCGCTGACTATCAGCGAACATCCTCCATCAGTTCGGATGTTTTATATCTTGACATGAATGACGTCTATCCTGATTTCGATGATTCGTCGATCGACTTTTAGTTCAAGAAATAGATAGAATAATTTAAAAGGGTCGCAAATAATACCCATATATAGTAAGGAAGCATGAGCCACGATACTATCCGTTTATTGAGCCACAAATGGTACATCAGCATGGACAAGAAAATCACTAACAACGTAATATCGATCGCTGCGACTAAATTGTTCTTCAGATTAAAGAAGAAGAACGTCCATAAAAGGTTAAAGATGAATTGAATTACAAATAGCGTGACCATCGTCTGTCTCTGCTTTCTATTTTCATGATTCAGCAGTAAATAAAGAGAAATCCCCATCAATAGATACAACAATGTCCACATCGGACCGAACAACCAACTAGGTGGCGCAAAAGAGGGCAGTTGCAAGGAATAATAATAGCTTCCTGGATTTCCGCTTAAAAGCCCAGATAAAAAACCTAAAACAACGATCCCAACCACACAAAACCAAAACTTGCGATCTTTCAACATATTCATTTTCTCCACTCCTTTCTATATATCCAGTTTACCATGAACGATTCGTTCCATACCTGTATTTAGATTGGATAAGACACGTACGCTTTTTACGAGGGTCATCATTAAGAAAAACACGCTTTTTTATGATTTGTTGCTTTACGATTCATTCTTCATGTTATTTTTGTGTTATTTAAAGTAAAGAATGCAATTTTTGGTTTTCATTCGCTTAAACAGTGCTATAGGGATCGTTCAGGGATAATAAAGACCAAAGTTGCAATAGGATACAGCTTTATTGGAGAACTTTTTTTATATGAATATTAAAGAATAGGAAGGTTAAATAACCTTAATTTTGACATATAAATGTTATAATAAAATTATTCTTCTGCTACGATAAAGATGTAACCGATTACTTAACCAAGTATCGGAAAAATATTTTTAGTGAAGGAGAATAAATCATATGTTTAGAGGAAAACGAACAAAAAAGCTAATTGTGGGAATGGCATTAAGCGGTATGTTGATTGCCCCGATGCTATTGAGTGAAGTACAAGGAACTGCAGCTGTGGAACAAAAAACTGTGGCTAAACCGGATTTCGGTGTAGGACAGGGGATCGAATGGCCTGAACAAGTAGTGGCACCTTATGTCGATATGACAGCTTATTCATCCAGTGAAGATTTATCAAATAATGGAGTAGTTGATTTAGCTGCCATATCAAAAACGACTGGACAAAAATTCTTTAAATTAGCATTCATGCAAGCTAGAGGTGTGAAGAATGGCCGGATTGACTGGGCATGGGGAGGATTTACTGGATTAAGCGAAATTGACAATGATGAGTGGCAATATGAAGGAATCAAAAAATCGATCCGTGAATTACGACAAAACGGCGGAGATGCAGCAGTTTCTTTCGGCGGGTTGAACTCGGGCGCTTTCTGGGAAGTAACGCAAGATGAGGATCTGTTATATAATGCATATATGGAAGTAGTCCAAGGCTATGGATTGACTAGAGTGGATTATGATGTAGAGGCCGCAGCGATGGGATATGAAGAAAATTTAGCCAATGCGAAGGCAGTAAAACGAGTGCAAGAAGCTACAGGTGTCGAAGTAACATTGACTCTTCCCGTGATGGACACTGGATTGATTTCTACTGGTCTGGACGTTTTACGCGCCTATCTGGAAGCTGGAGTTGAGTTGACGAACCTGAATCTGATGACGATGTGTTACGGACCTGTCGTGCCTGACTATGCGCAAGGATCTTTGGATGCAGTGGACAATACGATGGTACAATTGAAAGACTATTATCGTACATATACAGGAAAAACATTGACGACAGAGCAAGCGTACGCAAAATTGGGAACAACGCCATCTATAGGATTCGAAAGCGAAGCGCATCCTTATTTTACAACTGAAATGTTTGACAAAGTCGTTCAGCACGCTAAGGAGCGTAAGCTTGGAATGGTTTCTTACTGGTCGATGAACCGGGATGCAAAAGTGGATGGCGGACAAGGACGAGTAACGAATCAGTACGAATTCTTAAATGTTGCCCAAGATTTTGTCGATGATTCTGAGATTCCTGTTGATACAGAAAAACCAACACCTCCTCGCAATCTTACAACGAGCGGAGTCACTACAAGACGCGCAACAGTAAACTGGTCACCTGCAACAGATAATGATCGAGTAGCAAAATACAATCTTAAGCTGATTGAAAAAGGTGGAGGAACCAGTACAGCGACTACCTCTGCTTTGACATATTCCTACAGCAACCTGAAAAGCAACACGGAGTACACAGTCGAGATAACGGCAGAGGATCGCTCCGGGAATGTATCGGATAAAGCCGTAATAAAATTTACGACGTTAAAAGAAAATGAATCAGCTATCCCTGAATGGAATCCTGCAACAGTTTACGTAGCGGGAGATCGTGTGGTTCATGAAGGGATCATCTATGAAGCAAGATACTGGACACAAAACAATAATCCGCTCGAATCTGGCGAATGGGGCCCTTGGAGACAAGTTTCCTAAGTTCTTTGATTACTTTAAGCGAATGGCTTTAGGAAGATGAATCAATCGAAGAGGTTTTGACAGGAATGGACAGCTCCTTTTCTTTTTTCGTGGTATAATGAAATGAGCTCATTATAACGAATAGTAAGGAAGAAGTAACTTGAGAAAAATCTATTTTCTATGTACAGGAAATTCCTGTCGCAGTCAGATGGCAGAAGGATACGGGCATCAATTACTAGATGAGGATTTCGAGATACACAGTGCAGGGATCGAGACACATGGACTGAATCCCAAAGCGGTAAAAGTAATGGCGGAAGACGGAGTAGATATTTCTGGACAAACTTCGGATCTGATCGCTATGGATTATTTTGTACAAGCAGACTTGATCGTCACGCTTTGTGGGGATGCAAAAGACAAGTGTCCAACAATCCCTAAAGATAAAACGCATTTACACTGGGATTTAGAAGATCCGGCAAAAGCGCAAGGAACAGATGAAGAGATCTTGAACGAGTTCCGTCAAACAAGAGACAGAATCAAACAAGAAGTGAAAAAATTGGCAGCATTCAAATAGACAAGGCTGGGAAGATACGAAATCCCAGCTTTTTTTGTGACGTAAAATTGTAAGATTAGGTTTTAAAAATTATAAAAGTATAATGTTTGGAGAAATAGAATAAAACGGTTACAATGTGGATATCAAATAGAGGAGGTTCATTTATGAAAAAGTTCAGCGCGTTATTATTGTTGGGAATTGTCAGTTTAGGGTTGTTTGGTTTTAGTATTCCAGGATTTGCACATGGGTATATTACTTCACCAGGAAGTCGTGCTTAT
This sequence comes from Enterococcus sp. ZJ1622, assembly GCF_011038845.1. Taxonomy (GTDB): domain Bacteria; phylum Bacillota; class Bacilli; order Lactobacillales; family Enterococcaceae; genus Enterococcus_B. Next base: position 344,403 of record NZ_JAAKDW010000001.1, read on the forward strand.
CTAGGAACATCAAATGCAGGGAAATTAAATCAGAATGTTGGACGAGCAGAATGGGAACCGCAAAGTATCGAAGCACCGAAAAACACCTTTATCGATGGGAAAATCGCTAGTGCGGGCGTAAGCGGTTTTGAACCATTGGATGAACAAACGTCAAATAGATGGCACAAAAACATGATCAATTCAGGAACGTTGAATATCACATGGAACCTAACAGCACAACATCGTACAAGTACTTGGGATTACTATATTACTAAACCAACATGGAACCCTGATCAGCCTTTGAAATTCAGTGATTTCGAATTAATCACAAAAATCGATGATAAAGCAACAGTACCGCCAAAAACAGTGAATCAGTCAATCACTATTCCACAAGACCGCAAAGGGTACAATGTTATTTTAGCTGTCTGGAATATCAGTGATACAACGAATGCATTTTATCAAGTCATTGACGTAAATATCCAGTAGTCTTAGAAATGTCAGTCACTCGGATATTAAAAATATATATATAAAGAAAAACGAAGCAAGCCATCAAAGGTTTTGCTTCGTTTTTTTCAGATAAGGTTATTTTTTAATCAGTTTGACGACTACTTCGCAACGTGCCGTTTGAGGGAACATATCGACAGATTGAAGATAATCGACGTGGAATTTCTTGCTTAATTGAACCAAATCGCGCGCTAAAGTAGAAACATTACAGGAAATATAGACGAGTTTTCTCGGCGGATTTTTCAATAAAGCTTGCACCAATTTGCCGTCTAAACCTGTACGTGGCGGATCGACAATGATCCCATCTGGCTGGAAGCCTTCGTCTAACCATTTAGGCAGCAACTCTTCTGCAGTACCGACTTCATAGCGGGTATTCTTGTATCCTAAACGCTGTGCATTCTTTTGTGCGTCTTCGATTGCTTGAGGAACGGTGTCCATGCCTCGTACTTCTTTTGCCTGCTTTGCCACACTCAAGCCGATCGTTCCGACCCCGCAATACGCATCAACGATCGTTTCATCCGGCTGGATCGCTAAGGCTTTGATACCTTCTCCGTAAAGAACTTCTGTCTGTTGAGGATTCAATTGGAAAAACGCACGTGGCGATAAATCGAAAGTCACTTCATTGATCTGTTCTTCGATCGCTTCTTTTCCCCAAAGATGGAGCGTTTCATCGCCCATCACCAGAGAAGTTTTATGTGGCTGGACATTTTGCATGACTGATACTACTTCAGGCAGTCGGTGGTTGATTTCACGGATCATCGCATTTTTCTGTGGGAATTTTTGGCTTCTCGTAATGAATACGACTTGTAATTCGCCAGTTTTTACGCCGACTCTTACCATGATCGTACGGAAAATCCCGCTGTTCGTTCGTTCATCATAGATCGGTAAATCGTATTTATTGAGCAGTTGCACAACGGTGTTCATAACCTTTTGCGTACGCGGCTCTTGGACGAGGCAATCGGTGATCGGAACAAGCTGATGGGAGTCTGCCTGGTAGAGTCCTGCCTCTGTTTTTTGGGTCTGTTTGTTTTTTCGCAATTGGAATTGTGCTTTATTCCGGTAATGCCAGGGATCGTCCATTCCGATCGTCGGCAGCAGTTGATAAGACTGAAAGCCTTCTGGTCTGAATTTTTCCAGCGCTTGCAAGAGCAAGTCCTTCTTAAAATCCAATTGTGCCTGATAAGCTAGATGCTGTAATTGACAGCCACCGCATTCATAGTATACGGGGCAAGGAGCGACCACGCGATCTTTGCTGGCTTTTTTGATCTTGACTAATTCTGCTTCCGCATAGCGAGGGGTTGCTTTTGTAATCTTCACCACAACTTCTTCTTTCGGCAAAGCGTACGGTACGAAGATGATCAGGCGTTTGAAATAGCCGATACCTTCGCCGTTGATTCCTAAGCGTTTGATTTTTAAAGGAACTGTTTGTCCATTTTTGACAATTGATTCTGTCATCGGTCTCTCCCTTTTCTTTTTATGTGGGTCTATTCTATCATATAATACCTGTTGATGGGGATTTTCTGTGGTATGATAGAGAATATACGTTCGAGGAGGGATTTCATGATAACAGTTACTAGGATCAGTAAAGGCAAAGGGCCTTTTTATCGAGTCGACTTGTCTGAAGGAGAGTCTCTGAGAGTTTCAGAAGATATTTTAGTTCGTTATCGTCTGCTGAAGGGACAGGAACTGGAAGAGGAAACGGTCCAAGAGATAAAAAAAAGCAGCGGATTTGATTTTGGCTTCCAGCAAGCGATGAATTATTTGAGTTATCAGCTTCGTTCGGAAAAAGAGATCCGAACATATTTAAAAGAAAAAGAAATCGAACTAGAAGACCGGAATAAAATCGTTGCACGATTGAAAGAACTACAGTTAGTCGATGATTTGGTCTATGGTGAGAGTTACGTGAGAACCAATATGCGGTTGAGCGATAAAGGACCAAAAAAACTGGGACAACAAATGCAACAAAAAGGCTTGAAGCCTGAGATCATCGAACAGGCACTTAGTCAATATACTTTTGAAGATCAAGTCGAAACTGCGCGTCAAGCTGCTGAAAAAGCATTTGGTAAAAACCATGGGAAAAGTCAAAAAGAACTGCTGCGAAAAATCCAGCAAATGCTCATGACCAAAGGATTCACTCAAGATGTCATCCAGCAAGCGATGACCACATTGCCTCAAGAAGCAGACCAAGAAGAGGAGTACGATTTTCTTGTGAAGCAAGGGGAGAAGCTTTGGCGTAAGAATCTGCGGTTTGAACCGAGAAAAAGAAACCTAAAAGTGAAACAAAGCTTATATCAAAAAGGATTTGATTTGGATATGATCCAGCGATTCATCATGGAAAAGGAAGAGGAGTCAAGTGAATAAAGAATGGGAAAAATGGTCGCCTGAAGAGACGCGTCAGTTTCAGGAAATATTTGTACAATGGTATGAAAAAGAAAAAAGAAATCTTCCTTGGCGCTATAATCGAGATCCTTATCGCATCTGGATCTCAGAGATCATGCTCCAGCAGACCAGAGTCGATACAGTCATCGACTACTTTTACCGTTTTATGGAGTGGTTTCCAACGATCGAGGAACTGGCAAATGCACCGGAAGAAAAGCTGCTGAAAGCATGGGAAGGATTGGGCTACTATTCCCGAGTACGCAATATCCAAGCAGCTGCTAAACAAATCATGGAAGAATTCGGCGGGAAAATGCCAGAAACACCAGAAGAGATCAGTTCGCTGAAAGGGATCGGTCCTTATACAACAGGCGCAATCTCAAGTATTGCATTCGGACTGCCAGAACCTGCAATCGACGGGAATGTGATGCGGGTAGTCAGCCGTCTGTTCTGTATTGAAGAAGATATTGCCAAAGCTTCCAGCCGAAAAACATTCGACGAGGCAATGCGTGCCATCATTGATGAAAAGCACCCCGGAGAGTTCAATCAAGCGATGATGGATCTGGGCTCAGCAATCTGCACGCCAACTTCGCCAAGATGTGAGATCTGTCCGATCCAGCAGTTCTGCTTGGCAAACAAACGGGGAATCCAAACAGAGTTTCCTGTGAAAACAAAAAAAGCAAAACCAAAAGATGTCTATTATGTCTGTGCAGCTATCGAGAATAAGGAAGGTGCTTATTATTTCGAACAGCGCAGCAGTCAAAAGCTGTTAGCAGACATGTGGACATTCCCGATGGTTGAAGTATCCAAGGAAAAATATGCGCTTTTAAAAGAAGAATGGGCAAAAGGGGTCGAGAGCAGCCTGTTTGATGAACTGCTTGTGGCAGAGGAAACAGCGGAATTGCCTTTTTCGAACCAGGAACAGGTGATCTGGCAAAAACGGCATTTGGGTGAAGTGACCCATATCTTCAGTCATCTGAAGTGGCATGTCCTGCTTTTTTATGGACGGACGACAAATACAGCTGAACAAGTATTCATCGATACTGAAATCACACAATGGCTGTCGCCAGATAGATTTGAAACAGTGGTTTTTCCAAAAGTCCAGATGAAACTGATCGAACAGTTGGAGAAAAATAGAAACAATAGTAATCCTTTCTAGGCAAAGCTAATTTTTATTGATATAATAATTATGATGTCGGTGTAATGAACACCCAAACACAAAGCACAAGATGCTGCTTAAGGAAGGGTTGCTATGGGAGTTCCAAAAGAAGGAGAGTTTGTAACGATCCAAAGTTATAAACACGACGGCAGATTGCATCGAACGTGGCGTGATACCATGGTATTAAAAACAAGCGAACATTCAATGATCGGCGTGAATGATCACACTCTGGTAACAGAGTCTGACGGCCGGCGTTGGGTAACGCGCGAACCAGCAATTGTGTATTTTCACAAAAAATACTGGTTCAATGTAATAGCAATGATTCGAGAAAAGGGGGTTTCCTATTATTGTAATCTAGCTTCACCTTTTTTACTGGACGATGAGGCCTTGAAGTATATTGATTATGACTTAGATATCAAGGTGTTTCCTGATGGTGAGAAACGACTACTGGATGTCGATGAATATGAGATGCATAGCAAAATGATGAATTATCCGAATGATATTGACTTCATCCTAAAAGAAAACGTGAAGATTTTGGTTGACTGGATCAATAATGGAGATGGCCCGTTCTCAGAAGGCTATATTGATATTTGGTATGACCGTTACAAGCAATTGTCGCGCAAGTGAAAAGAAAAAGAACAGTAAGCCAAGAGTTTTCTCGAGGCTTACTGTTTTTCTATGCAAGTTTCGGCGATCGTTTATCACAATTTCAAATGTGAGAAGCCATTTTCATAAAATTGTCTTATCTCTTAAATCCAGACGTCGCCTGTCACAACCTCATACACGGTGTTCCAGTGCCAACTTTTCGGAGATAAGCCTAATTTATGCAAAAATGTGAGAAGCCATTTTCGCAAAATTTTTCTTATCTCTCAAAGCTGAGCGCCACTGTCACAACCTCATTCACGGTGTTCAATCAGCTGACCTTCGGCATTAGTTCAGAAAAATGCAAAATATGGAAAGCTATTTCGCATTTTCCCTCTCTAATGCTCAGGTCAAGCCGCTGCTTTCACAACCTTTTTTGCATATGCACATGCGCCATCCCAGCATCTTCAAAGGGTTCGCCGTATACTTCATAGCCCAATTTTTCATAGAATGCTTCTGCCGTTACTTGCGCACCGAGAAGAATCGTATTGTATCCTTGTCTTCTGGCAAAGTTTTCAGCTTCTTCGATAAGGACTTTTCCTAGTCCTTTATGACGGTATTCAGAAAGGACTGCCATACGCTGTAGTTTCATCTTCCCGTTTTTCAAAGGTAAGAGACGCACAGTCCCCTGAGGTTCTTTCTGATCTGAATAAAGCACAAAATGAATGCAGTGTGCCTCATCTTTATCTATTTCTCTAGACAAAGGAACTCCTTGCTCGACAACGAATACTTGATTTCTGATCCGAACAGCATCTAGGTAGATGCTGCTCATCGTATCTTTAGTTTGTACAACTTTCATGATCCAGCCACCTTTCATGTGTATAGTATACTGGAAAGTAAAATAAATAAAAAGATAGGGAAGGTTTCAAAAAAATAAAAAAGAAATTTTCACGGTTTTACTATATACTAATAGAAAAGAAGAAAGGAGAAAATCCATTGTTTGAAAAACTAAAACAATCCAAGCTGATGTTCTGGTCACTTGAATTACTGATCATCGCTACGTTGATCATGGTGTCCTCACAAATCAACTTTATCTTCGAACCAATCGGAACGTTTTTTTCTACCTTATTTGCACCGGTGCTGATTGCAGGTTTCTTGTATTATCTGCTGAACCCGATTGTTAAATTACTGATGAAAACAAAGATCAAAAGAATATGGGCGGTGGCGATCGTGCTGCTCTTGTTGGTCGCAGCGATCATTTGGATCTTACTCAGCGTCATACCGAGCCTTGTACAGCAGATCTCCTCGCTAGCATCCAATATGCCTGATTTTATCAAGCAAGTCGAAAATTGGCTGAAAGAAGTAGCCGCACTGCCTATTTTCAAAGAGGTGGATGTCAATAAATATTTTGAACAGCTAGATATCTCTTATGGAACGATCATCCAGCAATTCCTCAGCGGTGTCTCAAATAGTTTAGGATCGATCGTTGGAACAATCGCTTCGGCGACCGTGGTGATCATCACTGCACCGTTTATTTTGTTTTACATGCTGAAAGATGGAGAAAAACTGGTACCAAATATCAAGCAGTTCTTTCCTGAAAAACGAAGAAGTCAAATCGTTGAATTACTTGGACAGCTGAATAAAACATTAGCGAGCTATATCAGCGGTCAGGCAATCGAGTGTCTGTTTGTCGGAACGTTCACTTTTTTAGGCTATCTGATCATCGGAGTGGATTACGCCTTTTTATTCGGTGTGATTGCAGGACTGACCAATCTGATCCCTTATCTGGGCCCTTATCTTGGGTTAGCACCTGCGTTTATCGTGACGGTTTTCAACGAACCGGTAAAGGCTTTGCTTTGCTGTGTAGTCGTACTGGTCGTTCAGCAACTGGACGGGAATGTGATTTATCCGAATGTGATCGGTAAATCATTGAAGATCCATCCGCTGACCATCATCATCGTCTTATTGGTAGCAGGAAATATCGCTGGATTGCTAGGTATCTTCCTAGGTGTTCCTTTTTATGCTATCTGTAAAACAATCATTTCTTACGTCATAAAAATCGTCAAGGAAGATAAACAAAATGAGAACAAGAAAAAAATCGCAACGACCCCTTAGAACATTCTAATACACTTGTTTTTATTGCAAAGGAAATGGCTTTGTGATACCATTTTAACGTGGCTACTATAGCCACGTTTTTTTCTATCGTAAATTAAAATCAACTATATAAGGAGAGAATGCGATTATGAATGCTGACCCTGAGAGTCAGTCGCTGTTAGCGCAGATTTTATTATTGATCATTTTGACATTGATCAATGCTTTTTTAGCAGCTTCCGAAATTGCCGTTGTTTCGATTAATAAGAATCGGATCGAGCAGAAAGCTGAAGAAGGAGATGTGAAATCTCAAAAGCTTTTGAAAATATTGCAGAATCCAAATAACTTCCTATCGACAATCCAAGTAGGAATCACTTTGGTCAACATTTTATCTGGTGCTTCATTAGCCAATACTTTATCCGAACGGCTAGCGCCTGTATTAGGCGGCGGTGCAGCAGCAAAAAATATTGCGAACATCATTGTACTGGCTATTTTGACCTATGTCTCCATCGTTTTTGGGGAATTGTATCCTAAAAGAATTGCTTTGAACAAATCAGAAGAAGTAGCGAAATTTACCTCAGGACTTATCCGGCTGATCGGTGTCGTTGCCAAACCGTTTGTCTGGCTCCTGTCTGCTTCGACGAGTCTGTTGGCAAGGATTACGCCGATGACATTCGATGATGAAGATTCAAAGATGACCAGAGACGAAATGAGATATATGTTAGAAACAGAAGGTGTATTGAATAACGAAGAACTGGAGATGCTGCAAGGTGTCTTTTCTTTAGACACAAAGGTTGCGCGGGAAGTGATGGTCCCTCGAACAGATGCTTTTATGATCGACATTAATGACTCCATTGAAGACAATGTCAATGAAGTGTTATCAGAAAATTATTCAAGGATCCCTGTTTATAATGAAGATAAAGACAAAGTCGTCGGTATCCTTCATACAAAGAATTTATTGAAAGCCGCTCATAAATTTGGTTTCGATCATTTGGAAATCAGAAAGATCATGCAAGAACCTTTATTCGTACCGGAAACGATTTTTATCGATGATCTGTTGTATGAAATGAAAAAAACACAAAACCAAATGGCTATCTTGCTAGATGAATATGGCGGTGTCGTTGGTTTAGCGACATTAGAGGATCTTCTTGAGGAAATCGTCGGAGAGATCGATGACGAATCGGACGAAGTAGAAAATCTATATGAGAAAGTCGACGAACATGAATACATCATCCAAGGTCGTATGCTGATCGATGAGTTCAACGAAGCTTTCGACAGCGACTTGCACATGAGTGACGTCGATACGATGGCTGGTTATCTGATCACAGCGTTAGGACTGATCCCGGATGAAGGAGAAAAATTGTCTTTTGATGTAGATAATATCACGTTGATCTCGGAAGAAATGGAAGGCTCTAGAATTCTCAAGATTCGGGTGATCTTCCATGATCCTGCAGAAACAGAAGCAGAGCCGGAAGAAGAACGCCGTTATTTCAGAAAAGAATTCGAAGACGATGAACCAAGAAGATAAAAGAAGATAAAAGAAGATAAAATGATTCTTCCTTTCTTGGGATATCACGCTGTATTGCTGAGAGGTTGGGACAGGTTCTGTCTTAACCTCTTTTTCTTTTTGCCGGTAGATACACAAAAAGAATTATCAGTTTGACGGCTTTTTCAATCGCCGAATCCATGCTATACTAATCTAGTTGTAAGAAGAGACTGTGACAGATGCACAGAGTAAATAAATGAGTGAGAAACGGAGTTAAATTATGAACAATCCAGAGTTAAAACAACAAGTGGACAATCGCCGGACATTTGCGATCATCTCCCACCCGGATGCCGGGAAAACAACGATCACAGAGCAACTGCTTTTATTTGGTGGCGCGATCCGCCAAGCCGGGACGGTGAAAGGGAAAAAAACCGGAAACTTCGCAAAATCAGACTGGATGGAAATCGAAAAGCAACGTGGGATTTCTGTTACCAGTTCTGTGATGCAATTTGACTATCAAGGTAAACGTGTCAATATCCTGGATACTCCTGGACATGAGGATTTCTCAGAAGATACCTATCGTACCTTGATGGCGGTCGACAGCGCAGTGATGGTCATCGACAGTGCAAAAGGGATCGAAGCACAGACGAAGAAATTATTTCAAGTTGTAAAAAAACGCGGTATCCCTATTTTTACTTTTATCAATAAACTGGATCGTGATGGTCGTGAACCGTTGGATCTGCTGGAAGAATTAGAAGAGCTATTGGATATCGAATCTTATCCGATGAATTGGCCGATTGGTATGGGAAAAGGTTTAGAAGGACTTTACGATATCCATCATAATCGTGTCGAATTCTACCGCCCGGAAAATTATAATGACGAGCGTCTTGTGCCATTGGATGAAGACGGCTTGCTTCCTGACAATCATCCTTTGACAGAAAATTCATTGTACCAGCAAGTGCTGGAAGAAGTGGAACTGATCAAAGAAGCCGGCGATGCATTCAATGAAGAAAAAATCGCTCGTGGAGATCAGACACCTGTGTTTTTCGGTTCTGCTTTGACCAATTTCGGCGTACAAACATTTTTAGAGACATTCGTCGATCTAGCTCCTTCACCATATGCACATAAAACACAAGATGAACAAATGGTCAGCCCGTACGAAGAAGACTTTTCAGGATTTGTTTTCAAGATCCAGGCGAATATGAATCCTGCCCATCGTGATCGGATCGCCTTTGTCCGGATCTGTTCAGGTACATTCGAACGCGGGATGGACGTCTCTTTGGAACGTACCAATAAAAAGCTGAAACTAAGCAATGTCACACAGTTCATGGCAGATGCTCGTGAAAACGTCGAAAAAGCAGTAGCAGGGGATATCATCGGAGTCTACGATACGGGCAATTACCAAATCGGTGATACACTTTATGAAGGAAAGCTAAAGGTCGCTTACGAAGAGCTGCCGTCATTTACACCGGAACTTTTCATGAAAGTAACGGCAAAAAATGTGATGAAACAAAAATCCTTCCATAAAGGGATCCATCAGCTTGTCCAAGAAGGGGCGATCCAGCTGTATAAAACTTATCTAACAGAAGAATACATTATTGGAGCAGTCGGTCAGCTTCAATTTGAAGTTTTCCAGTATCGTATGCTGAATGAATACAACGCTGAAGTGATCATGTCGCCAATGGGGCATAAGATTGCAAGATGGATCGATCCGGAAGATTTGGATGAAAAAATGAGTTCCAGCAGAAACATCTTGGCTCGAGACCGTTTTGACCAACCATTGTTCTTGTTTGAAAACCAATTTGCAGAACGCTGGTTTGCAGATAAATATCCAGATGTGAAGTTGAAGAGTTTGATGTAAAAGAAGAGGATGCGACAGACTTGTCTGAGGGTGGATTCCTTAGTTTGTGACACTGATTCATATCGTGACGGATTTCCGTCACGATTTTTTTATTATTGTCTTTAGACCTAGTTGAGCTCGCAAAGCGAGTGAAACATAAAACCACCTGCTATGCGGGTGGGGAATAAAGGGTTCTACCAAAAAGCCCTTCAAATCGTTAAAATATGATTGTTCA